>VGCC01000001.1 GCA_016870195.1 Actinomycetota bacterium
AGCCACTCCTGCAAGAGCGCACGCTGCACGGCATTGACGTCCTGGAACTCGTCGACGGTGAACCAGCGGTACTGCGCTCGGACCTCGCGAGCCATTCCGGTGTTCTCACGCAGGGCGCCGAGGAGCACGAGCAGGATGTCTTCGAAGTCGAGCAGACCGCGGTCCCCCTTGATCGACTCGTAGTCACGCAGCAGTGAGGCCATCTGGCGGGGCTCGAGACTCCAGGAACGTGCCTGGTCGCCTTCGCCGATGCGCGAGGGCTGGACGAAGTTGACCTTGGCCCACTCGAGATCCGCGGCAACATCGCGCAGCAGGGCCGGATCGGCCGTCACGGCCTGCATCCCCAGGGCCTCGGCGACCAGCGCGATCTTGCTCGACACGATCCCCGGGAAAGCGCGCTCCGACAGCCGCGGCCAGAAATAACGGAGTTGGCGCAATGCGGCGGAGTGGAAGGTGCGAGCCTGCACCCCGTCGATCCCGAGGCCACGCAATCGCGTGCGCATCTCCCCTGCTGCCTTGGTGGTGAAGGTGACGGCGAGCGTGGCCGAGGCATCGTGGGCACCTGTAGCGACTGCGTAGGCGATGCGGTGCGTGATGGCCCGGGTCTTCCCCGTTCCCGCGCCGGCGAGGATCATGACCGGGCCGTCGACCGCCTCGGCCGCGGCCCGCTGCTCGTCATCGAGCCCCTCGAGCAGGGTCGCGGGATCGGTCACGGGCCGATCGTGGCATGGGGGTGCGACCGGTGGGCACCCCAGTGTCTACGGTGTGCATATGTCGAGTGAGCCCCAGGTCACGATGTACAGCACCGTGTGGTGCGGCTACTGCCAACGCCTCAAGGCGCAGATGACTCGCGAAGGGCTGACCTACCGCGAGGTGGACATCGAGGTGGACCCGGAGGCCGCGGCCTTCGTGGAGACCGCCAATGGCGGCAACCAAACCGTGCCGACCCTGCTGTTCTCCGACGGGACCACTATGACGAATCCACCGATCCGCGACGTCGTGACGAAGGTGGCCGAACTGGCCGGCTAGTTCCGGCCCCACTCGCTGGGGATCGGCTCACCGAACCATCGCTCGATCAACATGCGTGCAATGGAGATCCGTGGCGGGAGCCTGACCTCGCCCGACTGGCACGCGCTGCGGAGTTCATCGCGACTGAGCCAGCGCACTTCCGCGATCTCCTCCCCGTCCGGATCCGTCGAGGGATCATCCGTCCACGCGTGGTACCCCAGCATGAGCGACGACGGAAACGGCCACGGCTGGCTGCCCAGGTAGTGGACGGAATCGGGCGTGATGTGCACACCGGACTCCTCACGGACCTCGCGCACGACGGCTGCCTCGGCCGTCTCGCCCGCTTCGACGAATCCCGCGAGAGTGGAGAACCACCCCTCGGCCCACTGCGCCTGACGACCGAGCAGGGCGCGGTCGTCACCGTCGCGCACGAGGACGATCACCGCGGGGTCCGTGCGCGGGAAGTGCAAGTGATCGCACTCGGGACATCTCCGTGCCCAGCCCGCGTCTGCATCCCAGGTCTGTGTGCCGCATCGCCCGCAGTGGGCGTGACTGCGCCGCCAGTTGTCCAGGGCCACCGCACTCACCATGAGCCCGACGTCGCGGGCCTCCAGTCGGGATCCGATCTGGCGCAGGTCGCGCCACCCGTCTGGTTCCTCACTCGCAACGTGGTGGCAGGCGAAGAAGGCCGTGTCACCCTCGACTCCGAGGAAGGTCACCGCGTTGTCGGGGCACGGGATGGTCTCCCAAACCAGTGCGGCCCCATCGATGCGCGCACCCTGTGGTCCCACGTGCACGAAGAGTCGGTCGGTGAGTCCTGCTAGCGCCTCGGGGTCTTCGCGCAGGTGGCCCGCACGCTGGGTCGTCGACTGGGCGAGCACGAGATCCTGCAGCAGACGGCGATCCTCCGACATGCCAACCCCTCCGGTGAGTGCCGCGAGCCTAGGGTGTCAGCGTGAACGTGTTCATCCGGCAGTTGACCGGGATCCGTCTCGTTGCCGCGGCATGGGTGTTGCTCTACCACCTTCAGGGGCCACTCGCCGTCATCGGAGTGCTCTCGCTCCCGGTTCTCCCCGAGGTGTTGCGTGTAGGTCGACTCGGCGTCGATCTCTTCTTCGCTCTCTCCGGATTCATTCTCGCCCACACCTACCTGACGCGGCTGGGCCCGGCGCTACGTGCCCGCGGCACACTGCATTTCTGGTGGCTGCGCCTCGCCCGCATCTACCCGGTCCACCTCGTCATGTTGCTCGTCGCGGGTGTCGCGGTGGTAGCGCAGGCACGCGTCTCCGGCGAAGCCCTCGACCGGGACTGGCTCACCCCCTGGGACTTCATCAAGAACCTGCTGTTGATCCAGGAATGGGGCTCGGATCCGCAACGCGGGTGGAACTTCGTCGCATGGTCCCTGTCGATGGAGTGGCTGGCCTACCTTCTCTTTCCCCTTCTCGTGCTGGTGCTGTTCTGGATGCACCGAAGGCTGCCGACCTGGCTTCTCGTCGTCGCTTGGATCGTGGTGATGGCACCACTGGTCGGCTACGGCCTGTCGACGTCGGATGCGTACTACACGGATAACTGGGGTTCGACCTACCGCGTACTCACGGAGTTCACCGCAGGTGCGCTCACGTATCTGATCGTCCGACGCTTCTTCGACGGGGAGTCCCCGTCCGCATCGACCGTGCGCATTGCCAACATCGCGTCGTACGTCCTGCCACTCCTCGTCATCGCGGGTGCGGTGTTCCTCGGCACCTGGGGTCCTGCGCAACCGGGCGGACCTGTGATCGACGGAGACCGCGAGCCACTCCCCCCGTACTTCCACCTCACACTCGTGCCACTGCTGATCCTGTGGATCGGAGCGCTGGCGCTCGCCCAGGGCGGGATGGCCCGCGCACTGGCCACCCGCATCGCCATCCTCGGCGGCTTCGTGTCCTACTCGCTCTACATGACCCACCTGGTGGTGTTCGGTCTCTGGCGTGCTGGTCTGCGCGCATTCGGTATCGAGTCCGGGTTGCTCTACACGTTGTCGGTGATCGCTCTGGTCGCCGGGTGCTTCCTGCTCGCCTACGCCATGTGGCGATGGATCGAGGAGCCGGCACGCAAGTGGATGCGCGGACTCGTGGGTACGCGGCGCGAGCCGACCGAGGAGGCTGGCGAGGCCGAGATCGTGGAATCCGGTGCGCGCGGGCCGATCCTGCCCGTGGACGTCCCGGAATCGGATCAGAGGCGCGCGGACTGACCCAGCAGGGCGATCACCTGCGGATCGGTGTCGGGGCGCAGCACTTCGCCACTCGCAACCAGAACGAAGGCCGAGTCGACCTGATGCCACGGCACTCCCATGGCGTCTGCCCAGGCGAGTCGATAGATCGCGAGTTGGCCCGGGTCGAGGTGCTCACGACCCCCCGTCTTCCAATCCACGACCTCGTATCCGGTTTCGGTGGCGAAGACCGCATCGATGCGCCCGTGGATCACGCGACCGTGCAGGACAAGGGAGAAGGGCAACTCGACGGCGACGGGATCACGACCCGCGTAGGGGGTGCGCTCGAAGGCCTGACGCAATTCCTCGAGTTTCTCATCGCTGTCGATCTCGTCATCCGCCGCTCCCGGGAGTTCCCACGGATCGATGAGGGATTGCTGGCCGAAGCGCGATTCGACCCAGGCATGCCATGCGGTTCCCCGACGAGCGGCGCGCGATGGCGCGATCGGCATGGGACGTGCGATGTCCAGGGCAACCGCCTCCGGGTCGCGCAGAGCGCGCAGGAAGGTCGTTGCACCCACGGAATCACCCAGACGCACCTCGCGCACGGGGGCGTGGATCCGATGCGACTCCTCCGTCAGTGCGGCGAAGACCGTGGACCAGCGCTCGCGCCGATCCGCCCCCAGCGGGAGTTCCGTTTGCCCCGCAGCGGCACGGACACTCGCGACGGCATCGGCGAGGCGCTGGGAGTACGTGGGATCGATGGGGATCGGCCACGGGTACTCGTCCACGAGTGCCGAGCGAATCGGATTCACCGCACCCTTCGGTGGTTCCGGTGCCCAGTGCACCACGCGCACGTGGGCTGTTTCGGCGTGCAGCAGGTCCATTACTCGGTGCACACCACGCGGACTCATGCGCTGGGCATCCCACCAGTGACCCGTGACGGCGAGGGTGTCCCTCGCGCGGGTCAACGCGACGTACGCGAGCCGATCGGCCTCCACCTCGTCCATCTCCGCCAGGAGCTCCTTGTACGCCGTGAGCTCCTTGGCCTTCGGGAAATGGGTGCGCGGCGGGTACGCGCGCAGCGCAGGGGGTGCGTCTTCGCGAAGCGGCATCGGAACTACGTCCGCTGACGTGGGCCACCGCCCGTTCTTCTCTCCCCCGGGAAAGTCTTTGTCGGAGACCTCCGGGATCACCACGTGGGTGAACTCCAAGCCCTTGGCCTTGTGAATCGTCATGAGTTGCACCGCGCCCGCGCGCATACGGGTGTCCATGCGTGTGGAGTAGTTGAAGCGATCTGCGTCGGCGAGACGCGCGAGGAAGGCGCCGAGCGAGGCTCCCCCTTCCAGGTCGGTGAACTCCGCAGCGAGGTCATAGAACGCCATGAGCGCTTCGTACTGCGTGGAGTCCGAACGAGCAACCAGCGACTCGACGGTGATGCCGGTGACCGAGGCCACCCGGTGCACGAAGTCCCCGAGCGGTTCACCGGTGTGGGAACGCAGGTCCCGCAGGACTGCCGCGAATTCGGCAAGGCGTGTGAACGCTTCGGGTGAGTACACATCGGGTGACCCCGGGTCGAGTACGGCGTCGGTGAGCGAAGTCAATTCGACGACATCGCCTCCAACGACCGCGTCAGCCAAGGCTGCACGTATCTCTGCCGCGGTGCTTCGGCTTCCACCTCCGGATAGTGATCGAGCCCGCGCACCGAGTGCAGCGAGGTCACGCGGCCCCAATCGCCACCGCGGGCCCGCGGCCAGGCGAATGAAGGCCGGGTTGGCCGTGGGCTCATGCACCACCTGCAACCAGGCACGCAGGTCCAGGACCGCGGGTTGGTCCATCAATAAGGACGCACCGTGGACCTGAGTCGGGATGCCTCGGGCACGCAACGCCGCGTCGAAGCGCACCAACGTGCCCCCGGTGGCCGCGAGGACGGCGATGGTTTCGCCCTCGATACCGCGAAGCGCAGTGATCCGTTCGACGACCCAGGCAATCTCCTCGGGTGCGGTCTCGAACATCGCGATGTCGACGCTCCCGGCGTCACGCGTGGCGCGTAGCTCCGCGACCCCCGCATGGCGGGCTCGAAGGGAAGCCGAGGCACTGTTGGCCACGTGCACGATGCTCTCCCTCGAGCGCCGGTTGTCTCGCAGCGAATACGAATTGGTGCCATCACCGCCGAAATGCTCGAGGAATCGGTCGATGTTCTCCACGGATGCCCCGCGCCAGCCGTAGATCCCTTGACAGGGATCCCCGACAGCGGTCATCGGGAACTCCTGGCCGAACGCGGCTTGCAGCATGCGGCGCTGCGCGATGGAGGTGTCCTGGTACTCATCGAGCAGGACCACATCGAATCGGGAACGCAGCTGCTCACCGATGCTCGGAAACATGGTCACGAGAAGGCCCGCGAGTCGGATCTGGTCGGAGTAGTCCACCAGTCCGCGGGCTACCTTCTCCGCACGCCACTGCGGAATCAGGCGCGCGACAGCGCGTCGCCTGATGGACGTCTCCACGATGTCCCGCCCTGCCTTCTGCGGTGCTTCATCGGCTTCGAGGAATCGGATGAGGTCGGTGTCGAAGGCGATGAGTTCGTCGGGTTCGATGGCCAGTTCGGTGAGCTGGGAATCGAGTTCCACCATGGCGCGTGTCACCCACTCGGGTGAGCGGGCGATGTCAACATCCGGGGCGGAGCACACGACGCGATAGGCCAACTGCCACCGCGCCGCGTCAGTGAGGACCGGTGAGTGCGGTTCCAGGCCGAGACGCACACCGTGCTCGCTCACGATCCGGGCACCGAATGCGTTATAGGTCATGACCTCCGGCTCGCCGGGCATATCGGCTGTCGCCGCGCGCACGGCGCGGAGAAGTTGGGCCGTGGCCTTCTTGGTGAAGGTAAGTCCCAGGATCCGCTCCGGGGGAACGGCCCCGGATGCGACGAGGTAGGCCACACGCGCGGCCATCGTTGTGGTCTTCCCCGTTCCCGCACCGGCAATGATGACGCCCGGTGTGAGCGGCGCGGAGGCGGCCTGCCACTGCTCCTCACTGAGCGGGAAGCCCATGATCGAATCCACTGTGGCCCGCACATCAGCTGTCATGGACGCTCCTGGGGTAGGAGGTCATCGGACACCGGCTTGGTGGGACAGCTGGCCGTGAAGGCGCAGTACGTGCACTGCGAGCCCTCGCGCGGGGTGAATGCCTCGCGGCGGAGAATCGAGACGGCCTCACCGAGCCGATCGATGATCCACGTGGGATCGTCGGCGATGGGTCCCTGAAACTGCACCTTTGGAAATCCATCTACGGTGCCTCCGCGGAGTTGCACGAGGGCGGCGCCGCCACTGACGGCCGCGCCCTCTGATGCCGGCGGGTCGCGTTCGACGAGGAGTTGGTAGACCCCGAGTTGGCCGTGCTCGGGGACCTTGGAGTCGGGCGGAGGATTCTTCATGTTCTTCAAGTCGATGGGAACCAGTCGCCCCTGGTCATCACGTTCTATGCGATCGGCGAATCCGGACAGACGCACGGTGTCGGTTCCATCGACGGTGGTGACCTCGACATCAGCGCGCATATTGCATTCCGTCGCCACCAACTCGCGTTCGGCAGCGGAGTGATAGGTAAGGAAACGAGTGAGTGCCTCATGCGCAGCACGGCGCTCGGAATCCGACTGCCAGCCCGCCAGGAAGGGCACCCGGCCCCACACACGATCCACCAGGGTTTCGATTTCCTCGGGGTTCGCCTCGCCCTTGGCGACGTACTCGGCGACGGCGTGGATGATCGAGCCGAACTGGGTGGCCGATCCGCGCGGAGTCTCGGCACGCGCATCCTGCTCGAGGAACCACTTGAGCGGGCACGCGATGAGATCGTCGAGTCTGCTCCCGGACATGGCGATCGGCTGATCCTCAGCGCGTACCGGGCGACCTCCGACACTGATCGATGCATCGCCCCACCAGGTGGACGGACGTGCACGGGGAACCAAGGGCGCGCCCGCGGGATCGGTGAGGCTCGCCGCAGCAGCGACGAGTTCCGCCGCGGACGCGCGATCATCATCGGTGGTATTCGGATCCATGAGAGCGATCCGCAACTCGGCAATGAGGCCATCCCAGGTCGTGATTGATTCCGGATGCCCGGTGACGCGTTCATCCGGGGCACCGCCCGCGAGGAGATCGTCGATGAAGCGGCTCGGTTCATCCGATCCCTCATCGCCCGCGTCCACTACGCAGACGGTCACCTGCTCGCGCGCGCGAGTGCAGGCGACATAGAACAGGTTGCGCTCCTCGATGTCGATGCGTGTGGGCGAGATGGATCCGGGCTCGGCGAACTCGGCGAGGGCGGAGAGATTCAGGGCGCTTCCCCGCTCGCGGAGGTCCGGCCACACGCCCTCCTGCGCACCCACCACCCAGACGCGCTCGAACTCCAGGCCCTTGGCTCGATGCGCGGTGAGCAAGCGCACGGCGTCTCCCCGAGCCGCGCGTTCGGCCACCGGCTCCGCCGGGATCTCCTGACTATCCAGGGAGGACAGAAAGGACGTGACTCCCACGACGCCGCGGTACCGCTCCGATGCTCGCTCGGCAGCGTCGAAGAGCGCGATGACGGAGTCGATGTCGTGGTGGGCACTCGACGAACCCGCGAGCGCCGCCGCCCTCAACCGTCTGGGCCACCCGTGGCCGGGGTCACCGCCTGTCCAGACCTGCCAGAGCACTTCGTCGATGGGTGCCTGACTACGGATCATCGCGCGCACGCGCGAGACCAGGGCACGAAGCGCCCGGGCCCGCGCGATGGCGGTCTCATCGGCACCCGAGAGCGCACCGTCGAAATCGTCGAGGACCGATTCCCGATCCAGGATCGCGGCACGGATCGCGTCGCGCGACGTTGTGACAGGAGCATCAATCTCCAGCTGAAGCCGACGCAGCAGGCGACCCAGACTGCGCACACCCCCGGCATCGCAGCCGCCGATCGGTCCAGCGAGCACGTCCACGACTCCGGTGGAGGTGGCGCGCTGTGGGTGGGCAGCGAGACGGAGGACCTCAAGGATTCGTGCTACCGCGGGTTCGGAACGCAATGGAATCTCATCAGCGGACACCGCCACCGGGACTCCGAGCCGTTGGAGGGAACGTTCGACTCCGACGAGTTGAGCTCCATTGCGAACGAGCACACCCAGGTCACTCCACGGGACTCCATCGAGAACGTGCGCGCGACGCACGGCCTCCGCGACGTGCTCGGCGCACGCGGAGTCGGAGTCGAAGCGCTGCACCCGAATCTCGTCACGTCCCGAGCCCAGGGTTGTCGGAGTCCGGTGCCGAACAGTCACATCGATTCCGAAGGAGGCGTAGAGAGGGGGTGGCAGGACCGCGCTCACCGCGGCGCGGATACGAGGACCGAATCGCCTCGTACTGCCCAGCACAACGATGGGGGCTGGCGCTCCCGTGACGGTGCGGAACCGGTCGGGGAAGTCCACGATCCCGCGAAGGTCGGCGCCCCGGAATGCATAGATCGCTTGATCCGGATCGCCGACCGCGACGAGGGTCGACGCCGGCGTGACGAGGTGGGAGAGCAACCTCGTCTGCAGCGGATCGGTGTCCTGGTACTCATCTACGTAGACAGCGCGATAGCGCTCGACCAACCGATCGCGGACGGACGCCTGCCCCGCGATCTCCACCGCACGGCGCATCAACTCGGTGTAGTCCTGCACATTCTCCAGAGCCATGATCTCAAGATCGGCTTCCGCGATGGCAGCGACTGCGGCCCACGCCGGCCGACCGGTGTCCGCGGCGATGCGGCGCAGACGCTGCGGACTGATCCCCCACTCGCGCATCCGCGCGATCATCGATCGAACCTCGTTGGCGAATCCGAGTGTTCCCAGTGCGCCGGCGAGGTCCTCGGGCCAGGGTGCGCTGCCATCCGCTGCAGCGCCGAGCAGCAACTCTCGGATGCGCACGTCCTCCTCGGCACCGGAGAGGAGGCGGGGTGGGTCCAGGTACTCACCGTCCAGAGCGAACTCGCGCACCAGGGAGTAGGCGAAGGAATGGAAGGTGGAGACGTGCGGCTGTGGACCGCCGCCCAGCCGCCCAGCGATCCGATCGCGCACTTCGCGCGCGGCCCGGCGCCCGAAGGTGAGTACCAGGATCTGGGCCGCGGCGATATCGGGAATCCGGGCAGCGACGGATTCCACGATCGTGGTGGTCTTCCCCGTGCCGGGTCCGGCGAGCACGAGCAGGGGGCCACCGGTGTGATCCACCACCGCCCGCTGGTCGACGTCAAGGACCGGGGCGGGCGCGGGGGGCGGAACCGTGAGGTCGAGCCGCCATTCCATGGGCCCATGGATAGCAGGTGGCTGTGACACGATCACCCGGTGAGCAGGGAACAGGACAACGTGGCCTTCACCCTCGCCGGTCCGGTCCCCCTGATCCCCGCCCTCGCCGATCCCCCGCCTCCGGCCCCGCCGGAAGCGTCGACCCTCATCATCGAGGCGGGCGTCATCCCGCGCCGGGTGCGCCGACCCCTCGACCTCGCGCGCTTCGCCCTCGCGGTCGCGATCACGGGGGGCACCGTGTTCCTCGCCTGGTTCGCGACGGGCACGACCACGGGACTTGAGCAGGACCTCGACTCCAGCGTCGCACTCCTCCCACCCGCCGCCGTTCTCATCCTCAACATCGTGGGCGGCATCGGCACGCTCGGGCTCCCCGTCGCAGTGGCGATCTCCCTCCTGGTGCGCTCCCGGGTGCGGCAACTCTTCGACGCGCTCGTCGCCCTGCTGCTGGCGGTCTCGGCGCTGACCGCGATCGGGTACGCGGTGTCGCTGTTGAGCGATCCCCGCCTGTTGATCGCCCTCGCCGGCTCCACGAACCCGCAAAGCGGCGCCACGGCACCGGTGCTCGGTGGCCTGCTCGCTTTCCTCACCGTGTCGCGCGTCATGGGACGGCGCCCGTGGAATGTGCTGAGCGTGATCGTCATCGGCTCACTGGTCATCGTGACGATCCTCAGCGGTGGCATCGCCATCGCTGGTGTCGGAGTGTCACTGGCGCTGGGCTGGGCCGTCGGGCTCATCACCCGGTACGCAGTGGGAACGCCGACGACGCGACCGACAGGGATGCAGATTGCCCAGTCACTCGATGCCGGAGGCTTCCCCATCACCGAACTGCGCGCACAGGAATCCACAGCACGCGGACGTCGCTACATGGCACGGACGCGGTCCGGCGATCGACTCAACGTCACCGTCCTCGACCGTGACCTTGAAGGTGCGGGGCTCGCAAGTGCGCTCTGGACCTCTCTTCGCCTTCGTGATGACAGCAATGCAGGCGCTTTCAACATGCGGAAGTCCCTGGATCACGCCGCGCTCATGGCGTACGCATCGGAAGCCGCCGGCGCACCAGAGCCACGCCTCCTCCTCGCCAGCGAAATCGGACCTGACTCCTGTCTGCTCGCCTACCACCACATCGACGGCGAAACTTTCGATCGCGTTGCAGATCTCACCGACTCTGAACTCGAGTCGGCATGGCGTGCTGTGCGCACCCTGCACGAGCACCAGATCGCCCACCGGTCACTGGATGCCGAGCACCTGCTCCGGGCAGACGATGGATCGGTATGGCTCCTCGGCGGACGGTCCGGCGCTGTTGCAGCGAGCGATGTCGCTCAACG
Source organism: Actinomycetota bacterium (assembly GCA_016870195.1). Lineage (GTDB taxonomy): Bacteria > Actinomycetota > Actinomycetes > S36-B12 > S36-B12 > VGCC01. Next base: position 10,820 of record VGCC01000001.1, read on the forward strand.
TATCGACCTCGCGATGTTGCTGTGCACCCTCGCCATGCTCACTAACGTCGAACGCGCGGTGGCGAGCGGAATCAAGGTGATGAGCCTGGACGGACTCGCGCGCGCACTCCCCACACTGCAACCGGTGGCATTGGGCGGACCCACCCGCCGCGCGCTTCGGAAGCACAAGGGGCTCATCGTTCAACTGCGTGACGCCCTCGTCGAAATGCGTCCCGGCGCCGACGTCGAGCAAATCCAGCTCGAGCGGGTCCGCCCTCGAACCGTGATCATGATCGTCCTCGGCAGCATCGCCGGCTACGTGCTGCTCTCGCAATTGGCACAGGTGGACCTCGCCGCGCTCGTGGCGAATGCCCAATGGTCGTGGCTCGGATTTGGACTCCTGCTCAGTCTCGTGACGTATGTGGGCGCTGCGTGGTCGCTCTCCGGGTTCGTGCCGGAACGGCTGAAGTTGAGCCGTACCATCCAGGCCCAGGTCGCCGGCGACTTCGCCACCCTGGTGTCACCGCCGACCCTCGGTGCGATCGCGATCAACGTGAGGTACCTGCAGAAGTCGGGCCTGCACCCGGCTCTCGCTGCTGCGAGTGTGGGCGTGTCGCAGGTGATGGCCTTCGTCGTGCACATCGTCCTTCTCCTGGGTTTCGGGGTCGCTGCGGGGACCCAGGCGGACTTCACCTTCGACCCACCGCGCGCAGCGGTGATCGGGGTGGCAGCCGTCGCGGTCCTGGCACTTGCTCTCCTCGCCGTCCCCGCGGTGCGCCGCCTGATCACCTCCCGCGTGGGTCCGTTACTGCGCGAGGTCGGACCGCGTCTCGTCACCGTCGCCCAGCGCCCCTTCAAACTGATCGAGGGTGTCGGAGGAATGCTGCTCCTCAATGTCGCCTACATCGGCGTGCTCTTCGCCTGCGTCGAAGCGTTCGGTGGCTCAATGAACGTCGCCGTCGTTGCCGTTGTCTATCTCGCCGGCGCGACCATCGGCCAGGCAGCCCCCACACCGGGCGGTCTCGGTGCGGTGGAGGCTGCTCTCGCCGCCGGCCTCACCGCCGCCGGCCTCGACGCCGGAATCGCCGTCTCCTCAGTCCTGCTCTACCGCTTGATCACCTTCTGGTTGCCTACACTCCCTGGGTACTGGGCCTTCACGAATTTCACCCGCAAGGGCCTGCTCTAACCCCACTGTGCGGTCAGGCGGGGCGCACGGCAGGCTTCCCCCCATGAGCGACAACGTCACGATCACCCCACTGCCCGATGGTCCGCTGGAGGTCAGCGGACCCACCACGGTCCAAGACCCTGACGGCACCGTCCTGAAGGAAGGCGACAAGACCTACCTCTGTCGCTGCGGCTTCAGCGCGAACAAGCCGTTCTGCGATGGCAGCCACAAGCGGAACAACTGGACGAGTGGCTGACTTTTTCCGCGAATCGGTTGATGGGCCCTTGCCCGGCGGACTAGCGTCGCTCGTGAGCAGAGGAGTCTCATGAGCGACACCGTCAACCAGCACAAGTACGTCCTGTCCGAGGACCAGATGCCGACGGCCTGGTACAACATCCTGGCCGACCTTCCGGTACCGCCCCCGCCGCCGCTCCACCCGGGACGCATGGACCCGGTGGGCCCCGACGACCTCATGCCACTCTTCCCGATCGACTTGATCATGCAAGAGGTGTCGACAGAGCGATACATCGACATTCCCGGTGGCGTGCTCGATGTCTACCGACAGTGGCGTCCCTCGCCGCTCTTCCGCGCCCACCGGTTGGAGCAGGCACTCGGCACACCCGCGCGCATCTACTACAAGTACGAAGGGGTGTCGCCCGCTGGATCCCACAAGCCGAACACCTCCGTGCCCCAGGCCTACTACAACAAGAAGGCCGGCACGACAAAGCTCACGACGGAGACCGGTGCAGGACAGTGGGGTACCGCCCTCGCATTCGCGTGCGCGCTCTACGGACTCGACTGCGAGGTCTGGCAGGTCGGTGCGTCCTATGACACCAAGCCCTATCGCCGCCTGATGATCGAGACCTTCGGCGCCACCATCCACCGGTCACCGTCGAACGTCACCGACATCGGCACGATCCTCGGCGCCGACCCGAAGAATCACAGCGGGTCCCTTGGTATCGCCATCTCCGAGGCTGTCGAGGTCGCGGCGAAGGATCCGAACACGCGCTACGCCCTCGGCTCCGTGCTCAACCACGTTCTGCTCCACCAGACGATCATCGGTCAGGAGGCCCTCCTCCAACTCGAGATGGCGGGTGACACACCCACCCTCATCGTCGGCTGCACAGGCGGAGGATCGAACTTCGCAGGCCTGTCCTTCCCCTTCATCCGGGAGAAGATGGCCGGGAAGATCAACCCGCGCATCCTTGCGGCCGAGCCTGCTTCGTGCCCGTCACTGACCAAGGGTGTGTACGCCTACGACTTCGGCGACACCGCGGGGATGACGCCGTTGATGAAGATGCACACCCTCGGGCACGACTTCATCCCGGATCCGATCCACGCCGGTGGTCTGCGCTACCACGGCATGGCGCCGCTCATCTCGCACCTCTACGAGCTCGGCATCATGGACGCGGAATCGGTCCCACAGACCGAATGCTTCGCCGCGGCAATGCAATTCGCCCGAACGGAGGGGATCGTTCCGGCTCCGGAGCCCACCCATGCGATCGCGCTCGCGATCCGGGAGGCTCTCAAAGCGAAGGAGACTGGTGAGGAGACGGTGATCCTGACCGCGCTCTGCGGCCACGGACACTTCGACCTCGCCGCCTACGAGTCCTTCCTGAACGGCACCATGGTGGATGAGGACTTCACCGAGGAGCGCCTCCAGGCGGCACTGGCGACTCTTCCCGAGGTTCAACTCGCCTGACGGGCGCAGGACGAGGTCGTGGGCTAGCGTTCCGTCATGGCTCGCTACACATGTCCTGCATGCACTATGTCCGTGAACACCACCTGTGGTGCGTGTGAGGCGGCTCTCGTCGATGACGTACTCGTCAAGGACGACGGCGCCCGCATCGGCATCTCGGTCTGCCCCAACGGCCACGGCAAGATCAAGTCGCCGATGTGCTGCGGGTCGGACATGGCCTGCGCCGTGTGAGACATCCCCCTTTGGGATCGTCTCTCCACTCACTACACGAGAAGTCGCCGCCGATCACGTTGACGTAGGAGACGGCGCGAGTTGCTCTGCCGTTCGCAGAAGTTCAATCGCGGACGATGCTGGCAATGACGTCGCCCTCTATATCCGGCATTGGAGCGTCGAAATCATCAGCTATCCAGATCCTGCCGTGGGCGGAGCCACGACCCGCTCGTGGCTGCGGGTTGCTGTCGGAATTCCCTGTGATCGAATGGTCTTTGCTCATCCGCGAAGGATCCACCGTCGTCTCACGGCAGTCAAGTCGGACCCGCTAGTAGTTGGGCTTCTCCGGCTCGATCTGGCTGACCCAGGCGTTGATGCCGCCGCCCACATGGACCGCATCGGCGAAGCCCGCCCCCTTGAGGACGGCCAGCGCCTCGGCCGAGCGACCACCGACCTTGCAGTGCAGCACGATCTGCTTGTCTGTCGGCAGCTTCTCGAGTGCTGATCCATCCAGGAACGCGCCCTTGGGAATCAACTCGGCGCCGTCGATGGTGACGATCTCCCACTCGATCGGCTCGCGGACATCGATCAACACGAAGTCCCGCTCCCCCGCTGCCCGCTCATCCAGCATGCGCTTGAGGTCGTGCACGGAGATAGTCGAATCACGCGCTGCTTCGGCCGCCGCGTCGGAGATAACCCCACAGAATGCGTCGTAGTCGATCAGTTCAGTGACGGTCGGATTGACACCACAGACCGCGCAGTTGGGATCCTTGCGGATTTTGACCTGTCGGTAGTTCATCTCGAGAGCGTCATAGACCATGAGTCGCCCGAGCAGCGAATCGCCGATCCCGGTGATCAACTTGATCGCTTCGGTGACCTGGATCGAACCGATCGATGCGCAGAGCACGCCCAGAACACCACCCTCGGCGCATGACGGCACCATTCCCGGTGGCGGGGGTTCGGGATAGAGGCAGCGGTAGCACGGTCCGTACTCGGCCCAGAAGACTGACGCCTGACCGTCGAACCGGTAGATCGAGCCCCAGACATAGGGCTTACCGAGCAGGACGCACGCATCGTTGACGAGGTACCGCGTCGCGAAGTTGTCCGTGCCATCCACGATGAGGTCGTACTGGGCAAACAGGTCCATCACGTTGGAGGAGTCCAGTCGCTCGGGATGGATCACCACCTCCACGAAGGGATTGATCTCCGTGATGGAATCCCGGGCGCTCTCGGCCTTCGACCGTCCGACGTCACTTTGGCCGTGGATGATCTGCCGCTGAAGATTCGACTCGTCAACCACGTCGAATTCGACGATGCCCAGGGTTCCTACTCCTGCAGCAGCCAGATACATCAGCGCGGGCGATCCGAGCCCACCAGCACCCACGCACAGCACGCGTGCCCTCTTCAGTCGCTTCTGTCCGGTCATGCCGACGTCGGGGATGATCAGATGGCGGCTATATCGGCGCACCTCGTCGATACTCAACTCCCCGGCAGGCTCGACGAGCGCGGGCGCACCCATGACATCTCCCGATTGCATAGTGAACGGTAAGGCTAACCTCGCTCACTCGAACACGGACACCCAGCCTGACCACCTGCAAACGCATTGCAACAGGCCTTCGTCGTGATGGGCCCATAATCAACTGTGCTGATTTTCGACGGAGAGTGCGGCTTCTGTCGTCGCTCCGCCGAATGGGGTCGGCGGCACGTGGACCCAAGCATGCCCATGCAGGCGTGGCAGGAGTCGGATCTCGAGGCACTGGGACTCACCCCTGAGCAGTGCAGCGAAGCCGTGCAATGGGTCGAGGCCCCGGGGCGGTACCACTCCGGCGGGGCAGCGATCTGTGCAGCACTGCGGACCGGTGGCTGGCATTGGCGCACGGTCGGCGTGATCGGCGATGCACCCGGGATTCGGGGCCTCACCGAGTCGATCTACCGCTGGGTGGCGAGAAACCGCCACCGGTTCTGATCAGCCGGTGACGTCCCCCTGGGCGACGAGGTTGCGCAGGACACGCAGGCACACGGACAGCGTTGCGAGATCCGGATTCTCGACCGCCGCAATTTCCTGGAGGGTGGTGCGGGCGCGGGAGACACCCTCGGCGTGGACTGCTTCCCACGTCTCGACGCGCTCGAGGGCGGGAGTGGCAGGGTCTGTTGCCTTGATCACGCGCGCCGTGAGAGCCGCGATGACTTGGTAGAGGTCGGTTCGCAATGCCTGCCGCGCCAAGGCAGTCCAGCGATCTCCGCGCGGAAGGTCCGTGATGCGGATGAGCGTTTGGTCCACGTCGTAGCGATCAGACAGGGTGAAGTAGAGGGGGATGACCGTCGCAGCGCCCTCCCCGGTGCGGCTACATACATCGGTGATGTCGAGCAGGGAGAAGACATCGAGTGCACCCGCCGCTTCGCGCGCCAGGCCTTCGGGTGCCCCGGCTTCAGTAAATCGACGGAGGCGACGCTGGAAGCGTTCGGCTTCCTGACCCTCGAGGACATCGGGAACTTCCTGGGCGTAATCGGAGACATTCGCGCGAAATGTCGCTACTTCTGAGGCGATATCGAGTTCCCCACCACGGAATTGCAGGAACCAGCGCGTGGCACGATCGAGCAGGCGCCGGGTCTCCAGTTGCAGCGTGGTTTGGGCCGTCGTGGGGACCGTGTTGTCGAGACTATTGATCCAGTCCCAGGTCTCACGAATTCCGAAGACACCCATGGCGGCGGTCGCCGCCCGCACCACCTGGGGCACGGTGGCCCCGGTTTCCTCAATGACGCGGTAGACGAAGGTGATTCCCCCGACGTTGATCAGCGAGTTGGCAAGCGACGTATTGATGATCTGGGGCCGGAGTGGATGCGAGGCGATCTCATCGGGGAAGCGTTCCCGCAGGGCCGCAGGGAAGTACTCCATCAGCGTGGCATGGAACCAGGGATCGGCACTCAGCGTTGACTTGTTCAGATTAGAGGTCAGCCAGTTCTTGCTATAGGCGAGCAGAACCGCAAGTTCGGGTGAGGTGAGCTCGGATTCAGCGGCGATTAGTGTCGCGAACTCCTCATCGTCTGGCAGCGACTCCAGGCTTCGATCGAGGATGCCGCGTCGCTCCATTTCTTTGATCATCCGTTGGTGCACGGTGATCAGAGCGGACGCTCCACGACGGGCATTTCCCAGCACGACGTTCTGGTCATAGTTGTCCCGGAGGACCGCCGCCGCAACATCGTCCGTCATGTAGGCGAGGAGGGCATTGCGGTCTTCCAGCGTCATCTTCCCCGCGCGAACCACCCCGTCCAGGAGGATCTTGATGTTGACCTCGTGGTCTGAGGTATCGACCCCGGCGGAGTTATCGATTGCATCGGTGTTCAGTTTCACGCCGTGCCGGGCCGCCTCGATGCGCCCCTTCTGGGTGAGACCCAGGTTTCCACCCTCGCCGACCACTCGGACGCGGAGATGGTGTCCATTGATCCGAATCGCGTCGTTGGATTTGTCACCGACATCGGCGGGTGATTCGTTCTGTGCTTTCACATAGGTACCGATACCGCCGTTCCACAGCAGATCCACGGGTGCCTTGAGGATGGCGGAGATCAGTTCATCGGGTGTCAGGTGATCGATATCGGGTTCGAGGCCGAGGGCTTCCTGGATCTGGTTGGTCAGCGTGACCGACTTGGCAGATCGCGGGAACACTCCCCCGCCCGGTGAAATGAGCTCGGGGTTGTAGTCAGCCCAACGTGATCGCGGTAACCCGAGGAGTCGTGCGCGCTCCATGAGTGAGGTCCGGGCATCAGGGTGTGGATCGATGAATATGTCACGGTGATCGAATGCGGCGACGAGGCGGATGTGGTCACTGAGGAGCATTCCGTTTCCGAATACGTCGCCACTCATGTCGCCGATGCCGACCACGGTGAAGTCCTGGGTCTGGGTATCGATGCCCAACTCTCGGAAGTGCTTCTTCACCGACTCCCACGCACCGCGCGCCGTGATTCCCATCGCCTTGTGGTCGTACCCGGCCGACCCGCCCGATGCGAAGGCGTCCCCGAGCCAAAAATGGAAGTCTGCTGAGATCGAGTTAGCGAGGTCGGAGAACGTTGCCGTGCCCTTATCGGCCGCCACCACCAGGTACGGATCATCGGAGTCGTGACGCACCACGCGCGGGGGCGGCACGATGACGCCATCGACCAGGTTGTCGGTCACGGTGAGCAGCGCCGTCACGAACTCCGCGTATGCGGCCTTGCCCGCGATGAGCCACGCGTCGCGATCGATGCTGGGATCGGGCAGTTGCTTCGGATAGAACCCACCCTTGGCGCCGACCGGCACGATCACGGCATTCTTGACGTCCTGCGCCTTGACCAGCCCGAGGATCTCCGTGCGGAAGTCCTCGCGCCGGTCACTCCACCGCAGGCCGCCACGAGCCACATCTCCGAAGCGCAGGTGAACTCCCTCCACGCTCGGGGAGTACACCCAGATTTCATGGACCGGTCGCGGCAGAGGCATGTCGGGAATTCGCCGCGGTTCTAGCTTGAGTGCCACGGTGGTGGAGATAGGCATCTGGAAGTAGGAGGTGCGCACGGTTGCCTGGATCAGCATGTCGAAGGACCGGAGGATGCGATCCTGGTCGAGGCTGGCCACGTCGATGAGTTGCCGCTCGATGCGCTCTTCCAGCGTGGCGATCCGCCCCTCGCGGTCATCCTGCGTATCCGGGTCGAAACGTGCCTGGAAGAGGTCCATCAGGGAACGAGCGACGGTCGGGTTACTCAGGACGGATTGCTCGATATACCCCTGACTGAATGTCGACCCGATCTGGCGCAGGTATCGCGCGTAGGCGCGCATCACCGAACACTCACGCCACGTGAACCCTGCCGCCATCACCAAACTCAAGAATGTGTCGATCTCGCATGAACCACTCCACGAGGCGAGGAACGCGTCTTCCGCGCGCCGCATGTCCTCGTTCGAGGCGGGGCCGGCGCCCGGCGGGGCGGTCATCCCGAAGCTCAGGATCGAGGTCGCAGGCAGCCCGGCGCCCGTGATCTCGTAGGGGTGCTCATCCAGCACGTCGAATCCGAGGTTCTGCAGGATAGGAAGCACCCGGGCTAGCGGAAGGGCACGACCGTGCCGCGTGATCGTGAAACGCAGTGCCCCTGCAACGCCGGCGTGGTCCATGCGGACCGCAAGCTCTCCGGGAGCCAGGCCTTGGATGACCTGCACCGCCTGGACGCCATCTTCTGGACTGAAGTCCTCCTTGTACGCCTCCGGAAATGCATCCTCAAAGATTCGTACGACATTGCGTCCTCGGTCCTCACCGAGTGCACCCACAGCGGCATCCCCGAAGTCATCCATCCAACTGCGGGTGGCCGCCGCGACGCGTGCCTCGAGATCGACGGGGTCCACGTCTCGAAGGTGGCCGCCTGCGGGAGCTCGAACGATGAAGAGCAATCGAGCGAGCACGGACTCGGACACCAATACCGTGAAGTCGACGCTTTCCCCTCCGAAACTGTCCTGCAGAAGCTCGCTGATGGCAGTGCGGACTGCAGTGGTGTATCGATCCCGTGGCAGGTAGACGAGTGCCGACACCGACCTGCCGTAGGCGTCCACACGCAGGAAGAGACGGGTTTGCCTTCGTTCCTGCATGTGCAGCACGGCCGAGGCTGTGTTGTTTAGTTCCGGCTGCTCGATTTGGAAGAGTTCATCGCGCGGATACGTCTCGAGGAACTGTTGAAGATCGTGGGCGCTGTGGGAGTTCGGAAGGAACTCCAGGGACGCCATCGCATGTTCGAACTTGCGCCGGAGAATGGGGATTTCAAGGACGCTCGCTGTATACGCGGGTGTAGCGAAGACTCCAAGGATGCGGAACTCGCCGACCACATGTCCCTGTTCATCGAAACGCTTGATGCCGATGTAGTCAAGGTGACCCGGTCGGTGAACCGTGGAGCGAGCGTTGGCCTTGGTAAGCACCAACAACTCCGGCTCCCGTGCCTTGGCCCGAACCAGAGCGGGAAGCACCGCCAGACTCTGCGAGTCCCTATCGTGGTCTTGGTCGTTGCGGAGAATTCCGAGTCCACTTCCGGAGACGGGTCGTAGCGCGTCACCTCCGCCGAGGTCGACGAGGTCGTACTCGCGATAACCGAGCAGGGTGAGATTTCCGTGGACGATCCAGCGCAGGAAAGCGATCGCCTCGAGGACGTCGCCCGGAGGGACACCGAGGGGCGGGTTCCGTTCCAGACCCTGGATGATCGCGGCGATGGCCCATTCCATCGCGGGCCAATCCGTGACGGCGCGGCGCACGTCACCGAGCACCCTCCGCACGCCAGAACACAGCGCCTCGAGGTCGATGTCGCGATACCCGCGCTCGAGGTCGATGAGCATCCACGACTCGGGCACTGCATGGTCACCTTGGGCCCGATCCGACTCCCGGACATGAACGAGCTGGCCGGCACCATTCCGGTCCACAACGAATTGCGGATGAAGCAGCAACGAGATGTCGAGTCCTTGGCGGACGATTTCATTCGTGACTGAGTCCACGAGGAAGGGCATGTCATCGGTCACGATCTCGATAACGACGCCACCTTCTACCTCCCGCGCGCGCACGAGTGATGCGCCGTGGTGCCGGACGGCAGCCCAGGATGCCATCGCTGGGACTTCAGCAAGGAGATGTCCGTGGGTGCGGCGTTCCTCGGGCGACATCTGACGCGAGAAACGCGCAGACAGCACGTCGAGGTCGGGAACCGAGTCCACCCCAGGAACAGTCACGCTTATCGCCTCTTCGCACGCTGGGCCTACCGCTACCGTAGCCGCAACCTGGCCCCCATGAGGACGTGTCCGCGATGGCCATCGGATGTTCGCCTCGTGTCTATGCGACGATCACCCGATGAGTACTCCCCTTGATGTCGTCCAGGCCTTCGCCGCCGATGCGTTCAGAACATTCGGTGTGCTCACGAACCGGGAGTACATCGAGGCCAAATGCTCCGCGACGGGGTCGCTGCGCACAACGATCGACATATCCGGGGATGCGTCCTCAGCCATCACGGTGCGCACCGAACGCCTCCTACCCGCGAATGTGCCGGCCGTCGCACAATCGTTCGTCGGGGAGACCATCGACGTCACTGAGGTCCAGGAGTGGTCCGCGCCGGATCACGACGGCTCGCGATCGGCCATTGTGACGGTGAAGTTCTCCGGTCCCCTGCGCTTCGAGGGCACCGCAGACTTGCGGCCTACATCCCAGGGGTGCTCCATTCACACCCTGGGGCGGTTGACGGCGAAGGTGCCCTTCGTCGGAGGAACCATCGAACAGGAGGCGGCTCGCCAAACGGAGAAGTACCTCCGGGTCGAGGAATCCCTCGCAGCCGAGTGGTTAGGACGCGCGTAACTCCAGGGAGCGCGCCCAGCCAGAGGGTGATGTGCGCATCGACGTCTCGAGAACGAGACGTCGACGGGACGCATCCATCAGGTTCGCGCCCATTGCGGTGAGGTCTTCTGGCCCGGGTCCGAGGATGAACACCCGCGTTCCCTGCGCCCGCACCGTCTCCGCCTCGTCGAGACACGACTTCGTGACCTCACCACGCCACCGGCGCTCGAGGCGCGCCGCCAGGCTGGTCGGATGGTCTGTGGCAAAGGAGACCATCGGTGCGATGACGTAGACCTCGTCTAGCCCCATGTGCTCGAGCACGTCGACAGACGTGGCCGAGACCGCACCGCCATCGACATAGGTGCGGCCGTTGATCGCAACGGGGGCGAACCAGCCGGGGATTGAACAGGACGCCACCACCGCATCGGAAAGTGGTGCAACGGGTGCACCCGATCGACCGAACACCACGCGGTGTCCGTCGACGAAATCCATCGCGACCACCCACAGTCGGTGCGGCCATGTACCAGCGGGATTCGCGGCGTCAATGAGTTGCGAAACCTGATCGAGGGAACGAGAGCCGGGCGGAAGGAGGGCAGACAGCACGGCGGTGACCGGCAACTTCCCCGGGTGACGCATGCTTGAGGCGATCAGCGCCGGTGAACCCGGTGCGAGGAGACGTGGAACCCCGGGTCGATGACCGCCGGTCGCGCGGTCGGGATCGAAGGCGTAGTGGGCGAGCGGGCCGGTCCCGACGTCGTCGCCGGCGTAGTGGCCGCGCATCTCCTCGAGCGAGACGCCGAGAGCCACGAGTGCACCCAGAACGGATCCGGCCGAGGTTCCCACGATGATGTCGAAGTCCTCGACGTCGATTCCGAAGGACCGGAGTGCATCGAGTGCCCCGACGGACCAGGTTCCCCCCAGGACGCCACCGCCTCCGAGAACCAACCCCCGACGTGGAGTGAGCACATCCGCCTCCTTGCCACCCATCCTGGCACGCGCCACACCACGATGGTGCGCCCTGGGCGCCCGTAACCGCCCTACCCTGGTGAGGTGCACTTCCCCCGTCACGCACATTCTCCCCTGGCCACCATGCGAGATCGCCTGCGCAGATACGGTGGCGGCATGCTGGGGTTCGCGCGCAGGTTTCCACGACGCACCCTGGCTGCCCTCCTCTCGGCGAGCCTCGCCGCAGGTGTCGGTGTCGGGATGCTGATTCCCACGGCCTCTGCCTCAGACTCCACCCCTTCGCCCACCCCCACTGCCGCCACGGTGCCCAGCGTGACGCCCACGCCCACTTCCGCGCCCACTTCAGCGCCCACCCCGACCCCCGCATCGACCACATCCCCCGCGATCGACGCCTCCGTCCTTGGCGCGGAGGGGCCTCGCCCCGCGAAATACAAGAAGCCCAAGCCTGCGACCCGATCCAAGAAGGCGCGCAATGTCCCCCTACGGCCGTTGGATGACGGGGATGGTCGACGAATCGTTTACGACAAGGCCCTCATGCACGTGTGGCTCATGGATGAGAACGACACTGTGGTCAAGCGCTTCCCGGTCGTCGGCAGGTGGGACCGACCCGTAAAGGGCACATACACGATCTACTCCCAGTCCGAACGAAGCGGGAATCCGAACTCAGGCGTGACGTTCGACCACATGACGCGTTTCGCCTACGGCCTTGATGGCAAGACTCCCATCGGCTTTCACAGCATCCCGATCTACTACGACGGCCGCATGATGCACGACACCGATCAACTCGGTCTCCCCGTTGCAACCGGAGGGTGCATCCGCATGGCCGCAGAGGATGCGGAGTTCCTCTACAACTGGGCGAAAAAGGGCGACACCGTTGTGGTGCTTCCCTCTCCCTAGGCAGCAACAAGTCGCCGGGCCAGATCCCGCATGCTCGACTGCGCTTTGGATCGCGAACGAATCTCACTGAGCAGGCTCCCTCGGGCAGCGGCCTTCGTCACCGTCGAGTCCTCCGAAACACCGTCGACATTTGCGACGAACCCGGTTCGCGACAGCACGTGATGGACTTCCCTGACCTGCCAAGCCCGCTCAACACGATTCACGAGCACATGAGGACGCCGTTCTCCGGCAACCTCCCCCAGGATGGCTAGTGACCGAACAAGGCGGGCCACACCCACGGGATCGGGGCGCGAGACCAGGACGACGTGATCGGCGTTGCCAAGCGTGGCGCGTGAAATTCCGTTCCGCTCCCCGCGCATTCCCGTAATCGGATCAGACGTCGATTCGAGACAGGAGTGAATGTCCACGACCGTGACATCGGCAACGGCCCTACTCACGTGGAGGACGCGCGCGAACGCTTGGCCTCGAAATTCAGCCCATCGGGTCGAATCATCGAGACCTGTCAGAACATCGAGCCCCGGCTTGATGCCTCGCATCGCACGCTCCAACGCATCTTCATCGAGTGAACCTTGCTCGGCATGCTTACACGCCAAGAGAACTCCGCTCGCCTGCTCGGTGATCCCCAGTGAGGGTGCGATCGACGGACCATGAGTATCGCCGTCGACCATCAACGTCCGCAATCCGAGTCGCGCACAGGCCTCCGAGAGAGCGATCGCGATGGTCGTGCGCCCCGGAGCCCCGGACGTACCCCACACTGCGATCACCGCACCACGAGCTTCGGGCTCCGCGCGAGCAGGCTCCTCCACGTGAGGGGAACGGACAAACCGAAGCGCATCGAGCAGCGCCTCGGGCTCCGGCTCGATGGGTGAGCCCACGTCATGCACGTGCGAGCGCGGGATACCCGACTCACCAAAACCCCGAACAATGATGACCTGCGCAGCACGCGCGCACAGCTCTTCCCACAGAGCAACATCAACCCGTTGGATCGCGGTGGAAACCACCGCGACGGACCCCGGCTCGATGCTCACCGCCGCGAGGACATCCGCAGCATCGATACATTCCCGAGAAATACTCCAACCAGCGGCTCGCACCGCCTCCAGGAGCAACTGCTCGTGGGTGACCCCCGGGGCACACCAGACGATTCGATTCAGGTCAGGAGAGGGCATCTGCAGCCTCGACCAGAGACCCGTCGCGAGGGCGCTGGCTCGACAGGGGAACGGACACCAGATCGAGACCCCCACCGCGCGAGGCAGCCACAACCTCGGCGACATCGGCCTCGGCCACTGTCAGGACGACGGCGATCTGTCCTCCGATGCCCACAGTGTCCTCGGAGATGGATGCGACGGTCACCCCGGGGACGATGAGTTGGGGAACGAGAAGGGCCTCGGCACGCTCGCTCGGCGTAGCCCAGACATCGACCCGGTCACCGGGCATGAGGTCCGGGGGTAGCCGAAGCGGATCGACCGGCATGGTGACGAGACGTGCACCCGCAAGGTCGCCGGCGACAACCGCTCGACGCGGGATCAACTCCCCGGCAGAGACCGGCCAGAGCATCCGTCCGGTGACGACGTCATTCGCCGCGAGATAGTCATCACCGGCATCTCCCAGGCTGACGGTCACCGGACGCAGGTCTGCGATCACCGCCCCCTCGGGCAAGTCGCGAGTTGCCTGCCAGACGGTGACATCGTCGCCGTCGGACGACAGTAGGTGTGCTCCAGCGAACATCGCACCCACAACGAGTGCCAGACCCAACCAGAGACGGAAATCCGTCCATCGGGGCGTTGAGACGCGCATTGCGCGACGCTGTGCCATGTCGACCTCCTGATTCCTTGACGCAGCATGCGCTATTCCGGGATCCGGTGATGTCGGTTATCCACAGCCGCATGTGCCGGATCGGGCGGAATTTGGCACGATGCCACCATGGCCCGCTTCCTGACCCTCGCCGACGTCGCAGAGACCTTGAGCATCTCTGCCTCGCAGGCCTACGCCCTCGTGCGCAGTGGGGATCTGCCGGCAATCAAGGTGGGCGGTCGCGGACAGTGGCGGATCGAAACCAGCGCACTCGAGGACTACATCGCTCGGATGTACGCGCACACGCGTGCTCTGGTGGAATCGGAGTCTTTGAACCAGGAGGGAACGGACTAACTCCGCCTGTGCACGGCGATCACGGCCGGCCACGGGATCACTGTGGTTCGCGCAATTTCGAGATGGTCCGAGGCGACCACGAGTTGACCGCGGAAGCGTCCACTCCGAGTCCACACCTCCACGTCATCCCCGGTCCACATGTCGAGAATTGCCCGAATAGACATGGACTCCGCCCGCTCGATGCGGAGAGCCCGCGGTAACCCGGTGACGGCGTCGACGGCACTCACTCGAACCGCCCAGGAGTCGGCCCCCTCCTCGAGGATCACTAGCTCGTCGCTCCAGATCCGGACTGTGCCACGGATGACCTCACCGGCGACGCGCACCATCACACGCACACTGCGCGCACCCCGATCCACAAGCCGCATGAGGGCCAACTCTGCGGCCGCGATGCCTAGGACGTCCTCACGCGACTCCAGCTCCACCGACGAGGTGGCAAGCGCCGTGCGCACGGCATCCCACACTTCGTCATCGTCTGCGCCGCTGGTCACGGTGGAGAGGTGTGTCGCACGCCTGCCCCGCGAAACATGTTTCGACCGCCGTCCCGAGAGCCACCTCCCTGTATGAGGCCGGGGTTATCCACGGGAATCCCCTCCCCCCTTGACACGACCAGGGCCTCGACCGATGCTGGGGCAGCAAACAGCATCAAATGAAGGCAAACGGCTATAAAGACAAGCGTACGTGTCCAGGAGGGGCCATGAGCATCACCACAACCCAGAGTTCCCCGATCTCACCTATCGTCAAGGAGGAGGTAGCGCGCCCCCACCTCTCGCTCATCGAAGGTGGCCGTGGCTCGGAACCCCGCCAGCTTCCCCTCCCGCTGACCTGGCAGGTCGCCCCCGGCGTGCCAGCCCACCCGACAGCACCGGTCGCGTCGGTCCCCGTCACCGATGCCATGCCCGATCCCGCCACGTGGGCTCCTCAGATTGCGCGCGCCATCGTCGAGGTCGCCCATGGCGAGCGGCCTTCAGCACAGTTGTCGAAATGGGTAATCAAGTCGCAACTCTCCGCACTCGCGGCCCGCGGGCGGAGTTTCGCCCGACATCCCGCGACACGCGCCCAGGGTTCGACCTCGCGGCTGCGACGCATTCGCGGTGTGCGGTGTTGTCATGTCGGCCCCGGGATAGTCGAGGCGAGCGCGGTCATCGTCGGGGCGCAGCGCTCCTCGGCCATCGCATTCCGTTTGCAGGCCTACCGAGGTCGCTGGGTGGTGACCGCGGTCGAGATGCGCTAGCGGCGTCGCTTGCGGTTGGCCCGCTCAGCTCGCCTGCGCTCGGCACGTGAGGCGTTTTCGTCGACCTCGATCGGCTCCTCGCCGTCCTCGTCGATGTATCCCCGCTCGACGCCGCCATCCTCGGTGGGTGCCGAGTACTCCATGTGCTGCGGACGACTCGGCCCCAGACCCTTGGCCGCGATCTGCGGATGATGCTCCTCGGCCGCGGCAGGAATCGCTTCCGGCGCTTCGCTGACTGCAACATCGCTGGCCGGGGGCTCCTCCGCGTTGACCTGGACCTCAACGTGGAAGAGATAGCCGCCCGTCTCCTCCTTGATCGCATCCATCATTGCCACGAAGAGGTCGTAGCCCTCACGCTGGTACTCCACAAGCGGATCACGCTGAGCCATGGCGCGGAGTCCGATCCCGTCGCGCAGGTAGTCCATCTCGTACAGGTGCTCGCGCCACTTCCGGTCCAGGACGGAGAGGATCACGCGACGCTCCAGTTCGCGCGTGACCTCGTCACCGAGCTCGGCCTCGCGGCGGTCATAGGCCGCCTCAGCATCTGCGACCATGACCTCGACGAGGAACTCACTGCTCAGCCCGTCACGTCCGGCACCGGACTCCCGTTCGACGTCCTCAATGGTCAGGGACACGGGATAGAGCTGGTTGAGAGCGGTCCAGAGGGTTTCCAGATCCCAGTCCTCGGGATACCCGTCCGCGGTGGCAGAGCGAACGTACCCGGCCACAGTGTCGCGGATGAAGGAGCGCACCTGGTCGGCGATGCTCTCGCCTTCCAGCACGCGGCGGCGTTCGCCGTAGATCACGAGACGTTGGTTATTGAGGACGTCGTCGTACTTCAGCACGTCCTTGCGGATCTCGAAGTTCTGCGCCTCGACCTGGGTCTGGGCGGACCGGATCGCATTAGTGACCATCTTCGCTTCGATGGGGACGTCGTCGGGCACGTTGAAGCGCCTGAGGAATGCATCGACCATGTCCGCCTTGAACAGGCGCATGAGGTCGTCCTCGAGGGACAGGTAGAACTGCGACTCCCCCGGGTCGCCCTGGCGACCGGAGCGACCGCGGAGCTGGTTGTCGATGCGTCGCGACTCATGACGCTCTGTGGCCAAGACGTAGAGACCCCCGAGGGCGACGACCTCGTCGTGCTCGGCCTCGACCGCCGCTTTCGCGTCCGCCAGAGCCTGGGGCCATGCGGCCTCGTATGCCTCGGGATCCTCGACCGGCGACAGGCCTCGCTGAGCCAGCACCGAGGCCGCCATGAATTCGGGATTCCCGCCCAGCATGATGTCGGTTCCGCGACCGGCCATGTTCGTCGCGACAGTCACGGCACCCTTATGGCCCGCCTGAGCGATGATCGAGGCCTCACGCTCATGCTGCTTGGCGTTCAAGACCTCGTGCCGAACGCCGTTCTTCTTAAGCATCCCCGACAGCAATTCGGACTTCTCCACGCTCGTCGTACCGATCAGAATCGGCTGGCCAGTCGCGTGACGTTCGGCGATATCCTCGATGACGGCCGCGTACTTCGCCTCCTCTGTCCGGTACACGAGATCCGAGAGGTCCACGCGGACCATGGGTCGATTGGTGGGAATTGGGACCACGCCGAGGTTGTAGATCTGATTGAACTCCGCAGCCTCTGTCATCGCCGTGCCCGTCATTCCGCCGAGCTTGTCGTAGAGACGGAAGAAGTTCTGCAGAGTCACTGTGGCAAGAGTCTGATTCTCCGCCTTGATCTCCACACCCTCCTTGGCCTCGATCGATTGATGAAGCCCCTCGTTATAGCGACGCCCCTTGAGAATGCGACCCGTGTGCTCATCGACGATGATGACTTCGCCATCAATGACGACGTAGTCACGATCCTTCTTGAATAACTCCTTCGCCTTGATGGCGTTGTTCAGGAATCCGACGAGCGGCGTGTTTACGGTGTCGTAAAGATTGTCGATACCGAGCTGATCCTCGACTCGATCGATAGCGCTCTCATGAACACCGATGGTGCGCTTCTTCTCATCGACTTCGTAATCCTCGTCACGACGGAGGATGCGGGCGATGCGGGCGAATTCCGAGTACCAATGAGTTGCCTGATCAGCGGGACCGCTGATGATCAATGGGGTCCTGGCCTCATCGATCAGGATCGAATCCACCTCGTCGACGATGGCGAAGTTGTGCCCGCGCTGCACCATCTCGGCTTTGCTCCACGCCATGTTGTCCCGGAGGTAGTCGAAGCCGAACTCGTTGTTGGTGCCGTAGGTGATGTCGGCCGCGTATGCCTCCCGGCGCTGGGCGGCTGGCATCTGGGCGAGGATCACCCCGACCTCGAGGCCGAGGAACCTGTGGACGCGACCCATCCACTCCGAGTCACGCTCGGCGAGGTAATCGTTGACGGTGACCACGTGGACGCCCTTGCCGGCTAGTGCGTTGAGGTAGGCCGGCAACGTCGAGACGAGGGTCTTGCCCTCACCCGTCCGCATCTCCGCGATGTTGCCCAGATGCAGAGCGGCCCCGCCCATGATCTGGACGTCGTAATGGCGCTGTCCCAGGGTCCGGCGGGCCGCCTCGCGGACGGTGGCGAATGCTTCGGGCAGAAGGTCGTCGAGGGACTCGCCCTGGCTAAAGCGCTCCTTGAACTCCCCTGTCAGAGCCCGCAACTCCTCGTCCGTCAGCGATACGAAGTCGTCTTCGATGGCATTGACGGCGCGAGCGATGTTATCGAGCTTGCGCAGGGTGCGCCCCTCGCCGGCCCGGAGGACCTTGTCCAGCACACCCACAGCACACAGACCCTTCTGGCGGGAACGGAGGAACCCTCATCGTAGGCGGTTGTCCCCAGGGGGTGGCGTCCGCCGGTGGGCGGTCCGGGGCCATGCGCTCCCACCAGGACCATGGCCTACTGACCCCATGGGGTGGCTCACGTCACTGGGTACCGCAGCCGCGGATCTCACACTCGGCCGATGCTGCGCGGGCTGCGACCGACCCGGAGTGCACCTGTGTCCCGAATGCCGGGATGAACTGGAGCCTCACGTCCGCTTCCACACCCGGGTACACCTCGACGAGGTCGCCCCCGGTGTCGGCCTACCCGTCTTCGCTTCATTGCAATACACGGGAGTACGTCGCCATGTGCTCTATCGATTCAAGGACCATGGGGATTTCTCCATGACGCCCTTCCTCGTGAGCGCTCTCCGCGCCGTTCTCGACGAGGTCACGACGCATACCGACGTGAGTCCCCGCGTCGCGGTGCCAATCCCGAGTCGGCGCGCCGCGCATGCGCGGCGTGGGTTCTCACCCACCGTTCACCTCCTCCAACGCGCCTTACCGCGGACGAGACCACGACTGCGCATCGCGTCCCTCCTCGTCGACGAGCGCACCGGACGCGGGGACAAGGGCCTTGGGGGCGCAGATCGACGCGCATCGGTCGCGGGGGCCTTCCGATTGCGGGGTCATGGCAGTGGTGATCCCGTGATCCTCGTGGACGACATAGTGACGACAGGGGCGACGATGCGGGAAGCCGCGCTGACCCTGATGCATGCGGGCGTTCACGTCGTGGCAGGTGCGGCGGTGGCGGGAACTCAGTTGGGATAGGCCGGGGAAGCGGCGTTCGCTCGTCCCCGCCATCCGGTACCCGAGTTGTCATAGACGACGCCATCGGCAGCGGCCACCAGGGTGGGTTGTCCAGGCGCAGCCGCCAGCGATACCGGCGCTTCCGGCGCTCCACGGGGAGCGATTGATCCACGTCCGATGGATACGTCGTACACCTGCAGGCCGCCAGCACTCTCGCTCCCGAGTACGGCCAGGGAATCGGCCGTCGACCAGGAAACGTCCACGGCCTCGGCGAGCCAACTCTCGACCCGGATGGGCGCGTCGATGGACACCGGTGCTCCGGCCGCAGCTCCGGTCCGCACGATCCGGGCCAGAAACAGACTGGTGCGTTGGGGCTCGCGCACGATGAGCGCTGCGCGGGTGCGATCGCGGGAGGGGACCGCCGCGAGGAGTCGGGCATTGCGGGGCAGTCCCTCAACTGCAACCGGGCGGTCCTCGCTCCCGATGATGACGAGCGAGTTGCCCGAGTCCACCAGCCACAGCACCGTTGTGCCGTCGAAGGCGAGGCTGGTCGCACCCGGGTACTCGCCACGCTGGACGAGTTGCGATTCAGGCACGAGACGTGTCGTGTACAGGACCCCGTCGATATCGAATCCGGCGACCTGGCTGCTGTCGGACGAAACGGCGATGTCGCCGATCACCGGGGTGTCGCGCCCTGCAGCTCCCGGGACGGGGACCGTTCCCTGCGACATCAGAGCGCGCACCCCCACGGATGTTGCGACATAGCCACGCGCACCTGTCGGCATGGCGTTGGGGTCGACCGCGCTCCACGCGTCACGCGACTGTGGATTGGTGATCCCCGGCACGACGAACAACTGACCCGCCGCGGTGATGGACACCGCCTGAACTTCAGGCACCTGACGCAGCGTCCACACCAATTGCTGGGACAGGGCAACGCGCGTGGGACCGTCTGCCGAAAGTGCACTCGCGGTGAGGTCGATGCGAGCGACTCCACCCTCGATGGGGACGGCTTCGATGTTGAGGTCCACTCCGGCCGGGAAGCCGGTGCGCACAGCGGGCTGCAACCAGGGATTCGGGCCGTCGATGAGGCGTCGCACGAGAGTTGTCGCGAGTCCCGGACCGATCACGGGAACCATGCGCACATCGGGCACCAGCGTGGTGAAACCCGGATTGAAGAAGTACAGGGAGTGACTGCGGAAAGCGCGATCCACGTCCGCCTGGGAGAGGAGGAGACCATCGGGTACCGCGGCGATCCGCCACTCGCCGTTGACCCGAGACAACCCGAAGCGCACGCGCATTTCGCTACCCGCTGCAGCAACTTCGTAGCGTCCGTCGGCTGCAATGCGGCCCACTTCGCTCCCGATCATCCGCACGGTGGATCCCGACTCCGTGAGCGGCGGAGTCCCTTCGTAGACCCGCACCCCGAGACCGGGATTCCAGTCCTGACTCGCCTGCGGTGTGAGGTACTGACGGGCCACGGCGTGGTTGCCGTCGAAGGACGCGGAGGATTCCAGGAAGCCCTGCACCACCTGCAGTTGCGTCATACCGGGAGTCGGTGAACTCGCGATGACCCGGATGAACTGGTTAGTATCCGTGCTCGCGATTTGATCTCCCTGTTCGATCGGCCCGCTCGTGGGCACTTGGGCGGACAGGGCCTGAGTGATTCCGATGTCGCTCACACTCGAACAGCCCGCCATTCCGATGCTCGCGCTCACGAGGAGAGTCACGATTGCCTTCATGCGTCCGACCCCTGACGCGCATCCACTGTCAGCGATTCCTCGTCGGGATCGCCCACGTTCTCCTCGCTCAAGGGGAGCGTGGCGTGATCCACCACCCCGCCTGCGACCCGCGGCAGCGTGAGTCGGAAACACGCACCCTGCCCGAGAACTCCGTCGGCTTCGAGCCACCCACCGTGGAGCCTGGCGTCCTCGAGCGCAATGGACAAACCCAGACCGGTACCGCCGGTTGTTCGGGCGCGAGCCGGATCGGCTCGCCAGAACCGATGGAACACCTGCTCAATCTCCTCAGCCCGAAGTCCCACCCCGAAGTCGCGCACCGTGATGGTTGCGACGTCTGAGTCGGCGGCGAGTTCGACCACCACACCTGAGTCATCCGCGTGCTCGATGGCATTGTCCAGAAGGTTGCGCAGGATTCGATCGATGCGACGTGAGTCGCACTGCACCCCACATGGTCGGGAGTAGGCGGCGAAGGAGACTCGAACACCCGATCTCTGCGCCAGGGGTTCACAAGCGGTGATCGCGCGCTGCGTGAGGAGGGCAAGGTCCACGTGCTCGACATCTAGGACAGCGGCACCCGCATCGAAGCGGGAGATCTCCAAGAGATCGGCGAGAAGGGCCTCGAATCGATCGAGCTGGTTCTGAAGCAACTCGACACTGCGCGCAGTGTCCGCGTCGAATGTGCGGCGCTCCTGGTACATGATGTCGGCCGCCATTCGGATCGTCGTCAGCGGAGTGCGCAACTCGTGGGAGACATCAGACACGAATCGCTGCTGCAAACGGGAGAGTTCCTCGAGCTGACCGATCTGGGTGTCGATGCTCTCAGCCATCTCATTGAAGGAGCGGGCAAGCTGGGCGAGATCGTCGTCCTTGCGAACAGGGAGCCGCTCTTCGAGGTGGCCGGACGAGAGCCGGCGGGCCGTGCGGGCGGCGGCACGAACCGGGAGCACCACCTGTCGGGTAACGATCGAGACGATCAACCCGATGCTGAGAACCAGGATGACGCCGAAGCCGATCAAGGATCCACGGACGAGGTCCAGAGTCTGCTGCTCCCCCGTGAGCGGGAACAGGTAATACAACTCATAGGGCCCGACGTTCGGGATGGTCAATGGGGCACCCACCGCCAGCCCGGGGAGCGCGCGACCGTCGAGGAAGCGGATCTCGGTATACGTCCAGGACTGTCGATTGCTCGATGTCACCGCATCGCGGAGCGCCTGCGGGATGCTCGAGACCGCGACGAGATTGGTGCCGCGCTCCGGGGCGTCTACCAACGGATCCGAGGAGAGAAGGAGCACGTCGAAGGTCGCCGGTGAGCCTGCACGTGTTGCCAGAGTGGTGACGACGCTGTCCACGAGACGCGCTGGTGGTGGCGCAACGGGGCCGGTGTCCGCGGCGGTGAGAAGGCGCTGGGCCTCACCCAACCCGGCCGATGCTTCGCTCACCGACACGCGCTCCTTCGCGTCCAACAACCCGGTCGTAATGCGCGAGAGCAGAAGCAGACCCAAGATTGCGGTTGCGAGGAGGGAAAGGATCAGAGCGGTGACAGTGACGCGAATGAGCAGGGATTTCCGCCATGTTCGTCGCACCGATCGGGGAAGCCATAGAAGTGCGCGCAGCATCGCTAGGAGGGACCCGCCTTGTATCCCACACCGCGCACGGTCAACACGATGTCGGGGCGCTCGGGATCCAGCTCGATCTTCGCGCGCAGCCGTTGCACGTGGACATTCACCAGTCGCGTATCCGCCGCGTGCCGGTACCCCCACACCTCCTGCAGGAGCGCTTCACGGGAGAACACCTGACCCGGCTTGCGGGCTAGGCACACGAGGAGGTCGAATTCGAGTGGTGTCAGGGCCACCAACTCCGTACCGCGGCGCACTGCGTGGCCCGCCACGTCGATGTGGAGGTCTCCGATGGTCAGCGCCTGCGGAGTCACGTCATCTCGCCTGCGCACACGTGCCCGAATGCGGGCCACAAGTTCCTTGGGCTTGAACGGCTTGACCACATAGTCATCGGCGCCCGACTCGAGCCCGACCACGACGTCGACCGTGTCGGTCTTCGCGGTGAGCATCACGATCGGCGTTCCAGACTCCGCGCGGATCGCACGGCAGACGTCGATGCCATCCCGTCCTGGGAGCATGACGTCGAGCAGCACCACATCGGGCTGGGTCTGCCTGAAGATGTCGAGGGCGCTCAACCCGTCACCACAGAAAACCGGTTCAAATCCCTCGCCGCGCAGAACGATCCCCAACATCTCGGCAAGGGCGGAGTCGTCATCGACGACCAGAACCACACCGCGGGTCATTCCTGGCGGGCTCGACATGCCCCTATGGTGTCACTTCCGGCAGCCCCAGGAGAAGGACTACCGCAGCCGGCCCGTTATTGACCATATGGGCGATGATCGGCGCCCCCAGGGCGCCGGTCTTCCAACGCAGCCACCCGTAGAGCACCCCGATCGGCAGCAGAATAAAGAACCGCACCGGCTCGAGGTGGAAGGCCGCGAACACCAGGGCGGTCACCGCGATGGTCCACACCGCGCTGAGGCCACGTTTTCGCAGCGAGTTGAAGACCATGCCGCGGAATGTGATCTCCTCAACGATCGGGGCACCGACCATCGCGGCGACCGCGAAGGCGAACATCGCCAGGGTGCCCTCATCCTGCAGTTCGACGGCGATCTCCCCCGCGGCAGAGTTGAAGTCACCAACCACTCCCTGGGTGAGCAACGCGATTACCCCCGCAAGGACCAGCCCTAAGAGGCCGACGGCGGCGCCGAGACCCACATCGGACCAGGTCAGTCGCAGTCCCAGGTCGATCCGAGGCCCGTTCCCGCGCAGCCGCGTGGCGAGCAGAGGCCAGCCAAGGAGTCCAATCCATGGGGTGACGATGCCCGCGATCACTGCGATCCCGAGGGGTAGATCAAGTGTCAGCGCCACCACGCCAGCGAGGACGGCGAGGACGACCGAGAGACCGATCGTGATGAGTGCGTCTGGGATTCCCCACCGCGGCGAGATGAGCGGGATACCTGCAGCCTCGGCAGCGCACACCGTTTCAGGGCACCCGGGGTAATCCGCGGGAGCACGCGTGGCCATGCAGCGAACCTATTCGTCGGGTACGACGTCTGAAGCGGGGTGCTTGCGCATGACGCGCACAAGTGCGACGACGGCGATCAAGCCCCAGATGGCATTGAGCGCAACGGAGGCCCATGCGAAGAGCAGGAACCCGTAAACGGTGAGGAGTGCGGCTCCGACGAAGTTCATGCCTTGGAATCCGAGGGAGGCCGACTTAGGCGCCCATTCGACACGAGGAAGTACGCGACGAGAACGAGGGCGGTTCCGATTCCGCCGATGACATGGACCATGGGCGGAGAGTACGTGGGGGCCACGCAGATACGTGGCCCCCACGCGCGTTAGTAGCGGTAGTGCTCCGGCTTGTACGGGCCAGCAACGTCGACACCCAGGTACTCCGCCTGGGGCTTGCTCAGCTCGGTGAGATGAACCCCGAGTGCATCGAGGTGCAGCCGTGCAACCTTCTCATCGAGGTGCTTGGGCAGCGTGTAGACGCCGAGCGGATACTGATCGAGCTTGGTGAACAACTCGATCTGCGCGAGCACCTGGTTGGTGAAGGAGTTGCTCATCACGAATGACGGGTGGCCGGTGGCGTTACCGAGGTTCAGCAGTCGACCCTCACTCAGCATGATGATGGAGTGGCCGTCAGGGAAGATCCACTCGTCCACCTGCGGCTTGATGGTCTTGCGCTTGATTCCGGGCACCTGCGCAAGGCCGGCCATGTCGATCTCATTGTCGAAGTGGCCGATGTTGCCGACGATCGCCTGATGCTTCATCTTCGCCATGTCATCGACCGTGATGACGTCGTAGCAGCCGGTGGCGGTGATGAAGATGTCAGCGGAATCGATGACATCCTCGAGTCGGGCAACCTGGTAGCCGTCCATCGCCGCCTGCATGGCGCAAATCGGGTCGATCTCCGTGATGATCACGCGTGCACCCTGGCCGCGCAGTGAATCCGCCGAGCCCTTGCCGACATCGCCGAAGCCACACACGACGGCGACCTTGCCACCGATCATGGTGTCGGTGGCACGGTTGATGCCGTCGACGAGCGAGTGACGGCAGCCGTACTTGTTGTCGAACTTGCTCTTGGTCACCGAGTCATTGACGTTGATCGCCGGGAAGAGGAGCGATCCCTCACGCAACATCTCGTAGAGACGGTGCACACCTGTGGTGGTTTCCTCCGTCACACCCTTGATTCCTGCACCGATGGTGGTCCACCGCACGGGATCCTCGGTCAGACTGCGACGCAGGGTCTCCAGAACGACGGCGTACTCCTCGGACGTCGACTCATCCGGCTGCGGAACAACGCCGGCCGCCTCAAACTCGGTGCCCTTGTGGACGAGAAGCGTCGCGTCGCCACCGTCGTCGAGGATCATGTTCGGGCCCTTGCCGTCCGGCCACATCAGAATCTGCTCGGTGCACCACCAGTACTCCGGCAGTGTCTCGCCCTTCCAGGCGAAGACCGGGACACCCTGCGGGTTATCTGGGGTTCCGTTCGGTCCGACGACCACAGCAGCAGCAGCATGGTCCTGCGTCGAGAAGATGTTGCAGGACGCCCAGCGGACATCGGCTCCGAGTTCCACCAGGGTCTCGATCAACACGGCGGTCTGGATCGTCATATGCAGGGAGCCGGTGATGCGCGCACCGGTGAGCGGCTTGCTCTTCCCGTACTCCGCACGCATGGCCATGAGGCCGGGCATCTCGTGCTCGGCGAGACGAATCTCGTCGCGGCCGAACTCGGCGAGACCGAGGTCGGCCACCTTGTAATCGGGGGTGCCATCAGGCTTGGTCAACGACATAACAACTCCTCATCGGCGCCAACGGCGCGGTTCATGGGAGCGAACGGCACGAGGCTTCGATGGTTCGCGGACCAGCGGGAACCAGGGCTCCGGACCGCTGAGGCCTCAAGTCTGCCAGATTGGGAGCCAGACGCACGCCGACGCGTCAGGCTGTGGCGCGCACCACAGCAGCGCGCCCGGAAGCGCGTACCCGCACCGCGGGGTCCGTGGCGGTGAGCGCCAGGGCCTCGCCCACTGCTACGTCGACTTCCCACTCCGGGAACTCGACGGTCAGTGGGCCGTCGATGCCGAGGAGCAGCCGGTAGTCGCCCGACGCGACCGTGGCCTCCCGCACGAGATCCACCGAGAAGGGGGCTCCCGCCGGGGCGATGTGGTCACTCCCCCGGATCACCACCGGGGCCGCACTCCAGTCCAGGCAGCGGATCGCCTCCTCGCGGTGGACGGGCTTACCCGTCAATCCCATCCGAAGCACGTTGTCCGACGACGTCATCACTTCCAGTCCGATTCCCCGGATGTAACTGTGCGGGATCCCAGCCGGGACATAGACCGCATCGCCGACGTCGAGGGAGATCCGGTCCAGCATTACCGTGACCGGAATTCCCGGATCCTCAGGGAACTCGTCCACAACCGTGCGATACGCCGCAACGTCAGCCTCGTTCCATCGGGCGCGTTCCACCGCCGACGGGAGTTCGGCGTTCCAGGCACGGATGTCGCAGGTGGACGCGAGTTCCAGAAGTGCGCGGAGCGCCGCCTCACGATCACCTGACTCGAGCGCACGTACAGCCTCGTCGGTATTCGACAACTCGGAAAGGACACGCGCTGCCGTCCCCATGTCGCGCCACCCGCAGAATGCCTCGAAGGGTTCCAGCGCCACGAGCAACTCGGTCTTCTCCTGGTCGTCGCTATACATCGCGGTATCACCCTGGTGCGCGTATCCGCGCGCAGCCTGCTCCGCATTCGGATGCACCTGGATGGAGAGCGGATGGGCCGCGGCGAGGAGTTTCACCAGGATCGGGACCTCCCCGACCGCACATGCATCGGCGAGGGTCGTCTCGGTGCCGACCACCGGGGACGGCCCGGTCGGGTGCACCCCGAACCACAGTTCGGCTTGCGGACGACCATCCGAGCGACCACTCCACGCTGCAAGACCGTCCGGGATACCCCAGTCGTATTCCTTGAGCGCTCCGGTGATCCGGTGCACTAGCCCTCGACCGCCGGGGGGAACAGGGCTTCGTCGAGGAGCATCACCGGCACTCCATCGCGCACCGGGAACCGGCGCTGACACACCGTGCACACGATCATCTGATCCTGCTCGTCCGCGACGACCGCATCATGCGCATCGCATGGACAGGCGAGCACCTCCCACAGATTCTCGGAGAGACCCAAGGGACCGGCCATCACGCACCCTCCCGCATCAGAGATAACACGTCGTCGCGTAGTCGCACCATCTCATCACAGTCCCGTGCCTCGGCATTGAGCCGGAGCAGCGGTTCGGTGTTGCTCGGGCGGACGTTGAACCACCAGTCGGCCCCGTCGATGGTGAGCCCATCGAGTTCGTCGACGCTGACGTCGGGACGAGTGGCGTAGCGGGCCTTGATCCTGGCCGTAGCAGCGGCCTGATCACTCACCTCCGTGTTGATCTCCCCGCTGGCGGCGTAACGCTGGAAGGGAGCCATGAGCGACGACAGGGTGGTGCCTGGGCCGGCCGTGCCCAGTGCCGCAAGCGCGTGCATCGCAGCGAGCATCCCGGAGTCAGCGCGCCAGAAGTCCTGGAAGTAGAAGTGCCCCGAGTGCTCCCCGCCGAAGACGGCCCCGGTCTCCGCCATGGTCGCCTTGATGAAGGAGTGTCCAACGCGCGTGCGTACGGCAACTCCGTTGTTCTCAGCGATCACCTCGGGGACTGTCTTCGACGTGATCAGGTTATGGATGATGGTCGCCCCCGGATGCCGAGCGAGTTCCCGTTGCGCGATCAGAGCGGTCAACGCGGAGGGACTCACGATCTCCCCGCGCTCATCCACCACGAAGCAGCGGTCCGCGTCCCCGTCGAAGGCGAGACCGATGTCCGCCTTCTCCTGAAGGACTCGACGCTGGAGATCACGCATGTTCTCCGGCTCAATCGGGTTGGCTTCGTGATTCGGGAAGGTGCCGTCCAACTCGAAATACATGGGAATGATCGTGAGCGGAAGGCGCGGGAGTCCGGCGTCCTCGGAGAGGACCGCCGGAACGGTGAAGCCGCCCATGCCATTGCCGGCGTCGACGACCACGCGCAGCGGCCGGATCGACCCCAGGTCGACGAGGGACCGCAGGAACCCTGCGTAGTCGGCGAGAAGGTCCCGCTGCGTCACGTCGCCGATGCGGCCCGCACCGGCCGGGATCCCGGATTCGATCAAGGCGCGTATCTCGCGCAACCCCGAGTCCTGACCCACGGGAGCCGCCCCGGCACGACACAACTTGATGCCGTTGTATTTCGCCGGGTTGTGGCTCGCCGTGAACATCGCTCCGGGAAGGCCGAGCGCACCCGAGGCGTAGTAGAGGCCGTCGGTGCTTGCGAGTCCGATGAGTACGACATCGCATCCCTGCTCGCGCACACCCTCCGCGAAGGAGGCGACGAGGTCCGGTCCGGACGGCCGCATGTCGTGTCCGATCACCACCGCGCCCTCGGCATCCGCGATTCCGCAGACGCGCACGAAGGCAGCTCCCACATCGTGGGCGAGCTGCTCGTCGAGTTGATCCGGATAGACGCCTCGGACGTCGTAGGCCTTGATGATCGCGCCCAGATCCCTCACATGATCAGGGTAGTGGCGCGGGACTCACCACGAGTCGTCAGTGTCCAGCCGTTGCTGATACCCGACATCCCCCGCCTGCTCCGACTCATCAACGGAGCGCAGCACACGGAGATGACCGCGCCGCGCGACCTCCACCGATCCCGGGGTGTACATGGGCTCCGGGTCGGCCGCGTCGAAGCGGGGGCGCGCAGCCTCGCGCACCGCATTGGCGAGGGCCTCAAGGTCGTCGACGGTGGGCTTGAGTGCATCGGGATCCGGCGAGATTCGGACGATCTCCCAGCCGATCGGGGCGGTCATCCGCTCACTGTGCATCTGACAGAGGTCGTAGCAGTGGGGCTCGGCATACGTGGCCAGAGGTCCGAGGACCGCGGTGGAATCGGCGTATACATAGGTGAGAGTGGACACGGCAGGTTGGGAACACGACGGTTTCGAGCAACGACGTCGGTTCACCCGAGCGACGGTAGTGGTCGGTGCGCGCTTTCGGCCTCCGGCACGCCGTCAGTTCGCCGCCACCGCGATGTCCTGGGTGGCCACCGGAACCACCACGTCGGTGCGGAGCGGACGCCAGGAGTAGCCGGTGATCAGATCGCCGAATCGCGACTTCTCCCGCACGCGATGTGCCACGAGGACCGGGCCCGAGTCCGGGGCCGGCGTGACGATCGCGGTGTACCAGTCCACATCCGTGGGGGGTTCGAGCTTGACCCAGCGGAGCTGACCGGCCTCGACCTGCACCCGCGTGGGTGACGTCGGAACGGAAACCTCCCGCCCTCCCCGGAAGGGCAGGAGGGTGATGTCCACGGCGGCGGGCGACTCCGGTGCGGTGATGGATAGGCGTACGTCGGTCGCCGCACGCACCGGGAGCCCCGTGACCGCCGCCGGGCCAATGAACGGCTGCGACCCGCCTACGAAGCTGGTGTCATCCTGGACGCGACGCCCGCCGAAGAACTGACGCATGCCGGCGACGATCAGCGTGTCACTCGTCAGCTCCACGGTTGCCGGGAGCACACCGTCCGGCGTCTGCGGAAGTATGGGCGCCAGGTCGAGGGTGGCCACGGATTGAGCCGGCACCTGGATGGTCCCGCGATCCGCGGGCGCATAGGCACCCTCCTGCGCGAGAATCCGCACCTTCACGATCGCGTCGTCTTCGCCGACCGCCGCGACGGATAGGACGCGCGCTCCATCACCGTTGATGACCCCGGGGACGTAGACGCGCGTCGCCGGCGCAGCCGCCTGCGGGATCCAGTCCGTTCCGATCGAGGCGAGACCCGTGCGTTGTTCGTCATCGACCGAAGCTCCGACCCGTCCTGCACGCACGATGACGTGGATGGCCGTGCCGTTGACGCCGGGCGCCACCACATCCAAGGGCAGCACGAGACGCTCACGACCCTTCACCACGAGTCCGCGGCTCGCCGGCGAGTCGATGACGCCATCGGGGCCGTGGATGATCACGTCAACGATGGCTGCGGTCTCATCCGGGTTGACCATGACGACCCGGGTGCGGCGCCCGGCGACGGCACCTCCCCCGACGAACCAGAAGTCCGACGCGGCGGGCGCGCACGCGGTGCTTGCCATCCCGCGACCCTTGCCCGAAGGATCGCGGCCCCACTGGTCCGCGACGAGTCCCGGTGCGAGCGAGCCTTCGCCGAAGGCCACGACCGGCGGAAGCGAGGTGCCGAACGCCTCGATCTGGCCCTGCTCCCCCGCCTGTCGAATCGGGGTGGACGCGGAACCCGTGCCCGGAAGTGTCACCAATCCCGCGCTCCCCGGACCCTCACCCGGCTGGCCGGGGACGACTGCACCGGTCACCCGGACTCCGAGATCACCACCCGCACCCGGCTCCGGGCACAACAGGACCTGGGATGCGATCGGCTCGCGGGTCACAGCCGGTTCGGCAACGGGTTCGCCGATCCATCGATGGGCAATCTCCCCGAGCAGGGATACGACCAGGACCGCGACGATTGCGATTAGCGTCCATCGCAGGGTGAGGTCCGGTCTGCGCACGAGGCTCATTCCGCCACCTCGGCATCAGGGTCGGGATCGAAGGTCCGACGCGATGGCAGGGAAAGGATCACCAGGGCGGCGACGATGACCACCTGCGCCCACAACCACCAGGGTCGCGCACCCGAGTCGAACCACACCCGGATCGGCTGCGCGCCCTCGGGTGCGAGGAATGCGGACGACCACGCGAGCGGGTCCGGTGCGATGACCGGAGTCAACTCCGCAGAACCCGAGGTGGCGCGCCAGCCGGCATCCTGGCTGGCGCCCACGACGACGACGCGTTGCCCGGACCCCTCGGGAAGGGATTGATCGATGTAGGGATCGACCCCCACCGTCTCCGGGCTCGTCAAGCCCAGCGGTGACGCGTCGGCGTCCACCACCACGCGCGCGCGCGAGGTCACCCCGGCAACACGCCAGAGCACGGCCCCATCCGCACTCGAGAGTCTGCGCAGACCAGGCTCGGAGTCGAGGGTTTGCACGAGATCGGCCGTGGTGCCGCGATCGAGGACCACGTAGCGGACTCCGTATCCGGCGATCGCGGGGACCTCGGGACCCCCGCGCCCGGACGCCATCCACGCCACGTAGTGATCGAGTCCCACCCAGACGTCGGCGGGGGGAAGTGTCTCCGCGTCACCCAGCATCTCGCCCGCGCCGTTCACCAGGGAATAGGTGACGGCACCGGCGCGCGAACTGGCGATCACGAGCGATCGTGGAGCTTGGGGGCTTGCAGCTTCAGCGACGACGAAGGCCGGGAGCGGTGACATGGGTGCGCGCGACACTGCGAGATCTCGCGCAGGGATCCACCAGATCGCACTGATGATCGGAGCGGCCACCGCGCCG
Source organism: Actinomycetota bacterium (assembly GCA_016870195.1). Classification (GTDB taxonomy): domain Bacteria; phylum Actinomycetota; class Actinomycetes; order S36-B12; family S36-B12; genus VGCC01. The sequence continues at coordinate 42,201 of VGCC01000001.1, forward strand.
ATCACGGCGACCACGGCGATCGGCTGCCAGATGGTGAAGTTGGAGCGGACGAAGCGTTCACGGAGTCCGCGCACCGCGACACCCGAGGCGCTGATGAGGGCCAACCCCCACAGTAGGGTCGCCGGCCCCGGCCACGGGGACAGCGCCTCCGAATACCCGGGCGGTGTGACGCGGATCAGGGACTGGACGATCCCGACGACCGCCGCGAGTCCACCGATGATCCACCAGGCACCCACGAGCCGCAGGGTGTCGCGCCGCAACAGCGCGAGGACTCCGCCGAGCAGGATGCCACCGGTCACCCACAGGGGCGTCATGCCTGGGCCGCCCGGGTGCAGGGCGAGTACGTCGAGGGGGGCGAGGTCGGGGTCGATCAACGACGCGCGTTGCAGGCCCGGCTCGAGCAGGAATAGGACTGGATGGGTGATCAGATACCCGGTCCAGGGAATCAGCACGGCTAAGGGAACGACAAGGGCGAGCGTCAGTCGCAGCGCGACCTGTCGAGTCACCCGGCGCACGGTGAGAATCACCGTGGCAAGCACGAGCACGATCCACATGGCCGGGACGGTCGCCAGCACGATGCTCATCAGGATCGCGGTCCCAGCGGCACGTCGCAACGATCCTCGCGGCGTCGTCAATCTCCACAGGGATCGGATGGCAAACGGGAGTGCGATCGACGCGATCGTCGTTCCGATCCGACCGGAGGCGATCGCACCCGTCATCGCCGGGAGGAGTGCGTAGGCACCTGCCATCCATGCCCGCGTGATTTTCGACGGGATCATGTCGCGCGATGCGATGTAGGCGGACCATCCAGCGATCGGGATCACCAACATCAGGACCACGGCGATCGCCCAGGCAGATTTTCCAAGAAGCACCGTGGCAAGTGCCGCGAGGACCATGAGGTACGGCGCTGACGGCGTCGTGGAGCCGGGGCCGACGTCGTGCCAGGCCTCGATGTAGGACTGCCAGAGGTCGGACGCTCCCGTCGATGCCGGTAGCAGGGCTCCGCCCTGAACCACGCCCTCCCCCCACCACAGGGATCGCGTTGCAACGACAGCGATGAGAAGAAGAACCACAGTGAGGAGAACGCTCGGTTTCGTCAGGATGCGCCGCACGCGGCTGTATGACTCATCCGGCAGATATGCCACCGAGTCATCGATGGTGTCCAGGGCACTCACACTCGGACTGAGTGCGGAGCTACTCGTCGTCACATAGCCGCCGATCGCCTCGGCGACATCACGTACCTGATCCCATGTGGTGGGTCGCAGATGACGCACGACGGAAGCGGACTCCGTGACGCCCTCCGAGGCCAGGACACGCGAGGCGTGCAGACGCCCGGGGTGGGAGGCGACGCGGGCGACAGCGATCACCTCATCACGTGCAGACCGGACGTCCTTGCCAAGCAAGTAGACGACCGACCGGATCGCACTTCCGAGAAGGAGGCGGAGGGCTACGAACGGGGCGAGGATGGGGTTGGCGTGCGCGAGGAGGAGGTGCGCGGCCGCTTCACGGTCATCGCGGTGGGGGCGGTCGGCTCCACGCCGACGCGCGTGGGCCGATGCCTCACGATGGTGGAGGACGGCATCCGTGGCGATCATCACCCGCTCCCCGCGTCGCCACGCCCGCCAGCACAGTTCGACGTCATCGCGATAGAGGGGCAGGTAGGGGTCGAATCCATGGAGTGCGTCGAACACATCGCGTCGGATGAGCATCCCGGCAGTGCTGACGGCTAGCACTTCCCGGGTTCCGTCATGCTGACCCTGGTCGTGTTCGCGGCGCTCCAACCCGGTGACGCGACGCCCATCCGAGTCCACACTGATCCCGACTTCCAGGAGAAGCCGCCGGTCGTGCCAGCCGAGGATTTTCGGACCGAAGATCGACGTGGTCGGACACATGTCCGCGGCCACCAAGAGTTGGTCCAGGCAATCGGGATCCGGTGCGCTGTCATCGTGGAGGAGCCAGATCCATTCGACGACATCCTCCGGAAGATCCCAGTCGCCGATGAGTCGAAGTCCCTCCTCGACGGCGCCTCCGAATCCGGCATTGATCCCCGTCTCGACAACCCGGGCAGATGTCAACGACTCGCGGAGGAGTCGGGCGCTGTCATCGGTGGACGCGTTGTCGACGCCGACGATCGCATCGGGGGGGCGGGTTTGGCCGGCAATCGTGGTCAGGGCTGCCGGCAACCAGGTCGCCCCGTCGTGGGCCACGATCACCGCGTTGACCCAGTGGCGTCTGCGAGGGATGACGGGCTCGTCGACGTCGTCGAATTCGAAGTCCTCGTCCGCGACGAACCACTCGAGCGACTCGGTCACCCGCCCACTGTACGGTCCGGAAAACTCTCCGCAGACTAGGAGATGGAGCGCTTCTTGAGTCTGCGACGCTCACGCTCGGACAGCCCACCCCAGATGCCGAAACGCTCGTCATTCTCGAGTGCGTATTCGAGGCATTCGACGCGGACCTCGCAGGAGAGACACACCCTCTTGGCCTCACGGGTACTGCCGCCCTTTTCCGGGAAGAAGGCTTCCGGGTCGGTCTGGGCGCAGAGGGCCCGCTCCTGCCAGGAGAGTTCCTCGACATCGGACAACGGCAGAAACGCCAAGTTGTCGCTCACGCGATGGACCTCCTCGACCCAGCAAACGTACGAGTCCAGGGAGTATTACAACGATGTGATTCCCCTACGTCAAGTGAAAATCCGCCAAATCGGACAGATTTACGCCGAAAGTCGGACATTCCGGGGAGATCTGGGACACATTCGAGCGTCCGACGCGTGACAGGATGACGCGATGACGCAACGGATCACCATCCTCGCGGGCGGGATGGGTGGTGCGCGATTCTGCCTCGGTGTCCGCCACCTGCTGATGGGATCCGACACCGAGATCACCGTCGTCGGCAACACCGGAGACGACATCTGGGTCCATGGATTGCGCGTCTGCCCGGACCTTGATTCGATCATGTACACCCTCGGTGGAGGGATCAGTTCGGAGCGCGGTTGGGGCCGGGAAGCTGAGACGTTCCATGCCAAGGAGGAACTCGCGGCCTATGGGGTCGAACCGACGTGGTTCGGGCTCGGCGACCGCGATATCGCCACTCATCTCGTCCGCACCACGTCCCTCAACGCCGGCTATTCCCTGAGCGACGTGACCGAGGCCCTTTGCCACCGTTGGCAGCCGGGAGTTCGACTCATTCCCATGTCCGACGACCGCGCGGAGACGCACGTGATCGTCGACGATCCCGATGCGGGAGACGCGGAACAACCGCTGCGCGTCGCGATCCACTTCCAGGAGTGGTGGATCCGGCACCGCGCGTCTCTGCCCGCTCACGGGTTCAGCATCGTGGGCATCGAGGACGCCCGGCCGGCCCCCGGAGTGATCGACGCGATCGCGGGCGCAGACACCGTGATCCTCTCTCCGAGCAATCCGGTGGTGTCGATCGGCACGATCCTGGCGGTGCCCGGGATCCGAGACGCACTTCACGCGACCACCGCGCCGATTGTTGGACTGTCCCCCATCATCGGGGGGGCGCCCGTGCGGGGAATGGCCGATGCGTGTCTCGCGGCCATCGGAGTGCCCACCACCGCGGCTGGAGTGGCGGAGCACTACGGAGCGCGTAGTGCCGGCGGCATACTCGACGCCTGGCTCGTCGACACCGTCGATGCATCGGCCACTGCGGAGATAGAGGGTCTCGGGATCGCGTGTGCCGCCGTGCCGCTCCTCATGACATCCCCCGACGCCACCGCCCGCATGGCAGCCGAGGCCCTACGACTGGCCGGCCCACGTGTTCGCTGACCGTGTCGACGTCGTCGCTCTCCCCATCGATCACGCCTTCGCACACGGTGACGACCTCGTAGATCTGATCGCTCCAGCCGTCGAGTCGGCCACGTGGACCGACGGGTCGAGCGGTCTTCGGGACGGCGACATCGTGGTCGTCACCAGCAAGATCGTGGCCAAGTGCGAAGGACGCGTGGTGGCAGCTGCCAGCCGGGACGAGTGGATCGATCGGGAGTCGGTTCGCACCGTGGCGGAGTGGCATACCCCCCGCGGGAGAACGCGCGTGGTGCAGACTCACCATGGCCTCGTCCTGGCCGCCGCAGGTATCGATGCGAGCAACACCGAGGATGGCACCGTCGTACTCCTTCCGGAGGATCCGGACCATTCCGCGCGGGATATCGCCACGCGCCTGCGTGCCACGTTCGGAGCAGAGGTCGGCGTCATCGTCTCCGACACGATGGGCAGACCATGGCGACTCGGGGTCACCGATGTGGCGATCGGCGCAGCCGGACTCACACCACTCGACGATCACACCGGACGAGTCGATCCCTTCGGTCGGACGTTGGAGATGACCGTTGTAGCCATCGCGGATGAGATCGCAGCCGCCGCGGATCTGGCCACGGGCAAGACTCGTTCGGCCCCGGTCGCGATCGTGCGCGGACTCGGCGCATATGTGACGCGCGACCTGCATACTCCCGCGTCGGTCATCGTGCGATCACCGAACGAGGACATGTTCTCCCTCGGCGTTCGTGAGGCACGTCGCACGGCGGTCCAACAACGTCGAACTGTCCGGCATTTCCGGCATGAGGAGGTACCTGACAAGTCGATTGACGAGGCCCTCGATGCCGCCGTGACCGCGCCAGCCCCCCACCACAGTCACCCATGGAGATTCCGCGTGCAACGTCTGGGAGAGGAGAGAACACGACTCCTTGATGCCCTCGCCGACGCGTGGCGCGCCGACTTGCACGCGACACTAGGAATCGCCGACGTCGAGGCGCGCATTCGACGCGGGGACATCCTGCGCACCGCACCCGTCGTTATCTGGCCCTTCGTCGACCTCGCGGGCGCCGCCCATGACTATCCCGACGACCGACGTCGTGCAGCCGAGCGCGACATGTTCCTCGTCGCAGGCGGTGCGGCCGTGCAAAACCTGATGGTCTCCCTCGCCACGCAGGGGCTGGGATCGGCGTGGATCGGCTCATCGATCTTTGCGCCCGCCGTCGTTCGATCTGTGCTCGGACTTGCCGACTCCCTGGAACCGCTCGGAGCGATTGCCGTGGGCTATCCAGCGGAGCCACCGACACCACGCGATGTCGAACAGGGCAGTGATTTTCGGATCTAGCTATCCGAGGAGAAACGCACGGTCCCATCGGCGAGATGAGCTCGCGGCCAGATCCGCACACCGTCGAGGAGCTCGTTCCCGGATCCGATGTGCGCCCCATCACCGATGACCGCTCCCGCGACCACACTTCCCTCGCCGATCACCGCTCCCGCTCCGATGATCGAGTCCCGGATTCGCGCCCCAGAGTGGACGTGAGCATCGTCGAACACGACGCTTCCCTCGATCACGGCACCCGACTCGACGTGCGCCCGGCGACCGATCGTCGTTCCCCCCGACAGCACCGCATCGCGGGCCACGACGGCACCCTCCAACACGAGGGACTCGCCGATCTGCGGCACCGCCGGCGAGGGGGCGAGACCCAGGACGAGATCACGGCTGCCCTGCGCGAATGCGAGCGGAGTCCCGAGGTCGAGCCAATAGCCGTGATCTACGACGCCGGACACACGTGCATCGTCGGCCAAGAGTTGCGGGAAAGTCTCCCGCTCCACGGACACGGGGCGACCGGTCGGAATGGCGGAGATGACCGAGGAACGGAAGACGTAGCACCCGGCGTTGATCTGGTTCGTGACGATCTCCTCAGGCGTCTGCGGCTTCTCGAGGAAGGCGGTCACGCGACCCGTCGCGTCCGTGGGAACGAGACCGTAGGCGCGAGGGTCGGGGACGGGTGTCAGGTAGAGAGTGACATCACTCGCGCTGTTCACGTGATGACGGATGAGACCCGCGATGTCGACCCCGGTCAACACATCGCCGTTGAAGACGACCACGGGGTCGTCTCCCGAACTATTCAAATAGGGAAGAGCGTGACGAATTGCCCCGCCGGTTCCCAGGGGCTCGTCCTCGGTGGCGATCACGATCTCGACACCGTGGTCGGCATCGTCGAGGAACTCTCGGAATACATCGGATCGATAACTGGTGGCGAGGACGATGCGCGTGATACCCGCATCGCGCGCCCGGGTGATCTGGTGGACTGTGAAGGGGACGCCCGCGACGGGGAGCATCGGCTTGGGTGTGCTCACGGTCAAGGGTCGAAGGCGAGTCCCCTGACCTCCGACGAGCAACACCGCCTCCGTCACGTCAGCAGCCTGCCATACCTAGCATGATCGCCATGTCGGATGTCTGGTCACTCCTGACCCGCCGACGTGATCCGTCAGCGCCGCTCATCACGTGGATCGACGGGCCGAATCGGGTCGAGTTGTCGGCGACCACAGTCCTCAATGGCATCGCCAAGGTGGCGAATGCCCTCGCCCTCGATCTCGATGCAGGCCCACGGGTCCGCCTCGACCTTCCGTGGAATTGGCAACTGCCGATCTGGCAAGGGGGGATCTGGGCGTCCGACCGCCGTATCGCCGAGCCTGCAGACGTCATCGTGGTGAGCGAGACGAGTGACACGGCCCCACCCGGCAGTTGGGCGGTTTCACTCGATCCGTGGGGACGCGCGATCACTACTCAGCTTCCGGCAGGCGTCGAGGACGTGACAGACATCGTCCGCATGCAACCCGACACGTTGCTCTTCCCACCCACGCGCAACACCGCGCCGCTGGAGGACGCCCGCGCACTGGCTGACGCCCTCGGCATCACTCCCGGGGATCGCATCCTGGCCCTGCCAGGAGACCCCCTGCTTCCACTCCTCGTGCCCCTTGTCGCCGACACCAGCGTGATACTCGCGCAGCGACTCGATGAGGTCGCCGTCGCGCGTGAGCGAGTCACGCACGTGTGCGAGCACACGCTCTAGCCTTCAGCGGACGGTGACGACGATCTCGGGACTGGCGCCAGCGGCCTGCCGGCGCTCAATCGCCACGAGGCGATACGTATAGGTCGCCCCCGCTGGCTTTGCCTTCTTGATCACGAATCTAACCCGGCCCTTCGCATTCGTGCGCGCACGATCCACCGTCACCCATTGGTCGCCGCTCAGGGCCTGTCGGACCACAACGATCCCCTTGCTGCGCGGTCGGATCCGCGCCGCGATGGTGACGGGCTTGCCCGCGCGCACCTCGATCGCAGTCGGCGTCTTCAGGACGACGGTGCGCGGTGCGACGCTCGGGACAACTGTCACGGCCATCTGATCGCTGACCCCGATCGGCTGGCCCTTGCGCACAACGAGTAGCCGTTCCGCGGTGACCTGACCGGGAGGCCATGGCTTCTTGGTGGCAAACGTGACCCGTCCCTTGCGGTCCGTGCGGGCTTTGTCGATCGTGATCCACTCCTCCCCCACCTGCTGCTGCCGCCACACCATCCGGCCCTTCTCACCGGGCAGAACGCGCGCGGTGATTTCGAAGTTCTCCAGTGCCGGCGCATTGACGGTGACGCCCGCGGCCAACTCGACAGTCGTCTCGTACACGGGGGCCGGTGGTGCTTCCGGCGCGGGTGCGGGAACAGCACCCGGTGGCGCGGGCGCACCGGGACTGGCGAACGGTGTACCGATCTGGCCATCAATCGATTGGATGTATGGCGAGCGCAGTCGCAGGGCGCGTTGCAAGGCGCCACCACTGCGCGCGGCCTGGGATCCGTCGGGCATCGTCGCGATGACGGCCTTCGGCACACCAGAGGGATAGCGCTCCCCGATCGTCAACGCCCGCACCTCACCGACACCGAAGGCGGCGGCGATGCGCTGTTGGGGCACCGTGACCGTCCACGTTCGGTTGGGGTTGTCCTCGGTGAGCGACCATGGATCCGCGACCACCTGTGCATACGGGCGTTCACCACCCCAGGCGTCCCGGCTCGCATGGGTGAAACCCCCGCTCGACGAGGAATAGAACGCGGTGATTGGTTGGCCGTTGAAGAGGATCGCGTTCCCCGCGTTGGGCGGTACGTGCGTCGCGTTGACCGCTGCAACCCAGCGGTCCCCCGCCGTGCTCGACTCCTTGGCGAATCCGGCGAACACCTGATCGGTGTAGGGCCCGGATCCGTCATCGACGTGGCAGTTGCAGGCCTTGCGCACCCCCGCGATGAGTTTCGCCAGCGCGTAGGTGCGCGCCGCGAGTACCTGCACCTGAAGTGCGGCATCGGGCCAGGAATTCGACACTTCCGCTATTCCGTACAGGTATTCATCGCGCATGCGCACCACATTCACGGCGTTGAGGCCCCCGTTCGTGGGTGTGATCTCCACGAATCCGTAGCGGTACCGATGGCCGGGTGAGGCGAAGTTCCGGGCAGGACCGACCACGTTGAGCACCGTCGGTCCGCCCACCGCTTGGCCCTGGTCACGGGTCCCGGCCCACCTGATGACGACGTTGGGGGCCACCCCGAGATCCGCGATCGCCTCCCCCGTCACGCGCAGGACGCGCACGTTTCCGCCTTCGTTCGCGAATCGGAACACGTCCGCGGGATTTCCCACCGTGATGGCGCCGCCGACGTTCACTTCGATCGGCCCACCCGCAGGGTCGAGTGGCTCGCTGCGGACGCTGATCTCGGGCTTGCGGTAGTCGATGTTGACCCGGATGTCCATGTCGTCCTGGACGGGAGAAATCGTGGTGCCCGGGTAGTAATAGGTGGCGATGGAGGCCGCGTCGAACCCGGCCTTCGCCATCGCCAGGGCCCCGTACTGGGACAGCCCGACTCCGTGTCCGAACCCCGAGCCCTGGAGGGTGAACGAGCCGGGCGCAATGGGCGCCACCTCGGAGGCCACCGCGACAGGCGGCGCGCCCAGGAGGGCGACCATCACGACCACCAACAACCGACGCACGTTCACCGCCCTCGTGGAAGCCCGTCGACCACGGTGCCACGGCCGAGGGCCAAAACCAAGCCACACACGGCCCTTGCGCCACACCTGAAACTGTGGTGTTCCTCGCAGGAACCTCCCCGGACGGGGGTGCGTCCTACCGGGGCGTCCCTCACGGGGCACTTACCATGGCATCTCCCCGATGTGGGGGAACGGCCCTAGGGAGCGGTGTGAGCGCACGGCGTCTGCCGCGAGTGATCGCGGGGGTGCTCGCGGGCCTCGTCCTCGTGGTCACCGTCGTCGGCGCCGGTGTGACGACCCTGATGGGCCAACTCAGCGACAACATCACGCCCCTCGACGTCTCCGAACAGACGGGCACCGTGGTCGATGAGACCGAATCCCTCGTCGTGGACGAAGAGACCGGCGTGCAAGAACCGTTTACCGTGCTGGTCCTGGGCAGCGACTCACGCGTCGGCAAAGACAACCGGGGGTACGGAAGCGCGAAGACGTACGGAGACGTCGAACGCTCGGACACCACGATCCTGCTGCACGTCAATGCCGATCGAACGCGCGCGATCGGGGTGAGCATCCCCCGAGACACGTGGATCACGTTGCCCCGATGCACCAAGGACGGCAAGACCGTGGGCGGATACCAAGGACGCTTCAACGAGGCGATGGTGATCGGTGGTCCAGGGTGCGTCATCAAGGCTGTCGAGGAGCTCAGCGGCCTGACCGTCGAGAACTTCATCGTGGTGGACTTCGGCGCGTTCAAGCGGATCACCGAAGCCATCGGCGGGGTCGAGATCTGCCTGACCGAGGCCGTCAACGACAGACAGAGCAAGCTCAATCTCCCTGCCGGCAAGCACGTGGTCTCCGGTGAGGAGGCGCTTGCCTTCGTCCGTGCCCGGCATGGGCTCGGCGACGGGTCGGACACGTCACGTATTCGCCGGCAGCAGGCCTTCTTGTCCTCGATGGCCCGCAAGATCCTCAGCAGCGAAGTGCTCCTCAACCCCGCATCGCTGATCAGCGTCTTGAATGCGGCCACCAAGTCACTGACGACCGACCCCCAACTCGCGAACGTCGACAACGTCGCCGAACTCGCAGTGAGCATGCAGAGCCTGCGTCCCGGCGACATCGTCTTCGCGACACTTCCCTGGCGCTCGTCAGGTGATGGTGCGACCGTCCTGGCCAACAAGAAGAAGGCGAAGGCGCTCTGGGACGCCATCCAGAACGACACGCAGTGGCCTCCCAAGGCCTCCGCCGATCAACCACTCCTGAAAGCCGCCCCAGAAACGCTCCGCGTGGAAATCATCAACGCCACGGGAACCAAGGGTGCCGGTAAAGCGGCAAAGCGATTGCTCACGACAGCCGGCTACAACGTGGTGAACGTCAAGAACGACAAGAGCGGCGAGTACAGCTCGACCACCGTGTTGTACGACCCTCGGTGGGATGTCTCGGCGAAGACCCTCATCTACGCCGCAAACGCGAAGGGCGTGGAGACAGCGGGCAATGGACAGACCATGCGCCTGGTGATCGGACCCGACTTCACCACCGTCAAGGACGTGCAGGTGAGTGAGGCGGCCAGCGACTACACCACCAACGTCAACTCCGCCGACGAATCGTTCTGCGCGGAGTAGTCCTAGATCACCGGAGGACGCCCTGCGCGGGTGAGGGCCCACACCGTGGACCAGCGCATCGGACGCCGCCCTGCGGGCGCGACCCGCATCCCTTCGCCCAGACCCGCGAACCACGCGCGGAGAGCATCCCGCTCGCGCACACGTGCAACCGTCAGCCCCACCCACGTACCGACGTAGAGCGGCTCGAGCACCACGGGCAGATTGCGTCGGGCCAGCCACACTCGATTGCGTGCGTTCATTCGATAGAACTCCGCGTGCCGGAGCGGATCGATGACCGGGTGGTGCACGACGAGATCCCCCGCGTACCAGGCGACGTAGCCCGCATCCCAGACCCGCCACACCAGGTCGATGCCCTCGTGCGCGTAGAAGAACTCATCCGGCCACCCGCCAGCTCTGTCGAACACGGAGCGACGGATGACGGTCGCTCCCTCCCACAACGCGGTAGCAGGACCGGGTTGACCGGGATCCCCCACCCGCAACCGAGGGACCCACCGACCCGGGGAGGTGGCGCCGGTGGGGTCGACCACGCGCGGCTGGATCAACCCGAGTCGGGGATCCCGCGCGAACCTGTCGCGCACCGTCGAGAGAAAGTGCGGATCTGGCAGCCAGGCATCATCGTCTAGGAAGAAGAGCAGGTCACCCGAAACGACGGCCGCCCCGGCATTACGGCCCGCCGGAATCCCGCGGTTCTCGGCGAGACCGAGGGCGCGCACCCCCGGGGGGAGTCCTTGGGGGTCCCAGCCGTTCCCGACGACGACAACGTCGAGGTCGACATCAACCTGGGCGAGAACCGACTCGAGTGCCCGGGACAACTCCTGCGAACGGGTCCCCATGGTGAGGACGACGACCCCGATGGTCATGGTCGCAGCTTGCGCGAGGACAGGATCGCCAGCAGGTGACCCACCACGGTGACGAGTGCCAGCACCACGAGTGCCGCAAGGAGGGCGCGCGTGGCAGCAAGGTCACCGAGGAATACGTCCACGACCGCCGCGATGAAAATCAGGATCGTCAGTTCCACCGAGTGGTACGCACGATAGAAGGGAACTGCCCTCACCACGAATCTGAGTCGACGTAGCAGCGCACCCTGGGGCACACCAACACCCGCGCTGTCTTCCAACCTGTCGAGGCTTGCGTATGCCCGGGCCACATGGACCATGTCGTTCAAAGCCTTGTTGTAGAGGATCAGGACGGCGAGGAGGGCACCCAGGAGTGGCCAGGGAGGATCGAGCCACCCCTCATCGGGAAATCCCGCGGCACGGAGGCCGAGAGTGATCGGGATGAGCCCCTCCGTCGTGTAATGCCCGACACGGTCAATAAAGACGCCCAGCGGACTCGTGGTGCCACGCCAGCGAGCGACCTCCCCATCCGAGCAGTCCCAGAGCATCTGGAGCTGGCCGAGGATCAACGCCGCACCTGCGCCGGGCAATCCAGGGATCAGGATCACGAGTGCCGCGGAGACTCCGGTGCCCACCATCAACCAGGTGACCTGGTTCGCCGTGATGGATGTGCGCAGGAGGACCGACGTCAGGTAGGGCGAGAGCCTGCGGAGGTACACGTCTGCGACCCAGTGCTCGGAGTTCCGCCGACCACGCACAGATGGGGGCTGACACACGGTGCGAATTTGCGCGATCGTCGGATGATCCGCCATCAGGACATCCTCCTCACGGATCGCAGCCACTGGACAGAGGCCAGGATGACGCACACTGGCAGGAGCCAGATCGACGCCGCGCGGAGTTCTAGGTCCAGAACACCGATCCCGACAGCGACGAGCACGAGGATCGTGCGTCCCTCCCAGCCGAAAGCGAGCCAGTCCAACCACCGGGGGGGTCGCGATCCCTGAAGCGCGCGGTAGAGGGTGTCGTAGTGGTGATAGGCGACGATGAACAGATATCCGAACGCCAGCGGGAGGAGTTCGTACGCGGAGCCGAGGACAATCGCGGCGACCAGACCCAACTCAATGAGGCAGATCAGGGACGGCCAAATCCAGACCCAGCGCCCGGCGGGCAGCCGCAGTCGTAGGAGCGCCGCAACTGCGGCTCCCACCGGACCATCATCGAGTTGCGATCTCACCAGCGTGACGCCCGCGGTGGGGGTTAACCCACTCCAGGTGAACGTGCGCGCGATGCGTCCGAGTGCCGTGTACAAGAACGCGATCGCGACGAGCACGAGCAGCGCAAGCAACGCAACGTAGCCGTTGAAGAACATCGCACCGATGCTGAGCACCAGCCAGCGTTCACCGATCGGCATGTGCACGACCTTCTTGACCCAGCGCACGGCCGCACGCCGATTCATCCGAGTCGATACCTCCACGAACCCGCCGGTATGCGAGGTGCCGTCGTCAAGATCCGTCAGTGGCCGGGGTGCCACATGCGCCTCGCGGAGGCGCTGAATGCGCGAGAAGGTGTAGTCGCCCATATGGCGCACCGTCTGCAGGACGACGAGGACGACGGCAACCCACCAGGCGGGGAGCCCCCCGATCACCGCCCCTGTCGCCAGTCCCGCGTAGGCGGCATATTCCTTCACTCGATCCGTTGACGCATCGAGCCACGCGCCGAGAGCACTGAACCGGCGAGTCGCGCGAGCTACCTCACCATCGACGCAGTCCACGACGAGAGAGAGCTGGAGAGCGATCGCTCCCGCCACCAGCCAGGCGCGAGTCCCTTGCGCGAAGGCGAGCGCAGCGAGAACACCGAAGATGAAGGAGATCACCGTGATGGTGTTCGGCGCGAGTCCGATACGGAGTGCTAGACGGGTGGCCGGCTTCGACACGCGGCGAACAAGGAATGTCGAATAGAAGCCATCGTCCACACGGTTGGCCTGGAGTTGAGCGATGCGTTGGTTACCCACCGTTGCCACTTCGCGCTGAGCCGCTTCACGATCCGTCGGACCACGGAACCACGGAACGTCTACGAGTTCGATCGCCTGGACGCCGATGCCGGCGCGAACGAGGGCGACGACACACAGTTCAAGCAACTCGTCTTCCTCGACTGCAAGCGCACCGTGAGACAGAAGTGCATCGAGATCCATCAGGGCAGATACCGCTGCGCTCGCATCGGTCGTGCTAATCACCAGGGCACCGACACCCACGTGCGTGGGGGCGCTCACCCGGTGAACGCTGCTGCCCGCAGAGACCACGCGATGGTGGCGCACCCGCAGATTGCCTCGAGGATCGTGGCGGACCAGGATTGAGGTGGATACGAAGGGGTCAGACGCCAGAGGCGCGAGGGCCGCCTCTGCGATCACGAGGTCCGCTGCCACGAGGACCACCGGATCGGCAGGATCGCGGAGTCGGTCCAGGATCGCAGTGAGCCCCCGACCGCGGACGCGGATCACTCCGAATTCTCCCGCAGCAGACTGCGCCAGCCTTGGCGTCGGATTTCACGCAGAAGACGTCCCGCGAGTTGGCGGCTGGTCGGTTGTTCGTGCATTGCCTCCACCGTCGCGGCTAAGGCGGCGACGGCTGCATCTATCGGAATGTCATTGATCGGCGACAAGGATTCATCCGGAAGTCGCACGGTCAAAGCCGCTAGGTCTCCAATCACCCGCACCCGGCTCGAGGCGATCATGGCGGCGGCTGCAGTGCCTTCGGTTGCCGCCGCATCGAGTGCCCACGGCGGGGTCGCCAATCGCGCCTCGTTCACTCCCGGTTCTCGGCTCTCAACCATGCCCCTGGCTACACCACGTCGGACGACGGTCACGTACTCGGTCCAGTCCATCGATTTCTTGACACGAGCATTCAGTCGAACGAGCAGTTCCGCCTCGGCAGCCGTCATGGAGCGATTGCTCGTGAGATCCATCCGGGACACGAGGATCTGCGGATCGATGCCCAAAAGTTGCGCGAACGTCGTGAACATTGCCGACCGATCAACATCCTCGAGCACGAGCACTGTGAGTCGGTCCGGTCCGGCCGCTGCCGTCCACCGTTCGACCACGGCGCCATGCGCCTGGCGCTTCCAGAAGGTGGGTGACACGCGGGAGGTGCCGGGGGTTGCGAACACGTCCTGCAGCCAGGGTTCGTAGTCGGTGGTCAGTCCATACTTCAAGTACTGCTGCCATGAGGAAGGCAGGAGCCTGCCCAGATTCCGCAGGGTTACGACCACGTGCACACGACGTCCGCCTAAACGTTCGACGACTTCACGGGCTACATCTTCGGGGGCTTCGCAGAAAAACTCGCTGCTAATGACGACGCGACCCGGATACTCGGACACGCGCCTACTCAGTCGATCGAAATGTGCTCGATCGAGTACCGCACCGCCCTTGTTCTTCCAACCCCAGGGGCGCCCGAGGACGGCCAGTGCCGCGCGGTGCTGGGCCTGGAGCTTGCCGGGGTAGCGCACACCCGACTCAGCGAGTTCTCCGCGCGCGTCGGCCAGGGCCGCTTGGATCGCAGTTGTGCCCGTCTTGTGAACGCCGATGTGCACGAGGACTGCATCCTCGGGAAGGGAGTCCACGGGGGGAAGGGAGCCACCCATGACCACGAGCCTAGTTGTCGTCCTCGGAATCCTGCGGATCCTCGTCCGACCTGAGCGCTCGCCGTGCGGCGCGCATGCGCTCGATTCCCCCATCGACGTCGAGCGCATGAATCCGAGACTCATCATCGATGTACAGGGATCGATCGAAGTGCGCGTCGAGTTGGCGTGGGGCCTCGCTGGCAACGAGGAATGTGACGCCGCGGGAGCGGAGTTCGGCGATATGGGCGAAGCATTGCGCGCGAAACGCGGGCTCACCCACCGCGAGCACCTCGTCGATGGCGAACGCCTGCGCATTCGTTGCCATGGCAGTAGTCCAGGCCAATTTCTGTCGAACGGACGCTGGAGCTTGACCCAGGTGCCGATCGAGCTTCGAAGCAAGTCCGGCGCTGTCTGCGATGTCCGCGACAAACTCAGCAACCTGGTCAGGCGTCATGCCCAACAGTCCACCAAGGAGGTAGATGTTGTGGCGCACGGTGAACCCACGACCCAGGGTGCGAGCGAGGTCGATCATCGGGACCCACAGGAAGCGACGTTCGACAGTTCCGGAGTCGGGCAAGACCGTTCCCGCTGCGAGTCGCAGAAGCGCCCGTCGGTGCGCAGAGCGCGCACCCAGGACGAGTACCGACTCCCCCGGGTGAACGGTGAACGACGCATCGGTGACCGCGGCGAACTCCTCCCGTCGAGTTTCTCCCGCAAGGCGACGGAGACGTTGCCTACGGCCCCCACCCTGACGCCGCTTTCTCTTGGGCAGCGCAAGGGACACAT
This sequence comes from Actinomycetota bacterium, assembly GCA_016870195.1. Lineage (GTDB taxonomy): Bacteria > Actinomycetota > Actinomycetes > S36-B12 > S36-B12 > VGCC01. The sequence goes on from VGCC01000001.1 coordinate 57,842, forward strand.
GCCGAAAATCGACGGCCGACTCGAGGTTCGGTTCGATACGGATGCGCGCCATCTCATGCCTCCTTGAGCACGCGCGGCTCGAGGCGATGGAAGACGATGACGCCGATCACCACGATCACGAGCGTGCTGGCAACGGAGACAACGAGGGCCGAAGGTGGGATGGCTTCGTCAGGCCACCAGCCAATTCGGTAGAGGCCGAACACGCCCACGAGCGGATTGATGGCCGCGACGTTCTGAAGCACCTCGGGAATTCGACCGAGGGTGTAAAGGATCGGAGTGAAGTAGAACAGAGATCGCAGGACGATGCGCACCGTGCGTCCGAGGTCAGGAGTGAGCGCAACCGCCGGCGCGATGATGAGAGCGAGCCCATACATGGCGATGAACTGCATGACCATCGCGACCGGAAACAACACGATCAGCGGACCGGGGATCGACTGGGTGATAGCCATGGCGATGATCAGGATCGGAAGCGAGAGGACGAACTCGATTCCAGACGAGATGATCACGCGAAGGATCCAAATCTGCGTCGGCAGAAGGCTGAAAATTAATTCACCCCGAGCCCGGCGAAACACCTTGGTGCTGGCACGCATCCCCTTCAGGAACCACCACCATGGCAGGACACCGAGCACGATGAACAGGAGATAGGGACTCAAGCCGAAGCTACGGGCGCCGAGAAGCACCGAGAACACGAACCAGAGCACCGCAGCCATGCCCAGTGGTTCGAGTAGCGTCCACAGGTACCCGAGTCGGAAGGTTGTGTACTGACGCTGCAGGTCGCGGCGCACCAGCATGCGGAGCACTTGCCGGTGCTCCCAGATGGTTCGCACGGCGATTACGATAGGGCAGTCCGATGCGAGCCCCCGCCTGACACAGGCATCCACGAGGAGCACCTCCACACGTGAGTCGCACCACGTCGTCATGGACGTCCCTGAGTCGCAAGGCTGCGCGTGCGCTCAGTAATCGACTGCGGGAGTACGGTCGAGGTGGATCAGACGGATTCACCCTCGCCAATATTCCGCGCGCCGATATCGCGCTGCATTTCTCGGATCCGCCGAGCAAGCTCTATCAGCTCCAGCAGTGGTTGCCGATCTTCGAAGCGGGTCCACGCCCCACGATCGTCGTGACGCGCACCATCGAGACATACGACGCACTGGCCGGTGCAACGTCCCTGCCAGTGCTCCTCGTACCCACCTTCGAGGATCTGATGGCGCTGTACGACACAGCCAACTTCCGCTGCGTGGTGTACGTCAACAACGGATGGAGCAACTTCCAGTCATTGGCCTACCAGGAAGCCGTGCACATTCACGTCAACCATGGTGAGAGCGACAAGATCTGCATGGTGAGCAACCAGGCCAAGGCCTACGACCGAGTCTTCGTCGCAGGTCGCGCCGCCGTTGAGCGCCACCGTGCCGCGCTCGCCTGGTTCGACGAGTCACGCCTGGTGCCGGTGGGGCGCCCTCAACTCGATCTGGAGATCACGCCCCCGGTTTTCCCGCATTCCGGTCCGACGATCACCTACGCGCCCACGTGGGAGGGGGAAGACGAGGCGAACAACTACACGTCGATAGATCGATATGGAATGGCACTTATCGCGGCAGCGCTCGCCCAGCCGGGTGCACGCGTCCTCTACAAGCCCCATCCACGCATCGTCACAAGCACCACACCGGCTATCCGCCAAGCCCATGAGCGCATCACGGAGGCGATCCACCAGGCGGGTGCGCCCCATGCGTCGCTCCCCCGGGCGGACATGCTCGGCGTGATCCAGGTGACGGACCTACTCATCTCCGATGTGTCCAGCGTCTCCCTGGACCACCTCTACCTTCGACCGGAATCGCCTATCCTCCTCTGCGATCGACGCTCCGATCACACGCGCCTCGTCGACGACACACCCGTGGCGCGGTCGGCGACGACGATCGATGCGACGACGATCGACAATGCTCGAGCCATCATCGGCTCCACTCTCGCCGAGGACAGACTGAGGGATGCGAGGACCGAGATGCGCCAGTACTACTTCGGCGATCCCAGCCCAGGTGACAGCACACACCGCTTTTGGAGCGCGATCGATCGTGCGATCGACGATCACGACGCGGCCGTACGTAACCTTCAGCGCACTCGCGTGACCGGGGAGGTCTCATGACCCTGCAAGCGGTGATCCTGGCGGCCGGAATGGGAACACGCCTGGGACGGCCGTGGCCCAAGCCCCTCACCCCGCTCTCCGACGGCCGCACGATCATGCAGCAGCAGATGGACAACCTGCATACGGTCTTCGCGGAGGACATTCGGATTACAACGGTGGTCGGATTCAAGTTGGAGCTGATCCTCGAGGCCTTCCCCGATGTCTCCTATATCTACAACGAGGCGTACGACCAGACGAACACCAATCGCAGCCTCCTGAAGGCACTTAAGCTGTCCGGCCCTGGCGGAGTGCTGTGGATGAACGGCGACGTGGTCTTCGATCCCTCTCTGCTCACCCGATGCCGCGAGGCGATCGACTCTGACACCTCGTTCATCTGTGTCAACACGTCCGCGGTGGGTGAAGAGGAGGTGAAGTACACAATCGATGAGCATGGTCGAGTAGCGCTTCTCTCCAAGCAGGTCTCGAATGCACTTGGCGAGGCGGTGGGCATCAACTACGTGAGCGGGGTCGACAAGGGTGTGCTCATCACCCGCCTGGCCGAATGCGTGGACGGCGACTACTTCGAGCGCGGGATCGAACTCGCCATCGACAAGGACGGAATGGCGGTCACCCCCATCGACATTTCCGATCTATTCGCCGTAGAGGTGGACTTCGAAGAGGACCTTTCTCGAGCCAACGCGCACCTCTAGCGCGTCAGGTTGGCGAACAACACCTCCCAGCGCGCCAGAATCGCGTCGGCGCGGTACTGCTCCATCGCAGCACGGCCGCGAATACCCAGCTCGCGACGGAGAGCCGAATGCCACATCAACGATGCCAGTCCAGTAGCCAATTCCCCAGGTTGCACCAGAACGCCCTGACAGAGAAAGCGAACTCCCGACGAGCAGTCGGTGGCGACGCAGGGAATCCCGTTGGCCTGCGCCTCCGCGAGTGCCACGGGTAAGCCTTCTGTCCGTGAAGGGAGCACACCCACACCGACCCCCTTCCAGAACGAATGGGGATCGGTGACGGTGGGAACCACGTCGACGCGCGGGAGGGTCGCCGCGCGTCTCGTGATCTCGTCACGCAGGGGCCCCTCACCGGCGATACGCAGGGACCATGCGGGGAAGTCGTGGGCGAGAGGTGCCCACGCATCAAGCAGGAGATCAGGCCCCTTCTCGGGCGAGAGGCGCCCCAAGTAGCCGACGACGTGATGCACGGGGTCGACGGCCTCGGGCCACGTACCGATTGGATTGGGCATCACCCGCACGTTGTTCAGCCCACACCTCTCGAACGCGTGGGCGTCCTCCTCGGTCAGCGCGAGGAACGCGTCGGCATCACGGTAGGACGTGAGTACGCGCGTGAGGTCTCGTCCCGACGCCGCCGCGGCAAAGGATCCGTGGTACTGGCCGACAATGATCCACCCGTCGTGTCCCGCATCGGCGAGCAACTCCATCGCCCACACCTGCGCGACGATGATCACCCCGGGCTGACCCTGCGCGAGTATCGAACGCAACTGCGCAACGGCCGATGCGCGCAGGTCTCGCCGCGTCAACCTATTCGCGTCGGTGGCCGGGGTCGGCCACACGTGGCCCATGAGTCGATGTTCGGTGTATCCGTCGGCATGACCGTATGCGTGGGGCGAGACATGGGGAGTCACCCCCACGAGGTCGACCTCGTGGGTCCCGGCGAACCCCTCTGCCAAAGTTCGCACCACTCTCTGCGCTCCGCCGACTTCGTCGATGTTGTTGGCGAGGATCACGACGCGCATTAGCAACCACCCAAGTGAGCGTCGATGACGTCGAAGAGCGTCTCCTGGTCGCTCACGGCAGACTGCACTGCCGGCAGCAGATACCGGGTGGCCCCACGATCGGGCCGATACGCGATCGCATCGGGGTGGACTGCGATGAGGAGGGGATCGTCCGTGACCACGATGCTGCTCGCGGTGATCACGCGGTCCACCGGCATCCGACGCACATCCCACGCCCAGCCACGCATGCGGAACGGGACGGCAGGCATGTGCTCGCCACCGAGGAGCAGCACGGCTCGTGCCCCGAACCGGTCGTTCCACGCGTCGAGGTCGAATGGGAACTGACGCCAGGGGTCGGGGAGATCCGACAGAGGCAGGTAGGCGATAAGAACGCGATTCGCAATGCCGGGTACGCCGGGATTCGGAGGCGGGATGGTCCTCGTGAGTAGGCGGCGCACCAACGGAGCGAACCCACGTGCCTCCCCCGTGGCCATCCAGGCCAACTCGGCGCGTTCCCGACGTTCTTCGCGCACCCCGGCTGCGCCGGGCGCACGGGCCAAAGAGCCGAGATCGAAACTCGACGGTGCGCACTGGGTCCGCACCGGGGATGCGTTACTTCGCTGACCGTCAGCGAGCACCACGCGCAGGGTCCCCCGATCGCCTCGACTGACAATCCGACACGGCGCCAACTCGAGCCGGCCTTTCCCGCTCCACACGAGCGTGTCTCCGTCGTGACGACGTAGTTCGAGCGGCAGAAACAGGACCGCGAAACCTCGTCCGTCACACCAGGCGAGCGAGGCACTGACTCCAGCAAGGTCCCCCCACTGGTCCCGGGTTCGCACGGTGACCGTCACGTCCTTACCGTCGCGCTCGTAGACATCGAGCGTGTGCAGGTACCGGCGCATCTCGAAGGGCAGATCGATCAGCCTCAGCTCGGTGATGTCGAGCCAGTCACGGGAGGAACGTCCCAAAATTTCGATCCCGGGGTCATGGTCGAAGAGCACCCGATCCTCGTCGACGACGAGACGACCATCGATCACTGCACCCCACCGCTCGAAGAGCATCGCGCGACGCACTCCCTCGAGGTCTCCGCTGAGGAGATGGAAGAACGCTACGCGAAGCATCGGCCGCACGAGCCAGTAGGCATCCACAGGAATGCTGCGCAGATAGGAGTTGAACTCCGCCGCGATCGCCAGCGCTGACTCGTCGGCAGCCTCGAGCAGGGTCGACAAATAGAGGTAACCCTCATGCCGGAGGAACTTGACGGCCTTGGCCCACTGCCAGTCTGGGCGATCGATCAGCATGGCATCAATCAGCCGGTTGACGGCAATCCGATCCCGCGCGTTTCTGGTTTGCGCCCGCCCCTGGGTGATCGAGCCCTCCTCCGCACCCTTGTCGACGTACCACCGGTAGACAACCGGGGCGATGGCCGCAACCCGGTCCGCGGCGAGCAGGCAGGCGACCGTGAAGGGCTGGTCCTCGAAGAGCACACCCTCCGGGAATCGGATCGAATTCCCAATCAGGAAGTCACGCCGGAAGATCTTGTTGGGCACGATCGTGTCGTAGAGGAGTCGAGGATCGAACGCGGTGAACACCGTGGTCTCTTCGTGCAGGTCGGGCCGCCACCGGGTGGCCTCACCTGAGTGCACGTCGATCCGTTCTGCTGTGCCGCACACGACGTCCGCCGAGAGTTCTTCGGCGGTGTCAAGCAAGTTCGCGCATGCGTGCATCTCGAGCTCATCATCGGAGTCGCAGAACATGACCCACGGCGCACGGGCCAACGCGAGTCCCACATTGCGCGGAACGCCGCAGCCACCCGAATTGATCGGAAGCCGCTCGTAGCGGATACGCGGGTCGGCGGCCATGGCGGCTCGAATCACGCTCTCGGTGCCGTCCGTCGATGCATCGTTCACGACGATGATCTCGAGTGACCTCAAAGTCTGACCCTGGATCGATGCCAACGCTCGGCCGATCCGTGCTTCGTCCTGGTACCCGATGAGGATGACGGAGACGAGTGGCTCAGTCATCGACACCCCGAATCTCATTCACCCGTGAGAGCAGCACTTCGGCCCGATCTCGGAAACTGTGGTCACGTGCGATGCGCGCGGCCGCATCTCGCCGTTCGGTAGTTGTGGGAAGAACTCCGTCGGGCCCGAGGATTCGTCCGAGGTCGTCGGCATCCCGGTAGATCCGCACCGAACTGCCGAAGACATCCGCAAGGCCCGTGGCACCGTCGGAGACCACGGCCGCCCCCGCAGCCACCGCGTCGAATAATCGATTGGACAGGAACCCCTGCTCGGCCATGTCCCGCCAATGGTCGTTGAGCACCACGCGCGCGCTGGCGTAGGCCAGTGGTAGCTGGGCATGCGGGAGGAACTCACCCGCCCAGAGATGGTCCGGAATCAACCCCTGCCACCCCGACCCGTAGACCATCGGCTCCGCGCCCACGGCGACGGCGTCGCGCACGATCGGGCGGAACTCGCCCCGAGTGTTGCCGACGAAGAGCACGCGACCCGACCACGGCGTGCGCGGCTCCTTCGGATGGAAGGTGCGCGGATTGGTCGCCTGCAGCAGCGGTGTCACCGGGACGCGCGCGCTCCAGGATTCGGAAGCTGCGAAGACCGCGTCGAAGTCTCGCGGCTCATCGGCGTCGACGAGTTCCGGGTGTGAGATGACCCAGAGCAGCCAGGTCGCGTTCCCGCGCCGTGGGTGCACTCTGCGGAGCCCGCGCAGCACGAGGACCACGTCGTCGGTCTCGCGCGCCGCGGCTCCAGCACCCGCACGGGAGACGACGCTCACGTCCTGATTGAGTTCCCGTAGCGCTTCGGCGAGATCCTCGGCGAAATAGGTGTCCCCCCACGCGCGACCCGGCTCACCCTTCGGCGCAGACGTCACGATGGACCAGGTCCATCGCGGCTTTCGCCGCCACCACCGGGGCACGGCGTCAGCCTGCCACGCCACCACGCAGGAACCCGATGCCCCATGCACCGTGCATGGTGGCGAACACACCCGGGAGGCGAATCAGGGCTCGCCAGTCATGGGTACCGGACGTCACACTCGCGATGACAGTGCCGAGGGCGTACACCGCAATCGGAGCGAGTCCAGCTGCAACGAGTGCGCCTCGTCCCGTTGCGGCCCCCGTGATCGCGACGACACCCCCGATCCCGATCGCCGCGACCGTCACCGGCGCCGCCAGGTAACGCACCGACACGGTTTCCGGATGACGCCGCACGACCTCCCGACGCCAACGTCCATAAGCGAAGTACTGACGTGCAAGTGCTCGCAGGGTGGAACGCGGTCGATACGCCACGGCAAGTTCCGGGGTGAACCAGACAATGCCCCCCGTCTCCCGGATCCGCAGGTTCATCTCCCAGTCCTGGGCGCGCACCATCGACTCGTCGTATCCACCGACACGTGCCAGCGCACTGCGCCGAAAGCACCCGAGGTAGACAGTGAGCGCGGGTCCCTCCTCGCCCCCGACGTGGAAGGACGCATCCCCCACCCCGAATCGAGAGCGCATGGCTGTTGCCACCGCACGCTCGGTGTCCGTCTCGCCTTCCGCAGCCATGATCCCGCCGACGTTGTCCGCACCGGTGCGCACCAGAGTCTCGACCCCGATCCGCACGTAATCGCGCGGGACCATCGCATGTCCATCCACCCGCACCACCACATCGGAGTCCACGGCTGCAATGGCCCGGTTCAGTCCAGCCGGGGTGCGTCCGGTCGGGTTGTCCACGACGTGCACTCGCTCGTCTTCGCGCGCCAACTCATCGGCAACCTCGCGTGTGCGATCACGTGAGGGTCCCACCGCGAGCACCACGTCGATTCGCCCCGAGTAGTCCTGATCGAGGGCGCGAGCGACCGAGCTGCGGAGGTGGCGCTCCTCATTGACCACCGGCATCACGACCACGACGGTAGGCGTATCACGCATGGGTTGCCGCCGTGCCCAGTGCGTGATGTCGCAGTAACCCTGGGAACTGCGCCGCGGTCTTGGTGAGGAAGTGTTCGTCGCGCACCTGCGCGGTGTTGCCGTGCGTATGCCGCACGTACACGTAGCCGAGCCCATGGGTGCGATACACCAGTCCACCGGATGCGAGCACCTGATCGAGGAGCGCGCGGTCGACCGATCTCGGCACCGGACGCCACCCACCCACCTGTGCAAGATCACCGCGCGAGATCAACAGGGTCCCGCCCGCGACGAAGTCGGCGTACTTCTCGGCGCGGTAGGTGGGTCGAAACACCGTCGTGTCCTGCGCCGCCAGGTAAATGAAGTCCAGGGCCTTACCAACCACCTGCGCGCCTGAGTACATGCGCGCAAGTACCAGGTCCCAGATGTGCTCCTCGCCGTAGAAGTCATCGTGATCCATCTTTGCGATCAGTGCGCCGTCCGCCCGTGCCGAGCCGACCGCGAGGGCCTCCCCCAGGGTGACCTCACCCGGTACGTCGACCATCACCCACTCGCCCGTCCATCCATCAAGGTGCTCGGCAATCTCCAACCCGGGCACCCCGTGGTTCACGAGCACAAGGTGTAGGTGCGGATATGTCTGTCGACGCACCATGGCCATGGCCTGGGCGAGGTGATCGGGGCGATGGATGGACATCACGATGCTGACAGAGGGCCAGCCGCCGATGACCGGTGAGTTGTCACGGAGTGACTCCCTGCGGGCGGTGACGGAGGCGACCTGCCAGTCGAGGAGGTCCTCCCCTGGTTGCCCATCGACCAGCACCCCGCACGCGGCGACCTGTGCGCGCTGACGAGCGGTGAGACCCTCCGGCGCGGTGATCACGGAGACGTCACGCAAGTTACGGACATCGCTCCATGTCAGGTCGCCGGTGAAACCCAGCCCCGCAGCATCGACTGAGCGACCCATGACATCCGAGCGCCGCCCCACCGGACGGTGCACCATGGGGTCAACCGCCGCAGTGACATCGACGCGTGAGACGTGCTCGACGTGCATGGCACTCGAACCAACAACGAGCCAATCGGCCCGGCGCACATGCGCATCGCGCTCATCCGTGCTGACATCGCGCAGGTTCTCCGCAAGCAGGCCACCCGTGTCCGCACCGGGCTCCCACGTGAGTGCCGGGGTCCCCGTCACCGCGGGTGCCAGGACTCGAAGCACCGCGCTGAGCGCCACGCCCGCGTCACGAGGCTCAAGGAAACCAAGTCGCACGTGTGCGCCCCGGCCGTCCGAGGCGTACTCGAGCTCACGCACACCCGCGATCGTCGGCGCGCCCCACCATCCGGATATGGGTGCCTTCCACGTCTCGATGCGCAAATCGACCCCGGTGATCCGGTCCGCCCCCACGGAGGCGGTCACCAGGCGTCGAAGCGCTCCGATGTCATCTACGCGCACCTGCCAGGTGTCGCGACGGGCCCGAACACGGGCCCCGGTGACGCTGGACACGGTCAGCACTGTAGGGGCGACGCCTCCGGCTACCCTGACGGCATGGCGCACCGTCTCTCCGTCATCGGCACCGGCTACCTGGGTGCAACCCATGCGGCGTGCATGGCGGAGTTGGGCTTCGAGGTCATCGGCGTCGACGTCGATCCCGCCAAGGTGGAGATGTTGTCCACCGGTCGAGTGCCGTTTTTTGAGCCCGATCTCGAGGAGGTCCTGGCGCGCAATATCGCCTCTGGTCGCCTCACCTTCACTACGTCCTTCGCCGACGCCGGTGAGTTCGCCGACGTCCACTTCATCTGCGTCGGCACACCCCAGCAGGCAGGTGCGAACGCCGCAGACATGACCCAGGTATTCGGTGCAGTCGATGCCCTCGCCTCGCATCTGGGACCTGATGACCTGGTGGTGGGCAAGTCCACCGTTCCCGTGGGAACGGCCGACGCGATCGCCGCTCGGATCACCACCGAAGTCGCCTGGAACCCGGAATTCCTCCGCGAGGGTTTCGCCGTCTCCGACACGCTCTCCCCCGACCGACTCGTGATCGGTGTGCGCAGCGAGCGCGCCGAGACGATTCTGCGCGAGGTTTACGCACCGATCACCGCAACCGGTGTCCCGCTGCTGGTCACGGACTTCCCCACGGCCGAGTTAGTCAAGGTCGCAGCCAACTCCTTCCTCGCGACGAAGATCTCCTTCATCAATGCGATGGCCGAAGTGTGCGAGGCCGCCAGCGCCGACGTCGTGAAGCTTGCCGAGGCGATCGGTTATGACCCTCGCATCGGGAATCGGTTCCTCGCGGCAGGGCTGGGCTTCGGAGGTGGGTGCCTTCCCAAGGACATCCGCGCCTTCATGGCCCGCGCGGGTGAACTCGGCGCCGAGGAGGCGTTGACTTTCCTCCGCGAGGTGGATCAGATAAATCTTCGCCGTCGCAGTCACACCGTGGATCTGGCGCGCAAGATGCTCGGTGGCGCTCTGCGCGGGAAGACAATCTGCATGCTCGGAGCCTCGTTCAAACCCGACAGTGACGACGTTCGGGACTCGCCCGCCCTGGATGTCGCAGTCGCCCTCGCGAACGCGGGTGCCACCGTCGTGGTCACCGACCCGAAGGGCCTGGCGAATGCGGAACGGGTCTATCCAACGCTGACTTACGTCGACGACATCGTCAAGGCGGTGACGGACACGGATCTGGTGATCCTCGGCACCGAATGGCGAGAGTTCCGCGAACTCGATCCCCTCGCACTTGCCGAGGTCACGGCTACACCCCGGATCATCGACGGGCGCAATGCCCTGGACCCCGATGCGTGGCGCGCTGCGGGCTGGACGTACCGGGGACTCGGGCGCCCCGTCCGGTGACATTCCTCCCACCGGAGGACCAGGTAGTCCGGGACATCCTCACGAATAGCAGGCTGTGGTTCGTGGTCGGTCTGGGAAACTCGCCCCACCGCGCGGCCTATCGCGTGGCGCGCTTCTTGCAGTCCATCGGCAAGACGGTGGTGCCCATCCATCCGCGTGCGGAGGTCGTGCACGGCGCTCAGGGGTATCGATCCATCGCCGATGCGGTCACCGTGCACGGGAAGCCCGACGTCGTCGATGTCTTCGTGCGCAGCGACCGCGCAGGTGAATTCGCCGACCAGGCGATCGCGGCGGGGGCGCCTGTCGTGTGGTTTCAACTCGACGTGATCGATGACGCCGCCGCGGAGCGCGTCGTGGACGCCGGCCATGTGATGGTGATGGATCGGTGCCCGGCCATCGAGTATCCGCGGCTCAGCGCTTAATGCGCTCTCCCTTGGCGCGCGCCTGCTGATTCAGGTCGGACTGGTACGTCTCCATGGCATCCAGAAGATCCGGCGAGCCGAGCCCGAGCATTCGCACCGCGAGCAGCCCAGCATTGCGGGAGTTGCCGATGCCCACCGTCGCCACGGGCACACCGGCGGGCATCTGCACGATCGACAACAACGCGTCCATCCCGTCGAGACTGCCCACGGGGACGGGCACACCGATCACCGGCAGCGACGTCACGGACGCCAGCATTCCCGGCAGATGTGCCGCCCCACCTGCGCCGGCGATGATGATTCGGATTCCATCGGCTCGTGCCGCGGACCCGAACTCGACCATCTCGTGCGGCATCCGATGCGCGGACACGACGTCAACCCGGTGCGGAACCCCGAACTCGTCCAGAACCTGGGACGCACCCTCCATGGTGGGCCAATCGGAATCACTTCCCATGCAGACCGCCACCAGCGCAAGGTCACTCATCGATGACCCCCATGAAGTAGTCGGCGGCGTGTCGGGCGCGGTCGAGGAGTGCAGGAAGGTCCGTTCCCACTGCCGTCACGTGGCCGACTTTACGTCCCGGCCGCACCTCCTTGCCGTACAGATGCACGTGCAGCCTGGGGTCCCGGGCCATCACGTGACGGAAGGCCGAGTAGAGGTTCGGTACATCCCCGCCGAGGATGTTCACCATCACCGAGTAGGGCGCGATTGGAGTCGGCGCACCCAGCGGGAGATCGAGCACGGCGCGTAGGTGGTTCTCGAACTGGCTGGTCACGGCACCCTCGATCGACCAATGCCCGGAGTTATGGGGCCGCATGGCGAGCTCGTTGACGAGAATCTCGGATCCGGTGTCGAACATCTCGACCGCGAGCATCCCGGTGACACCCAGGCTCGCAGCGATATCGAGGGCGAGGCGCTGCGCCTCGACCGCCCGGTCGTCGGCAAGGTCGCCAGCCGGAGCGATCACCTCGGCGCAGATCCCATTGATCTGCGTGGTCTGGACAACCGGGTAGGCCACGGATTGACCCGAAGGTGAGCGTGCGACCTGCGCAGCGAGTTCCCGGACGAACGACACACACTCCTCGACCAGCCACTCCGCGCCGAGAGGCAGGGGCACGGACATTGCGGCCGCAAGATCAGCCGCCGATTCGATCCGCCAGACGCCGCGCCCGTCGTAACCGCCGCGTGAGGTCTTCAGGATGATCGGGTAGCCGACGTCATGAGCAAAGTCGATCGCATCCTGGACACCCGTGACCACATCCCACCGGGGTGCCGGGAAACCGGAGAGCGCTCGACGCATGTGTGCCTTGTCCTGGGCATGAAAGAGGGCGGACGGTCCAGGTCTCACCGCGACGCCGAGGGCCTCCACCTGCTCCAGGATCGCCGGCGGAACGTGTTCGTGATCGAAGGTGATCACATCGCACCCGCGAGCGAACTCGATCACATCGGACGGATCGTCGTGGCGACCGATTCGGGTGTCAGCCACCACCTGCGCGGCAGACTCGTCGGGCGACGCCGCGAGGACTCGGAAGTCGATACCGAGCGCAGCTGCCGGGGCAGCGGACATCCGGGCGAGTTGACCGCCGCCCACCATGCCGACCCGAGGGGCGCCGATATCCCGGGTCACACACGGAATCTAGCGACTCCGAGCTACTCGTTTCCGCGCCGACGCTTCTCGTCCGCCTCGATGTACTCGTAGATGCTTCGCTGAATCTGCTCCACATCGGGGACGTCGGTCACGGTGAGACCGTCGTTCTCCCCTGCAGACTGAATCAGCAATGCCCCGTAGTTCAGGACCCGACCCATCGGTGGCACTTCGAAGGAGACGTTATTCACCTTGGACAACGGAATGTCTTTACCGCGACGGGAGATGATCCCGGAGCGAACGATGATCCGGCGATCAGTGAACACGTAGTCGGTGGTGATCCAGCGCAGGAAGGGGAGGAGTGCCCAGAGGATGATGATGAAGAGACCGCCGGCGATGAACAGCCACCGGAGCCACTCCCATCCGGGCAGGTTGGAGGCGAACCATGACAACAGCACGACGAGGCCGATCACCGTGGCCAGGAAGACGATCCCTGGAACGAACAGCGCACGCCAGTGCGGTCGGGTTTCGAACTTGATCACTTCGCCGGGGGCGAGGAGCTTGGCCGGGTATCCCATGGCGTGATCGTCGCATGGATGACATCCCCCGCGCTCACAGACACGGGAGTTCCCCGGTCCTGGACGATCAGGTGTCCCCGGTCGTCGATGTCGGAAGCGATGCCCGTCAGGGTCCCACCCCCCGGAAGGTGCACGGTGACCTCCCGCCCGAGGGTGACGCAGGCCTCGCGGAAGCCCATGACAAGGTCGCTGCCGCCCTCCCGCCATACAGGCAGGAGTCCCTCGAGCAGAACAAGTACGTGCGCGAGTAATTCCGCCCGGTCGGTTCGTCCGCCCTCGACCAGCACGGAGGTTGCCTCCGGTGTCGGAAGTTGTCCGGCGGGCCAGTCGACATTGATGCCGATGCCGACGACGGCGACCGGGCCGACCACCTCCGTCAGCAGGCCCCCGAGTTTGCGCGTGCCGACCACCAGGTCGTTGGGCCACTTGATCCGAGCCGGAACATCGCACGCTGCGACGAGGGCACGTTGGGCAGCCAATGCGGCAGCCATGGTGAGCAGCGGCCACCGCTCTGAAGGCACTTCCGCAAGCGCGACCCGCACGGACATCCACACGCCTGCACCGGCGTTGCTGGTCCACGTGCGGTCCATGCGACCGCGTCCGGCCGTCTGCTCGTCGGCTACGACACACACACCGTCCGAGTCACCCGGAAGATGCGCCAGCACGGCGTTGGTGGACTCAACGCTGTCCAGGACGACCGGCTCCGGCCACGACCCGCCCAGCGCTCGCATGCGCGCAACGACAAGAGAGGGGTCGAGAGCACTCACGTGGCTAAGGTACGCAGTCAGGGAGGCCGCATGAGCGCCGCAACGGATGAGTCCCACGGTTTGGACCCACGCACCAGCGCGGGCAAAGCCGAGATCCTGAAATCCCGACGCGCGGAGGCCGCGGCCCTGCGGTCGGAGGCGGTGGACAAGCAGCACGCCAAAGGCAAGATGACCGCCCTCGAACGCATCGAGGCACTGCTCGATCCGGGGAGCTTCCAGCCCATCGACGGCCTCGTGCGGCATCGCTCCCACAACTTCGGTCTTGAGAACAACCGCCCCTTCGGTGACGGCGTCATCACCGGCTACGGCACGATCGACGGTCGCCAGGTCTGCATCTTCGCGCAGGACTTCACCGTTTTCGGTGGATCACTCGGCGAGGTCTTCGGCGAGAAGATCACCAAGATCATGGATCTCGCGATGAAGACCGGCTGCCCCATGATCGGCCTCAACGACTCTGGCGGCGCACGTATCCAAGAAGGGGTCGTATCACTCGCTCTCTACGGAGAGATCTTCAAGCGCAATGTGCACGCCTCAGGAGTCATCCCGCAGATCTCGGTGATCATGGGTCCCTGCGCGGGCGGTGCGGTCTACTCACCCGCGATCACGGACTTCACCGTCATGGTGGATCAGACCTCGCACATGTTCATTACGGGACCCGACGTCATCAAGGCGGTGACCGGCGAAGACGTTGCCTTCGAGGACCTCGGCGGCGCGCGCACCCACAACGCCAAGTCAGGCGTCTCGCACTATATGGCTGACGATGAGAACGACGCCCTGGACTACGTGCGCGCCCTGCTGTCCTTTCTGCCGAGCAACAACCTGTCCGACCCACCGGTGTTCCCGACCGAGGTGCCGATGGAGTTCACGGAGGAGGACTACAGCCTCGACCGGATCATCCCGGACTCCCCCAACCAGCCCTACGACATGCATCGCATCATCGAGGCGGTCCTCGACGACGAGTTCCTCGAGACCCAGCCGCTCTTCGCGCCGAACATGATCACGGGGTTTGGCCGGATCGAGGGACACGCGATCGGGGTGGTGGCGAACCAGCCTATGCACCTCGCAGGCACCCTAGACATTGATGCTTCGGAGAAGGCTGCGCGCTTCGTGCGCACCTGCGATGCATTCAACGTCCCCGTGCTCACCTTCGTCGACGTCCCCGGGTTCCTCCCTGGGACCGATCAGGAGTGGGAGGGGATCATCCGGCGTGGCGCCAAGTTGATCTACGCCTACTCGGAGGCGACCGTTCCACTGCTCACCGTGGTCACACGGAAGGCGTACGGCGGCGCCTACCTGGTGATGGGTTCGAAGAACCTCGGCGCCGATATCAACCTTGCCTGGCCCACGGCGGAGATCGCGGTGGTCGGCGCGCAGGCTGCGGTCAACATTCTGTACCGCAAGGAGCTTGCCGTGGCGACCGATCCCGAGGCAGAGCGCGCCCGCTTCATCGACGAGTACCAGCAGGCCCTGGCCAACCCCTACATGGCAGCCGAGCGCGGCTATATGGATCGCGTGATCCTCCCGCATGAGACCCGCCTGCAGCTCACACGCGCGTTGCGTGCGGTGCGCAACAAGCGCGCGAGCCTTCCGCCGAAGAAGCACGGGAACATCCCCCTGTGAGTGACGCACCTGTGCTCCGTGTCATTTCCGGAGAGGCAACCGAAGAGGACGTCGCCGCGATCCTGGCCGCCTTCGCGCAGATTCCCGCGGAGGAAACAACAGCCGATGCGTGGACCGCTCGCTCACCCGGATTGCGCACGCCCCTCGAACACGGACCCCTCGCCTGGCGCATGTCCCTGCGGTGACGATGCGTCTCGTCCTCGCCTCCCAATCACCCGCCCGCCTCACTGTCCTCCGCAATGCAGGAGTCATTCCGATCGTGCAGGTGAGCTACGTCGATGAAGACGCTCTCACACACGAGAACCTGGAGGCCACTCCCGCGGAGATCTGTCTCCTGCTCGCCCGGGCGAAAGCGGAGGCGGTGGCGCCCCAGTTCGTCGGACAGGACGTCATGGTGCTCGGGTGCGACTCGGTGTTCGACGTCGATGGGATCGCGTATGGCAAGCCAGGAAGCGCGGAGCAAGCCAAGGCCCGCTGGAACGTGATGATGGGGCGCTCCGGGATCCTGCGCACGGGTCATTGGCTCATCGACCCCAATTCCGGCCGCGCCCAGGGGGACGTCGCCGATACGACGGTCCACATGGGGACCATCTCGGACGCCGAGATGGATGCCTACCTCGCGACCGGAGAGCCCTTCCAGGTCGCAGGGGGGTTCACCCTCGATGCACTCGGCGGAGCTTTCGTCGACGGCGTGGAAGGCGACCCGTCGAACGTGGTCGGACTGTCCCTTCCCACCCTGCGTCGATTGCTCGCGGACTTCGGGATCACCTGGACCGACCTCTGGGAACCCCGTCGCTAGAGTCACGCACGTGCGCACGGTGCTCATCGCGAATCGCGGGGAAATCGCGGTTCGCATCATCCGAGCATGTCGCGATGCGAGACTCACGTCGGTTGCGATCTACGCGGAGCCGGACCGTGATGCCCTCCACGTGCAACTCGCGGACGAGGCATACGCCCTCGGTGGATCGACGGCTACGGAGACTTACCTCGACATCGCGAAGGTGATCGATGTCGCCCGGAAATCCGGTGCCGACGCAGTGCACCCGGGCTACGGATTCCTGTCGGAGAACGCGGAATTCGCCCAGGCGGTGATCGATGCCGGACTGACGTGGATCGGACCCCCACCGCAGGCCATTCGCGACCTTGGCGACAAGGTCTCCGCGCGCCACATCGCGCAGCGCGCGGGTGCTCCCCAGGTTCCCGGGACCGCCGATCCCGTGAGCGACGCAAGCGAGGTGGTCGCCTTCGCGCAGGAGAACGGGCTGCCGGTCGCGATCAAGGCGGCGTTCGGTGGCGGTGGTCGCGGCTTGAAGGTGGCGCGCACGATCGAGGAGATTCCCGAGCTCTACGAGTCCGCCGTACGCGAGGCGATCGCGGCATTCGGTCGCGGAGAATGCTTCGTCGAGCGCTACCTCGACAAGCCTCGGCATGTCGAGACCCAATGTCTTGCAGATGCCAAGGGGAATGTGGTCGTGGTCTCCACACGCGACTGCTCGCTCCAGCGTCGCCATCAGAAGCTCGTGGAGGAAGCCCCCGCCCCGTTCCTCACGCCGGAACAGATCGAGCAGCTCTACGCATCATCGAAGGCGATCCTGCGTGAGGCCGGATATGTCAACGCAGGGACTTGCGAGTTCCTCGTGGGCGCGGACGGGACGATCTCGTTCCTCGAGGTCAACACCCGGCTGCAGGTGGAGCACCCGGTGTCGGAGGAGGTCACCGGCATAGACCTCGTGCGCGAGCAGTTCCGCATCGCCGACGGCGGAGTGATCGACTATCCGGATCCCGAGGTGCGCGGGCACTCGATCGAGTTCCGCATCAACGGCGAGGATCCCGGGCGCGGCTTCCTTCCTGCTCCGGGAACGCTGACCACGTTCACGGTGCCTAGCGGCCCTGGTGTGCGGGTCGACGCCGGATTCCAGGCGGGGGATGTCATCGGCGGGAACTTCGATTCCCTCCTCGCCAAGCTGATCGTGACGGGTCGGGACCGCACCGAGGCCATCGAGCGCTCGCGTCGCGCACTCGACGAACTGAAGGTTGAGGGGATCGCCACGGCGACTCCGTTCCATCGAGCCGTCGTGCGCGACACCGCCTTCGCGCCGCCCGACACAGACACACCCTTCAGCGTCCACACCCGATGGATCGAGACCGAGTTCGATAACCAGATCCCCGCGTACGGGTCGACCGTGGATTGTGAAGTACCCGAAACACGTCAGAGCGTCATCGTCGAGGTCGGGGGCAAACGACTCGAGGTCACCGTCCCAGCCGGTTTCACGCGTTCCGCCAACGGTGGCTCGCAGAAGCGCACCAAGCGGACCCGCAGCCGAGTGGAACATGTCGCGTCCGGTGACGCCGTCGTCGCACCCATGCAGGGGACGGTCGTGAAGGTCGAAGTGACCGAGGGCCAGTCGGTATCGAAGGGCGATCTCATCGTGGTGCTCGAAGCGATGAAGATGGAGCAGCCACTCACCGCACATAAGGACGGGACCGTCACCCGCCTTCAGGCCACCCCCGGAACAACGGTTCCCTCGGACACCGTGCTCTGCGAAATCGTGGACGCCTAGCCTTCCGTGATCCGGTTGCGGATCGCCGAGACGTAATCCGTCGGAGCACCCGCGGCCTCGGCAGCGCACGCGAGGTTCTCCAAGTAGTCCGCCGCAGGTAATCCACCCTCGTACGCGTCGAGGACGTACGCCCACGCGAGGACCTCAGCGTCCATGGTGTCGACACGCACGCGGATCTTGCGCCACATCCCGAGTTCGACGTCCTCCCAAATGTCCAAGGTCATCTCGTCGAGTCGGGTGACGTCGTAGAGCATCGTGAAGACTGACGAGCCCGGGTCCTCCACCATGGTGCACATCGCGCCGAACCCCACCAACTCGTCTCCCGCGAACGTCAGGCGCCAGCCCCGCACCCAGCCGATCCCCTGAGCGGGGGACGCGGGTGCCCGCTCGGCCATGCGGTGGGGGTCGAGGTTCATCCCGTAGGCCGCGTACAGGGTCACACGCCCAGAGTAGGTGTCTGCCGCCCGTAACGGAATATTCACCGCGGTAGGCAAGGATGACCGACGTGAGCCACGTCGCGATCATCGGAGCGGGCCCAGGCGGTTACGAGGCCGCACTCGTGGGACGCCAGTTGGGCGCCGAGGTCACGCTCATTCACCAGGGCGTGGGTGGATCCGCAGTCTTGACCGACTGCGTCCCGAGCAAAGCCCTTGTTGCCACGGCCGGAGCTGTGACCGAGGTAGCCGACTCGGGCGCCGTGGGCGTCCGCATCCACGGGGCAGCACCCTCAGCCGCGGGAATCTCGGTCGATCTCTCAGCCGTCAACGCCCGCATCCTGGACATGGCCCAGACCCAGAGCGCGGACATCGCCGCGCAACTCACCGCACGCGGGGTGCGCCTAATCGAGGGCTTCGCCCGCTTCACCGGGACCACTCAACTCGCGGTCGCCCACACACATGGTGCATCGGAGAGCATCGACGCGGACGTCATCCTGATCGCCACGGGAGCCAGGCCCCGAACGATGCCCGATGCGGAGCCAGATGGCGAGCGCATCCTCACCTGGGAGCAGCTCTACACCCTGCCGACATTGCCCGAGCACCTGATCGTGGTGGGCTCCGGCGTCACCGGTGCGGAATTTGCTTCCGCCTACCGAGCCCTGGGATCCGAGGTGACGTTGGTCTCCTCCCGCGACCGGGTGCTTCCCGGAGAGGACGCCGATGCCGCCCGCGTGATCGAGGACGTCTTCGCCCAGCGAGGGATCACCGTCCTTTCTCAGTCGCGCGCAGCAGCCGCACACCGCACATCCCACGGCGTCACCGTCACCCTGACGGACGGACGGGCCATCGATGGGAGTCACGTGCTCATGGCGGTGGGGTCACTCCCGAACAGCAATGACATCGGGCTTGACGTCGCAGGAGTCGAGATCGACGAACGCGGGTTCATCGTGACCGATCGGGTCTCGCGCACGAATGTCCGTGGTGTCTACGCAGCGGGTGACGTCACCGGTGTGCAGATGCTCGCGTCCGTCGCCGCGATGCAGGGACGTATCGCCATGTCGCACGCCCTGGGGGACGCCGTGAACCCGCTCGAGGTCGATCACGTATCGAGCACGGTCTTCACGGCGCCGGAGATCGCCACCGTGGGTCTATCCCAGGCACAACTCGACGCGGGTGATGCACGTGCCGACGTCTACATGATGCCCCTGGCCACCAACGCTCGAGCGAAGATGGAGGAGATCGAACACGGGTTCATCAAGATCATCTGCCGACGCACCTCACGGATCATCGCCGGTGCCGTCGTGGTCAGCCCGCACGCCAGTGAACTCATCCACCCCCTGACCATTGCCGTGGAGCAGCGGCTCACCGTGGATCAACTGGCGCAGACGTTCACGGTCTACCCCAGCCTGACCGGGTCGATCGCCGAAGCAGCCCGGCGTTTGCACCTCGCGGCGGAGTAGGTTGCCGGGGTGCCGTTCAACGCCGAGACCCAAGCCCTGCAGGACAAGGCCGCAGAGTCCGCGGCGACGCTGCGCGCACTCACGGGGGTCGAGACCCACGATGTGGCCGTCGTTCTCGGATCCGGCTGGGTCCCTGCCGCGGACCTCCTCGGCACGACGGTGGCTGAGTTCCCGAATACCGAACTCCCCCACTTCTCGGCTTCCGGGGTCGATGGGCATGCCGGGACCATTCGCAGCGTCGATGCCGATGGCACACGCGTACTCGTCTTCCTGGGTCGCACGCACTTGTACGAAGGCAAGGGTGTCGATGCGGTCACGCACGGTGTGCGCACCGCGCAACAGGCGGGCTGCCGCACCATCATGTTCACGAATGGCTGCGGTGGCCTCGATCCCGAGTGGAGCCCTGGGACACCCGTCCTCATCGCGGACCACATCAATTTGACGGGGGCCTCCCCACTGCACGGGGCGGACTTCGTCGACCTGACGAACCTCTACTCCCCGCGACTACGCGATATGTGCCGCGAGATCGATCCGACTCTCGTGGACGGCGTCTATGCGCAATTCCGCGGCCCGATGTACGAGACGCCGGCGGAAATCGGGATGGTGCGAGCGATCGGCGGCACGCTCGTGGGGATGAGTACCGCGCTCGAGGCAATCGTCGCGCGTTCGGTCGGGCTGGAGATCCTGGGCGTCTCCCTCGTGACGAACCTCGCGGCGGGAATGGCCGGGCCGCTCAATCATGAAGAGGTGCTGGCCGCAGGAAAGGCAGCCGCGACACGTATGGGTGGCTTGCTCGCCACCGTCATCCGAAAAATCCCATGACCCTGCGCGCGCGAGCCGAGGCCTGGCTCGCCGAGGACCCCGATCCGGACACCCGGGCACAACTCCAGGCGATCCTTGACGACGAGTCCCAACTGGCTGATTGCTTCGCGCAGCGACTCACCTTCGGCACTGCAGGCCTGCGCGGCGCACTCGGCCCCGGCCCGAACCGTATGAATCGCGTGGTCGTCACCCAGGCCGCGGCGGGGCTGGCCGCCTACCTCACGGCTTCACATCCCCACGGGTGTGCGGTGGTCATCGGTTACGACGCACGTCACAATTCCGAGGCCTTCGCCCGAGACACGGCAGAGGTCCTGACGGGTGCCGGAATCTCCGTGATGGTCTTCCCCACCCCCTGTCCCACACCCGTGTTGGCGTACGCGATCCGACGGCTGGGGTGCGCGGCCGGGGTGATGGTGACCGCCAGCCACAACCCGCCCCAGGACAACGGCTACAAGGTCTACCTCGGAGACGGGTGCCAGATCATCCCGCCCGCCGACGCGGAGATCGAGGCCGAGATCGCCCGCATTGCGCAACTCCCCCTCGCCGACATCCCGCGCGGAGAGGAGTGGGACACCCTCGGTGAGGGCATCACCGACGACTACATCCGGCGCGCCGCCTCACTGATCTCGCCGAAGGCGGCCCGAGACATCTCCATCATCTACACACCACTGCACGGAGTCGGAGGAGACGTTCTCACCAGGCTGTTCGCCACGGTCGGATTCGGACCGCTCACCACGGTGGCCGCGCAGTTCGACCCGGATCCGGACTTCCCCACGGTCACCTTCCCCAACCCGGAGGAACCGGGAGCCCTCGATCTCGCCCTCGCGCAGAGCTCCGGTGCCGACATCATCATCGCCAACGATCCCGACGCTGACCGCTGCGCACTCGCAGCACAGGATCGCACCGGAACCTGGCGAATGCTCCGCGGCGACGAACTCGGCTCCCTGCTCGCCTGGTGGATTACCCAGCGAGCGCAGCCAGCGGAGCGCCGCGTCCTCGCTCAATCGATCGTCTCGTGCTCATTGCTCGCCCGCATCGCCGAGGCCAACGGCTACGACTACGCGCGCACCCTCACCGGCTTCAAGTGGATCGGTCGCCTCCCCGGCCTCGCGTACGGGTACGAGGAAGCTCTGGGCTACTGCGTCGACCCGGAGGCCGTCGCCGACAAAGACGGAATCACCGCCGCGCTCCTGACCGCGGAGATGTGCGCGCACCTGAAGTTCCACGGGATGAACGTGGACGACGTCCTCGACGACCTCGCCCTCACCTACGGCCTCTACGCCACCGACCAGGTCTCCGTGCGCGTCAGCGACCGAGCACGCATCCCGGAAATCGTCGCCGCACTCCGATCGAACCCACCGCTCACCATCGCCGGTACGCGGGTCACGAGTTTCCTCGACCTCGAATCACCCGACTCCGACCTCCCGCCCACCGACGGCCTGCTCTTCGAACTCGAGGGAAACGCCCGAGTGATCATCCGCCCGAGTGGCACCGAACCCAAGGTCAAGTGCTACCTGCAGACCGTCGTGCACGTCACCGGCAGCCTGGAGGCCGCCCGCGCCCAGGCAGGCGAACAACTTCACGCTCTCGCCGAAGCCGTCCGCACCTGGCTCGACTAGGTGGTGTCCACGTATGCGAAACTCGCGCGATGGAGGTCGAAACGTGACCCAGCCGTTGAACGACGAGAGCGCGGAATCGCTTCCGCGATTCGCGGGCGACGTGAACCTCTTCACGGCACCCATGACGACTGTCGTCTTGGCAGAGGATCTCCTTGATGGATCACCCGAGGCTGTCCTCGTAGGGGCCCGCGTCGTCGTCGAGGACGACGAGGTCGCCTTCGCCGGCGAGGTCATCGATATCCGCGACCGGGTGTTTACGGTGAAACTCACCGACTGCGTCTCGGGCTGAAGCAGACGCGTGGCCTCCTGGCTACAGTGACGACGTGACCTCGACCGCGCTGGACTACTCCAACGCCGACCTCCGCGCCCTCCTGCTTGGGCTGCCCGGTGTCGATCAGATCGGCGCCGAGGGCCGGGTCGCAATGCTGGGAACACGGTCGATCAAGACGTCGTCGAAGGTGTTCGCACTCGATCTGGCGATCACAATGGTCGATCTGACCACCCTCGAGGGAATGGACACCCCCGGCAAGGTGACCGCCCTCTGCGCGAAGGCGGTGCACCCGGACCCCACGGATCCCACCTGCCCGTCGGTGGCGGCGGTCTGCGTCTACGGAGACCTCGTCGGGGTCGCGCGCAGCGCGGTGGGTGACCGCGTGCACGTCGCCGCAGTCGCCACCGCATTCCCCAGCGGTCGGGCCACGTTGCCCGTGAAGATCATGGACACGCACGACGCTGTCGCCGCCGGTGCGGACGAGATCGACATGGTGATCGACCGAGGAGCATTCCTCGCCGGGGACTACCTCAAGGTCTACTCGGAGATCGTGGAGATCAAGCAGGCCTGCGGTTCCGCGCACCTGAAGGTCATCCTGGAGACCGGTGAACTCAAGACCCTCGACAACGTGCGGCGGGCAAGTTGGCTTGCGATGCTCGCGGGCGCGGACTTCATCAAGACCAGCACAGGCAAGGTGACACCGGCGGCCACCCTCCCGGTGACGCTGGTGATGCTCGAAGCAGTGCGGGACTTCGCGGACTCCCACGGCAGGCGTGTCGGGGTAAAGGCCGCGGGCGGAATCCGCACGGCCAAGGATGCGATCAAGTACCTCGTACTGGTCAAGGAGACCGTCGGGGATGCCTGGCTAACCCCGGACCTGTTCCGGTTCGGCGCCTCGACACTGCTCAATGACCTGCTCCAGCAGCGCCAACGGATGACCACCGGCCACTATTCCGGCCCCGACTACGTCACAATCGACTGACCATGACCTTCGACTACGCACCCGCACCCGAGTCCCGGGCCGTCGTGGACATCGCCCCGCACTACGGCCTGTTCATCAACGGGAAGTTCGTCGAGCCTCGTTCGGGGAACTACTTCAAGACGATCAACCCGGCATCGGAGGAGGTGCTCTCCGAGGTCAGCGAGGCGGGCCAGGCCGACGTCGATGCAGCAGTGTCGGCAGCCCGCAAGGCCTTCGGCAAGGTGTGGGGGCCGATGGAGGGCCGCGACCGGGCGAAATACCTATTCCGTATTGCGCGGATCATTCAGGAGCGCTCGCGCGAGTTGGCGGTCCTGGAGTCCCTCGATAACGGGAAGCCGATTCGTGAGTCACGTGATGTCGACGTTCCCTTGGCTGCGGCTCACTTCTTCTACCACGCGGGGTGGGCGGACAAACTCGCGTTCGCCGGGTTCGGTGACAACCCGCAGTCCCTCGGTGTAGCCGCGCAGGTCATCCCGTGGAACTTCCCGCTTCTCATGCTCGCCTGGAAGATCGCACCCGCGCTCGCGTGCGGAAACACGGTCGTCCTCAAGCCCGCTGAGACGACCCCCCTCACTGCGCTGGCCTTCGCCGACATCTGCCAACAAGCCGACCTCCCACCCGGCGTGGTCAACATCCTCACCGGGGCAGGCGAGACCGGCCGGATGCTCGTCGAACATCCTGACGTGGACAAGGTCGCGTTCACCGGTTCCACCGAGGTGGGCAAGGCCATCCAGCGCGCGGTTGCCGGCACCGGCAAGAAACTCACCCTCGAGCTCGGTGGGAAAGCGGCCAACATCATCTTTGATGACGCCCCCATCGACGAGGCGATCGAAGGCATCGTCAACGGCATCTACTTCAACCAGGGTCACGTCTGCTGCGCCGGAAGTCGACTGCTGGTCCAGGAATCCATCCAGGCGGACGTACTCGCCGCTCTCAAGCGCCGCCTCGGCACCTTGCGCCTCGGAGACCCCCTGGACAAGAACACCGATATCGGTGCGATCAACTCCCGCGACCAGTTGACGAAGATCGAGGAGCTGACCGAGTCCGGTGAGGCGGAAGGTGCGCAACGCTGGAGCCCGGCATGCGCGATCCCGGAGAAGGGATTCTGGTTCCCTCCGACGGTGTTCACGAACGTCACCCAGGCCCACCGCATCGCGCGCGAGGAGATCTTCGGACCCGTCCTGTCGGTCCTGACCTTCCGCACCCCCGACGAAGCGGTGGAGAAGGCGAACAACACCCCCTTCGGCCTCTCCGCGGGAATCTGGACGGAGAAGGGCAGCCGGATCCTCTGGATGGCCAACCGAGTCAAGGCCGGTGTGGTCTGGGCGAATACGTTCAACCGTTTCGATCCCACCAGCCCCTTCGGTGGCTACAAGGAGTCCGGGTTCGGGCGCGAAGGCGGAATCCAGGGATTGGGTGCGTATCTCGCGGTGGAGGACCCGTCATGACCGAGCGCGTCGAGGTGCGCAAGACGCACAAACTGTTCATCGGTGGCGCTTTTCCGCGCAGCGAGTCTGGGCGCACCTACGAGGTCACGGATAGCAGCGGCACGTTCCTCGCCAACGTCGCGCAAGCCTCGCGCAAGGACGCCCGCGACGCAGTCCTTGCCGCACGAGCTGGAACCACTGCGTGGGCGAAGGCCACCGCCTACAACCGAGGCCAGGTGCTCTATCGCATCGCCGAGGTGATGGAAGGCCGTCGCGATCAGTTCATCGCAGACATCGAACAGGGTGAAGGCGTTTCATCGAAGAAGGCCGCAGCCCAACTCGATGCCGCCATCGACCGCTGGGTCTGGTACGCAGGGTGGGCGGACAAGTTCGCGCAGGTCGCGGGCAGCAGCAACCCCGTTGCGGGCCCCTACTTCGACTTCTCCCTTCCCGAGCCCACGGGCGTCGTTGCAGCAGTCGCCCCGCAGCAGCCGAGCCTGATCGGTCTGGTCAGCGTGATCGCCCCGATCATCGTCACCGGTAACGCCGTCATCGTGATGCCCAGTCCCGTGCATCCGATCCCGGCGATCACCCTCTCTGAGTGCCTCGCCACCTCGGACGTTCCCGCCGGTGTCGTCAACATCCTCACGGGAGCACCCGGAGAGGTGATGCCCTGGCTTGCCTCGCATGCAGACGTCAATGCGCTTGATCTCACCGGGATCGTGGATGCGGGCCTCGCCGCCGACCTCGAACGCGAGGCGGCGGGCACGGTCAAGCGCGTGCGCGGACCGAAGCCCGATGCGGACTGGTCCGCCACTCCGACGGTGTCGCGCATGCGCGCGTTCGTGGAGGTGAAGACCGTGTGGCACCCGATGGGTGTCTAGGACGCGAGCACCTCGCGCGGTGAGATCACCACGAGACCCGGGACATCGATGCGCGTGAAGCCCACGTCCCGAGTTAACAGTCGGTCCGCGGCGCGCACGGCACCTGCCGCGATCAAGTAGTCCGGGAGGATCCTGCTGCGGCCCTGGCCTCGACGTTGACCCCAGAGGGCACCCGCAGCACTCGCTTCCTCCCACACGATGGGAGTCAGTTCGATATCCAAGGCGTCCACCAGGGCTCGAACTCGCTGCTCACTGACGGAATGTGCGACGAGTTCGGCCACGACAACGGGGGAAACAACCAGTGAGCCCTCCTCCAAGCACGCGTCGATCGCCTTCTGCGATTCCTCGGCGAACTCGGAATCGTTGAGCCAGATGTCGAGAAAGATGTTCGTATCGACCGCCGTGATCACTCAACGTCCCAGGCTCGGATGGGGCGCAGCTCGCGCATGATCTCGTCAGTCGAGCGACCGTCCGCGAGAATCCCGCGGAACTGGGACCAGTCGACCTTCGTGCGCTTCTTGCGACCCACGAACTCGTTGCCCCGCACCTCGAACTCCAGTTGATCGCCCGGCTCGATGCCCAGCGCGTCGCGGACGCTCTTCGGGAGCGTCACTTGGCCCTTACTCGAGATCTTGTATTCCATGGGGCCAGAGTAAAGATTTCCCTGAGAGAAGTAAAGAATTCCATGCATTCATGGTGACTGACCCCACTCACGCCAGCAACCCTCACCCCACGACGCGGGACGACCCGTCAAGTGCCGATTTGCCTGTGGATGACGAGGTACGGGACTACCGTGCGCCCATGACGAAAGCCCGGGCATTCGCGATAGCGGCAGGTATCTCCTGGTTCGACATGGCGCTCTCCTTCATCCTGAACCTCTTCGACGTCTACCCGTCGACTGACGTGAAGCCCTTCAGCTATGGCGACAACGCGGCAGGAATCGCTGGTGCCCTCGGTCGAATGTTCGACTGGATCAGCTACTTCACGAACCTCAGCAACGTCCTCGTCGCCATCGTGCTCACCATGCTTGCGCGCAACCTCTACCGCACCGGCCTGATGTGGGGGACGCTGCGGATGGATTCCCTCCTCATGATCTCCGTCACTGGTTTGATCTTCGCCATCGTCCTGGCGCCGGACTCAAGTCCCGAAGGCCTCTACATCGTCACCAATGCCCTTAGTCACTACGTCATCCCGGTTCTGACCGTGTTGATGTTCTTGATCCTGGGGCCACGCCGCCAAATCACCTTCGCCACGGTCTTCACGGCTTTGATCATTCCGATCGGCTGGGCCGTCTACATCCTCGTTCGAGGTTCGATCATCAACGCCCACCCGTATGGCTTCCTCAACGCCGCCGAACTCGGCCTGAGCGCTGCCATCGTCAACATCTGCGGTGTCGCCGTGCTTGGGATCATCATCGGCGTGATCTTCTGGGCGCTCGATCGACTGTTGTCTCGCCGCACCGCCTAGGAACACACGCACGGCTGGCAGGCAACCTGAGCTCCACCGGCTCTTCCGTGGTCATGCTCGACTGACCTGCCCTCTCGGGGAGCGGAGGTCGCTAATCCCCGAGGACAGTCCGGGCAGCACGCCCAGCCGCGGCCGGGTACGAGCCACCGAAGAGGACCGCGTGGACGAGTAGCGGGTAGATCTGGTGAAGACCCAGCGACGAGCGCCACCCTGGCCAGAGCGGCCACACCTCCTCCGCCTCGCTTTCGTAGCCCTCGAAGATCTCCTCGAGCCAGGGTGCCCCGAACAGGGCGAGCATCGCAAGGTCCCCCAGTCGGTGACCACCATGCGCCGAGGGATCGATCACGACAGCATCTCGCTTGCGCCACAGCACGTTTCCGCTCCAGAGGTCCCCATGCACCCGCGCAACCCTCTCCCGCGGCCCCACACATGCACCCGATTCCGACTCCAGTACGTCGGCAAGACGCTCGAGATCAGCACGATCACCCGACGTCAGTCCCGCGTGATCGAGGAAGGGGCGGATCCGACCCTGCGCGTAGAAACTTCCGAAGGTCTCCCACTCACCCGCCGGCAGGTCGAGTGATGCGATGAAACCACGTTCGGACCCGGGAGGTAGCTCACCGAAGGAATCAGCTCCGAGGGCGTGCATGTGCACGAGGGATCGACCGAAATGCTTGGCGGCTGACGCAGTCGCCGGTGCGGTCAGGATGGTCTCGAGGACGAGTCGATCGTCCTCGACGTCCAGGATCCGCGGCACCCTCGGGCCGAATTCACCCTCCGACAACCAGCGCAGCCCGGCGGCCTCGAAACGGTAGGCCTCGGCTGGCAATCCCGGCCGGGACTTCAGATACGGGCTAGTCCTCATCTCCGGACCGCCTACGCAGCCACAGGACGACGCCGACGCCCACGGCGACGGCAATGAGGCCGATTGCCACGACCGGCATCGCACGCCGACCCTGCTCGATCACGTTCTCCGCGCGCTCGAGGGTCTCCTCCGCAGCACCGAGCACGGCATCGGTCTGGTCGAGGGCGTCCCGTACCCGACCCAAATGATTGCGCAACTCCTCGACTCGAACCTGCTGGTCCTGCAGCGCATCCACCAAAGCCATCTCAGCCCGCCATCTCCACCTTGAGCGCGGCATATCCCGGCTTGATGTGATTGTTGATGATGTCCAACCTCTCATCGAACGGAATGAAGGCGCTTTTCATGGCATTGACAGTCAACCATTGCAGGTCGTCCAAAGTCCACCCGAAAGCCTCACAACACAACTGCATTTCCCTGGTCATGGACGTTCCAGACATGAGGCGGTTGTCGGTGTTGATGGTGACCCGGAAACCCAGCTTGCGCAGCAAACCGATTGGGTGCTTCTCGATCGTTGGTGCCACGCCAGTCTGAATATTCGACGTGGGGCACAACTCCAGGGGAATTCGTCGATCGCGCACATACGCTGCGAGCTTGCCCAAATGAGCCTTACCGTCGGGATCAACGCTGATGTCATCGACGATCCGCACACCATGACCGAGACGATCGGCCCCGCACCACTGGATCGCCTCCCATATCGACGGCAACCCGAAGGCCTCCCCCGCGTGGATCGTGAAATGCGCATTCTCCCGACGCAAATACTCGAAGGCATCCAGGTGCCGGGTGGGCGGGAACCCTGCCTCTGCACCGGCGATGTCGAACCCCACCACTCCACGGTCCCGGTAGGACACCGCCAGCTCGGCGATTTCACGCGAGTGCGTTGCGGTCCGCATCGCGGTCAGCAGCACGCCAACCCGAATCCAGTGACCTGCTGAACGAGCCGACGCGACACCCTCCTCGATTCCGGCGAGTACCGCCTCGACCACCTCGTTAAGGGTTAAGCCCTTCTGAACGTGGAGCTCCGGCGCGTACCGCACCTCCGCATACACCACCCCGTCAGCGGCGAGATCCTCCGCGCACTCCCGCGCGACCCGCGCCAAAGCGGGCGCCGTCTGCGTCACGCCCACGGTGTGCTGGAAGGTATCCAGGTAACGCTCGAGCGAGCCCGAGTAGGCCGCCTCGGAGAACCAGCGGGAGAGTGTCTCCGCGTCCTGGGCGGGCAGCCCCGCATACCCGGATTCCTCCGCTAGGTCGATCACCGTCTGAGCTCGAAGTCCACCATCCAGATGGTCGTGCAGGAGCGCCTTGGGGGCCCTCCTGATCACATCGGGCGGGGGCACGGAGGCGGACATGTGGTCACGGTAGCGCCGCCGACGCGCGAAGGCCGACGTGGGCCGGGCAGACTCAGACGTGCAATAGGGCCCTGTCCCTGGGAGGTGCAGTGCACGCGACACCGGAGCAGAGCGCCTCATGGCTGAGGTACCGAATGGCGGAACTGGGGATCCATTCGCTCGACGAACTCGCCGAGGCCTGCGGATCGGACAAGGGCAATCTCTCGCGGATTTTCCGCCAACAGCAACGCCCACGCGTCGATGCACTGGAACCCCTGGCAGCCGGGCTCCAGGTGGGTGTCTACAAAATCCTAGTGCGTATCGGGGCAGTCGACCCCGACAATGACATCCCGCCCGTCGTCACTAAGGCCGGCCGCAAGGTGACGTTCAGTTGGCCGAAGGATCGCTCCCGGGTGAGCGCGGCAGCGTCATCGAGTTCCTCCAGGCGTTGAGGACCGTCTCCCCAAGGTTCGGGTCGAGATCCAGGCAGGCTGCCATTACGTTGGCCTCGGACAACTCGACGTGTGCCGTCACACTCACATGGCCGTCGTTCCGTTCGACACTGATTCGGGGTGGTCCATCCCAGGTCAGGGTGAGTCGAATAGGTGTTTCCCCCGCGAAATCCACGTGTCCCCTGGTGGCCATGCCCGGGTCATAGCCGCATAGCGACCCTGGCACCAGCGCCTAACCTTGGCAGACTACGTAGCGCCTTCACAACCATCGTTGCCGCACAGGGGACTGCAACGCAGGTACGTAACGTACGTACGCGCTGACTTCGTGCTGGTCGCGCCCGAGCACTGAGAGTGCGCGAACCCCCCGCGACCGCGCACTCGTGTCGAACGCGACCCACCACTACCGATGGCCGTCGCAACCACCATCCCGGAGACGACAGTTGCGTTTACGCATCTCATCCATTGTGTCGGAGCCAGCCCTCGTGTGCAGTGGATCGAGCACGTCGCCCTTCTACACCCCGGGCATACCCGGGGGGAGGCGAGACTGGTGAAGGGACTCCGGGTAGCCCTGACGACCCACGCCACCCCTCACTACAGTGGTGGCAAGGGGGTTTTGCCGTGTCCATGAGTGACGACCCGATACCGAAGCCGCAGTTCTCCCACTTCCTGGCGACCTTCCCGCACCCGATCACCGTGCCCCGGGCACTGGTGCGCGGGCCATTGTCGAATTTCTCCGCGGGGGGAGGTTTCCTGTCCTTTCCGACGGAGGAAGACACCCTCCGCACCATGGGCGCCTACGGGTACACCGACGAGGAAATGGACCGCTATGCCCTCGTGCCCCTGGGCCTCTCCTCCACTCTCACCGATTGCTTCAAGCAATCCGAGACCATCATCATGACCTTCGACGACATGATGGCCCGCTACAGCTATCCCGACATTGATCAAGACTTGTGGAGCGGGATTCGCGATCGCTTCGGCGGGGGCGATGTCGTGAACGCGCCGATCGTTGCTCAGGGCACGACCTTGGGGGTGCTCGGCTTCAACACGACCGAGCATCGACGCTGGTCCTCGCAGGAGATCGCGTACGTCGAAGGCACCTGCGCGGTGCTCGGGATCTGGGCTACGCATCCACTCAGTGGCGTCCAGACTCCGCAGATCTGGCGCCCCGTCGGCGAATCCACCCTGGTTCTCTCCGATCGCCAACAGGTGATCCTTCGCCTGGTGGAACTCGGGAAATCCAATGCCTCGATCGCCATGGCCCTGGGGTATTCCGCCAGCACGGTCAAGGCCGAGATGCAGAAGGCCCTGCGGGCCCTGAAAGTGAATGATCGAGTCGCAGCGGCCAAGCGGGCACGTGATCTCGGGCTGCTGGAGGACGAGGAGTCGGCGAGTTAGTCCGGATCGATGTCCTGGTCGTGTCGATGGGCACCCTCGAGGGTGAACGCGGGGACGCAGACGGCGATGTAGCGGGCGCCGTCCGGCGTGGAGTAGCGCACGGTTTCGCCCGCGCGCGTGATCACGGCTTGACCCGCGCTAACGATCATCGGTCCGTCGTCGGTCTCCACTGTCATCGAGCCCTCGAGGACGATTGTGAACTCGTCGAACTCGGGTGTCTGCGCGGGTTCCTCCCACCCGGCCGGGGCCACCATGTGCGCGATGGAGACGGAGTCGTCGCCCGTGGCGACCATGCCCACGAATTCCTCGATGGTCTTCCCGCCGGGAACGGGGATCACAACGGGGCCAGGCATGAGTTCAGGCATCGATGCGCTCCAGGATCAGTGGTAGTTGATGGATATCGGGTGTGGATCCGATCGTGAACGCCCCGACGAGGGCGTCGTCGGCGAAACCGAATCGGGAGTCGTCATCGGTGAACATGGTGAGGAGTTTCTGACCCTCTGTGATCGCATCCCCGGACTTGGCGTGCAGGAGGATCCCCGCACCCGGGCTGACGTTGTCCTCCTTGCGGGCTCGTCCGGCACCGAGGCGCCACGCGGCGATGCCCACACCGAGTGCGTCGAGGTGGGTGAGGTAGCCGCTGGCGTCCGCGGTGATCGCGAGTGAGTGGCGGGCTTGGGGGAGTGGTGCGTCCGGGTCACCGCCCTGCGCGGTCACCATGCGCCGCCATACGTCCATGGCGCGACCACTCGTGATCGCCTCGTGCGGATCGGCCTCCAGCCCGGCGAGGTCGAGCATCTCCCGGGCGAGCGCGAGGGTCAGGTCGATCACGTCCTGCGGTCCACCCCCGGCGAGCACCTCCACCGACTCCGCCACCTCGAGGGCGTTGCCGACGGCGTAGCCGAGCGGGACGTCCATCGCGGTGATCAACGCGCGGGTTCGGACACCCGCGTCATTGCCGATCGCGACCATGCTGCGGGCAAGCTCCTTCGCCCGATCAGGGTCGGACATGAACGCACCGGATCCCGTCTTTACATCGAGGACGAGGCCACCTGCTCCCTCGGCGATCTTCTTGCTCATGATGGAGCTCGCGATGAGCGGGATCGCCTCCACGGTGGCGGTGACATCGCGTAGGGCGTAGAGCTTGCGGTCGGCCGGGGCTAGCCCGGTGCCCGCCGCACAGATCACCCCACCCACATCGCGCAGGATGGCGAACATCTCCTCGTTCGTGAGATGCGCACGCCATCCGGGGATCGCCTCCATCTTGTCCAGGGTGCCTCCGGTGTGACCGAGGCCGCGGCCGGAGAGTTGAGGCACCGCGGCACCGCATGCCGCGACGATGGGCACGAGGGGCAGCGTGATCTTGTCCCCCACCCCACCCGTGGAGTGCTTGTCCACGGTGGGTCGGTCGAGGGAACCGAAGTCCATCCGCTCACCGGAGGCGATCATCGCCTCGGTCCAGCGGACCGTCTCGCGCGTGTTCATCCCGTTGAGCAGGATCGCCATCGCCAGGGCGCTCATCTGCTCGTCGGCGACGGCCCCGTGCGTGTACGCGTCGACGATCCAATCGATCTGGGCATCGGTGAGCTCGTGGTGATCACGCTTTGCCTTGATGATGTCGACCGCGGCGAAATCCATCGCTCAGCCCTGGAACGTTCGGTCCTCGGCGCGCTCGACGAGGTCGTCGGGGCCGAAGGCCTGGGGAAGGATGTCCCGGAGGGTGAGGATGCCCTCGGGGGTGCGGATCAACGTGGTCGGACGGCCGTTCTCCCAGAGCAACTGTCGGCACCGCCCGCAGGGCATGAGCGGCTGCGCATGCTGGTCCACGCAACTGACTGCTGCGAGCTTGCCGCCGCCCGTGGCATGGATGCTCGACACCATGCCGCACTCCGCGCACAGACCTACTCCATAGGCCGCGTTCTCGACATTGCAGCCCACGACGATGCGCCCGTCCTCCATCAACCCGGCCACGCCCACCTTGAAGCGGGAGTACGGGGCGAAGGCCTTGCGCATGATGTCGATGGCTGCGGTGTTCAGGGCATCCCAGTCGATGTCAGCACTCATGGGGTGATTGTGCCTACTGCTTCTCGTAGGGCTGGCCATCGGCTGCCGGTGGCCGCACCCGGCCGACGAGCCCGGCCACCACGATGATCGTGACCAGGTACGGCGCCATGGCCAGGAATTCGCCCGGGATCGGCGTCTCGATGATCGCGAGTTTCTGCTGCAGGGAATCCGAGAAACCGAAGATCAATGCCGCCGCGAATGCTCCGATCGGGTTCCAGGCACCGAAGATCATCGCCGCCAGGCCGATGAATCCACGCCCACCGGTCATTCCCTCGTCGAACCGACCCACCGTTCCCAGAGTGAACCAGGCACCCGCGAAGCCACCCACCATGCCGCCATAGATCACCGCGAGGTAGCGGGTCTTGTAGACACTGACACCGAGGCTGTCCGCGGCGCGCGGATTCTCACCGACCGCGCGGGTGCGCAGGCCCCAGCGGGTGCGGAAGAGGAACCAGGTGGTGAGCCCGATCAACACGTACATCGCGTAGACCATGATGGTCTGGTCGAAGAGGACCGGCCCGAGGATCGGGATGTCACCGAGGATCGGGATCTTGATCGCCGGGAAGATCGGGGCGTCGTTCCATTCGGGCTTCTCCACCAGCAACTGCGCGGTCAAGAAGGAGGTCAGACTCAGGATTAGCAGGTTGATCACCACGCCGATGATGATCTGATCAACCCGGAAGTTGATGGCGAGCACCGCAAGAAGCAGTGCCAGGATGCCACCGACGATGGTGGCAGCGAGAAGTCCCACCCATCCGCCGATGAGTGAACCGAAGACGACACCGGTGAACGCCCCACCGAGCAACATTCCCTCGATGCCGATGTTGACCACACCCGCGCGCTCGCACAGGATTCCGGAAAGCGCTCCCAGCGCAATGGGGGTCGACCTCGCGACCGTGGACACGAGCATGCTGGTGAGGTTGAACTGCTCCCCCGCAGTGGCCCAGATCATCACCGCGATTACGAAGACGCCGAACGAGATACCCAGAATGATCGTCGCCTTGCCCTGGAACCCCCGGAAGAACTGGGTGGCACCCAGGAAGGCCAGGACCATGGCGAGGATGTACAGCGCACCGGTGGATGGGATCGCCAGGGGCGCGAGCTGGACCTGCTCATCGGAAAGACTCAGGTCGAAGGTCGCCACACCCGTGGTGCCCGGAATGAGGAGGAGAACCACGGCCGCGGCCAGCACCAACATGACCACACCGAGGATCCGGGCACGTCGTACCTGGCCCTTGGTGAGTTCGCGGGTGCGCTTCTCGGAGTAGGCGTAGGACTCCTCGGGCATATCCGGGCCGGCGGGTGTGACGCGGGTGTCGCTCATGACCCCCACCCCTTGCTGATCTGGGTGGACGCCACGGGTGTCTTGAGCCGGAAGATGGCGGCAATCAGAGCGGGAGCGGCCACGAAGATGATGATCAGCGCCTGGATCACCCCGATCAGGTCGATGCCGACATTGGCACTGGCCTGCATCTGCTGGCCACCGGCACTCAGACCTCCAAAGAGCAGGGCGGCGAAAACGACCCCGATCGGGTTCGAGCGTCCGAGGAGCGCCACGGCGATTCCATCGAAGCCCAGACCCGCCGAGAAACCAGGGGTAGCGCGGTCTAGGACGCCAAGAACCTGCCCGGTGCCCGCGAGCCCGGCCAGAGCACCCGCGATCACCATCACCAGGATGTACGTGCGCCCCACCGACATGCCGGCGTACTTCGCCGCCGCCGGGTTCGCGCCCACGGCACGGAACTCGAATCCAGTGGTGGTGCGGAAAAGGAGCCAGTGGATGAACACGGCGGCCAGCAGCGCGACGATCAGACCCGCGTGCACGCGCAGGGCGGGGTCGATCGCCGTCAGCAGTCCGGGCAGGTTTGAAGAGGCTTCCACGTTCTTCGACACCGGGTCATTGCGACCCTCGCGCTGGAAGATTTCGGTCTTGAGGAAGAAGTCCACAAGGCGCAGGGCAATGTAGTTCAGCATGATCGTCACGATCACCTCGTGCGCACCCGTCTTCGCCTTCAGGAAGCCGGGGATGAATCCCCAGATCGCTCCACCCACGATGCCCGCCAGCAGTGCGAGCGGGAGGTGGATGAACCACGGAAGTCCGGTGATGGAGAAGCCCACGAAGACCGCGAACATCCCGCCGATGAGCAGCTGGCCCTCTCCACCGATGTTGAACAGGCCGGCGCGGAACGCCAAAGCCACGGATAGGCCGGTGAGGATCAGCGGGGTGGCCGCGGTGAGCGTCTCGGAGATAGCCCGCAGAGATCCGACACTTCCCTTCAACAGCGCAAGGTAGGCGTTCATCGCCTCGCTGAACGACGATCCCGTGGCCATGATGATGAGCACCCCAATGACGAGGGCCATGACAACGGCAAGGAACGGGATGAGAAGGGCGGTGCGCCAATCCGTCGCCGTGGTGAGCTGGGTGAAGAAGAGCCGACCCTTCGACGGAGGCGGGAGGTCGGGAGACTTCAGGGAATCGGGAGTCTGGGTACTCACGCCTGCCTCCCCGCCATGAAGAGACCGATCTCCGCGGGGGTTGTGTCGGAAGGTCGTCGTTCAGCCACGATCCGACCGTCGAACATGACCAGGATCCGATCCGAGAGCGCGAAGATCTCGTCGAGTTCGGTGGACACGATCAGGATCGCCTTACCTTCATCACGCTTACGGACGATCTGCTCGTGGATGTATTCGATCGATCCGACGTCGATCCCGCGAGTCGGTTGCGCGCAGACCACGAGGGGAACATCGCGGCTGAACTCCCGCGCCACGATCATCTTCTGGGCATTTCCACCCGAGAGTGCGCTGCCGGTGTTCTCGATGATGGGTGGCCGCACATCGAACTCCTCGACCAGGGTGCGCGCCGAGGTATCGATGGCCTCCGGGCGCAACCGGATGCCCTTCGAGTACGGCTGGCCGTAGTAGCTATCGAGGATCAGGTTCTCCGCGACCGTGAAGGTGCCGACCATGCCCACGTGGTTCCGGTCTTCGGGCACGTGCGCGATGCCCATCTCGTGCCGCTCACGGGGCGTTGTACGTGTGATGTCCGCGCCCTGGAACCGGATCGCACCCTCGGCAAGCTGCAGAAGTCCGGTGATCGCCTCGACGAGCTCGGTCTGGCCGTTTCCTTGAATTCCGGCGATACCGACGATCTCCCCCGCATCCACGTGCATGGTGATCGCGTCGAGAAGCGGGCGTCCGTAGTCATCGACCATGGTCACGCCGTCGAGTTCCAGCACGCGCGCTCCGGGGGCGCTGGCGGACTTGTCCACGGTGAGCGAGATATCGCGTCCGACCATCATCGATGCCAACTGCTCCGGGGTGGCAGTAGCGGGATTCGCGGTGCCCACGACCTTTCCCCCGCGTAGGACGACGATGTCGTCGGCGATGGCGAGTGCTTCCTTGAGTTTGTGGGTGATGAAGATGATGGTCGCGCCACGTCCCTGGAGCTCTCGGACGATGCCGAAGAATTCCTCGACCTCCTGCGGCGTAAGGACCGCCGTGGGCTCATCGAAGACCAGGATCTGAGCCCCGCGCAGCAGCACCTTGATGATCTCGACACGTTGCTGAATGCCCACCGGGAGGGTCTCAACCAGTGCATCCGGGTCGACAGCGAGGCCGTACTTCCGCGAGATGTCGCGCACCTCGGTGCGCGCCTTCTTTTGGTTGAGCACGGTGCCCAACACCGTCGGCTCGACGCCCAAAACGACGTTCTCCGCGACCGTGAAGACCGGGACCAGCATGAAGTGCTGGTGCACCATTCCGATCCCCGCAGCGATCGCATCGCCGGGATCCTTGAAGTGCTGGACCACCCCGTCGATGATGATTTCCCCGGAGTCCGCGGTGTAGAGACCGGACAGGATGTTCATCAGGGTGCTCTTGCCGGCACCATTCTCGCCGATGAGGGCGAGGACCTTTCCCGAGCGGGCGGTCAGGGAGATGTCGTCGTTGGCTACGACCCCCGGGAATCGCTTGGTGATTCCCCGCAGCTCGAGCTCCACGCTCCACTCCCCTTTCGGACCTTCCTACTCTGACAGAAAAGTACGGGGAGGGGTCCAGAATCGGACCCCTCCCCGCGATAACCAGCGACTAGCCCTTGACGGAAACCGAACCGTCGGTGATGCCAGCCTTGATCGCTTCGATCTGATCCTTCAGCTTCTGCGGAACGGCGCCATCGAAGGCGTGGTACGGGGCGAGCCCCACACCACCGTTCTTCAGGTCACCGATCGTGACGCCACCTTCGAAGGTGCCATCAACCACGGCCTGGATCGCATTGAATGTGGTGACGTCCATGTTCTTCAACACGGAGGTCAGGTACACATTCTGGTTGGCGGTGTCCGACTCGAACTGATCGGCATCCACGCCGATGATCATGAGCTTGTCGGTACCGAGCTCGCTGGCGAGCGCGGCGGAGCCGAGACCCACGGGACCGGCAACCGGCATCACGATGTCGGCGCCCTCATCCACGAGGTTCTGGGCGAAGGTGCGACCGTCGTCGAGGCTCTCGAAGTTCTCCGTAAAGAGACCCTTCTGATCCTTCGGGTTCCAGCCGAGCACCTTTACCTTGGTGCCGTTGTCGGCGTTGTACTTCTGAACGCCGTAGTAGAAGCCGTCCATGAAGATGGTCACCGGCGGGATGTTGATCCCACCGAAGGTGCCGACCTTTCCGGTCTTCGACATGCCCGCGGCAAGGTAACCGGCGAGGAAAGCAGCCTCATCCGTGTTGAAGATCTGGCCCAGCACGTTGTTGTTGGTGATGTCGCCCTCGGCGTAGGCGAAGTCGACGATCGTGAAGGGCAGATCGGGATTCGCATTCGCGGCTTCCTTGGTCGCATCACCGAGGAGGAAGCCGACCGTGACGATGATCCCGCAGCCCTGGTCCACAAAGGACTGGATGTTCGGGATGTAGTCCGTCTCAGCCTGCGACTCGAGAACAGCAGCCTCGACGCCGAGCTGGTCGGCGGCATCCTGCACGCCCTTGAACGCCTTCTGGTTGAAGCCCTTGTCGTCGACGCCACCCACGTCGGTGACCTGGCAGGCCTTGATGGCTGCCGCTGCTTCCTCGGTGGTCTCTGCCGGTGCTTCTGCAGTGGTCTCCGCTGCTGTCTCTGCTGCGGTGGTCTCCTCAGCGGTGGTACCGCTGTCCGAGCTACACGCGGCGAGACCCAGGGATGCGACGGCGATGACGGCCGCCGCGATCTTCATTCTGGTCTTCACACTGTCTCCTTGTTGTGGGTGTCGTTTGTACTGAGTGTCCATTTGTCGTGCGCGTCCATGTGGACGATGACGCGAGCCTTATTCCACTGGCCTCGGGGAAGACTTCCGGCCGGTGATTGCCACGCTATTAGGTGAGGGTTACCAGCCGGTCCATCAGCAGGGTCACGAAACGATCACGATCGATGCCGAGCCCGACGTGGCAGTTCGGTGTGCGTTCGGTCACACGCCATCGATCCACCACCGTGCGCCCCACGCACAACTCTGATCCCAACTCGATCTCGACATTGGCGAAGACCGTGGTCACCAGGGTGGGGTCGATCAGGTGCGCGATGGTCACCGCGTCGTGGATCGGGGCACCCTCCCAGCCGAACCGCTCCTGATGGAAGCCGACGAAGTGGTCGAGGAGTTCGGCCACGAACAGACCGCAATCCCCCTTTCCTCGCACGGCGTCGGCGTGCTTGTCGGTGAGCCAGGCCTGGTGGGTCACCTCCAGGCCGATCATGGTGAGGTCAAGACCGCTGCGCAGGACGACGTCCGCGGCCTCCGGGTCCACCCAGATGTTGAACTCCGCCGCCGGGGTCCAATTACCGAGGTTGACGGCACCGCCCATAAACACGATGCGTGCGATCCGATGGCGGAGGTGCGGAAGTGCCTCGATCGCCGCCGCGGCATTGGTCTGCGGGCCGGTGACCACCAGGGTGACGGGCTCGGATGCCTCGGTGAGCACCTGGCCGATGAGCTCGACCGCGGTGAGCGAACTAGGTCCGCGGCTGGGCTCGACCGGGAGCGGGCCCGCGAGACCACCCTCACCGTGCATCGAGGCGGCGGTGGAGAGTGCGCGGGCGCGGGGCCTGTCGGCACCTGCAGCCACCGGGATGTCCGGTCGTCCCACCATGTCGAGAACGCGCAGGGCATTCGTCGTGGTGTTCTCCAGAGTCACATTGCCCGCGACCGTGGTGACCGCGCGGAGGTCGATCGCGGGGTCCGCGACGGCGAGCATGATCGCGAGGGCATCGTCGTGGCCAGGATCGCAGTCGAGGATGACCGGGATCGACACGGTTAGAACACGTCCACAGGGGTATAGGTGCCCCATGCATCGCGAAGGGCATCGGAAACCTCGCCCACCGTTGCGCGTGCGCGAAGCGCATCCTTCATGGGATAGAGCAGGTTGCCATCGCCCGCGGCAGTGTCGCGGATCACCTGGAGCAACCTCGCGACCTCCGCGTTGTCGCGGCTCGCCCGCAACGTCGTCAGCCGCTGTGCCTGGGTGGCCTCGATGCTCGGATCCACCCGCAAGGGCTCGTAGTGCTCGTGATCATCGATCGCGAATTTGTTGACGCCCACGATTACCCGCTCGCCCGCATCGATCTCGTTGGTGACCGCGTAGGCCGAGCGCTCGATTTCGGCTTTCTGGAAGCCGGCTTCGATTGCGGCAACCGCACCACCCATGTCTTCGATCCGGTCGATGAGTGCCAGGGCCGCGGCCTCGATGTCGTCGGTCATGGATTCGATCACGTAGGACCCGGCGAAGGGATCGACCGTCTTCGTGACGTCGGTTTCGTACGCGAGGACCTGCTGGGTGCGCAGGGCCAGTCGAGCCGCCTTCTCCGTGGGCAACGCGATCGCCTCATCGAAGGAGTTCGTATGCAGGGACTGCGTGCCCCCAAGGACCGCGGCAAGACCCTGCACCGCGACGCGGACCAAGTTGACCTCCGGCTGCTGCGCGGTGAGCTGCACTCCCGCGGTCTGGGTGTGGAAGCGCAGCATCCAGGACTTCGGATCCTGGGCACCAAAGCGCTCCCGCATCACCTTCGCCCAGATGCGACGTGCCGCGCGGAACTTCGCCACTTCTTCGAGGATCGTCGTCCGCGCGACGAAGAAGAAGGCGAGACGGGGTGCGAATTCATCGACATCCTGTCCCGACACCACGGCAGCTCGCACATACTCGATGCCATCGGCGAGAGTGAAGGCGATCTCCTGCACGGGGGTGGCGCCAGCCTCCGCCATGTGGTAGCCGGAGATCGAGATCGTGTTCCACTTCGGGATCTCGGCGCGGCAGTAGGTGAAGATGTCGGTGATCAGTCGCAAGGACGGTGCCGGCGGATAGATGTAGGTACCGCGCGCAATGTATTCCTTGAGGACGTCGTTCTGGATCGTGCCATTGAGCGCTGTCGGATCGATCCCCTGCTCCTCGGCCACCAATTGATAGAGCAGTAGCAAGATCGCTGCAGGCGAGTTGATCGTCATCGAGCTGGAGACCTGGTCGAGGGGGATCCCGTCGAAGAGGGTGCGCATGTCCTCGATGGAGTCGATCGCCACACCCACCTTGCCCACCTCGCCATGCGCGAGCGGGTGGTCGGAGTCGTAGCCCATTTGGGTCGGCAGGTCGAAGGCGACCGAAAGTCCCGTGGTGCCCGCGGCGAGGAGTTGCTTGTACCGGGCGTTCGACTCCGCGGCGGTGCCGAATCCCGCGTACTGGCGCATGGTCCACGGGCGGCCGGTGTACATGGCGGGATACACCCCACGTGTGAAGGGGTACTCCCCCGGTGCGCCGAGCTGCTCCCGCGGCGACCAGCCCTCCAGGTTACCGGCGTCGTAGACCGCCGAGATCGGCAGGCCCGACTCCGACCGTGCGGAGTCGTCGCTAGTCGGCATCCTTCCGAACCTTGATCTTGCTGCCCAGCCAGAGCAGGGGGTCGTACTTGCGATCGGCGACCCGCTCCTTCAGGGGGATCAAGGCGTTATCGGTGATCTTGATGTGCTCCGGGCATACCTGCGTGCAGCACTTGGTGATGTTGCAGTAGCCGAGTCCCAGTTCCTCCTGGGCGAGTTCCTGACGGTCCAGGGTGTCCAGCGGGTGCATGTCGAGTTCGGTGACGCGCATGAGGACCCGCGGCCCGGCGAAGTACTTCTTGTTCTCCTCATGATCGCGCACCGCGTGACAGGTGTTCTGACAGAGAAAGCACTCGATGCACTTGCGGAATTCCTGGCTGCGCGAGACGTCCTCCTGGGTCATCCGGTACTCGCCCGGCTTGAGCCCCTCCGGCGGCCGAAACGCCGGCACCTCGCGTGCCTTGACGTAGTTGTAGGTCACGTCAGTGACCAGGTCGCGAATCACCGGGAAGGTGCGAAGGGGCGTGATGGTGACCGGTTCACCCTCGGGGAGGGAGTTCATCCGGGTCAGACACATCAGACGCGGCTTGCCGTTCACCTCGGCGCTGCAGGAGCCGCACTTGCCGGCCTTGCAGTTCCAGCGAATGGCGAGGTCGTTCTCCTGCTCCGCCTGGATCCGATGCAGGACGTCGAGGACAACCTCACCCTCATTGACCTGGGTGGAGTAGTCCTGGAGGGACCCTTCACCCTTGTCACCGCGCCAAATGCGGAATAACGCCGTGTAGCTCATTTCTGCCCCTGTCCCGCTGTGTCGAGTTCCGCCGCGGTCATGTACTTGCCCAGTTCGACTTCATCGAAGAGGGTCTGGAGATCATTCGTCATCGACACCAGCGACTTTTTCTCCACCACGAGTTCGCCGTCGTCGACCGTGCAAACCAAGTTCACCTTGCGCCAGTAGGGATCCATCATCGGGAAGTCATCGCGCGTGTGGCCACCGCGCGACTCCTGGCGGGTCAGCGCCGCGAGGGCGATGCACTTGGACACCAGCAGTTGCTTCGGGAGATCGAGTGCCAGGTTCCAGCCGGGGTTATACGAGCGCCCACCCGTGGTGTTCAGGAACGCGATCCGCATCGTGAGGTCCTCGATGCTCTTCAGCGCCAGGGTCATCTCGTGCTCGGTGCGGATGATCCCGACGAGATCGTTCATGACCTCCTGCAGCTCATGCTGGATGGTGTACGGGTTCTCGCCCCCGGTCATCGTGAACGGCTTGAGTGCCCACTCGAGGGCATCCGTGACATCGTTCTCGTTGATCGCTGGGCGCCAGCCCTTGGTGGCCGCTGCATCGACGTACTCGGCCGCGTAGATGCCCGCGCGGCGACCGAAGACGAGGAGGTCGGACAGCGAGTTGCCGCCGAGCCGGTTCGAACCATGCAGTCCGCCGGCTGCCTCACCCGCGCAGAACAGCCCGTTCACGCCGACGGCCGCCGTGGTGTCGGGGTCGACCTCCACACCGCCCATGACGTAGTGGCAGGTGGGACCGACCTCCATCGGCTCCTGCGTGATGTCGACGTCGGCGAGCTCCTTGAACTGGTGCCACATCGAGGGCAGCTTCGCCTTGATGACATCGGGGGCGAGGCGCTTGGACACATCGAGGTAGACACCGCCGTGGGGGGAGCCACGCCCGGCTTTGACCTCGGCATTGATCGCGCGCGCGACCTCATCGCGGGGAAGCAACTCCGGCGGACGCTTATTGTTGTCCGGATCGGTATACCAGCGGTCCGCCTCTTCCTCAGTGTCGGCGTACTGAGATTTGAAGACCTCGGGGATGTAGTCGAACATGAAGCGGCGACCCTCGGAGTTGGTCAGCACGCCGCCGTCACCGCGGACGGACTCGGTGACCAGGAGGCCGCGCACGCTCGGCGGCCACACCATGCCCGTGGGGTGGAATTGGACGAACTCCATGTTGATCAGCGAGCCACCGCACTCCAGGGCGAGGGCGTGTCCGTCGCCCGTGTACTCCCAGGAGTTGCTGGTGACCTTGAAGGACTTGCCGATTCCACCCGTGGCGATGACCACGGCCGAGGTCTCGATCACGATGAACTCACCGGTGGTGCG
Organism: Actinomycetota bacterium; assembly: GCA_016870195.1. Taxonomy (GTDB): domain Bacteria; phylum Actinomycetota; class Actinomycetes; order S36-B12; family S36-B12; genus VGCC01. The sequence continues at coordinate 101,403 of VGCC01000001.1, forward strand.
CCAGTAGGCCAGGACGCCGCTCACCCTGCGGTTGTCCCCCTCACCGGTCATGAAGATCTTGGTGACAGTGCATTCGGCGAACACGCGGATACCGGACTCGTAGTCGCCGGTGGCCTTGAAGTCCTGCTGCTGCAGGGCGACAACCTTCTGCTGAAGGGTGCGGATCATCTCCAGGCCGGTGCGGTCCCCCACATGCGCGAGGCGGGGGTACTCGTGGCCGCCGAAGTTGCGCTGGCTGATCCGACCGTCCTTGGTGCGATCGAAGAGCGCGCCCCAACTCTCCAACTCCCAGACGCAGTCAGGGGCCTCCTTCGCGTGGAGTTCGGCCATCCTGTAGTTGTTGAGGAACTTGCCTCCGCGCATGGTGTCGCGGAAATGCACCTGCCAGTTGTCCTTGGGGTTCACGTTCGCCATGGACGCCGCGATCCCGCCCTCCGCCATGACGGTATGTGCCTTACCGAAGAGGGACTTGCTCATCACGGCGACCGTCTTGCCGGCCTCACGGGCGCTGATGGCCGCGCGCAGTCCGGCTCCACCGGCGCCGATCACGACGACGTCGTACGAGAGCTTCACGTAATCACTCATGGCGTCTCCCTCGATCAGAAGAAGTAGAGGTTGGGGATGGTGTCGGTGGCAACGAGCAGGACATACACGTCGGCGAACGCAACGCCGAGGAGCGAATACCAGGCATAGCGCGGGTGATTGCCGTTCAGTCGCGAGACCCAGGTCCACATCTTGTACCGGACCGGGTGAGCGGAGAAGTGCTTGAGGCGTCCCCCGATGGCGTTGCGGCAGGAGTGGCAGGACAGTGAGTAGAGCCACAGCAGGGTTGAGCTGGTCAGCAACACGAGCGTGCCCACGCTCATGTGCCCCCACTCGTAGTTCTCATTGCGGAAGGCGATGACGGCATCGAAGGTGAGGATGGCGTTGAACACGAGACCGATGAAGAAGAAGTACCGGTGCGAGTTCTGCAGGATCAATGGGAAGCGCGTCTCCCCCGTGTACTTCTTGTGCGCATCGGGGACGGCGCACGCCGGCGGGGAGAGCCAGAACGACCGGTAGTAGGCCTTCCGGTAGTAGTAGCAGGTGAGCCGGAACCCGAGGGGGAAGGCCAGGATGATCAGCGCCGGGGACAGCACCCACCAGGACCCGAAAGGAGTCCCGAAGTCCGAGGAACCGGGAACGCAGTTGGTGGCGAGGCACGGTGAGTAGAACGGGGAGAGCAGGGGCGCCGCGTAGTAGTAGCTGTTCTGGAAGGCCCGGATGGTCGAGTAGATGATGAAGGCGATGAGGACACCCGCGGTGACGGCCGGCTCGACCCACCACTTGTCTGTGCGCAGGAAACGAGCGGAGATGCGGGCGCGCTCGCCGTTCGGTTGCCCGGACGACGCCTGTGGCGGTGTCGCCAGAGCCATGGGAGCCTCCTCAGCCTCGAATTCCGCCATAGTAGGGGCGCTCCCGAGGACCCGCAGCGGGAGATCGTGCGACGTCCATCACAGGTTCACCCGGTGAGCCGGGACGTCAGCCGCCGTTCACCGACGGATCGACCTCCACCAGGATCTTCGGCCTCACCCGGCGGCCGGTGAGAAGGGCATGCGCCGCCTGCGGGAAATCCGCGAAGGGGAACCGGCTATCGACGAGCTCCCCGGGACGGATCACACCGGCCGCCATGAGACGAAGCACCCGGTCGTACTGCTGAACCCCGTGCAACACGCCGCTGATTGTCACGTTCTTAAGTACCACGGGGGCGAGCGAGAACCCATTCACCGCTTCCGCGGAGACTCCCGCGAGAGCGATGCGGGCTCCGGCATCGGCCATGCAAAGGAGGGCATGGGTCGCCGCCGCATCACCCACGAAATCGATGATCACGTCGTAGGCATCTTCGGGTGCATCGGCGAGTGGACGCGCGCTGACGCCGAGGGCCGCCATCTGGCTCAACCCGTGCGGGGAAGATCCGAAGGCATCCACGCGTGCACCCATGCCGATGAGCACCTGCACGGCTACCTGGGCCAGCGTGCCCGTACCGATCACAGCCACGCGGTCCGACTCCGTGGCGCCTGCCACCGCGATGCCCTGCAGCGATGTCACCGAGGGTTCGCACAGTGCCGCATCCGCGAGCGAGACCGCATCCGGCACGGGCGTGAGGTTGGCCGCGGGAATGGTGATGAAGTTTTGCGCTGCGCCGGGGACCGTTCCCCACACACCAAGCTCACTTCTGTCCCGGCACTGATTGATCGAACCGGCACGACAGCGATCGCAGGTCCGGCACGGGATGAAGGGGTGCCCCACCACGCGTTCACCGACGTACCGACCTTTCACACCGTCGCCGAGGGACTCGATCACCCCTGACCATTCATGCCCGACAACGAACGGATGCTTTTGCTTACCCTGCAGAACGAAGGGGCTCGTGCCCGCGATGAGCGCGGCATCGGTGCCGCAGAATCCCACGTAGGCGATACGGACCACCACTTCATCGGATAGTGGCGGACGCACGGGCCACGGTTCCACCGCCACCTGGCCGGGTCCCCGAACGACGGCGGCGGAGTTCTCCACGCCCTGAGCCTTCACAGGTCGACGGCGAAGTACTGCGTCTCGAGGAATTCGTGGATTCCGGCGAACCCACCCTCGCGCCCGAGCCCGGACTCCTTCATTCCGCCGAAGGGCGCCGCCGGATCGGATGCGATTCCCCGGTTGATCGCCACCATCCCGGACTCGATACGCCGCGCTACGCGAATCCCCTCCCCTGCATCACGGGCATAGACATAGGAGATCAGCCCGTACTCGGTGTCATTGGCCATCCGGATCGCCTCGTCCTGATCCGTGAAGGTCACGATCGGGGCGATGGGCCCGAAGATCTCGTTGCAGGTCAACGTGGATCCGTGCTCGACGTCGCGCACGATGTGTGGCGCGATGAATGCGCCATGGGCGGGAGCCTCGGAGACAGCGATCGGCTCCGCGCCCTCGGCCGCGGCCTGACCGACCAGATCGAGGATCTTGTCGCGTTCCTTCACGCTGACCATCGCGCCCAGGTCGTTGCCCTGGTCGATTCCCGGGCCGATACGGAGCGCAGTCAGCGCGGCACTGAATCGCGTCGAGAAGGCCTCGACGAGGGACTCGTGGACGTAGAAGCGATTCGCTGCGGTGCAGGCGGAACCACCGTTGCGCATCTTGGCGATCATCGCCCCTTCGACCGCCTTGTCGACATCGGCGCCCTCGAGGACAAGGAATGGCGCGTTGCCGCCCAACTCCATGGACGAGGGAAGCACACGGCGTGCGGTCTGTTCGAGGAGCAACTTCCCGACGTAGGTGGATCCGGTGAACGAGAGCGTGGCCACGCGCGGGTCGGCCAGGATCGCTTCGGAGACCGGTCCCGATGTCGACGTGGTGATCACATTGAGCACCCCAGCGGGTAGTCCGGCGCGCTGCATCACATCAGCGACCCACAATGCAGTGAGCGGAGTCTCCCCCGCTGGCTTGAGCACCGCGGTGCACCCTGCGGCGAAGGCGGGCGCCAATTTGCGCGTCGCCATCGCGGCCGGAAAGTTCCACGGCGTGATCATGTAGGCGACGCCCATGGGCTGGTGGTCGACGATGATCGTCTTGTCGCGATTGGGTGCATAGCGGAAGTCACCCTGGACGCGCACCGCTTCCTCGGAGAACCAGCGGAAGAACTCGGCTGCGTAGACGGCCTCACCCATGGCATCCCGCCAGGCTTTGCCGTTCTCCAGGACGATCAGGCGGGCGCAGTCCTCCACCTCGGCGGTCATGATCTCGAAGCTGCGGCGCAGGATCTCGGCACGCTGGCGCGCCTGCGTCTGGCTCCAGGTGCGGAACGCGTCGTGGGCGGAGGCGACTGCTGCGAGGGCGTCGGAGACCGTGGCGTCGCCGATTTCCACCAAGGTGGCGAGCGTGGCCGGATTGCTCACCGGAAGACGCGCCGGGGACTGAACCCACTCGCCGCCGATGAGCAGGCCCGTCGGGGTGCGGGTCGGAAGGGTGTCCACGCTCATGGGCGTCCTCTCTCGTCGAGCCCAGTCTCGCAGCACCGCGGGGTGCGCGGCTGCATGGCCTCGAACCCGCTTACCATGACCGGGATGCGCCGGCTCCTGGTCATTCTGCTCGCCCTGGTGGTGCTCGCCCCGGGGGCTCAGGCCAACCCCACGACCAGTCCGTCCCCCAGTCCGTCGGTCAGTCCGTCGGCCAGCCCGAGTGCGTCACCCTCCCCCGCGAACCCCGAGAGTGGTATCCGCGTGAACCTGGGTCCCGGTGCGTCCCCACTTCCCGACGTCTGGGCCCGATCCTGGGTTCTCGCCGACGCCGCGACAGGGGCGATCCTCGCGGAGAAGAAGATGGACGCCCCACGACGTCCGGCGAGCACCCTGAAGGTGCTGACCGCACTCACCCTGCTCCCGCGCCTGGCCCCTGATCAGACCTACGTCGTGCGGAAGAAGGAGGCGGAGGCCTACGGGAGTCGGGCCGGAATCGTCCGTGGCAAGGCCTACACCGTCGATCAACTCATGTACGGACTCCTGCTCCCGAGTGGCAACGACGCCGCGATCGCTCTGGCCCGGGCGAACGGCGGTGTCCCCGCGACGGTCGCGCAGATGAACCAGGTGGCACGGGACCTGCAGGCGAACGACACCACCGCGCGCAATCCCAGCGGCCTCGACTCCCCTGGCCAATTCTCGACGGCTCACGACTTGACGGTGATCGCGCGAGCGGCGCTGGAGCGTGAGGACTTCCGCACCTACGTCCGCGCACTTCGCGCGACGATTCCGGCCAAAGGGAAGAAATCCCGCACCATCTACAACCAGAACAGACTGCTCACGGGTGGGTTCAAGGGTGCGATCGGAGTCAAGACCGGATTTACGAGCAAGGCCGGTCGCACATTCATCGGAGCCGCCGAGCGCAAGGGCGTCACGCTCATCGTCACGGTTCTGGGTTCCCGTGAGCCCAGCGCCGACGCGGCCGGGAAGCTGCTGAGCTGGGGTTTCTCGAACCTGAACAAGGTGACTCCCGTCGCCTCCCTTCCACCGCTGCCCCAGCCCGCGCTGGAGGTTCAGCCAGCCCAGGCCGTCGTCCCGGTGGTGGCGGAGGTTCAGACACCGTCCGCCGTAACCCCACCAAGTCCAGAGCCCACCGCGATGAGCAGCGTCCCCGTCGGCGTGTGGGGTTGGCCCCTTCTCGGACTGTTCCTCATCGGGTTCGCCCTGGTCAGTTGGCGCCAGGCGCGTCGACGACGCCCGGACTAGACCGGGATGAAGCCGACCTTCTCGTAGACATCGCGCAGGGTGATCGAGGCCGTGGCCCGCGCTCGATCCGCACCCAGCGCCATCAACCGGAGGAGCTCCGCGCGGTCCGCGAGAAGTTCCCGCGTGCGTGCACGAATGGGCGCGATTACATCCATGACGATGTCCGCGGTCTCCGACTTGAGGTCTCCATACCCGCGGCCCTCGTACGAGGCCACGATGTCTGCCATCCCGCGGCCCGTGAGTGCCTGCTGCATGGTCAGGAGATTCGCCACACCCGCCTTACCGACCGGGTCGAATCGGATCTCGCGCTCGGAGTCCGTTACGGCGGACTTGATCTTCTTCCTCGACACGGAGTCATCGTCAAGGAGGAACACACATCCGCCGGGGGCAGACTTGCTCATCTTGGCGCTCGGCTCCTGAAGGTCGACGACCTTGGCCGTCTCCTTGATGATCATCGGCTCCGGCACAGTGAAGGTCTGCCCGAAGGTGCCGTTGAACCGCTGCGCGAGATCACGTGTTAACTCGAGGTGCTGACGCTGGTCCTCGCCGACGGGCACGGCATTGGCCTGGTAGATGAGGATGTCCGCGGCCTGCAGGATGGGGTAGGTGAAGAGGCCGACACTGCTGCGCTCGGCGCCTCCCTTGACCGACTTGTCCTTGAACTGCGTCATGCGACTTGCTTCTCCGAAGCCGGTCTGACACTCGAGCACCCACGCGAGCTGACTGTGCTCGGGCACCTGGCTCTGTACGAATATCGTGCTGCGCTCCGGATCGAGTCCGACGGCCAGCAATTGGGCGAAGGATGTGAACGTGCGCTCGCGAAGGACCCCCGGGTCATGCTCGGTGGTGATCGCGTGTTGATCCACGACGCAGTAAAAGCAGTCGTGGGTCTCCTGCATGCGCACCCATTCCCGCAGGGCCCCGAGGTAGTTGCCGATGTGGAAGGAGTCGGCCGTGGGCTGGATCCCGGACAGGACACGGGGCCGCGCGGTCATGAGCTCATTCTGGCAGCCGCGTGACGTGCACCTTCGCGATGCGACGCCCATCCATCTCGGTGACTTCGAAGCGGAGCCCTGCGGCGTCGACGGCGTCGCCGGGTGAGGGTAACCGTGACAGGTGGAAGACCAAGAAGCCTGCAACGGTTTCGTAGGGGCCATCCGGCAAGGTGACGCCGCACTCGTCCGAGAAGTCCTCGATGTTCATCAGGCCGTCCACGGTGATCTCCCCGACGATGCGCGGGGCGCGCGGAGTCTCGGCGACGTCGTACTCGTCCTTGATGTCTCCGATGACCTCCTCGACCAGGTCCTCGAGGGTCACGATGCCGGCTGTTCCACCGTATTCGTCCTGCACGATCGCGATGTGCTGGCGGAGTCGGCGCATCTCGGTGAGGGTGCTGAGGATCACCTTCGTTCCGGGAAAAGAGGTCACGGACCGCGCCAATTCACCTAGATGCACTTGTCGCCCGGACATGGCCGGGTCAAGGAGGTCACGGATGTGCACGAATCCAACGACGTCGTCAGCGGAACCTCGGATTACCGGGTAACGCGAATGCGGTTTGTCCGCGATCACGGTGACAGCGTCGCCGAGGAGCAGACTCGTGTCCAGGAAATCGACCTCGGTCCGGGGAATCATCACCTCACGGAGTTCACGATCGCCCACTGCGAAGACATCGTCGATGAGTGCACGCTCCTCGACACTGAGGTCTTCATGAGCGGCGACGAGGTCGCGCAACTCCTCGCCGCTGATCTGCTCCTTGGCTTCACGTGGGTTGATGCCGAACATGCGCACGATCGCGTTCGTCGAGGCGGACAACGCCACGATGAACGGCCGGAATAACCGGGCGATAACCGTGATTGGGCCGGCGACGAACAGGGCGACCCTGTCGGCCCGCTGTAGGGCGATGCGCTTGGGCACGAGCTCGCCCAGCACCAGCGAGACGTAGGCGATGAGGATCGTGATCAGGATGAATGAGATGGCACCCGCCCATCCGGGGCTCCACCCCCAGGACTCGAAAACGGTGGCGAGGTCCGGGGCAATCTGTGCGGCACCGAAACCGGCGGACACAAACCCGGCGAGCGTGACTCCGACCTGGACGGCGGCGAGGAAACGACTCGGGTCGGACACGAGGCGCGCGAGTCGGGGCCCGCGTCTAGACGACTCCTCGAGTCGCTGCACCTGACTCTCACGCAAGGAGACGAGCGCGATCTCGGCCGCGGCGAAGAATCCGCCCAGCAGGACGAAGAACAGCACCACGACGACGTTGACCCAGAGGACTGACACGCGGACAACAATAGGATCTGCACGTGGTGCAAGGCGCTGGGGCTGGTAGCGAGAAATTCATTGACCGCTTGGCCCTCGAGCAGATCGATCGGGATATCTTCACGGGTCACTGTCACTCCGGGGCACCACTACGCGCCTACGGCGGTCAGATCGCTGCCCAGGCCTTGATGGCCGCGGGGCACACCGTCGAGCAGAAGGACCGGCACGTTCATTCCCTGCACTGCTATTTCCTCAGACCCGGTCGGACGAAGGACTCGATCACCTACCTGGTGGATCGCCCCCGCGATGGACGGTCCTTCTCGACCCGGATCGTCCGCGCAGTCCAACACGGCGAAACCATTTTCATGATGACGACGTCGTTCGCCACCATCGACGCGGGCCCTACCCACCAGTTCGACATGCCCAACGAGATACCGCCGTCCAAGCTCACCGAAGTGGATATTCCGGCCGAGATCCTCGGCCCGGGAGTTCCCCTCGAGGAGTGGGATTACCCAAGCGAGGTGTTGATCGAGCTGCATTCGGTCGACCCGACCGACGAATCACTGCCGAAGGTGGACGGCAGGTACGAGCGCAATCAATGGGTGCGGATCACCCAGGAACTACCGCACGACCCACTCGTTCAGGCGTGCGCGCTCACCTACCTGTCCGATATGAGCATGGTGCGCGTGGCCACCGCACCCCATCGCGACGAGCGCGACTCGCTTCAGCGCGCCTCCATCGACCACGCGGTGTGGTTCCACGGTCCCATCGATGTCAACCGATGGCTGCTGTTCACCCAGGACACCCCGGTGGCCGGAGGTGGCCATGGATTGGCGCGCGGACTCTTCTACGACACCGAGGGTCGACTCATCGCCTCCGTGGTGCAGGAGTCACTCATGCGCACCAAGCGTTAGCGCATCGCCTTCTGCAGGTTGGCGTCGATTGAGGCGAGGAAGTCCTGGGTCGTCTGCCACGGCTGATCGGGCCCGATCAACAGAGCGAGATCCTTGGTCATCTTCCCCTCTTCCACCGTCTCGATGCAGACGCGCTCGAGCGTCTGCGCGAATGCGGTGACATCAGGGGTTCCATCGAGCTTGCCGCGATGCTCCAGTCCCCGAGTCCACGCGAAGATCGACGCGATCGGGTTGGTCGACGTGGGCTTACCCTGCTGATGCATCCGATAGTGACGGGTGACGGTGCCATGCGCCGCCTCCGCTTCGACCGTTCGGCCGTCCGGCGTCATCAGAACCGAGGTCATCAGACCCAGCGAGCCAAAACCCTGCGCCACGGTGTCGGACTGCACATCGCCGTCGTAGTTCTTGCACGCCCAGATGTATCCACCCTCCCACTTCAGCGCGGAGGCGACCATGTCATCGATCAACCGGTGCTCGTACGTCAGCCCAGCCCTCTCGAACTCGGCTTTGAACTCCGCGTCGAAGACCTCCCGGAAGAGATCCTTGAAGCGGCCGTCGTAGGCCTTGAGGATGGTGTTCTTCGTGGACATGTACACCGGGAAGTTCCTCGCGAGTCCATAGCGGAACGATGCCCGAGCAAAATCACGGATCGAGTCGTCGAGGTTGTACATGCCCATGGCGACGCCACTCGAGGGGAAATCGAAGATCTGGAACTCCATGGGGGCGGACCCATCAGACGGAGTAAAGGTCATCGTGAGCGTCCCAGCGGTGGGGACCTTGAAATCAGTGGCGCGGTATTGGTCGCCGAAAGCGTGGCGACCCACGATGATCGGCTTCGTCCAGGTGGGCACGAGTCGCGGGATGTTCCCGATGATGATCGGCTCGCGGAAGATGACACCGCCGAGAATGTTCCGAATGGTTCCATTCGGCGACTTCCACATCTTCTTCAGACCGAATTCCTCGACACGCGCCTCGTCCGGGGTGATCGTGGCGCACTTGACCCCAACCCCGTACTCCAGGATGGCGTTCGCCGCGTCGATCGTCACCTGGTCGTCGGTGGCATCGCGGTACTTGATTCCCAGGTCGTAGTACTTCAGATCGACATCGAGGTACTTGAGGATCAGCTCGTCCTTGATGAATTGCCAGATGATGCGGGTCATCTCGTCGCCGTCGAGTTCGACGACCGGATTCACAACCTTGATCTTCACCATGTCAGAGGTCCTTCACGTCGGCTTGCTTGGCCTTGACCGCCTCGTAGGCGGTGACAAGAAGTGCCTTCTCGTCGTCCGTGAGGGGTGTCTCGACGATGCGACGAATGCCCGTGCGGCCGATCTCCGCCTCGACTCCGAGGTAGGCGCCGGAGAGTCCGTACTCACCCTGCACCCACGCGCACACCGGCATCACCGCCCCGGAGTCTTCATGCACCGCGCGCGCCATGCGCGCTGCGGCCGCCGACGGTGCGTAGTACGCGGATCCAGTCTTGAGCAAGCCCACGATTTCCGCGCCCCCGTTGCGCGTACGCTCCACGAGCGCGTCGATCCGCTCCTGGGAGACCATCTCGCCGAGGGGTTTGCCGTTCACGGTGCACACCGATGCAACGGGCACCATGGTGTCACCGTGGGAGCCGAGCGTGAGTGTCGTGACCGCGGACACCGGAACATCAAGGTCTTCGGCAACGAAGTGGGTGAATCGCGCGGTGTCCAGCATCCCGGCCTGACCGATCACCCGGTGGTGCGGGAAATCGGTGACGATCTGGGCGAGAGCCGTCATCTCGTCGAGTGGGTTGGCGACGTTGATCACGACGGCGTCCGGGGCGAACTTCTTCACGTTCTCGGCCACCTGACGCATGATCTTCGCGTTGGTCTCGATCAGGTCCATTCGACTCATGCCGGGCTTGCGCGGTAGACCGGCGGTGATCACGACGGTCTCCGACCCCGCGATGGCTTCGTACCCCTCCCCATTCGGGCCGGTGGTCTGCCCCACGACCATGGTCTCGAATCCCTCGATCCAACGCGATTGGTTGATATCAAGAGCCAGGCCTTCAGGCTTGCCCTCCAGGACGTCGGTGAGGACGACCGTCTCAAAGATGTCGTACTCGGCGAGTCTCAGCGCCGTCGTCGAACCGTAGAAGCCGGCCCCGATTACCGCGACCTTCCCACTGCGTGCCATGTCTGCCTTTCCTGGCGTCGGATGCGGAGGAGAATTCCGGGGGTCAAGATACTTGCAGTCGGGAACCTGATTCCGAGCGGCCTCGGACGTGTACGGTCGGTGAACATCAGTGGGGAGGCCGCATGACGTTCGATCTCAGGATCCAGCCCGATGTCGCAGAACTTGCGCTACGCGTGCGCGCCTTCATCGACACCGAGATCATCCCCCGTGAGGGCGAACTCGAGTCGGCCGATCACGGCCTCTCCCCGGAGTTCCGCCGGGAGTTGCAGGAGGCGGCGCGCGCGGCGGGCGTATTCGCCCCCACCGTGCCCGTTGCCCTCGGGGGGCACGGACTCGATCACCGTGCCATGGGGCCTGTACTCGAAGAGTGCGGGCGCAGCTTGCTCGGACCCGTGGCGATGAACTGTTCGGCACCTGACGAAGGGAACATGGCACTCCTTGAATTGATCGCCACGCCGGAGCAGCGTGAGCACTACCTAGAGCCGCTCTGCTCGGGAACGATCCGATCCTCCTTCTCGATGACCGAACCGGCGCCCGGCGCCGGATCCGACCCGCGACTTCTCGCCACCGAAGCGACCCGGAGAGGTGACGACTGGCTCATCAACGGGCGCAAATGGTTCATCACCGGCGCTGATGGCGCCGATTTCAGCATCGTGATGGCGCGCACGGAAGGTGGCGCCACCATGTTCCTGGTCGACGGCGACAACCCGGGCATGCGCGTCGAGAAGCGTCTCCCAACCATGGACAAAGCGTTCAGCGGTGGTCACTGCATCGTCGAGTTCACAAATTGTCACGTGACTGAGCCGAGCATCCTCGGGGAATTGGACAAGGGTTTCGAGTACGCCCAACTTCGGCTCGGGCCTGCACGGCTGACCCACTGCATGCGGTGGCTGGGTGCGGCGCGACGCGTGCACGAATTGGCGACCGCGTACGCGATCCAAAGACGCATGTTCGATGACCGGCTCGCGGACCTCGGCATGGCCCAACAGATGCTCGCGGATAACGAGATCGACATCGCAGCGTCGCGCCAGCTGATCTGGAACGCCGCAGGAGCACTCGATGCGGGACTGTCCGCACGAACGGAGACCTCGATCTGCAAGACGTTCGTGGCCGAGGCAGTGTTCCGTATCGCGGACCGCTCGATGCAACTCTGCGGTGGCTCGGGGACGTTGACCGACCATCCGATCGCACGGATCCTCATCGAGAGCCGAGCGTTCCGCATCTATGACGGCCCGTCCGAGGTGCATCGGATGTCCATCGCCAAGGGCGCGGTCCGCAGGTCGAGCAGAGGGGAACTCCCCGGAGACTGGCAATGAGTGCCCTTCCCCTCGATGCGCTCACCCCGTGGCTGCGCGACTCCCTCGACATACACGGTGAACTGACTGCGACGCTCCTCGCCGACGGACGTTCCAACCTCACCTACCGGGTGACCGATGCCGCCGGCCGATCCTGGGCCATCCGACGACCACCCCTGGGTCACGTGATGCCCAGCGCTCACGACCTCACCCGGGAGTTCACCGTGTTGAGCGGCCTCACCGGGAACTATCCAGTACCGCGACCCTGGGTGCTGTGTACGGATGAATCGATCCTGGGTGTCCCCTTTCTCGTGATGGATTTCATCGAGGGCACGGTGATCGCGGATCGGGAACGCGCCGACCAACTATCTGCGACACAGGCCGATCACATCTGCCGGTTGCTCGTCGATTTCCTCGCGGGATTGCACGCGGTAGACGCGCACGCCTGTGGACTCGGTTCCTTCGGCAAGCCGGAGGGGTACCTGGCGCGCCAGGTGCGCCGCTGGGGCGAGCAGTGGCAACTATCCAAGACCCGCGAACTCGAGTCGATGAACGTCATGGCGCGATGGCTCGAGGCGAGTCTTGCGGCGCTCCCCCCGCAACTGCCCTGGTCGATCGTCCACGGTGATTTCCGACTCGACAACATCATCCTCAGCCACGATACGTCCGGGGTGCGCGCAGTCGTCGACTGGGAGATGTCGACCTTGGGCGACCCCGTTGCGGATCTTGCGGTGACTCTCGTCTACTGGACGGAAGCAGGCGACGCTCTGCGCTCAGAGGTCGCCGTCGCTCAAGGACTCACGGCGGGATCGGGGTTCTGGACCCGCGAACAGATCGTCCAGCGATACGCCGAGGTCAGCGGCCGAGGAATGGAACAGCTCGGATTCTGTCTGGTCCTCGCCTGCTACAAGCTCGCGGTGATCATGGAATCGCTCACCTACCGCGCCCGGATGGGTATGCAATTGGGGCGCACGGTCGAGCAGGGCGAAGACACCCATCACGCGGTGGTGGCATTAGCGCGCCTCGGCGAGCGCCTCGTCGATCAGCCCACCGTGGAGACGTTGAGGAGCTGAACTAATCAGTTCGGCGCCGGCACGATGAACGCGAAGATCGTGATGGCAAGTCCCAGCACTCCGAGGATCGCGACGTCGATCCGGCGCGACCGAACCGCCAGCCATCCCGCCTGATCCTCAGGTAGCAGTAGCCGCAGGAACGCGGCGAGGAGAACGCTCGCGCCGAGCACCACCGCACCCCGACGGAAGGCGTCGAGTGCGACCAGGATCAGCGACGTCGCGACACCGATGAGAACGACGACGAGCGGCCACCAACGATCTCGTCGCAAGGGTGTCACACTCATGACCGCTCCGCGGCTTCCACAACATTCTGAAGGAGCATCGCCCGCGTCATCGGACCCGTACCACCGGGCATCGGCGCGAACCATCCGGCAACCTCGGCGACTCCAGGGTCTACATCGCCCACGAGGCCATCCGGCGTGCGCGTGATCCCGACGTCAAGAACGGCCGCTCCCGGCCTGACCATGTCCGGAGTGACGAGGTGCGCAACCCCCGCCGCCGCCACCACGATGTCAGCGCGGCCGATCTCCGCCGGGAGATCCCTGGTACCGGTGTGGCAGAGGGTGACGGTTGCATTCTCCGAGCGACGCGTGAGCAGTAGTCCGAGTGGCCGACCGACGGTCACACCTCGCCCGATCACCACCACATGCGCCCCCGCGATCGGCACGTCGTAGGCACGTAGTAGTTCGAGGATTCCCCGTGGCGTGCACGGCAACGCTGCCGGAATCCCAAGGACGAGACGACCCAGATTCATCGGGTGGAGGCCGTCGGCGTCCTTCTCGGGATCGATAGTTTCGAGAATCCGATTCGCATCGAGGTGCGCAGGCAACGGCAATTGGACGATGTAGCCGGTAACGGACGGATCTGCATTCAATTGGGCGATCTCGGCTGCGAGCTCGGCCTGACTCGTCTCCGCGGGCAGGTCCACTCGGATCGATGCGACACCGACCTCAGCGCAGTCGCGGTGTTTTCCGGTGACATAGGCGTGGGAACCGGGGTCGTCACCGACGAGGACGGTCGCCAACCCTGGCGTGATTCCACGGGCCTTGAGCGCGGCAACGCGCTGGGTCAGCGAAGCCTTCACGGCGGAGGCGGTCGCGTTGCCGTCGAGGATCACCGCGGTCATGGCGCAATCCTGTCAGGGACGGAGCGCCTACCCCCGGTGGAGATGACGACGGCGACGAAAGCGAGCACCACGCCGAGGACTAACCCAATATCGACGTAGTCGGTGAAGACCAGGTCGAGGACGATCGATCCCAGCAACTGGCCGGCAATCGCCAGCAGGGCCTGGCGGAGGACTCCCACACGGCCCACAACCCAGGCCGTCGTCGTCACGAAGATCACTCCGATCAGCCCACCGGTGTAGAGCCACGCATGCGAATCGGTCGGGATGTCGAGTCTCGTTAGACCCGTGGACGCCACGATAGCGACGGCGACGAGGAGGGCGCTCGTGCCGACGATGAAATTCATCCATGCCGCTACCAGGGGCTCGCCAGAGGCGGCGCTGACGCGTCCGTTGATGGCCGCCTGAACTCCCAGCGCGGCACCGGCCAAAAGTCCCAACACCACGAGCAAGAGTGAAAGCCCTGCACCGCCCCATCGTCCAACAACGGCGCACCCGACCGCTGCAATCGCGATGATTGCCGAGATCACCCGCGCACTCGACACCGGTTGACGACCGTAAGGGCCCAAGCCCATCCGATCCACGATCAACGACGCCGTGACTTGACCCGCGACTGTGGTGATGGCGAACAGCGCTACGCCTCCCACCGGGACCGACATGCTCTGCGTCACGACGAAAAACGCGCCCAGAAGCCCACCGAAGACCTGCCAACGGGGAATCGCTCCCGTGCGGGTGGCGGCGGAGAGAACGCGCATACCGACACGCATACGCGGTAATGCAAGACCCATCAGCGTGAGAAGGATCAGACCGACCCCGAACGAGATGAGGGCCGCCTCGAGACCGTTGCCGAGCACATCCGCGAGCGAGCCGTTTACCTGCGACTGGAGCGCAGCAAGGGCCCCCACGCTGACGGCCGCGGTCATGGGCCAGAACGTGCGATGCGGCGTCATGTCAGTGGAAGAAGTGCCGCGTGGCGGTGAAATACATCGTCACACCGCGCGCATCGGCCGCAGCGATGACCTCGGCGTCACGCACGGACCCGCCGGGTTGCACCACCGCAGCAACCCCCGCGTCGAGCAGCACCTCCAGGCCATCGGCGAAGGGGAAGAAGGCATCCGAGGCTGCGACCGATCCGGCGGCCCGATCACCAGCGCGCTCCACCGACAGGCGCGCCGCGTCGACACGGTTCACCTGTCCCATACCCACACCGACTGCCGCACCATCCTGCGCGAGCAGGATGGCATTGGACTTAACCGATCGACAGGCTCGCCAGGCGAACTCGAGATCGGCGAGGACTGAGGGATCCGCAGGACGACCGCTGACCAGTGTCCAGGCACCCGGGTCGTCACCCACCGCGTCGATGCTGTCCACCGTTTGGGCGAGCATTCCCCCGCTGACCGTACGGACTTCGACATGCCTTCCCGGATGCGGTCCTGGCACGCGCAGAATGCGGAGGTTCTTGCGCTGCCGGAGGAGTTCGAGCGCATCGGCGTCGAAGCCGGGGGCGACGATCACCTCGGTGAAGACGTCTCCGATTGACTCGGCCATCGCGTGGGTGACCGGGCGATTGGCAGCGATCACGCCACCGAAGGCAGAGACCGGATCGGTGGCATGCGCTTTCCGGTACGCGTCTGCGATATCGCTCCCCAGGGCGATTCCGCAGGGATTGGCGTGCTTGATGATCGCGACCGCCGGCTCGGTGAAGTCGAAGGCGGCACGACGAGCTGCGTCCGCATCCACCACGTTGTTGTAGGACATCGGCTTACCGTGAAGCTGCTCCGACGCTGCGATTCCAGGTTCGTGCTGTGCGGCGAGGTACAACGCCGCCGACTGGTGTGGGTTCTCGCCGTACCGAAGAACCTCGCCCCTGCTCCACGCCTGGGCCGTCCAACGCGGGAAGTTCTCGGGGTCGGCCTGACGCATCATCCAGCGACCCACCGCGATGTCATAGGTAGCAGTGTGTGCGAAAGCCTCAGCGGCAAGCTCCTGACGTTGCAGCAGATCGAAACCTCCTGCGCGCACCGCGTGGAGCACCTCCTGATACCGCGCAGGAGAGACGACAACCGCAACATTCGCATGATTCTTCGCCGAGGCGCGGATCATCGCGGGTCCGCCGATGTCGATCTGCTCGACACACTCCTCGACCGAGGCGCCCGACGCAACTGTCTGCGTGAACGGGTAAAGGTTCACGATGACGAGGGTGAATGGCTCGATCTCAAGATCAATGAGCTGCTGCTGATGGGACTCGAGTCGAAGGTCCGCCAGCAGGCCTGCGTGCACGCGCGGGTGGAGTGTCTTCACGCGACCGTCGAGGCATTCGGGGAAACCGGTGAGATCCTCGACTGGCGTGACCGGGATCCCCGCTGCTGCGATGATCGACGCCGTCGATCCGGTGGACACGATCGCGACACCCGCCTCATGGAGTCCAGCCGCTAACTCCGACACACCCTGCTTGTCGTAGACCGAGATCAGAGCGCGCGTGATGGGGATGCGATCAGCCATGGCGCACTCCAGCAGGTTCCGCAACCAATGATGCGACCACCTCGACGAGGAGCACTCGCTCGACCTCCTTGATGCGCTCGTGGAGGCTGCCCTCGTCATCTCCCTCACGCACCTCCACGGGCTGCTGGGCGAGGATCGGCCCGGAGTCCACCCCGTGATCGACGACGTGGACGGTGCATCCAGTCCACGTCACCCCGTAGGCCAACGCATCACGCACCGCGTGCGCCCCGGGGAACGCGGGCAGCAGGGCTGGATGCGAGTTGATGATGCGGCCCGCATACGCGTCAACAACTTCCGACCCAAGGACGCGCATAAAACCCGCGCACACGATGAGGTCTGGTTGATACCCCTCGATCATTGCGAGCAATTCACGATTCCAGGCATCGCGATCGCTTCCGAGGACCACCGCGAACGTCGGTATCTGCTTCGCTTGGGCCCGATCCAATGCCTGGCAGTCGGGTACGTCGGTACCCACGGCCACGATGTGCTCACCGATACGGGAGTCGAGGAGGGCTTGGAGAAGCGTGCCCGACCCGGATGCCAGGACGAGGACGCGAGCCACGCTCCGACCCTAACGGCACCGTGATTACAGAACGGTTTCCGAGTTCATCTGGCGATAAAGATTGGCGGTCACCAGGGCAACGAACGGAAGCGCGATGAGGGTGAGCAGGCCGAAGAGCATGGATCCGATCAGGAGGACCGTCAGGTTGAGTGCCATCGCCACGAACGCGGCACCGAAGTTGGCACGCACGATGCGGACACTGCCGGAGAAGGAGGCGCCGAGCCCCGTTCCGCGATCGACGGCGAAGTACGGGGCGAACTGTAGGAAGAGGATCACCAGGATGCCCGGCACGATCAAGAGGAGCACCCCGAGGCCCACCAACAACGAGTAGAGGATCTGGGTGACCAGGTAGACCGCCAGGTTCTGTCCACTGAGTAACGCGTCGAACGCCGGAGTCCGCCCCTGCGTCGACCAGAGGGCACCGCGGATGACACCGACCGTGGTGAGGTAGATCAGCACCTGCAAGAACAGCACGATGCCGATGGAGGTGAGTGCGGGACTCCCCAAGGCCGAGGTACAGGCCGCCTCCTGGCCCGGGGTCTGGGGGTCGACGCACTGCACCAGGAGTCCCTGCAGTGGCTCGAGGCTGATCACCTGGAGGAACTGGGCCGCCGTGACGACGGCCGCAAGCGACAGGAATGCGAGGAAGTTCCGCCGGAAGGTGTCCAGGGACCAGCGAAGTGCCTGACCGACGTCTACCGAGGAACCCACAACTCTCCGTCCACCCTTTCGAGTATGTCAGGTTCCGCCACTCTGAGCGTTGGACGTCGTGGGCGCCGCATAAGAAGTGCAGTGGGCACCATGCCCACCACGAGTCCGATCCACGCGAGTGATGCCGCGAACTCTGGCAGCGGGCCGAGGAACGACAGTCGCATCTCGCCGAGCGAGCCTGAAGCTGCCCAGGCCAGCGCGGCCATCATGAATGCGGCCCCCGTCGCAGCAAGGAGAGCGATCACCAGGCGCATCAAGGTCTGCTCACCTGCCGCCCGACGCGCGATGAAGTAACCGGTCAGTAATCCGGAGGCGACAGTGATGCACGGGTAAAGCCACGCGAGTGGGACCGCCGTCTCCGGGAACGCCGCGATGATTGGGATGAGGGGGACATCGGCGGGTGACGTCACGGCGAGGAACGGACTCACCAACGAGTCGGAGCCGAGACTGAAGCCCGCTCCCAGGATGTAGGAGGCCGCCCAGAGGAGGAGCGTCGGCAGGAATGCGAGCGTGATGAGCAGAAGCGACACCGCACCGACGAACCCTCCACCCACAAGGGTCTGCACTTGAAGCACATCGGAGAAGCGCGCGATGAGCCAACCGATCAGGAGCAGCGCACCCGCACCCACCAGCGACGCGATCGCCACGACTACGGCACGCACCACGATCATCACCCAGGCGGGGATATGCGTACGAATGTGGAGCGCGAGTCCGCTCGAGCGCCGCGCACCGATCCCACCGGCGACGAGTGCGATCAGCCCAGTGTGCAGCGCGACCCGCGGTAGTGACGCGGTCCACTCGGGTGAGCGGGTCAGGAGAAGGACACCGGCGGCGAGACCCGCGTAGGTGACCGCGAACGCTCCGATTCCCACCAGGTACTCGATCGAGTTGCTCACCCGGGACGTGCGCCCCCACCACGCTCCCGCTCCGTAGGTCAGGAACGCGACGCCGATGGTCAACCCCCAGGGCACCAACGTGTAGTGGACCGTCTGCACGGTCAGCATCACCCCGTGGACCGGCGCCGACCACAGGACACCGGCCAGCAAGATCCAGGCGAGGAAGCCGGACTGCTCCTCGGGTGCACTCATGGCCGTTACGGAGACCACTAGCGCCACCACGAGGTACCCGATCACCGCGGCGACCAGCGCTGCGAGCACCGCGAGCGCGACGCGCCCGACCCGGGGCGCCCAGACGCGCAGATGCTTCACACCCCCAGGGTGTCAGCCGCGTCCCCTAGGACTCGGGTTGCCACACCGATCACCCGTGTAACAGCAGCCACAGGGATGCCACGGCACTCAGCGCCAGGGCCACCCGGACGAAGACGGTCTGGTCCATGCGTCGGAACACCTTGACCCCGACGAACGCACCCACCGCCGTCAGCGGAGCGAAGAGCGCTCCAATCATCAGCGACTCCTGCGTCACTAAGCCCAGGCCCACCACAAACGGGACCTTGCTCAGATTCAGAATGAAGAAGAACCAGACCGACGTGCCCATGAAGACCAGCATCGGTACCCGCATCCTCACCAGATACAGGCTCATCGCGGCACCGCCCGCATTCGCCGCGAGGGTCGTCACCCCTGCGAGAACGCCGAAGAAAGACGCGATGACCCGGTCCTTGACGGTCACCGTGGATGACGGTTCCTGCAGGCCTCCCCGCATCCGAATCCATTCGAGGATCGCCGAGGTCAGGATCAACCCACCGACAACCCGGCCCACCGTCGTGATGTCCGCGTACACGAAGAGGGCGGCGGTCAACGCGAATCCGACGAGCAAGCCGGGAATGAGACGAAGCAGCAATCGCCACTGGACATGTTGGCGATAGATCGCGAGCGCGATCAGGTCACCGAAGATCAGAAGCGGTACCGAGAATCCCGCGGCCACCGTCGGAGTCAGGGCCAATGCCATCACCGGCCCGGTCAGCACACCGAGAACGGGCATCGCCGTCTTGGAAATGCCATAGAGGAATACGCAGAACCCCACCGTGATGATCAGGACCGGGGTCCAGACCTCAGGCAACGACTACGCCTGCCTCCGATGCAGCCCGAAGCAATTCGCGATCGAGCGTTACGAGGGGCCAGCCGCTCCTCAGCGCCACGTCAAGATAAGAAGCGTCGTAGGAGGTCAATCCGCGGTCGATCGCCAACTGCATGATGGTTGGCGTTGGAGATTCGTCAATCACTGCGACAGGTAACGAGAGGATCTCCGCAAGCATGGTCCGCGCGGAGTCGACCAAGAGTCCGCGAGAGCGAACATGCGTGGCGATGACGTTCGCAACCTCGAGTCTCCAAATCGCGGGGACAACCGGAACCAGCTCATCGAGTAGATCAATCTTCGCCCACGCGGGGCCCGAATCGGGCTTGGTCAGGAACCACGACAAGCACACGGAGGCGTCAAGAACAAAAGCATTCACAGGCGCCCTTCGCGCTTCATGTCAGAGATCTCCTCAAGTGACGCGGTGAGATCCCCGCCAGCAATCTGGGCCTGTATTCCTTCGATGCGAAGTCGAAGTTCGGCGGCCGAGGAGCGACGCACGGGTGGAACGAGTCGTGCCACGGGCTTCCCGTGTCGGGTGATGGTGATCACCTCACCAGCTTCGGCACGAGAGACGAGGTCCGACAGATGGGTCTTCGCCTCGAAGAGCCCCACGCTCACATCACTCTGGAGCTCCACAACGGTCATACCGGCATCGTATGCGATTCGGAACCCAACTTCAACTAGAAATCTAGTCTATTTTAGGGAGCCCATGATGTCGCGCATGACGCGTGCGGTAGCCGACGGCGTCTTGCCAACGCGCACACCCACTGCCTCCAGTGCCTCCTGCTTCGCCGTGGCCGTTCCCGCGGAGCCCGAGACGATCGCTCCCGCGTGCCCCATGGTCTTGCCCTCGGGAGCGGTGAAACCCGCGACGTAGCCGACCACGGGCTTCGTGACGTTGTCCTTGATGAACGCTGCGGCGCGCTCTTCGGCATCCCCGCCGATCTCGCCGATCATCACGATCGCGTCGGTGTCGGGGTCGTCTTGGAACGCAGCCAGCGCGTCGATGTGGGTGGTGCCGATGATCGGATCGCCGCCGATTCCGACGCACGTGGAGAAACCGATGTCGCGCAACTCGTACATCATCTGGTAGGTCAGCGTTCCAGACTTGGAGACCAGGCCGATGCGTCCGGGCTTGGTGATGTCGGACGGGATGATGCCGGCGTTGGACTGCCCCGGGCTGATGATGCCAGGGCAGTTGGGGCCGATCATCCGGGTTGCACCCGAATTCACCGCGTACTGAAAGAACTGCGCGGTGTCATGGACGGGAATCCCCTCGGTGATCACCACGCAGAGCGGAATGCGGGCGTCGACTGATTCCTCGACCGCACCCTTCGCGAAGCGCGGCGGCACGAAGACGACGGAGACATTGGCACCCGTTGCCGCCATCGCATCGCCGACGGAGTTGAACACCGGGATGCCATCGACGTCCTGACCCGCCTTGCCGGGGGTGACACCTGCCACCACCGCCGCGCCGCTTGCGACCATGCGCCGCGTGTGCTTGGTTCCCTCGGAACCGGTCATCCCCTGGACGAGGATCCGGCTGTCGCTATCGAGCCAGATGGCCATGTCCCCTACTTCCCCGCCTTGGCGGCTGCTGCGAGTTCGGCCACGCGACGTGCGGCGTCGTCCATGGTTTCCACGAGTTCGATGAGTGGGTGGTGCGCCTCGGTGAGGATGCGCCTGCCCTCCTCCGCATTGTTTCCGTCGATGCGACACACGATCGGCTTCGTCGATGCGACACCACGTTGCTCGAGGACCTGAAGGCCCTGCAGGATTCCGCTCGCCACGGCATCGCACGCGGTGATCCCGCCGAAGACGTTCACGAAGACGGCTTGGACATCGGGATCGTTCAGGACGATGTCGAGTCCGTTGGCCATGACGTCGGCAGAAGCGCCACCACCGATGTCCAGGAAGTTGGCGGGCCGGACCCCACCGAACTCTTCACCCGCGTAGGCCACGACGTCGAGGGTGCTCATGACGAGCCCCGCACCATTGCCGATGATGCCGACATCGCCGTCGAGCTTGACGTAGTTGAGATCGAGTTCCTGCGCACGCAACTCGATCGGGTCGGTCGCCTCGCGGTCGACCAGGTCCGCGTGGTGCGGATGGCGGTATCCCGCGTTGCCATCCAGGGTCACCTTGCCGTCGAGGGCAAGGACCTCACCCGTCGGAGTGAGAACGAGGGGATTCACCTCGACGAGAGTTGCGTCCTCACCCACCATCACATCCCAGAGGGACACGAGGATGTCGGCGACCGGGGCAGCGATCGCCTCGGGGAACTTCGCCGCGGTGACAATCTCCCGTGCCTTCGCGGGGCTGACCCCGTCAAGTGCATCGACGCGGATCTTGGCGAGTGCCTCGGGTTTCGTCGCTGCCACCTCTTCGATGTCCATACCTCCCTCGACACTCGCCATTGCGAGGAAGGAGCGGTTCGCGCGATCGAGGAGGAAGGAGACGTAGTACTCCTCGGCGATATCGGTTGCGGGCGTCACGAGGAGTCGCCGCACCACATGACCCTTGATATCAAGACCGAGGATCCCCTGGGCCTTGGCGAACGCGTCGTCTGGCGAATCGGCGAGCTTCACGCCTCCGGCCTTCCCGCGCCCACCGGTCTTGACCTGGGCCTTCACCACGACCGGGGCCGCGATCGCCTGAGCAGCCGAGCGCGCCTCCTCTGGAGTGACGCACACGTGACCGTCCGTCACG
The DNA here is from genome assembly GCA_016870195.1 of Actinomycetota bacterium. Lineage (GTDB taxonomy): Bacteria > Actinomycetota > Actinomycetes > S36-B12 > S36-B12 > VGCC01. The sequence goes on from VGCC01000001.1 coordinate 124,006, forward strand.
GGAACTCCGTGGGAACCGAAAAGTTGCTTTGCCTGGTACTCGTACAGGTCCAACGTCGCTCCTCGTGATGTTGTCGCGCGCCCGCGGTAAGCCTAGGAGGCGGCGGGAACTCGTTCGCGCACCCAGTCGACGACGTCGTGCGTGGGTGTCCCCGGCGTGAAAATCCTGGCTACGCCGAGCGCTTCGAGTTTCGGGATGTCGTCGTCGGGGATGATGCCGCCACCGAAAACGACGATGTCTGTGGCATCACGCGCAGCGAGCAACTCCATGACCTCAGCGAAGAGCGTCATGTGCGCACCCGACAGGATCGACATCCCGATGAAGTCCGCATCCTCTTGAATCGCTGCGTCGACGATCTGCGCGGGAGTCTGATGGAGCCCGGTGTAGACAACTTCGAACCCGGCATCTCGGAGCGCGCGGGCGATGACCTTCGCACCCCGGTCGTGTCCATCGAGACCGGGTTTCGCGACCACGATCCTCACCGGCGCACCCATCAAACCTCCTGACAACGAGCCTACCTTCCGGATGTGACCGGACTGTGGCGACCGTCGAAAGAACACTAGAGTGCACACGTGGGAGGCATCGGGGAGACCCCCGCCTGGACCTGGGTGCGCACGCCGCGGCGTGCGACGCTGCGCGATGAAGTAGCCGAGCACACCACCCCCCACGAAGTCACCCAACGCGCGGACCGACTCGACGGAACCGTCGGTGTCCTCGCCCTGCCCGAATCCCGCATGGTCTTCGTCCAATACGGGGGCCGTGTCGAGGTCGAGGCACCGCCTACCGGCGATCGGATCGTCGCCACCGTTCCCCTCGGACCCATGGGTGTGCGCTACACAGATGGTCGGCCCGAGACCCGCGATACGCAGACCGTTGTCCTCGGACAGGAATGCAGCACTCTGATGGACCCCGATCCGCACGCGGGCGCACTCGTGATCTCGAGTGATCCGATCCGGATCAAGGAACACGCGCAGACCGTGTGGGGCCCCGACGCGGGCCTCGATCCGGATCCGGAGGCGATCACCTCGCCGCGCGCGGTGGAACGCGCGTGCCGACAGATCTGGACCGTCACCTCCACCCTCCCCGCGAATACACCTGCCGCGGTCATTGCATCGCTCGCCCACGCCCTCGACGACATGCTGATGAGTGCCCTCGTCCTGGCGTGGTCACCCTCGCGTCACGTCCCGACGCCGCGTGGTCGGGTTGCGCACGTCCTCGACTGGCTGCGGTGCAATCACGGGATCTCGGTCACGGTGTCGGATATCGCGCGCGCGGCGGGTCTCAGCGTGCGCCAACTGCAACAGTCCGTCCACGACGAGTTGGGCATGACACCCATGAGACTTCTGCGGGACGTGCGCCTTATGGACGCACACCATCGACTGCGAGCCGCCGGGCCCCAGACCGCAACGGTGGCCTCCGTCGCACACGAGAGCGGTTTCGCCCACCTCGGGCGATTCTCGGTGATGTATCGCGAGCGATTCGGAGAGAGTCCGTCCGTGACCCTGATGCGAGATGTCGCCTCATGACGAACGTCGCGGTCATCTACTACTCCGCCACCGGCAACATCGCAGCCATGGCACACGCCCTGGGCGAGGGAGCACGCGAGACCGGAGCGGAGGTTCGCATTCACCGGGTTGCCGAGAATGCACCAGCAGAGGCAATCGATGCGAATCCGCGGTGGCGGGCCTTCCTCGATATGAATCAGGATGACCCGGCAACACTGGATGATCTCGCGTGGGCCGATGCGATCGCTCTCGGCTCCCCCACTCGCTTCGGTGCGGCAGCGGCGCAGTTGAAGTCCTTCCTCGACACCACCGGGGGGTTGTGGGCCACGGGAGTGTTGGCGGGGAAGGTGTGCACCGCGTTCACCAGTTCCTCAACGGCCCACGGGGGCCTTGAATCGACGATTCTGGCGATCAACAATCACTTCTACCACTGGGGATCCCTTGTGATGCCGCTCGGCTATCACGATCCACACGTGATGAAGCGGTCCGGTAATCCCTACGGCGCGTCCTTCGTCTCCCGTAGTGGCGCCGCACCGGACGACGAGGCACTCATGGCAGCCCAGATCCAAGGACGGCAACTGGCAATCGTGGCGTCTGAGTTGTCCCGGGGCCGCGACCAAGGAGGTTCGTGATGAACGAGATCCGAATCCTTGCCATCGGAGGGAGCACGCGCCCCAACTCCTCAAGCGAGAAGGCCCTGCGCATCGCGGCGGACGCCGCACGCGAGGCGGGCGCCACAGTGACCGTGATCACGAGCCGGGATCTGAATCTGCCGATCTACGATACGGAGTCCCAGGACCGAGATCCAAAAGCTGTTGCACTCATCGACGCGGTGCGATCCGCGCACGGGATCATCGTGTGCAGTCCGGGGTACCACGGCGGAATCAGCGGCATGATGAAGAACGCGCTCGACTACATCGAGGATCTGGGTCGAGAGGATCCGCCCTATCTCCACGGCCGCGCGGTCGGATGCATCGCGGTCGCCTACGGCTGGCAGGCGACCGTCTCGACACTCCACCAACTCCGTCAGGTCGCCCACGCACTGCGCGGGTGGCCTACGCCTTTGGGGGGAACCATCAACGCCTCGGTGACCGAATTCGCCGACGACGGTTCACTGTCCGACGAGTCTGCGCACGAGCAACTCCGCACCATTGGCACCCAGGTCGTCGAATTCGCCCGAATGCGAGCCGTGCACGATGCGGCCCAGTGATCAGGACCCTGGACTCCCATGAACGAGCGCGAGATCAGCGCCTTCGACGGGGAACCAGCAGACATCGCGGTGCGCGCGACACGTCCGCAGTCGCTCCTGATCACGGTGTACGGGGCCTACAGCCGATCCCTGGGTGGATGGTTCACCGTCAGCACCATCCTGCGGCTACTCGGCGACATGGGGATCGAGGATCCCGCCGTGCGCAGCGCTCTCTCCCGCTTCAAGCGGCGCGGAATCCTTGTTGCGGACAAGCGCGCGGGTGTGGCCGGATACGCACTCAGCCCCACCTCTCGACGGACCTTCGACGTCGGTGATGCCCGCGTCCTCGAACGTAGGGAACTCCCCCGCGACGAAGGCTGGGTGCTCGCCGCCTTCTCGATTCCCGAAAGTGCGCGCGATCTGCGGTATCGACTCCGATCGCGTTTGGCCAAGGTCGGGTTCGCGCAGGTCACCGGTGGCCTCTGGATCGCTCCCCGTGCGCTGGAAGCAGATGTACGCAACGTGGCCGAAGCGTTACGTGTTACCGACTTCGTCGATGTCTTCCGCGCCGAGCACGTAGCGTTCCGACCGACCCCCGAGGCAATCCGAGAGTGGTGGGACCTTGACGGCATCGCGCAGCATTACACGGAGTTCGTCCGGGAGTACTCGCCCCTTCGATCGGAATATTCAGGAGTCCGGGGGCGTGTGGATGGAACACGGGCCTTCGTGGACTACACGCGGGTTCTCACCTCGTGGCGCATGCTGCCCTACATCGACCCTGGCCTCCCCATGTCCTACCTCCCCCGGGACTGGGCGGGTCAGCCGGCGACCGAGTTGTTCTTCTGGTTCCACGATCACCTCGCCGAGGCGGCGCAGCAGCACGTCGTGGACCTCTGCGAAGAGCAGCATCCCGGGTGATCCTGATCACCTCGCGGACACTTTGCGATCGTCAGAGAAGGCGTAGGGTGCTCACGTGACCAGTCGACCCGGCTACAACAACATCATTCGGCTCACCGCCACGCCCGAGGCCCACGCGTCCGGCGCGATCGTGACCGCTGTCACCGGGACCGGAGCGGTGATCACCGCCCTCGACCTCGTCGACCCGGGTCACGAGACAGTGAAGCTCGACCTCAGTTGCATCGTGCGCGACTCCGACCACGTGCGCGACCTGCGTGACGTCCTCGAGGCCATCGATGGTGTGACCGTGGACAAGATCAGTGACTCCACCTTCTTGATCCATCTCGGCGGGAAGATTGGTGTCAGCCTCAAGGCTCCGTTGCGCAATCGAGCAGACCTCGCCCGTGCCTACACCCCGGGTGTTGCGCGGGTGTGCATGGCGATCCACGAGAACCCCGCCGACGCGCGCAACTTGACCATCAAGCGCAACAGCGTTGCGGTCGTCACGGACGGATCCGCGGTCCTGGGCCTGGGCAACATCGGGCCGGAGGCCGCGATGCCCGTCATGGAAGGCAAGGCCGCCCTGTTCAAGCGCTTCGCCGACGTCGACGCGTGGCCGATCTGCCTCGATACCCAGGATGTTGACGAGATCGTGCGCACCGTGGAGGTGATCGCCCCCGGCTTCGGTGGCATCAACCTCGAAGACATCGCTGCTCCCCGCTGCTTCGAGGTGGAGCGTCGCCTCCGCGAGAAGTTGAACATCCCGGTCTTCCACGACGACCAGCACGGCACCGCCGTGGTGGTGCTCGCGGCACTCGAGAACTCCTTGCGCCTAGTCCACAAGGAGATGTCCAACCTGCGCGTGGTCATGGTGGGTGCTGGTGCGGCCGGTGCCGCAGTGGCGCGACTCCTGCTCGGGGCGGGAATCAAGGACATCGTGATGTTCGACTCCCGCGGCGCGGTCCACACCGGCCGCGACGACCTCGACCCGGATCGCGCCCAACTCGCGCGGGACACCAATCCGCACGGTCACACCGGCTCGATATCCGACGCCATGGTCGGGGCGGATGTCTTCATCGGGCTTTCCCAGCCCAATGTCATCACCACCGAGGACGTGGCCGCAATGGCACCCGACGCCATCGTCTTCGCGCTGGCGAACCCGGATCCGGAAATCGATCCGGTCGAGGCGGCGCGGTACGCGAAGGTCGTCGCGACCGGACGTAGCGATTACCCGAACCAGATCAACAACGTGCTCGCATTCCCCGGGATCTTCCGCGGAATGCTCGATGCCAACGCGCACAAGATTACCGACGACATGCTCGTCGCGGCGGCGCGTGCGATCGCCTCAGTGGTCAGTGATGAGGCACTGTCCACCGTATACATCGTGCCAAGCGTGTTCGACCCGGCAGTGGCTCCCGCCGTCGCGGACGCGGTGGCACGCAACGTGCGCCGCGGCTAGAACGTGCCCGACGGCTTCCAGGTTCCGTACACGCCACGTAGCACATCCGCGATCTCCCCGACCGTCGCATAGGCACGGACAGCGTTGACGCACGCCGGCACGACGTTGTCTCCTCCCGTCGCCGCCTCACGCACTTCCTCGAGGCCTCGGTCCACCGCTGCCTGGTCCCGTGACGCCCGGACTCGCTCCACGTCGCGCACCTGGGAACGCTCGCTCTCCGGGTCGATCCCGAAAACCTCGAAGGAGACCGGATCAGTGACGAACCGGTTGACTCCCACCACGGGCTTGTCACCCGAGTCGACGGCCAATGCCTGTTCGTAGGCACTATCGGAAAGCGCGGTGGCGAAGTAACCGGACTCGATGCACGCGAGGGCCCCGCCCTTCTGCTCGATGCGATGCATCTCGTCGAGGATGTCCCGCTCGAGTTGGTCCGTGAGTGCCTCGAGCACGTAACTGCCTCCGAGCGGGTCCACGAGTCCCGTGACACCGGTTTCGAACGCCACGATCTGCTGCGTCCGCAGGGCGAGGGTCGCCGCGGACTCGGTGGGGACACCGAGCGCCTCGTCGAAGGCGCACACGTGCATGGTCTGCACGCCGCCCAAGGCTGCCGCCATGGCCTCGATCGAGGTGCGCACGACATTGTTCAGCGGCTGCTGCGCCGTCAAGGACGAGCCCGCCGTGAAGACGAAGATCCGTAGCTGCTCTGAACGCGGGTCCTTCGCCGCGTACGTGTCACGCATCAACCGTGCCCACACCCGGCGTGCAGCCCGGAACTTGGCTACCTCCGGCATGAAGTCCATGTTGCTCGACAGGAAGGTGAACAGGGTCGGTGCCACATCGTCGACGGTGAGGCCGCGGGCGATCGCTGCGTCGAGGTACGCCCGTGCGTTGGCGAACGTGAAGGCGATCTCCTGCACGGCACTGGATCCCGATTCCCGGATGTGGTATCCGCTCATCGCAAGGGACACCCACCTGGGGATGCGGCGCGCGACGTGCTCGATCACGTCCACCGAAAGAGTGAGGCCGGCGGGTGCGGGGAAGATCTGCGTCCCGCGGGCGAAGTACTCCTTGAGGACGTCGTTTTGGATGAACATGCCGAAGACGTTGGGGTCCACCCCGCGCTTCTCGGCCAGGGCTTCGAAGAGCGCGGCCCAGATGTAGCCGATCGAGTTCGCCGTGGTGCGCACCTGGGTGATGCGCTCCAACTCGATCCCGTCCATCAGCACCTCGATGTCGGCCAGACTGTCGATGGCTACACCGACTTTGCCGACTTCACCGCGGGCACGTGGATTGTCGGAGTCGAGTCCCATCTGGGTGGGGAGATCAAGGGCGACACTGAATCCGGTGAGGCCCTGGGCGAGGAGCGCCTTGAAGCGGGCGTTTGTCTCGGCCGCGGTACCGAATCCGGCGTACTGCCCCATCGTCCAGACACCCGGATCGGCGGAGATACCGCGGGTGTAGGGGAACTCCCCCGGTTGCTCGGTCATCCCTGTGCCTCCGCATTGAGTTGCTCGCGCAGGACCTTCTTAGCGATCTTGCCGGTGGAGTTCAGCGGGAACTCGTCCACGATCCGGATGTCCTTCGGCTTCTTGTAGGAGGCCATGGTGGCGCGGCAGTGCTCGAGCACATGCTCCGGGGTCACCGTTGCGCCGGGGAGAACGGTGAGGAGCGCCGTGACGTGCTGACCCCAATCGGGATCCTCGACACCCACCACCGCCACCTCGTGGACGCCAGGCACCGCTGCAATGCAGTCCTCGATCTCGCGCGGATAGATGTTGTACCCGCCCGAGATGATCATGTCGCCCTTGCGATCGACGAGGAACAACCGCTCATCGGCGTCCACCCGCCCCAGGTCACCCGTGTACAACCAACCGTCGCGCACAGCCTTCGTGACCGTGGGATCTTCGGCGGCCTGCCCGTAGTACCCGCGCATGACGTGGTCGCCCCGGGTGATGACCTCTCCGATCTCCCCGATGGGGACGTCGACGCCGTTCTCGTCGACGATGCGAATCTCCACGCCATTACACGGGATGCCGGCGCTGGTCAGGACGTGCTCATCGCCGGCGATACCGCGCGCGTGATCCTCGGGCCCCAGCACGGTCACCGGCGGAATAGCCTCCACTAAGCCGTAGTACTGCGCCATGTTCGACGTGATGCGCTCGAAGCACTGACGGATTTGCTCAGGCGGCATGGGGGCACCCGCGTAGCCCAGCATCTCCAGCCCTGCCATCCGCTCACGCGAGATGTCCGGAAGGGCCAACAGTCGCGCGACCATCGTGGGCACCATGGCCGTGCCCGTAGCACCACGGTTCTCCACAGCATCCACGACAGCCTCGGCATCGAAGGACGGATGCACAATCTGGGTGGAGCCGAAGGTGAAGCAGGGCAGGACGAACAAGCCGCTCGTGTGCGTGACGGGCCCCGCGTGCAACCAGCGCGTGCGCTCGTCGGGGAGTTTCCCGAAGAAATCGGTGATCATGTTGTGCAGGCTCGCCATGCGGTTCCGATGGGTGCGGATCGCCCCCTTGGGTCGACCGGTGGTGCCGCTCGAGTAGTTCAGGGAGACGAGGGCATCCGGGTCGACCGAGAGAAGCAACGGCTCCCCCGATTGCTCGGCGAGGAATCCCTCGTACGGAGTCGCGTCGGCGTCACCGTTGATCACGATCACGTGTTCCACCAACTCGCGAACCCCCGCAGCGTCATCCCAGAACTTGGCGCCGAGGATCAGCGCTCGTGGGGTGCAATCCGTGGCGATGCGCACCCAGTCCGTCGGGTGCAGGCGATAGTTCAGTGCGACACGACAGAGTCCCGCAGTGCTGATGCCGAGGTCGGTCTCAATGTAGGTGTTCTGGTTCGACTGCAGGTCGAGCACCCGGTCACCGGTCTCCAGACCGAGGTTGCGCAAGGCCCGGGCGAGCTGCATGACGCGTGCCCCGGTGCGCCCGAAGGTGCTCTCTCCCTCCGGTCCGATCAGGGCGATGCGATCGCGGTACCTCGTCATCGACCGCGATACCACACGTCCTACGTCCATGTCAGCCTTCCTCCTGCGGTGGGGCATACATCGCGTCCAGGATCCAGCAGCCATCCTCGACGACGGTCACTGGATTCAGATCCAGTTCGAAGCCAACCGGCCACGTGCGCACTCCGTCCGCGATACGGGCGATCACGTCGACGAGGGCGGCGCGGTCGGCGGGGGGCCGCCCCCGCACACCGGAGAGGAGTCGTCCGAGGACCGTGGCATCGAGTATCTCCTCGATGTCGACGTCAGTGACCGGGAGCAACCGCACGGCCGCATCCGAGACCACCTCGGTGAGGACACCACCGACGCCGACGGTGAGGACTGGACCCAGGGGGCTCGGCGCGACACCGACGATCGCCTCGATCCCGCCGGGGACGAATCGTTCGACGAGGACATCGCCACCGAGTGCGGAAAGTTGTGCGAACACCTCGTCGATCTGCGTCGCATCGACATCGAGGACCACTCCGCCGGCATCGCTCTTGTGGTGGAGACCGGGGACCACGGCCTTGAGTACCGCACGACCCCCGACATTGGTGAGGGCTGCACGCGCATGTTCTGCGGTGGAGACGAGAACGGACTCCGGGACGGGGAGTCCGTGCGCGGCGAGGATCTCCTTGACGTCCTTTTCCGACGCGTCGGCCGGCGGGACCGGAATCACCTCGTGACGCGCCTCCACCCGGAGTCGCGGTCCACCCGAGGTGACACGTAGTGCTGCCAACGCCGCGATGGCGCGCTCGGGTGTTGCGTAGACCGGGATACCGGCGTCGGTGAGAAGCCGTGCGCCCGCAGGTGCCAGCGCCGCCGATCCCGTCCGCACGGCGATCACGGGGATCTGCGCCGATGCGCGCACTGCGCCGAGTGCGCGGGCGATGCGCGCGACGTCGTCACCAACGAGGACCGCGAAACAGGCGACGATCGCATCGACGTGCGGGTCGCGGGCGAGGCGCTCCAGGCACTGTTCGAACAGTCCCGGCTCGGCCATGACCGCAGCGGTGACGTCGACCGGGTTGGTCGCATTGCCGTAGACGGGAACGATCTGCTCGAGGTCCCGTACGGTCGCGGAGTCGAGTTGGGCGAGCGACAAGCCCTCACGTTCGATCGCGTCGGCCGCGAGAATCCCACTGCCACCCGACGTGGTGATGACCGCGATGCGTGCATCGCGCAGGACGGCTCCCGTAGCCAGCAAGGCACCCGCATCGAGAAGTGCGTCGATGTCGCGCACCCGGGCGATTCCTGCGGATGCGAGTGCTGTGTCCACGATCGCGTCCGGTGCAGCGAGCGCACGCGTATGTGATGCGGCCGCCGAGGCGCCCGCAGCAGACCGTCCCGCCTTCACCATGGCGATCGGGACCCGGCCTGCAGCCGCACGCAGTGCATCGATGTCCGACAACGATTCGACGTACATGAGGAGAGCATCGACCGATTCATCCGCGGCTAGGGCCTCGGCGACGTCGGTCGCAGTCACATCCGCCTCGTTCCCCGTCGTGACCGCGATCCCGATCGGTACCCCACGCTCGAGCCCGAGAGACAGGGTGCCGAAACCCAGTGCACCTGACTGACTCACGAGTCCGAGGCGGCCGGCCGGGAGCGGGGTCGTAGGTGAGGAGAACACCGGGGAGAACGTGGCAAGGACACGCTTCTCGCCTCCCACCGCACCGATGCAGTTGGGGCCAACGAGGCGCATGCCCGCCGAGCGCGCGATCGCGACCAACTCATGCTGCGCAACCTCCCCCGCAGCTCCTGCCTCCGCGAACCCCGAACTCATCACCACGCAGACGGGGACACCGGCGGTGGCGCAATCGGTCACGGCGTCGCGCACGGCGCTGGCAGGAACCATGACGAGGGCGAGATCGATCGGTGCAGGAACCTCCGCGACTGATGCATACGCCGAGATGCCGAGAATGGTCCCACCCTTTGGGTTGACCGGGTAGATCGTCCCCGCGTAGCCGTACCGCTGCAGATACTCGATCGGCAGACGTCCAATGGCGCCCGGTCGTTCGGTGGCTCCGATGATCGCAATCGAGGATGCGGCCCATAGCGCCCGCACATCCGCCTGCTGGGCGTTCACGGCAGGATCGCGATCCCCTCGATCTCGACCAGCGCAGTGTCATCCCAGAGGCGGGTCACACCCACGAGGGTCATGGCCGGGTAGTCGCGGCCGACGAGACGCCGCCAGATCGCACCGAGTTCACGCGCATGTGCAAGGTAGTCGACCGGATCGACACTGAAGATCGTCACCTTCGCCAAATTTTCGCCGTGACCGCCGGCGGCGTGGAGCGCGGTCATCAGGTTCCCGAGCGCGACCTCGAACTGCTCGACGATTCCGGCTCCGACGATCACTCCATCGGCGTTGAGCGCAGTCTGACCCGCCAAGTAGACGGTGCGCCCCGATGCCCGGACGGCGTGCGAAAACCCGATGGGGGCTGCGAGTTCTCCCGGATTGATCCGCTCGACGGTCACGACTGAACGCTCCCACCGTCGATGACGATGCCCTGACCCGTGATGCCACCGGTATCGGCGACGAGCATGTCGACGACGGAGGCGACTTCGTCAGTGGTGATGAGTCGCTTGATCGGGTGGGTGTTCTCCAGGGTGGCGCGCGCGGCTGCCATGTCGATCCCCGTTTTGGCGACGATCGCCTCGAGGGCGCGATCGGTGAGGGGCGTGTCGACGTAGCCCGGGCAGACCGCATTGACCGTGACACCGGTGGTCGCGAGTTCCATTGCCGCAGAGCGCACGGCACCGAGCACACCGTGCTTGGCCGCCGAGTAGGCGGTGATGTAGGGGACACCCACCTTCGAGGCAATGCTCGCGATCACGATGATGCGACCGAAACCCGCCTGCTTCATCGGCGGAACCGCGGCGCGGATGAACCGGAAGGGCGCGGTGAGGTTGACGTCGAGCATCTGCTGCCACAACGCATCATCCGTGCGGTGGATGGGTGCGGAGATGGCCTCGCCGGCGTTCAGGACCGCGACGTCGATGCCACCCCACGCAGCGACAACGTCGGCGACGAGTCCATCAGGCGTGCCGGGGTCCGTCACATCGGCGGGCAACACGAGTGTGGGAACGTCGAGGGAGTCCGCTAGGGACTGGAGGTCTCCGACGGAGCGCGCGGTGATCGCAACCTGGTGCCCGGAGGCGGCGAGGTGCTCCACAATGGTGCGACCGATGCCACGACTCGCACCGGTCACGAGACATCGGAGGGGAGGACGCCGGGTCATCGAGCCGCCTTTCCGCCCCTGGGCGATAGTGCGCTTCCTTGTCGATCGGCAATAATACGCTACATGCCTCGTGCCGTCCTCGTCGAAGCCCGCAGGAGCGTCTTCGGCAAGAACCGGGGTGGACTCAGCCACATCCGCCCCGACGATCTCCTCGCGACGGTACTCGCCGATCTCGTCTCCGGGGTCCCGAACCTCGATCCCGCCCGCATCGACGACGTCGTCATGGGCGATGCGAACGGCGCCGGGGAGGACAACCGGAACGTGGCTCGCATGTCGGCTTTGCTCGCCGATCTCCCCGTGACCGTCCCCGGTGTCACCCTCAACCGCCTCTGCGGCTCCGGTGCCGAGGCGATCGTCCAGGCAGCCCGCGCCATCCGTGCCGGCGACGCGGACATCATGATCGCGGGTGGCGTGGAGAGTATGAGCCGCGCACCCTGGGTGGTGCAACGAACCGACGACCCCATCGGCCCGGACACGAAGCTCGAACAGACCACCGTCGGGTGGCGCATGGTGAACCCGCGATTTCCGGGACACTGGACGGACAGCCTCGGCGAATGCGCCCAACGCAGTGCCGAACTCCTGGGTATCACGCGCACGGAGCAGGACGAGTGGACACTGCGCTCCCACGAGCGTGCCGGAGCAGCCTGGGACTCCGGTCGATTCGACGGATACGCGATCCCGATGGAGGGGCTTACCCGCGACGAACCGATCCGCCCCGACACCAGCCTGGCGAAACTCGCCGAGTTGAAGCCGGCGTTCACCCCCGACGGATCGGTCACGGCGGGCAATTCCTCCCCCATCACCGATGGCGCGGTCGCGACACTCCTGATGTCCGAGCAGACCGCAGCCGACCTCGGACTCACCCCGATCGCCGCGATCACCGCTTCCGCGGTGGTCGCGGTCGATCCGGACCGATTCGCCAATGCCCCCGTGCCCGCGGTGCGCAAACTGCTCACACGCACCGGCCTCCGCGCCTCCGACATCGACCTCGTCGAGATCAATGAAGCCTTCGCCGCCATGGTCCTCACCGTCCTGCGCGAGGCCGAGGAGATCGACGTCGCCAAGGTCAATCCCCACGGAGGCGCGATCGCCATGGGCCATCCCGTGGGGGCATCGGCGGCCCGGGTGGTGGCCGATACGGCTCGGGAACTGCGTCGCCGTGGCGGGGGTCGCGGCATCGCAACCGCCTGCATCGGCGTAGGTTTGGGAATCGCGGTTCTCGTGGAGGCGACATGATCCGGATCGAAGACTTCACCGACATCACCTACGAGGTCGTTGATCACGTCGCTGTGATCACCATCAATCGACCCGATCGCTACAACGCGCTCCGGGGCCGCACCGTGGATGAGCTCATCTACGCATTCCGCTACGCATGGGTGGACACCAACGTCGGAGCGATCATCCTGACGGGTGCAGGAGACAAGGCCTTCTGCAGCGGCGGGGACCAGAAGGAGCGGGCCGCCACCGGCGGCTACGGGGAGACCGAGATGGGCATGTTCGAGATCGAACGCCTGCACCGACTCATTCGGGAAGTACCCAAGCCGGTCATCGCCGCGGTAAATGGCTTCGCCATCGGCGGTGGGCACGTCCTGCACGTGCTCTGCGACGTGTCACTGGCGTCCTCCACCGCGCGATTCGGCCAGGTCGGCCCCCGCGTCGGGAGTTTCGATGCGGGATTCGGAACCGCGTACCTCGCCCGCGTGGTCGGTGAGAAGCGAGCACGGGAGATCTGGTTCTTCTGCGATCAATACGACGCCGCCACCGCCGAGCGCTGGGGCCTGGTCAACCGCGTCGTCGAACCAGCCGAGCTCATGCCCCTCGCACTGGAATGGGCCAGCAAAGCCAGCGCGCTGTCCCCCACCGCACTCAAAACACTCAAGCACTCGTTCAACGCAGACACCGACCACATCGTCGGGATCCAATCCCTCGCCTTCGACGTCCTCGACCTCTACATCGAGACACCGGAGGCCCAGGAGGGTGGCGCCGCTTTCATCGAGAAGCGTCCCCCGGACTTCGGCGCGTTCCGCTAGCCGACCGCGGCCGCCACCAGGGCGCCCGAGCCGCCACCCACGCCTCCGCCAGGCCACGTCCCCGCACCGCATATATAGAGGTGATCGACCGGCGTGCGGTGGCGCCACCATCCGGGCACCGGACGCAGGAAGAAGAACTGGGCCGGGTGATGGCTTCCCCCCAGGGAATCCCCCAGGATCAGGTTCGCATTGGCCCGCTGCAGGTCTGCCGGGGTGAGCACCTTCCGGCCGAGGATCCGCGAGCGGAGCCCCGGTGCGTACTGCTCGATCTTGTCGATGACCCGATCGGCGTAGGCCTCGCCCATGACATCCCACGAACCCTCCCGCGGCTCGAGCGGGAGCACGCGCACCTGCACCCACAGGACGTGCGTGCCGTCCGGTGCGCGACTGGGATCCGACACCGTGGGTTGCCCGACGACGAGTGTCGGCGAATCGGGTAGCAGGCCAGCGGCGGCCTGGGTGTAGGTCATGGCCATGTCATCGAGGTACGGGCCGATGTGCACGTAGTTGAACTCGCGTGCGCCTGCGGCGGTCCAGGCCGGAAGATCATCCAGGGCAAGGTGGATCATCATCGTTGCTAAACCGGGGCGGAACTCTTCGGCGCGTGCGACATCCGGTCGCGTGCGCTGATCTTTCGGCAGCATCGCGGGAATCAATCTCGGATTCACATTCGCGATCACCGCACGGGACGCACGGTGCTCCATGCCGCTCGCCGTGCGAACCCCCACCGCACGACCACCCTCGACGATGATCTTGGTGACCTGTTCATTGCAGACCACGCGGCCACCGCTCTCCTCGATCACGCCGACGAGGGCATTGATCATCGAGTCGGCGCCACCCTGACCGATCACCATCCCGAACATCTGGCCACCGATGGTCTCGAGGAAGGAGAACAGCGCACCACCGGACAGGTCCGGGGCGAAGTCCAGGTGCATGCCCCACGAGGCCATGAGGGCACGCGTCTTCGGCGAGCGGAAGTTCTCCTCGGTGAACGCACGCGTGGACGCCAGAGCCAACTTCGCGATCTCGAGCACACCGGTGGTGCCGAACTTCTTTCGCGCCTTCCAGAGGGTCGTGGCCAGTGATCGCGAGGGCATCTCCGCACCCAGCACGCCGATCAGCGTCGGCGCAACCTCCCCCAGGTAGGACGTCAGGCGTTGCCAGGATTCGACGTCCTCGGGTGCGACGGCAGCGAGGTTCGCCACCGTGCGCTCCACATCGGCCTCAACACCGAGCATCGTTCCGTCGGGGAAAACCGAGCAGAACGGCTTCGCCGACGGCACGAGGGCGAAGCCGTGCGCGGCGAGGCGCTCGCCGAGCGCGGCGTTCACAGGTCCACCGGCAAAGAGGCCCAGGTTCATCGCGAAGAGGTCGTGACGGAAGCCGGGGAGAGTAACCTCCGCGGTCTGCACCGCACCGCCGGGGACCGGATTGGTCTCCAGCACGAGCACCTTCCGACCCTTGGCAGCGAGGAGCGCTGCGGCCGAGAGGCCGTTGACTCCGGCCCCGACCACGATCACATCCGGCTGCATTCCCGGATCATATGGAGAACTGACGACCGACACGCCCGCGATATACGGTGTGTCCGGAGGTAGGTATGGAGCAGCGCGATGCCGTGATCATCGGAACCGGGATCAACGCCCTGGTCGCCGGAGCGATGCTCGCCCGCAAGGGATGGGCCGTCACCCTCTGCGAACGCAACCCCCACCCGGGTGGTGCGATCTGGACATCGACCGAGCACGTCCCCGGCTTCACGATCGAACTGCTGTCGAGTTGGCATCCCCTCTTCGTCGGTGGGCCGGCCTACGCGGATCTGGCCGCGGATCTCGCTGCGCGAGGACTCGAGTACCGGAACACGGAACTCCCCACGGGCGTCGTATGCGCCGACGGCAGCGCGGTGCTCTCGACGAATCCGGAGATCACTGCAGCGCAGATGGCCGAACTCGGTGATCTCGATTCGTGGAATGCGCTCATGGCCGACTTCGGCAGTAAGGCAGATCTGGCATTCGGGCTCCTCGGTACGGATTTCTGGCGACGCTCAGCGTGGAAGTTCGGGTGGAAGGCGTACCGCCAACTCGGCCGTCAGGGCCTCGCGGCGAGCGGTGCAGACCTCCTCGAGCCTGCGGCTCCCTGGGCGGAGCGTTGCTTCCGTTCCCCGGTCACCCGTTCCTTGCTCGCTCCGTGGGCACTCCACAACGGGCTCGGTCCTGATGACTCCGGCAGCGCGTTCATCACGACCGTCATCGGCGCCGCGATCGCGATGGGGGGAATGCCGGTTCCCGTCGGTGGTGGGCGCAGCCTGGTGAACGCACTCGTCTCCCTCATCGAGGACCACGGGGGCACCGTGGTGTGCAATGCCGACGTCGTGAGGGTGACCGTGCAGGGCAATCGCGCCACGGGAGTGGTCCTTGCCGACGGAACATCGATCGGTGCTCGGCGTGCAGTACTCGCGTCGGTCACGCCGCCCGCGCTCTACGGGACGCTGGCCCCCGAGGGCGATGCGCAACGCCGCGCGGCCGCCGAGCGTTTCCGCTTCGGCCGTGCCGGGTTCCAGATCCACATCGCGCTGCGTGAGCCACCTCGCTGGGTGGGTGATCCCCGCATGGCGGACACCGCTCTCGTCCACATCCTCGACGGGATGGACTCGCTCTCCGAGTCCGTGAACGCCGCCAATCGCGGGTTCCTTCCGAAGCGACCGACGATCGTCGTGGGTCAACCCGCGACCGTGGATCCCACTCGAGTGCCCGAGGGCCACGGCCTGCTCTGGATTCAACTCCAGGAGAACCCGCGCCGCATCGTCGGCGATCTCGCCGGGCAGATCGATCCGGGTGATGGCAGGTGGACACCGCAGGTGCGCGACGCCTACGCGGATCGCGTGATCGGCATCCTGGAGCGACACATCACCAACATCCGCAGTGCCGCCATCGCGCAATTCACGATCGGCCCAGCGGACCTCGAGGCGATGAACGTGAACCTCGTGGGTGGAGACCCCTACGCGGGCGATTGCCGGGTGGACCAATACGCATTGTGGCGACCCTTGGCAACGGCCACCGGACACAGCACCGGGATCGACGGTCTGTGGCAGATCGGAGCATCGACGCACCCGGGTCCCGGCCTCGGTGGAGGCTCGGGCTACCAGGTGGCGTCGAGGCTGCTCGGCAACTAACCCGCGACGAGTGCGAGAACGCGGCAGGGGCTGCCCGATCCGTTCACGATCGGCAGCGGTGCAGCAATCACGACCGCACCGGTGGTGGGCACCTTATCGAGGTTACGCAGTTGGGTCAGGCCGTACTTGTTCGCGCCCATGAACATCGCGTGGCATGGGAACGGCGGATCGAAGGCGAAGGCGCCGCCGGCGTCCGTTCCCACCGTCTCCACACCCCAGCCGAGGATGTCGGTGTTCTCCGCGATGTACTTCGCCGCCTCGGGTGTCACACCCGGGGTGTGCGGGCCATTCTCATCGGCATTCGCGAACTTGGCCGGGTCGTCGCCGTACTGCGACCATCCCGTGCGGAACAGCACCCAGGCGCGCTTCGGCAGCGGCCCGTTGGCGGCCTCCCAGGCCTTGATGTCCTCCACGGTGAGGCAGTAGTCCGGATTCGCGGCGACCTCAGCGGTCTTATCGATCACCACTGCGGGTCCCACGAGACGCTGCGCCGGAACCTGGCTGACGTCGTCGAGGTCCTTGCCGGAGATCCAGTGGTTGGGGGCGTCGAAGTGTGTGCCCGTGTGCTCACCGGTGTGGAAGTTATTCCAGTACCACGCGGGGCCGCGGTCGTCGTAGCGGCTGATCTCCTCCAGGGTGAACACCGCGGTCTGACCCATCTCCGGGGGCAGGCCCAGGATCGGTGTACCCGAATGGAGCGGCGCTGTGAGGTCGATGACCGTCACCGAACCATCCACGATGCCTGCTGCGAGCTTCGCAAGATCGGACATGAGTCTTCCTTTCGTGATGCGGGCGTGCGCCCATTGTCGTGCCCTAGGCGGTGGGCCGCCAGCGCTTCGGTCGATTGATCAACTCTGCTTCAGGAACCAGAACCAGGCGGGGCTTGGGATCCTCGGAGCGTCCCGCCGGTGGCTTCCAACTTCCGCCCACATACGGGGTAGGCCACGGGACCTTCACACCCTGATCGGCGGCGGCATGGAGTGTCCACTGCGGGTCGTAGAGGTGAGGCCGGCCGATCGCGCACAGGTCGGAGCGACCGGCGGCGATGTTGGTGTTCACGTCGTCGTAGGAGCTGATCGCCCCCACCGCCATGGTGTCGATGCCCACCACGTTGCGGATGCGATCCGAAAAGGGAGTCTGGTACGAGCGGCCGTACTCGGGCTTGGCATCCGGAGTGGTCTGTCCCGAAGACACGTCGATGACGTCGACACCGTGGTCCTTGAACGCCCGGGCGATGTCCAGGATGTCGTCGAACGTGATGCCATCGGGCACCCAGTCGGATGCGGAGATGCGTACGAAGATCGGGCGATCCTCGGGCCACGCTGCGCGGACGGCGTCGAAGACCTCAAGCGGATAGTGGAGTCGATTCTCGATCGACCCGCCGTACTCGTCGGTGCGCTGATTGGACACGGGGGTCAGGAAACTCGACAGCAGGTAGCCGTGGGCGCAGTGCAACTCGAGGACGTCGAATCCTGCCCGTGCCGCGCGCTTCGTGGTCTCTACGAATTGCTCACGGACGAGATCCATGTCCGCGCGGGTCATCACGGCAGGCACCTGACTGTGCGGGAGATAGGGCAGCGGCGACGGCGCCATGATCGGCCAATTGTCGGAGTCGAGTGGTTGGTCGATGCCGTCCCACATCACCTTGGTGGAACCCTTTCGGCCGGAGTGGCCAATCTGAATTCCCATCGTGGCGAACGTGGTGTGTCCGAAATCCACGATGCGCTTCCATGCTGCTTCCTGAGCATCGTTCCACAGTCCGCCGCACCCGGGAGTGATCCGTCCCTCCGGCGACACGCACACCATTTCGGTCATCACCAGGCCGGCTCCCCCGAGGGCCTTGCTGCCGAGGTGAACGAGGTGGAAGTCACCAGGGACTCCGTCGACCGAGGAATACATGTCCATCGCGGAGACGGCGACCCGGTTGGGGAGGAGCACTCCGCGCACCTGGTACGGCAGGAACATCGGCGGCACGCTTGCGGTCCCCGTGGGGACCCGGCCACGCGCCACTTCATGCTTCACCAACCAGTCATCGACCTGCTGCACGAAGTCTGGATCACGCTCAAGGAGGTTTCCGTACGTGATGCGCCGACTGCGCGTCATGAGGTTGAACGCGAACTGCACGGGGTCCTGACCGGTGTACTGGGCGAGCTCCTCGAACCACTCCAGACTCGCCTGCGCCGAGCGCTGGGTGCTCTTGATGACCGGGACACGCTCTTGGTCGTAGGCCTTCAGGGCCGCCTCGACGGTGGGCTGCTCGCGCAGACATGCAGCCAGCGCGAGCGCGTCCTCCATCGCTAACTTGGTGCCGGAACCGATGCTGAAGTGCGCCGTGTGGGCCGAATCCCCCATGAGCACCAGGTTCTTGTGCACGAGGGTCTTGTTGCGAATCGTGCGGAAGGTCACCCACTTGCTGTTGTTCGCCACCAACGAGTAGCCGTCGAGGATGTCGGAGAAGATCTCCTTGACACGCGCGATGCTCGCCTCATCGCTCACACCTGGGGGCAATGACGCTGCGTCCACGGCGTCGAATCCGGCCTTCTGCCAGACGTCCTCGTGCATCTCGACGATGAACGTGCTCATGGTCGCATCCATCGGGTACGCGTGGATCTGCATGACGCCGTACGGGGTGTTCCGAATGAAGAACTCGAAGGCCTCGAAGACCAGATCCGTGCCAAGCCACATGTACTTGCAGATGCGGGGATCCAGGGTCGTCCCGAACTCATCCGCGAACTGCTCGCGCACCGCGCTGTTGATGCCGTCGCAGGCGATGACGAGGTCGTACTCGGCCATGAGCTGCTCGACTGGTGGCGCCTCGGTACGGAAGTGCACGGGAACTCCATGCTCACGGGCACGGTCCTGCAGGACGTGGAGCAACTCCTTGCGACTCATCGCGGCGAATCCGTTGCCCGCCACCGTGAACCGGACGCCGTCGATATCGACGTCGACGTCGTCCCAGTAGGCGAAGGACCGCCCCATGTCCTCGAACACCGACGGGTCCGATGCCTTGATCCCGCTGAGCGTCTGGTCACTGAACACGACCCCGAACCCGAAGGTGTCGTCCGGGGCATTCCGCTCCCAGACGGTGACGTCGGTGGTGGGGTCGAGCTGCTTGATCAAACTGGAGAAGTACAGACCGCCGGGTCCCCCGCCGATCACTGAGATCCGCATCGTGGCTCCTTCACACCCGTGCCCAAAGTCTTGCGTATTTGTGACTATCGACAATAGTACGGTATATCCCAGAGCGCAGTCTGTCTGCGCAATTGCGGGAGGATGACCCATGCGCTTCGCGGGGAAGGTCGCCCTGGTGACCGGTGGCGGTGGTGGGCTCGGCCTGTCCATCGCGGAATCGTTGGGTCGCGAGGGTGCCGCGATCGCGATCCTGGACGCCAATCCGGCGGGTGTCGAGGCCGGACTCACGACCCTGCACGGTGCAGGCGTCACCGCACGCGGGCAGGTGGTCGACGTCCGGGACTCGGCGGCCGTGCACACCGCGGTCGATGCGATTGCTGCCGATCTCGGTCGCATCGACATCCTGATCGCGGCCGCCGGTGGCTCACTGGGAACACCGCGCGACCTCGAGGACATCTCCCCCGCCGACCTGGACATGGTGATCGACGTCAACATCAAGGGCACCTACCACTGCTCCGCCGCGTGCGTGCCGCACATGCGCGCCGCCGGTGGAGGCTCCATCGTCACTTTCTCATCCATCGGAGGCCGGAGCACCAGCCCGGTCACCGGGATCCCCTACGCCGCGGCCAAGGCGGGGATCCTGGGGCTCACCCGTCGTCTCGCCCGTGAGGTGGGCCCGGACAACATCCGGGTGAATGCCATCGCCCCCGGCCTCTTCCTCACCGGTCGCCTCCAGGGCATGTTCGATGCCATGAGCGAGCACGATCGCACCGAGGTCCTCGATTCGATCCCACTCCGACGCATGCCGCAGATCTCGGAGTGTGTGGATCCGGTGTTGTTCCTCGCCAGCGATCAGTCGTCGTACATCACGGGTGCGGTGCTGGACGTCAACGGCGGCCGCTTCATGGCCGGTTGAGCGCGTCGAACTCCTCCAGGGTCACACGCGGGACCTCGATGATTTCTCCGAGTCGACTCCACTGACTCCCCCCGAGACGCGCGATCGGATCCAGACGCATCACATCAACGGTCGGGCCGTCGAAGAGGTCTTCCTGCACCGCGATATGGATCACCTCGCCCAAAACGAGGATCCCGTTACCGACATCGCGGATGTCGATACACCGGCACTCGAGTGCGTACGGGGATTCCGCCACCCGCGGAGGAGCCACACACGCGCTCGGCTCGCGGGTTACTCCGACGCGATCGAACTCGCTGACACCGTGGGGGAACTCCACCGAAGTCAGGTTGATCTCATCGATCATCGAGGCTGGTGAACCACAGACGACAAACTCGCCCGTGTCACGAATATTGCGCACCGTGTCCTTCTCACCCATCGAGGAGATCATGACGATCGGCGGTGCGGTGCTCACGATCTGAAAGAAGGAATGGGGTGCCAGGTTGTCCAGGCCTTCGGCCGACATGCTGGAGACCCATGCGATCGGACGCGGGGTGACCAACGCGCCGAGGAGCGGGTAGATCCCCTTCGCTTTCGACGGATGGATCTCACGGCGCTCAGACACCGACAATGTCTACCACTCAGCGTGGTAGTCGCACGCCCTTGGCTTCGAGTCGAGGCAGAACCTCCTGGGCGAAGTACGGCAGCTCCTCGGCGTAGTCCAGGAACGACAGAGTCATTCCCGAGAAACCCGCCTTGGCGAACCGCTCGATCTCATCGGCGACTTCGTCCGGAGTCCCGATGATCGGGCACGTGCCGTGGCCCGCTGCGAAACGCCCGCGGAACATCTCAAGCATCTCGGGCGTGAAGGACTGGGCATGCAAGCCCTGCAGCCGCATGAGGTTGTCCACGGCGTCCCAGTCGGCATTGTCATCGGCGTACCACTTCAGGAACTCCTCTGCCTCCTTGCGCGTGGGTCGCACGACACAGTGACCGAGGGTGAAGTAGCCCATGGTGCGCTGGAACTCGTCATTTGCCAGCTTCGTGTACTCGGTGACGACCCCGGCACCATCCTCTGGACCACCGACGATCGTGAAACCGAAGTTGGCATTGCGCGCCGCGTAGGCACGCCCCTGCACCGAAGACCCCGCATTCAGGATCGGCAGCGGGCCGTCATACGGCTTCGGGAGGCTCTCGACGTGCTTGAGGTGGAAGAACGTCCCATCCCAGTCGAACTGTCCCGGAGTAGTCCAGATCTTGAGGATCACGTCGAGCCACTCCTGGGCGAGGGCGTAGCGATCGTTGTGGTCCTGCGGCAGATCCATACCGAAGGTCTCGTACTCCGGCTGATTCCATCCGGCGACCACGTTGATACCCGCGCGACCATGGGAGATCTGATCGACCGTGGCCATCTGCTTCGCGACCACGATCGGGTGGTTGAACGCCGTGTGAACCGTCGCGAAGACGAAGATGCGCTTGGAGTTCGCCAGCAGACCCGCGGCCCAGGTGATCGGGTCGAGAACCCCCTCGTGGAAGTTGGTCTCCCCGCCGTAGCCGATCCACCGGGCGATGGGCAGGAGGAAGTCGATCCCGACCTCGTCTGCGATCTTCACCAGTCGCAGGTTGTCGTCCCAACTCCCGGTCCAACGGTCGGCGACCTTGGTGACCGCCATGCCCGAGGAACAGTTCGATGAGAACAGCCCGAGTTTGAAGTCCTTGCCGTCCAGGATCGCCTTTGTCATGTGCCCTCCCTCTCGCGGAACACGCCCACTATCGGACTCCAGAGCGCCTCGGTCTATCCATTTTGCGCGGTGAACTATCCCTTTCCGACGGCGACGACCGGGTTGCTCAGGGTTCCGATCCCCTCGATCGTGCACTCGACCACATCGCCGGGCTGAAGGAAGGTCGGCGGGTTCATAGCAGCGCCGACGCCCTGGGGGGACCCGGTGGCGATGACATCGCCCGGCTCCAGGGTCATCCCGGAGGTGATGTCGGCGATCAAGGTGGGGATTGTGAAGAGCATGTGTCGGGAGTTGCCGTTCTGCCGCTGATCCCCGTTGACGGTGAGCCGCAACTGGAGCGTGTGGGGGTCACCGATCTCATCGGCGGTCACGATCATCGGGCCGAAGGGTGCGTAGCTGTCCTGACCCTTCGAGAAGAACCACTGTCCCCCTCGGCGCTGGTCCCGGGCGCTGATGTCGTTGATGATGCTGTAGCCGAACACGTAATCGAGGGCGTCCGACTCCGAGACGCCGAGCGCTTCACGTCCGATGACGACGGCCAATTCGCATTCCCAGTCGAGTTGCGCGGTGAGCGAGGCGTTGTGTCGAATCGGCTGGCCGGGACCGACGATCGCGGTTGCCGGCTTACTGAAGAGCACCGGTCGATCGGGGAGCTCCTTGGCAGTGTCGAGGGAACGACTCGACTCCTCGACGTGCTCCACGTAGTTCAGACCTACGCCGATGACCTTGCCCGGGCGGAGGGGTGCGTGCAGCGTCACCGCGGCGAGGGAATGGGTGGTCCCGGCGGGCCATACCTCCGTGGAGGACAGTGCATCGCGCACGGAGGCATGAAGAGCGGGTCCGGCCAGAATGAAATCGATCATTCGCGACGGGACCTCCACGCGACCTGCCAGGGCCGGGACGAGTTCCACAACGGACTCGCCCACGATCGCACCGAGCCTTAGAGTCGAGTCACCTCCTACGGTGAAGGTGATCAGTTTCATCTCTACTCCTCGTGACGCGGGGTTTCGGTGATGGGTTCGAATTCTGCATCCTCGAATTCCACGGCGGCCTGGGGTCTGCGATTAAGGCGCAGGGAGAAGACGTCGAAACGGTTGTAGTGACCGATGATGTCGTGCATCTGCTTGGGTTGGATGCATCGATTGAGATCGATGTCCGCGTAGACGATTCCCTCCTCATCGATCAGCGCATCACTCATGAGGCGACCATCGGGTCCCACGATGCAGCTCACCGCAGAGTGTGGTCGCTCGAGCATCCTTCGGGAATCCGCATCGTGAGCGACTGCGTCGACGATCTCTGGCGTCAGCGCGGAACACGACACGATCGTGAAGACCTTGCCTTCAAAGGAATGGGCCATGGCCCGCACCTTGATCGCCTCGACCATGTCGTAGTCCTCGGGCGCCGTGGGAAGCGCGATGTAGTTGGCGGTGTGCACGTTCTCCCCTTGCGCCAGCAGAGCGAACCGCGCCAGGGTGTTGGTGTTCTCGCCGCAGGCGAGCCCCCCGAGTCGTCCGATCTCGGTGTCATAGACGCGGAGGGAACTCCCGTCACCCCCTGCCCAGGTGAGTTTCTCGGCCCAGGTGGGTACGAGTTTGCGGTGCGTGCCGAGGACCTCGCCCCTGTCGGAGATGAAGACCAGGGTGTTGTAGAGGGTGCCCATGGAATACGGGTCTCGCTCGTTGACACCCATCACGACGAATGCCCCGGCATCTCGGGCCGCAGCGCAGAGCCGGTCGATGTGCGGACCCGGGATATCCACCGCAGCCTTGAACAGGCGCTCGAACCACGGACTTCCGGCGATCGGGGTCATCGTCCAGTTCCAATACGGGTACCCCGGGACGAACACTTCGGGGAAGACCACGAGCCCTGCACCACCTGCGCCCGCTTCTGCGATCAGGGAGCAGGCCTTCGCGATCGTGGCATCGGTGTCGAGGAACACCGGGGCCGCCTGCACCGCGGCAGCGCGGAATCGGGGATAGTCCATAGCTCGCTTTCGACGGGCTCGGTTTGACAAACGGACCGTAGCACCAGCGAATCACCCGCAGTAGGCTGCCGATCAGAACGGTAGTGTGAATTGGAGGGCAGAGAGATGGCGATGGATGACTCCGCTCTCGGGCGGGCCCGGGTCGCGGATACACCGGAGTTGGAGGAGTACTACTCCCGGCTCGAAAAGGTGGGCACTGGCGCCCTGTGGTCCGTCGCGAATGAAATCGAGCCCTGGTACCCGCAACCGAAATCCGTCCCGATGCTGTGGCGTTACTCGGATATGCGCCCCCTGGTCGTCGAATCGGCCAGCCTCGTCACCGGCTCGGACGCGGGACGCCGCGTCGTCTACCTCGTCAACGACGAGCGCAAGGACGTGAAGGCGGCGGTCGGACTGCTCTACTCGGGGATCCAGATCATGAACCCGGGCGAATCGATGACCGCGCATCGGCATGCGGCATCCGCGCTTCGCTTCGTTATCGAGGGCAACGGCGCCTGGACGATCGTCGAGGGTGACCGACTCAAGGTCGGCCCCAACGACTTCGCGATCACTCCGAACAGCACCTGGCACGAACACGGCAATGAGGCCACCGACAACTTCGTCATCTGGCAGGACGGCCTCGACATCCCCCTGGTCAACGCACTCGATGCGAATTTCTACGAGGTGCATCCCGACCTGTACCAGGTGCCGGGCGAGGTCCCGAACACCTCGATCCTCATGCACGGCAGCGGCACCCTCAAGCCCGATCGTCGGACGTGGACCAAGCCGTACTCACCGCTTCTGGGCTATCCGTGGGAGCAGACCCGTGAGGCACTCGTGAACCTCGCCAAGGTCAGCGACGGAACCCCGTTTGACGGCGTGATCATGGAGTACGTGAATCCGGCCACCGGTGGTTCGGTGATGCCGACCATGGGCGCGCATATGCAGATGCTGCAGCCCGGTCAGGAGACGCTGGCCCATCGTCACACCGGATCGGTGATCTACCACGTCGCCGAGGGTCGGGGGCACTCGATCATCGGGGGGCGCCGGTTCGATTGGAAGGAGCACGACATCTTCTGTGTGCCGTCCTGGGCCTGGCACGAACACGCCAACGACGATCCGGAAAACCCGGCCTTCCTGTTCTCCTTCAACGACTTCCCCATGATCCGTTCGCTGGCGTTGGAGGCCGAGGAGGCCTACGACTCCAACGGCGGCCACCAGGGCTGAGTAGGCAAGGTCACATTGCACCCTGGCGGGCCCTGCCCCATCATGGGCCGATGAGGGGAGGTACCCATGGCTGAGCGTTCTTTCGCCCAGGAAGTCCAGGAACTTCGCCTCGGCGATGGTGACGAGTTCCGCGGCGAGGGCATCCTGGCCGTAACCAAGGCCCTCCTCCAGTCGGGTGTCGCCTACGTGGGTGGTTACCAGGGGGCGCCCATCTCTCACCTGATGGACGTCCTCGGTGATGCCCAGGACATCCTCGGCGAACTCGGCGTCTACTTCGAGAACAGCGCGTCCGAGGCCACCGCCGGAGCCATGCTCGCCGCATCGGTGCACTATCCCCTGCGCGGCGCGGTGACGTTCAAGTCCACCGTGGGGTTCAACGTCGCATCGGATGCACTGGCGAACCTCGCTTCCGGCGGGGTCGTCGGTGGGGCCATGGTGATCATCGGCGAGGACTACGGCGAGGGCGCGAGCATCATGCAGGAGCGCACGCACGCGTTCGCGATGAAGTCGCAGATGTGGCTCCTCGATCCTCGGCCGAACCTCACCGCCATCGTCGACATGGTCGAGAAGGGTTTCGAACTCTCCGAGGCCAGCAACACCCCGGTGATCCTTGAGTTGCGGCTGCGCTCCTGCCACCTGCACGGAACGTTCACCGCCAAGGACAACAAGCGCCCGACGATGACGGTCAGCGAGGCGGTCTCCAACCCGCGGCGCGATCTCAGCCGCATCGTGCTTCCGCCCGCCAGTTTCCTTCACGAGCAGGAGAAGGTCACCAAGCGTTGGCCTGCGGCCGTGAAGTTCATCACCGAGAACGGCTTAAACGAGTTCGTCAATGACGGGGCTCAGGACATCGGAATCATCCTGCAAGGTGGATTGTTCAACAACGTCAATCGCGCCCTGGAACTCTGCGGCGTCTCCGACGCATTCGGTAATTCCGAGATCCCGCTCTACGTCATGAACGTCACCTACCCCGTCATCGACGAGGAGGTCGTGCGATTCTGCGAGAGCAAGCGGGCAGTCCTCCTCGTGGAGGAGGGCCAGCCCGACTTCATCGAGCAGAACATCCAGGCCGTGCTTCGGCGCAACAACGCCACAGCAATCCTGCACGGCAAGGATCTCCTTCCCGTGGCGGGTGAGTACACCCCGGCGGCCGTGACCAAGGGCGTGCACGCCTTCCTGCACAAATACGTGCCCGCCATGGTGGAGGGAACCCCCGTGGTGACCCTGCCGCACGACGATCCGCGCAGCCCGTTCGCTCCCCGCATCGCATCGGACCTCGTGCAAGGACGCCCACCCGGCTTCTGCACCGGATGCCCGGAACGCCCCATCTTCGCCGCGCTCACCCTCGCCCAACGCGAGGTGGGAGAGCACTACGTCAGCGCTGACATCGGCTGCCACCTGTTTTCCATCAACGCCCCGTTCAATATCGGCGCCACCACGATGGGATACGGCCTGGGCTCCGCGGCAGCCTCAGCACTCAACGGGGCCCAGGCCGACAAGCGCGCCATCGCGTTCATGGGTGATGGCGGCTTCTGGCACAACGGTCTCACCAGCGGCGTCGGCAATGCCGTCTTTAACGAGAACAACCAACTCCTGGTGATCGTCGACAATGCCTACAGCGCCGCCACGGGCGGTCAGGATCTGCTGTCCTCCTCGGCAGACAATCCAACCCGGTCCACCAAACACCCGATCGAGAATGCGGTGCGCGGTGTCGGCGTGAAGTGGGCCCGCACGATGACCAACACCTTCAAGGTGGCGGAGATGCGCGACCTTTTCAAGGAGGCCCTCACCACCAAGGAGAAGGGCCCCAAGGTGATCGTCGCACAGAGCGAGTGCACCTTGAACCGGATGCGCCGAGAGAAGCCGGCGAAGGCGGCGGCCATCACGTCCGGTCAGCGGGTGGTCAACGAACGGTACGGAATTGACCCCGAGACCTGCACGGGTGACCATTCCTGCATCCGCATCTCCGGGTGTCCGTCCCTCACCATCACCGATAACCCGGACCCGATGCGCAAGGACCCCATCGCCACCACCCTGAGCAGCTGCGTCGGCTGCGGCCTCTGCGGGGAGAACGCGCACGCCGCCGCCCTATGTCCCTCGTTCTACCGAGCACAGGTCGTGATCAATCCCACGTGGTGGGATCGCTTCGCCACGGCCATCCGTAGTCGCTATATCCAGTTCCTCCAGCGTGGCGTCGAGCGTCGCCTGGCCGGTATCGAGCCCATCGGATGACGGCGCTGTCCGAGCGGCCCACCTCGGTCCGCATCCGGCCCATCACCATGGCCATCCTCGCGATGGGCGGCGAGGGTGGCGGTGTCCTCTCCGACTGGATCGTGGCACTCGCCGAAGACAACGACTGGTTCGCGCAAAGCACGTCCGTTCCTGGTGTAGCCCAGCGCACCGGCGCCACGGTGTACTACGTCGAGTTGTTCCCCAAGGTGCTCGACGGAACACGGCTGCCGGAGCCGATCCTGAGCACGATGCCGACCCCGGGCGAGGTGGACATCGTGGTCGCCTCGGAACTCATGGAGGCCGGACGCGCCGTGCAGCGCGGTTTCGCGACCCCGCAACGAACCACCCTGATCGCGTCCACTTCGCGCACATACTCGATGCCGGAGCGGACGGCGATGGGCGATGGGCGCGTGGACTCCGAGGGTTTGGTCGAGGCCTGCCTAGGATCTTCGAGGCGGTTCGTTCGCGGAGACTTCTCCCGGGTGGCGGAGGAGTCGCGCAGCGTGATCAGCGCAGTGCTCTTCGGTGCGATCTGCGGTGCCGAGGTGCTGCCGTTCAGTCGGGAGCAGTTCGAGGCGGCCGTCCGCGCCAGCGCGAAAGGCGTCGAGGAAAGCCTGAAGGCATTCGACGGTGGCTACCGCGCGGCCACCGCTCCCCCGCAGGTGGCCCTGACTATCGGCGTACGTCCCGCGGATGCCTCGGGCCCCGACAACGCCGAGGTAGAGCGTGCCATCACGGACCCCGTGTCCTGCGTCGGTCCGCGGCTCCGCGCCCAGACCGAGCGCATCAGGGACTTCCCCGCCCCGGCCCGGTACATGCTCGTCGAGGGGATCAAGCGCACCGCCGAATACCAGGACGTGCGCTACGCCGACGAGTACCTCGATCGGGTCGCGTCGATCGCTGCCCTCGAGCAGTACGGCGACGGATCGGCCCGACTCACCTCCGAGGCAGCCCGCTACACCGCGCTCTGGATGACCTACGAGGACACGATTCGTGTCGCATTCCACAAGACCAGGGGGCGCCGGATGCGTCGCGTGGGCGAGGAGGCGAACCTCTCCGACGGACAGGTGCTCGCCGTCCACGAATACCTCCATCCGCAGATGGAGGAGATCACCGACACCCTGCCTACACCGCTCGGGCGCTGGATGCTCCGCTCGAGATTCATGAACACGATCGTCTACAAGGTCACGCATAAGGGCATCAAGATCCAGACAACCTCCCTGTTCGGTTTCACAGTCCTCTACGTACTCGCTCGCCTGCGACCCCTCCGTCGTCGCTCCCTGCGCTTCGGTCTCGAGCAGAGGCGCATCGATGACTGGCTCGCCCAGGTGCGCACCTACGCACCACGAAACTACGACCTGGCGTACCAGATCGTCGAATGCCAACAGGTGGTCAAGGGCTATGGGGAGACCCATGCGAACGGCATGCGCAACTTCACCGCCCTCATGGATGCCGTCCCCCGCATCGCCGATGATCCCCGCGCCGCAGAGCGACTGGCGAACCTTCGCACGGCTGCCCTGGCAGATGAGAAGGGCGAGGCCCTGCGCGCCGCCCTGGCCAGCGCGTCGATGCAGTAACTACTCGTTCGTCGGCGGCACACCCGGCAACGGGGGTGTCCGGCGGAACGGCCAGACGATCTCGCGCCCACCGGTGAGCCCACTCGGTCGGAAGATCAACATCAACACGAGGATCGCACCCAGGATGATGGGTCGGGTCCCCTGCGGCAGTGACACGATGACGGAGCCGATCTCAAGACCGTTTTGTAAGCGGACGAGCACGAGATCGATCACACTGAATACGAGAGCGCCGATCACCGCACCGCTCAACGAGAGCATGCCGCCCAGGACGAGCATGGCCAACGTGATGAAGGTCAACTCGATGCCGAACAGGCTGGCCTGGACGACTCGGTTGGTGAGCGCGAACAGGCCACCTGCGATACCGGCGATCAGTCCGGAGAGAGCGAAGGCGATGACTCGCTGGGTCACAACGTTGATTCCCGATGCGGCAGCAGCGATCCCGTCCTCGCGCGCAGCGCGCAGGAGGCGTGCGGGCCGGGTGCGCTGGAACAGCCAGGCGATGACGATCGCACCCAGGGCGAAGAACATCGTGGTCTGCAGATCCAGGACGTCGGGGATTCCGACCATCGACTGGCCACTGCGGGGTCCGATACTGGACCAGTAGGTGAGAACCTGACCCACCACCAGCAGCAGCGCGAACGTGGCGATGCCGGCCTGGAGCCCGTTGAGTCGCATGAGCACCGGAGCCACCAGCAGGGCCAGGAGTCCACCGACGATGCCGCCGATCAGAATCGCGGGCAGCCACGGAGCCTGGACCTCGAACAGGAACGGGAACATGTCCGAGAGCAGGTTGCGCTTGAGGTCCGATTCGATGGTGAGGAGACCCACCGTCCACGCTCCGAGCGCAACGAAGGCGACGTGTCCGAAGCTCAGCACCCCCGACGTGCCGATGAACATGTAGAGCGCCACCACAATGACCAGGTTCACCAAGGCGTACTGGAACTGGACCTGGACGCTCTCCCCCAGGTAGCTGGTGACGACGGTGACCGCGTAAACGATGAGGAGGAGGCTGACCAGGGACCACAGGGGTCCCAGCCGCCACCACAGGCCTCGGGTCATGTGCGCACCGTCCCGCCGCTCACGAGCAGACCCGAGGGCCTGATGATCAAGACGATGATCACGAGGAGGAAGACGTAGGCGTCCCTGAAATTGCTCATGTCCGAGGGGAGCCAACTGGCCAACATCGAGGTGGCGAATCCCACGAGGAAACCACCAGCGAGCGCCCCGTAGATCTTGTCGATACCGCCGATCACGGCGCCGATCAGCGCGAGGATCACGATCGGTACGCCGAACGTGGGACCCACCGCACCGGTCTGCACCGTGCTCACGAACGCCACCGCCGCGGCCAGGATGCCACTGAGCGCGAAGCTCAGGCCGATGACCCGACTCGCCGGGATACCCACCAGCCGCGCGGTACGGAAGTCCGCCGCCGCCGCCTGCAGTTGCAGTCCCCAGATCGACTTGTTGAGGAATTGGATCAGCGCGAAGAGGAGGACACCTGCGATCACGATGGTGGCAACGGACAGCAACTGGATGCGGATCCCACCGACATCGACCGACTGCGCGAGTTCCGGTGCCACCGGAGCTGTTTGGACGTTGTTGCTGAAGAGCAATTCGTAGACGCGCTGCAGGAGGAAGCTCAGGCCGAAGCTGGCGACCAGGAGGGTCGCCGGTGTCGCGGTGCGCATGCGGGAGAAGACCCCGAGTTCCATGAGCAGGGACAAGATCACGCCGATCAGGATCGCGATCGGGATCGCGACGTACCACCCGAGCTGCCAGGTGAAGATGATCGAGTATCCCGAGGCCGTGATGATCTCACCCTGCGCGAAGTTGGCCAGGCGGATGACACCGAAGACGAGACCGATGGCGAGGGCTGCGAGGCCGAGGGTGGCGCCTGCGGACAACGCGTCCACGAGGGACTGGATGAGTTGGTTCATCCGAAGTACGCCTTGGTCAGCACGTCCACGTTGGTGGCATCCTCGGGCTTCAACGTCAATGTGATGGTTCCATCGTGCAGGACGTATGTGCGCTCGCAGAACGCCACCGTGAATTCCGCGCGCTGCTCGACCACGAGCACCGCCTTCCCAGCGGAGCGGATCGTGGCCAGGGCATCGAATACGGTGTCGACGGCTGTGGGAGACAGGCCGAGGCTGGGTTCGTCGAGCATCAGAATGTCTGGATCGGCCATCAGTGCGCGACCAATGGCGAGTTGCTGCTGCTGGCCGCCCGAGAGCAGCCCCGCCTGCCGGTCGCGGAACTCGGCAAGGATCGGGAACAGCCCAAGGACGTAGTCGAGGGTGTCTGCAGATCCGTCCTGGGAACGGCGCCCTACACCACCCAGGCGCAGGTTGTCCTTGACACTCAATCCGGCGAAGACATGCCGTCCTTCCGGCACGAGACTGATACCGCGGCGCACCACCTTCTCGGGGGCGAGACCATCGACGTCCTCGCCGTTCACCTTGACCGTTCCCTGATGCGGAATCGCGCCCATGATCGCCAACAAGGTGGAGGACTTGCCCGCGCCGTTGGGTCCGATCAATCCGATCGCGTGTCCGGCCGGGACGTCGAGATCGACACCGCGCACGGCGGGGACACCCGCGTAGGCCACGGAGAGGCCGCGCACCACCAGGCCGAGGTCACCGCTGGGCACTGCCACTCCTTCCCAGATACGCCTCGGCAAGTGCTTCGCTGGCGCGAACCTCGTCGGGGGTGCCTTCAAGGAGCGTCCGCCCCTCGACCAGGACGTGGATGCGTTCACACACGTTCAGGATGAGCCGGACGTTGTGGTCGATCAGAAGGACTCCGAGTCCACGATCGCGGAGATGACGGATGTTGTCGGCGAATTCACCGATCTCCCCCTCGTTCAATCCCGCAGCGGGTTCGTCGAGGAGGACGTATCGGGGTTCGGTGGCGAGTGCACGCGCGACACCGACACGTCGCTCCACACCGTGGGGCAGGGACCCGGCCGGATGATCGGCACGACCGGCGAGGTGGAATTCCTCGAGGAGACCGTCGGCGAGCGCCACGGCCTGCTTGCGCGAGCGACCGGTTCCCATCGCGGTGACCTCGAGGTTCTCGCGCACGGTGAGACCACCAAAGAGATGGCCGTGCTGGAAGGTGCGCGCCAACCCCTGTCGGGCGCGCACATACGCCTTGGATTTCGTGATGTCGACACCGTCGACGGTGACCGAGCCGGAGTCGGGCATGTCGTATCCGCTGATGATGTTCACCAGGGTGGACTTGCCAGCCCCGTTGGGGCCGATCAGGCCGAGAACCTCACCGGGGTGGACGCTCAGGGACACCCCGGAGAGCGCCTGCACACCGGCGAAGGAACGGGTCACCCCGGTCACACAGAGTTCGTGTGACCGGGGTGACTTCGTGTCGATCATTCGGCGAAGGTGACCTTCGCCGGAGCGCGATCCTCGACCCACGTGAGCTTGCCGTCCTTGACGACCAGCACGGCCATCGGACGCTGCACGTTGATGTGCAGATCGGGCGAGAAGCTCGAGGGGCCGGCCAGGGTCGGCACGTCCTTCATCGCTTCAAACGCGGCGGTCAACTTGTCGCCGTCCCAGCTGCCCGCCTGCTTGTAGGCCTCCAGGATGAGCTGCAATGTGGCCGGTCCGGTCACGAAGCCGCCGACGTCCGGCGGGTTGCCGTACGCCGCCTCGTACGCCTTGGCGTACTCGTTGACGGCCGAATCCGGATCGTCACCGTTCTTCGCCGCGTAGGTCACGACGTAGTAGTCCTTCAGGCCCTCAATCGCGGGGACCCAGAAGTCACCATCCATGCCGAAGCCCGAGATGATCGGTGCATTCACGCCACCATCGCGGATCTCCTTCGCAACCTGGCCACCACCGGGGTTGTACCCGCAGTTCACGATCACGTCAGGCTTCTTGCCCGCAGCGATCTTGGACACGGTCTCCTTCACGGAGTCACCCTGCACGTAGTCGTAGGTCGCCAGGACCTTGCCACCGAGCTCGGTGAAACGCTTGTCGAAGATCGTGCACTGGTTCTGCGTGTACTTGATGGACGTGTCGCGCAGGAGGACGGCTGTCTTCCAGCCCTTGTCCGCCGCGAACTCGGCCATCACCGTGGTCTCGCCGGGCGTTCCCGCACCGACGGAGAACCCGTTGGGTAGACCACCCTTCGGCCCGTAGATCGGATCACCGATGCAGGGTGCGAGGTTGAGGATGTTCTTGCCCTCGGCCACGAGCGATGCTGGCGACGAGACGTCGTAATCGCAGGTGACGATGAGCACGTTGGCCCCCTTGCCGATGACTTCCTCGGCCGCGGGTGCGTACTTCTCGAACTTGGTCTCGGTGTCGATGAACTCCACCGTGATGGGCTGGCCATTCACGCCACCAGCCGCGTTGACCTTCTCGACCTCCAGCAGGAGGGCGTTGCGGGCCGGAGTGTCGATCGGGCCCATGAAGCCGCTACCGGCCTGCACGATGCCCAGGACCAGGGGATCACCCGAGGCCTCCGCTGCTGCGGTCTCCTCGGCGGGGGCTTCCTCGGCCGGGGCCGCGGTCTCCTCCGCCGCGGTTTCGGCGGCAGTCTCTTCTGCGGCGTCCTCGCTCGAGGACACGCAGCCAGTCAAAATGAGCGACGCGGCTCCCACCGCGGCCGCGAGTGTCATGAGACGGCGCCTCATGCAACCTCCCTGTTCGATCGGGCATGACCCCGAATTTACGACCGCCAGACCGACGGCATACGTATCCTCACACCAGATCCCGGAATAGGCAACGACCTTGGGGATTTGTTACCCACTGTTGACCTTCCGGGCCCCTCAGGATGTGGGCCGGATCACCGAGTCAACGGCGTAGGCGACCGGGGAGGCCAGGGCAACCCGCATGCCCTCCGGCCAGGGCGTCGAGCCCTGGTCGTTGGCCGCCACGTGGACCACCACGTAGCTCCCGGTGATGGCCACCTCCTCCCCCCGACGCACCGTCAAAGCGAAGGTGCAGGACGAGGTTCCGACGGCGACCACCCCGACCTCGCACTGAATGGCGTCGCCGTAGTAGAGCCGGGCGCGGTAATCGGCTTCGACGTGGACCCGGGGCACCCGGTCGATCATGGCGCTGTCGAACCCGAGGCAGCGGTAGAGCGCGTGCTCGGTCTCCTCGAGCCAGCGGAAGGCGGCCGAGAAATGATTGTGTCCAGCGGCGTCCGTCTCGCTCCAGGCGACGGTGCGCGTCACCACGACCCGGGCACCAGTGATCTCGCTCATCAACCCTCCCGGCGGCCAATCTAGGGGGTGATGGTCTGAACTAGGATCCGAGCGTGATTACGGCGCTGTGCTTCATCAAGGTGTCCCCCGAAGCGATCAACTCCGCAGGCGAGCAGATTGCCAGGATTTCTGGTGTGCGTGCGGCCTATTCCGTGACCGGTCAGATCGATCTCGTGGCCCTTATCGAGGTCACCAGTCACGACGACGTCGCCCGCGTGGTGACGGATGGCATCGGTGCGGTCCCGGGGATCGTTTCGACGGAGACCCACATCGCATTCCGCACCTACTCGCGCGAAGATCTCGAAGCCGGCTTCTCGATCGGCGCCGAGAACTAGTCCTCGTTGTTCGGCGCCGGAGTGCCGTCGGGGTAGTAGGCAGCGGCCGCGGAGCCCTCGGGGCGGAAGACACCGAGGACCCATAGGTCCTCCGGATTCGGATTCTCCAGCGCATGCAGGAAGCGTGGAGCGACCTGGAATGCGCTTCCCACGCCGAGCGCCTGCGACCGTCCACCCGCGTGCAAGGTGCCCGATCCCCGCACGATGACGCAGATCTCGTCGTAGAGGTGGTAGTGCTCGGGGGCTCCGGATGTGGGGATGAAGCCCACGAACATGGTGGCTCCCCGCGACCCGCGCGATCGGTCGAAGAGCACCTCGTACTGGCGATCACCGGTGGCGGCATTCGATGCCTGGGCACCGAGCATCGCCACATCGACGACCTCCGAAATCGGTGCCGCAAGGCGCGCAGCCCACGGGGTGACCGGCGCGGGAACTCCGAAGACCAGCAGCGTGAGTGCAGACGCATTCGCGATCGACCACGTATTCCCCGCATGCACCTGGAAGGCGTAGCCCGGAGCGAGATCGTGTCGCCCCGCTCCGACGCGGAGCACACCGTGGCCGTCGAGGACGTAGGCCAGAGCATCCGCACCCGCATCGATCATCTCCCCGCTCGCACCCTCGGGGATTCGCAGGGCATCGAGGGTCAACGGCTCCGCGAAGTACTCCGGTCGGATCAGCGGCTGCACCGTGACACCCGGACCGGCCGTGGCATCGGACACATGAAGGACGTCACCAGGGTGCACGCCCCCATGCTAGGGATGTGGCGGGCTGTCAGGCGAGGAGATGACGGTGACGGTGCAGGCTGCGCACCACAGTCTCGACATCTCCGGTGGTGTTGTAGAAGTGCGGACTTATCCGCACGTTCCCATCCCGACACGACACGACGACTTTGTCCTCCGCGAGCGCGTCGACGAGCGCATGATCATCCGTGGCCGCCACGGCGATCATCGGACCATGCTGATCGAGGGGGGTCACGACCCGTCCACCAAGATCCATGATGCCTGCACGCAGTTGATCGTGCAGAGCACCGGAGACCTCCCACGCGGATGCGATGCCGACCTCGAGCAGAAAGTTCAGCGCAGCCTCGGCTGCGAAGAGGCTCGGTACCACCGGGGTTCCCGACTCGAATCGCCGCGCATCCTTCGCGGGGTCAAAGGAGTAGATATCCATGGCGAATACATCACGTGCTGCGAACCACCCCGTGGTCACGGGAATCCATTCGGAGGTCCGCTGCGGGTTCACCAGCGCGAAACCGACGCCAGGGCTGCCGAGCATGTACTTCAGGACTCCCCCCACGAGGAAGTCGGCCCCCAAGGCCTGGAAGTCGATAGGCAGGGCACCCGCTGTCTGATAAGCGTCGACCAGAACGGGCACACCCTTTGCGTGCGCTGCCTCGATGATCGCGGATACGTCCACCATCGCACCGTTTCGATAACAGACGTGCGTGATGGAGACGATCGCGGTGTCCGAGTCGATGGCTGCATCGACGCGTTCCACGGGGAGCCGATGATCGGGCTCCGCCGCTACATGGATGACTTCGGCGCCGCGACGTTCCTGTGCATGCCAGATCTGCCCGATGGTAGGGAACTCGAGTGAGGTCGTGATGATTGTGCGGGGGCCAGATGAGAAGTCGAAGCAGCTGGCGATTGCA
Organism: Actinomycetota bacterium; assembly: GCA_016870195.1. Taxonomy (GTDB): domain Bacteria; phylum Actinomycetota; class Actinomycetes; order S36-B12; family S36-B12; genus VGCC01. Next base: position 160,479 of record VGCC01000001.1, read on the forward strand.
TTCACCGCAGCGGATGCCGAGGAGGTGAGCGCAACATCGGCATCGTCCGCGTGGAAGGTGCGCGCCAGCAGCGAGCGGACGCGCTCCTGGACTCCTACCCAGGACTCCCAGAGCGACCCGAACTCGGCCAAGCCCTGCAGGTAGTCGTCGTAGGCGTTACGCACGGACACAGCGAGTGCACCCTGCGAGCAGGAGTTCATGTACGTGCGGCGGGAGAACACCGGGAACTCTTCCCGACGCAACCCACCGTCACCGATCACGCGACGTATCCTGGCACTTACAGCTTCTCCACCGGCGCGTACCGGAGGAGTAGGCGCTTGACGCCGAGGGAGCCGAAGTCGATGGTGGCGTCGGATTTGTCCCCGCTCCCTGCGACGCTCACCACGGTGCCCAATCCGAACTTGGCATGGTTCACCCGGTCGCCAGGCGCCACCGAGACCACCGGACCGGTGCCGATCACCCGGTCCCCCAGGCGCAGACTCGAGGAGGCGCGCGAGGAGCCCACGGTGAGTGGGCGCCCGACCGGATCCTCCCGTCGCCACTCGAGGACTCCCTCGGGGATCTCATCGAAGAACCGGGAGGGCGGGTTCGCTGCCGGGGTTCCCCAGGCGGATCGGGTCATCGCGCGCGTCAGGTACAACCGCTCGCGGGCGCGGGTGATCCCGACGTAGGCGAGTCTGCGCTCCTCCTCCAACTCGCGCGCGTCGCCGAGTGAACGCATGTGCGGGAATATCCCGTCTTCCATTCCCGTAAGGAAGACCACCGGGAACTCGAGCCCCTTGGCTGTGTGCAGGGTCATCAGGGTGACGACACCACCGTGGTCTTCTCCGTCGGGGATCTCGTCGGAGTCCGCGACGAGTGAGACGCGCTCGAGGAAGTCAGCGAGTGATCCCTCGGGGTTCTCCACGCTGAATTCCACCGCTACTGACTCCAGCTCCGCGAGGTTCTCTACTCGCGATTCATCCTGCGGATCATCCGAGTCCTGCAACTCGGCCAGGTATCCGCTCTGTTCCAGCACCGCCTGCACGACGGTGGCTGGGTCGGCACCGCCCTCGGCCACGGTGCGCAGGGTGTCCATGAGTGCCAGGAAGGACGTGATCGAGTTCAGCGACCGGGTGGCGAGTCCGGGAATGTCGGCGGATCGCGCGAGCGCTGCCGCAAAGGTGATCCGCTCACGTTGGGCGAAGGTTTCCACCTGTTCCTCAGCGCGGTCACCGATCCCCCGTTTGGGGACGTTGAGGATTCGTCGCAGGGAGACTTCGTCCTCCGGATTCGCGATGGCGCGCAAGTACGCGACGACGTCACGGACCTCCTTGCGCTCGTAGAAGCGCACACCCCCCACAACCTTGTAGGGCATTCCCGTGCGGATGAAGATGTCCTCCACGGATCTCGACTGGGCGTTGGTCCGGTAGAAGACCGCGACATCGCCTGGTCGCACGCCCTCATCGTCGTTGAGACGGTCGATCTCCTGCGCGACGAACGATGCCTCGTCGTGCTCGTCGTCACCGACGTAAGCCGTGATGGCAGCGCCGGCACCTGCATCCGTCCACAACCGCTTCTCGCGACGCGAGGTATTGCGGCAGATGACGGCGTTCGCTGCGGTGAGGATGTTCTGCGTGGAGCGGTAGTTCTGCTCCAGCAGGATGGTGGTCGCCGCAGGGAAGTCCCGCTCGAATTCCTCGATGTTGCGGATCGTGGCACCGCGGAATGCGTAGATCGATTGATCGGCGTCACCCACGACACACAGTGCCCCCGGGGTTGCCGTGTCCACGCCGACGAGCTCCTTGATCAGCACGTACTGCGCGTGATTGGTGTCCTGATACTCGTCGACGAGGATGTGGCGGAATCTGCGTCGGTAGTGCTCGGCGACATCGGGGAAGAGTTGCAGCACTGCCACGGCGGAGCCGATGAGATCGTCGAAATCGAACGCGTTGGCCTGGCGCAATCGCCGTTGATACTCCCGATACGCCTCCGCGAGCACCTCCTCCATATGGTTCGAGGCCCGACCTGCGAATGTCTCGTGATCGACGAGGTCGTTCTTGAGGTTGGACACCTGCGCCGTGAAGGAACGGGGGGTGTAGCGCTTTGCATCGAGGTTCAGATCCCGGATCACCATTGTCATTAGCCGCTGGCTGTCCTGCTGGTCGTAGATCGTGAAGCTCGACGCGATACCCAGGTGCTTCGATTCGCTACGCAGGATGCGCACGCAGGCACTGTGGAAGGTGGAGACCCACATGTTCCGGGCGGGCGGACCGACGAGGGCCGCCACGCGCTCCTTCATCTCACCCGCGGCCTTGTTCGTGAAGGTGATGGCGAGGATCTCACTCGGTGCCGCATCCCCCGATGCGATGAGGTGGGCGATGCGCCGGGTGAGCACCCGCGTCTTCCCGGAACCGGCGCCAGCCACGATCAGGAGGGGGCCACCGCGATGCTCCACCGCGGCTCTTTGCGCTGGATTGAGGTCCGCAACCAGCGCTTCGGGAGTCACGTGGGCAGTGTAGGTAGACCGGCCGACGCAGGAACGATCGGTCGACGCGGGGCCACCGGGCGCACGGGTGCATACGCCGCACCCATGTCCGGGCGCGGGTCCGCATCACCCTTGTTCGGCCACAGAGCCATGGCGCGCTCGGCCTGCGCGGTGATCGTGAGCGACGGATTGACGCCGAGGTTCGCAGTGATCGCCGAACCGTCGACCACATGCAGACCCGGGTAGCCGTACACGCGGTGATAGGCGTCGATGACCCCTCTCTCGGCATCGGCACCGATGACGCACCCGCCGACGAAGTGGGCCGTCAGGGCCGCATCGATGTTCTCAAAGACGGATGCACCTGAGACACCATCGATCTTCTCCGCGACGCGCGTGACCACCTCCTGGGCGAGTGGGATGTATGTGGGAGCCGGACTCGACGCGTCCTGGCGCGTGGTCAGAGTCCAGCGCCCCAACCGATCGGTGCCCCCCTGGAGCGTCAGGGAGTTGTCCACCTGCTGCATCACCAGCGAGATCACGGTGCGTTCACTCCATCGACGCACGTTGAACAGGCGCAGCGTGATCGGCCACTGACGCACAAGCTCCCCCACCCAGGTCTTCCACCGCGGAACACCGGGGCACGGTTGGGTGAGCACCGACTGCAGGAGGCCCATCGAGTTCGATCCCCTGCCATAGCGGACCGGCTCCACATGCGTGCGCGGTTCGGGGAAGAAGCTCGAGGTGATCGCCACCCCCTCGGTGTAGTCGACACTCGTCCGCGGGGACACCGCCCCAAGAATCGACTCCGAATTGGTGCGCGAAAGACGACCGAGTGCACGCGAGAGGCCGGGAAGGCGCCCCTCGTCGCGCATGCGATGCAGGAGTTTCTGCGTATTCAGAGTTCCCGCCGCCACGATCACGTGATCCGCGGTGAGCGTCCGCTCCGTATTCCGCGACCATGTCCCCGTGCGCTCCGTGGTGAGGGTGTAGCCGCCCTCTGGACGCGGGTCGATCCCGGTCACCGTGGTCATGGGGAGGACGCGCGCACCGGCGAGTTCAGCCAGGGCGAGGTAGTTCTTGGGCAGCGTGTTCTTGGCATTGTGACGGCACCCGGTCATGCACTCACCGCAGTGGGTGCACCCCGTGCGCTGAGGCCCGACACCACCGAAGTACGGATCGGCCGAGGTCACGCCGGGGCCCTCGCCGAAGAAGACACCGACCGGGGTGAGCCGGAAGGTGTGGCCGACCCCCATGTCGGTGGCGACCTCCTTCATCACCTCGTCCGAGGGTGTCATCCGCGGGTTCTCGGCAACTCCGAGCATCGCGCTGGCGAGCGTGTAGTACGGCTCGAGTTCGGTCTTCCAATCCGTGATGTCCGCCCATTGCGGATCCGCGAAGAATTCCGCGGGCGGTTGGTACAGGGTGTTCGCGTAGACCAAGCTGCCGCCCCCGACTCCCGCGCCTGCCAACACCGCGACGTCCTTGAGCAGGTGGATGCGCTGGATTCCGAAGAATCCCAGCCGCGGTGCCCAGAGGAATCGACGCAGATCCCAGGAGGTGGTCGCGAAGTCGGAGTCCTCGAAGCGGGCGCCGGCCTCGATCACGAGGACCCGGTACCCCTTCTCGCTCAGTCGCAGGGCGGCGACGGATCCCCCGAATCCCGAACCGACGACCGCGACATCGAAGTCCGCCACTACTTCAGGCCGATCTTCTTGATCAACCCGATCGCCGCCGCCAGAGTCCCACCCCAGCGTTCATCGGACATCCCGAATTGCGGATCGAAACCGAACGCGCGCTGGGTGGAGATGTTCTGCACCCGCGTCACTGCATGGACGGCCTCGTCACCGTGCCGACTCCCGAGACCGGAGTCCGCCCAGCCACCCGTGGGCGCCCGCACACTGGCCCAACTCGAGGCATACCCCTCGTTGATATTGACGGAGCCGGTGCGCAGACGGCGCGCCAGGGTCGCCCCCGTCCCGCGGTCGCGGGTGATCACCGCCGCGTTGAGTCCATAGCTGGTGTCGTTGGCCCGCTCGATCGCCTCGTCGTCGCTCGCCACGGGATAGACCGACACGAGAGGCCCGAAGGTTTCGGTGCGGCACACCAGCATGGTTTCGTCGACGTCCGTAAGGATCGTCGGCTCCACGTAGAACGGGCCGACGTCCGGCCGCGCATGCCCGCCGGTGACCACGCGGGCACCGCGAGCGACCGCGTCCTCGACGTGCGCGACGAATCGATCCACCTGCGCCTGCGAGATCAGCGAGCCGATCGATGCGCCCCAGCCCACGTGCGGAACCATCGTCATGCTCCGCGCTCGCTGCGCGAATTCCTGCAGGAAAGCGCCCGCGAGCCCCTCGTGCACATAGATGCGTTCCATCGAGATGCAGAGCTGGCCCGAGTTGGCGAAGCAGGCACGCTCGGCGATGGCGGCGGCACGCACGGGATCCGCATCGGCGCGAATGATCATCGCGTTCTTGCCGCCCAGCTCCAATGTGCACGGGATGAGGCGACGTGCGCAGCGCTCGGCGACCACCCGACCAGTCTGGGTCGAGCCGGTGAAGTTCACGTGATCGACGACGTCGATCAGCGCAGGTCCGATGACGGGACCCTCACCACTCACCACGGCGAACACATCCGGCGGGACACCCGCGTCGAGGAGTCGCTGACGCACCCACAGAGCGGTGAGAGTTGTCTGGACATCGGGCTTGACGATGACGGCATTACCGGCGAGCAATGCGGGGATGGAGTCACCGGCCGCCAGGGTGAGGGGGTAGTTCCACGGTGAAATCACGCCAACGAGGCCGACTGGGTGGCGCACCACCTCCGTGCCCACGAGCAGGGGGAAGGCACCCCGCACCCGACGCGGCCGCATGAGCCGCGCGATATCGCGCGCGTAGTGCCGGGCGTTGATGCAGACGTCGAGAACCTCTTCATTGGCGTCGCGCCGGGCCTTGCCGGTCTCCAACTGAACGAGATCCAGGATCTCCTCGCGCCGCGCGAGGACGATGTCGTGGAACCGCAGGAGGATCGCGCTGCGGCGCGCACTCGGAAGCGCAGCCCAGGCGACCTGCGCAGCGCGTGCCCGTGCTGCAGTGAGCTCGACGTCATGCTCCGTCGACAGCGGCAGGTCGTAGATCACCTCGCCGGTGAAGGGTGCGATCACCGGGCGGCGTCCTGCATCGGGGGCGGCCGCGAGTGAACCGACCAGCGTCGCAGCTGCCCCGGTCACGACGTGACCACCATCTCCACGCGCTGGAACTCCTTGAGATCGCTGTAGCCGGTGGTCGCCATCGCTTTGCGGAGGGCACCGACGATGTTCATCGTTCCATCGGCACGCTGCGATGGACCATGGACGATCTCCTCGAGCGTGCCCACCTGATCCATCGCCTGGCGCTCTCCCCGGGGTAGGTGCACATGCCACGCCTCGGCACCCCAGTGCGACCCGTGTCCCGGCGCATCGCTCGCGCGCGCGAACATCGAGCCGATCATCGCGGCATCGGCGCCGCACGCGAATGCCTTGACCACATCACCGCTACGACCCATGGAACCGTCCGCGATGACGTGGACGTAACGCCCACCCGACTCGTCGAGGTAATCGCGACGTGCAGCGGCAACGTCCGCGACCGCGCTGGCCATAGGCACCCGCACACCGATCACATCGGCGGTGGTGTGCGAGGCGCCTCCACCGAATCCCACGAGCACGCCGGCGGCACCGGTGCGCATCAGGTGCAGGGCGGCCTGGCGTGTTGCGCAGCCACCGACGATGACGGGCACATCGAGCTTGTGGATGAACTCCTTGAGGTTGAGCGACTCCCCCGATGCACTCACGTGTTCGGCTGAGACGGTCGTCCCTCGGATCACCACGATGTCCGCGCCCGCCGCTGCGGCCAGCGGGGCAAGTTCTGCGGTGCGCTGCGGCGACACCGCCACAGAAACGGTGACACCCCCCGCCTTGATCTCGGCGATCCGCGCGCGGATCAAGCCGGGGTCCACCGGGGCCGCGTAGAGCTCCTGGAGCAATCGCGTGGGTGACGCGGACTCGGCGATCGACACGAGGTGATGCGCGGGATCGGCATACCGGGTCCACAGCCCCTCGAGGTTCAGGGTGGCCAGAACTCCGCATCCGCCCAACGTGATGGCGGATGCCGGAGACACGACCGAGTCCATCGGCGCCGCCATCAGCGGGGTCGCGAAGGAATAGGCATCGATCGTCCACTGGGTGGAGACGAGATCCGTGTCACGAGTGCGCCTGCTCGGCGCGATCGCCACCTGGTCGAAGGAGTAGCCGCGCCGGGCCTCCTTGGACCCGCCGATGAGGGTCATGTCAGCGCCCCGAGTAGTTCGGTGCTTCGAGGATCATCTGGACATCGTGCGGATGACTCTCCCGGAGTCCTGCCGCGGTGATCCGCACGAAGCGACCCTTGCTATGCAGTTCAGCAACGGTGCTCGCTCCCGCGTAGCCCATGGACGCGCGCAGTCCACCGATGAGCTGATGAGCCACGGCTCCGAGCGGACCTCGGTAGGCGACCATGCCCTCGATCCCCTCGGGGACGAGCTTGTCATCGCTCAGCACGTCATCCTGAAAATAGCGGTCCTTGCTGTACGAGCGGGCGAGGCCACGGGACTGCATCGCGCCAAGCGAGCCCATCCCCCGGTACGCCTTGAACTGCTTCCCGTTGACGAAGACCACATCCCCCGGTGCCTCCTCGCAACCGGCGAGCAGCGAGCCGAGCATCACGGTGCTCGCTCCCGCCACCAATGCCTTGGCGATATCCCCCGAGTACTGGATTCCGCCGTCACCGATCACCGGAACGCCCGCGAGTGCGCAGGCCTGGGCCGCCTGGAAGATCGCCGAGATCTGCGGGACGCCGACGCCGGCCACGACGCGGGTGGTGCAGATCGATCCGGGACCGACACCGACCTTGACTCCGTCGGCACCTGCGTCCACCAGCGCTTGTGCACCTTCGCGGGTGGCGACGTTTCCACCCACGACATCGACGTCCGAGGTGCGCTTGAGCAGGGCCACCATCTCGACCACGGCACGCGAATGACCGTGCGCAGTATCCACGACCAGGAAGTCCACCCCGGCCTCGATGAGGGAGCGTGCCCGCTTCTCGGCATCATCGCCAACACCCACGGCAGCGCCCACAACGAGTCGACCGGCGGAGTCCTTGGTGGCGTGCGGATACTTGTCGGACTTCACGAAGTCCTTGACGGTGAACAGCCCGCGCAACACACCCGAGTCATCGACCAGGGGCAACTTCTCGACCTTGTGGCGCGCGAGCAACGCCAGGGCGTCCTCGGGTGCGATGCCGATCGGTGCAGTCACCAACGGCATCTGCGTCATGACCTCGGAGACGGGGCGCGACATGTCATCCTCGAACCGCATGTCGCGATTGGTGACGATGCCGAGCAATCGGCCACCGTCGTCGACCACCGGAACACCGGAGATGCGATAGCGACCGCAGAGCGCATCCACGTCGGCGAGGGAATCGCGCGGGCCGCAGGTGATCGGGTTACTGACCATCCCGGCCTCGGAGCGCTTCACCAGGTCCACCTGCACCGCCTGCTCCTCGACGGACAGGTTGCGATGCAGCACTCCCACGCCACCCTGACGCGCCATGGCGATGGCCATCCGCGCCTCGGTGACGGTGTCCATGGCACTGGAGACCAGGGGCATGCGCACGGTGATGTTCCGAGTGACCTGCGCGGAGGTGTCTGCGGAACTGGGGACGATGTCAGACTCGCCCGGAAGGAGGAGGACGTCGTCGAAGGTCAGCCCCTCGAAGGCGAACTTCTCCTCGGCGCCGCTCTGCATGTAGAGGAGGCTACCCACCCACGAGACTGGCGATCCGGGCGACCGCACCGGTGAGGTCGTAGGTGCGCTCGATCCCGGTGGAGGTCTCCCCGCGCCACCCGGGGCCGCCCAGGATCACCCGCGGGGCGGGCCGCATGCGGGTCAGTTCGGCCAGCGGCTCGATGTCCTCGGTGGCGCTCAGCTGCGACCACACGAACACCACGCCGGCACCGATGCGCCGGGACGCTTGTTCGAGGACGTCAACCGGGGTGCGGGGACCGAGCATGCGGCACTCGACGCCACGCTCGGCCAGTGCCGCCGCGAGCGCCCACAGCGGGAGCGTGTGCGACTCGCGTTCGAGAGTGGCAAGGATGACCGGACGGGAATTTACGGGGGTGGATAACTTGCGAGCCCTGCCCGAGAGCTCGCCTTGAACAGCGTCACTCAAGATGTGCTCAACGTCCACTCCGCGTCCGCTGTTCTCCCAGCGTTCCCCGACTCCCGTCATCACGGGCACCAACAGGTGGTCCCACGTCCACACCACCCCGCGCTGATCCAGGGTCTCGCGGATGATCGCGCTGCAGGCCGGACCGTCCAGTGATTGGGCGGCACGCGCCAGACCACGCGCATGTGTCGTTCCGCCCGGGATCGACACGACACTCCCGCCACCCGGTCGACCCTCCACGGTCTCGGGTGCGGCCGTCACCCGTCGAAGTTCGGTGACGGGGGCGAGATGCTCGGGATCCGGCTGGAAGGACAACGCCTGCTCGGCCGCGGTGGCCAGCGGAACCCCGGCGTTCACCAGGCTGCGCATGTGCTCGAGTCGGGCGAGGTCGGCGGCGGTGTAGCGACGGTGGGCGCCCGCCTCGTGACCTGAGGGGCCGAGCCCGTAGCGGCGGTCCCAGGTGCGCAGGGTGGCGGGTGCGACACCGAGGCGACGGGCCACAGCGGCCACGGTCAGCCCCATGGCCGGGGCCTCGACCCCCTGTCCCTGCGACATACCTGGAGTCTGCCCCGGCACGGCCCGAACCGCACTTCGGAGCAACCGGGGCTACGCCGGCTCAGCCGTGAGGGGGCCGCCCTTCGCCTGAGGGAAATAGCCCTGGCCGATCCCGGAACTGCGCTTGGGGATCATGACCGATCGGAACCAGGTGACCACCTCGTCGCCGTCCTGGTTCAGTCCACGGGTCTTCATCCGGATGATGCCCATCTCGGGACGGGAGCCTGACTCGCGCTTGTCCACGCAGATGCTCTCCGCGTAGATGGTGTCCCCCACATACACCGGGTGCGTGAGCGTGATGTCCGTCCACCCGAGGTTCGCGACGGCGTTCTGGCTCATGTCGAGGACGGACAAACCGAGGACGAGTGCCACGGTGAGCCCGGAATTCACGATGATCCGGCCTTCGGAGATCGGATTCGACTGGGCCAGGTCCGCATTGAAGTGGTTCTGGTTCGTATTGCAGGTCAACAGGGTGAACCAGGTGGAATCTGCCTCGGAGATCGTGCGCCCGAGCGGGTGCTGGTACGTCATGCCGACGACGAAATCCTCATAGAACCTGCCGAGCACCGCCGGGGATACGTCGTCCGTCGATGTCACGTCAGGCCTCCCGTGCGTGGAACGACTGGGTGCGCGACATACCTGCTGCCCGCCCTTTCGCCGCAACGGTGAGCGCCATCTTGCGTGATGCCTCATCAACCATGTGATCGCCCACCATGACGGCACCGCGCGCACCGCCCTCGGGCGATGTGTGCCAGGCATAGGAATCGAGAATCAGCTCCGCGTGGTCGTAGTCCGCCTGCCGTGGCGAGTAGACCGCGTTCACGACCTCAATCTGATCTGGGTGGAGCACCCATTTCCCATCGAATCCCAATGCCGCGGAACGCTCCGCGGAACGCTGCAATCCCTCGAGGTCCTTGATCTGCAGGTAGGGACCGTCGATGGCCAGGACATCGTTGGCCCGCGCCGCCATGAGAATGCGCATCAATATGTAGTGGTACGCATCGCCGACGTCGTACCCCTCCGGCTGCTCACCGACGACAAGCGACCTCATGTTGAGACTCGCCATGAAGTCAGCTGGCCCGAAAACGAGCGCCTCCAACCGGGGTGACGCAGCAGCGATCGCGTCGACGTTGACCAATCCGGCCGCGTTCTCGATCTGCGCCTCGATGCCGATCCGACCCACCTCGAGCCCATGGGACTTCTCCACCTGCGTGAGGAGGAGATCGAGTGCGACAACTTGCTCTGGGCCGAGCACCTTCGGCAACACGAGCGTGTCGATCTGTGCACCGGCACCCCCGACGACGTCGATGACATCGGTGTAGGTCCACGGGGTGGTCCAGTCGTTGACCCGGACAGATCGAAGCGGAGCGCGGAACACGGCCTCGTTCAGGGTGCTGATGACGGCACGGCGTGCCTCTGCTTTCGCGACGGGTGCGACGGCGTCCTCGAGGTCGAGGAACACCTGGTCCGCCGGCAGGCCCTGGGCTTTCTCCATCATCCGGGGATTCGAGCCCGGCACCGCCAGGCACGAGCGTCGTGCGCGCATTCCAGTCACGGATTCCTCCCCGGGATGGCAACCCTATGAGGCTCCCGGCCCCTCTCCGCCGGGGCCCCCCCGGGGGATCCCGGGAAATCGGGGCAAAAATTCTTCTAGAATGAACTTGACCAACTCTTGGCGCGGTTCTACAGTAGGGAGACAACGTCTTCTGGAGGACACAATGGCGGACATTTCACGGCTCCCCGGGCCGAATGCGGACCTGTGGGACTGGCAGATGCACGGCGCCTGCCGCGGTGAGGACCCGGCCATCTTCTTCCACCCCGAGGGTGAGCGCGGCCCGGCCCGCGAGGCCCGGGAGAAGGCCGCCAAGGCGATTTGCGGCGGCTGCCCGGTCCGCCAGGAGTGCGCCTCGCACGCCCTCGCCGTGCGCGAGCCCTACGGCGTGTGGGGTGGCCTCTCCGAGGATGACCGCGAGGCCATCTACCGTCGCGGTCTCCGCCAGCCCGTCACGGCGGCCTCGTAACCAAAAAATTTCTTCCCTCTCCTCCATAAACGCAACGGCCCCGGTGATCCCGGGGCCGTTGCGTTTCTTCGACTTCTAGTGCGAGTGACCGTGGTGCGAGTGGCCGTGACCGTGACCGGCGTCCTCGGGCTCGGCCGGCTTCTCGACGACGAGCGCCTCGGTGGTCAACAGCATGGCCGCGATGGACGCAGCATTCTGCAGAGCGGAGCGGGTCACCTTGACCGGGTCGATGACACCCTGGGCGACGAGGTCGCCGTACTCGCCGGTCGCGGCATTCAGACCGTGGCCGTTGGGCATCTCGGAGACCTTGGAGACGACGACATAGCCCTGCTCGCCCGCGTTCTCCGCGATCCAGCGCAGTGGCTCCGCCGTGGACTTCCGCACGATGGTCACGCCAGTGGCCTCGTCACCCGTGAGTCCGAGCGAGCCATCGAGTGCCGTGGCGGCTTGCACGAGTGCGGTGCCTCCACCCGAGACGATGCCCTCGTCGATCGCAGCACGGGTCGCCGAGACCGCATCTTCGATGCGGTGCTTCTTTTCCTTGAGCTCGACCTCGGTGTGACCGCCGACCTTGATGACGACGACACCCCCGGCGAGCTTGGCCAGACGCTCCTGCAACTTCTCGCGATCCCAATCGGAGTCGGTGTTCTCGATCTCCCGCTTGATCTGCGCGATGCGGTCTTCGACGGCCGCGTGGTCACCGCCACCATCGACGATCGTGGTGTTGTCCTTGGTGACCACGATGCGCCGCGCGGACCCGAGAACGTCGAGACCCACCTGGTCGAGCTTCAAGCCCACCTCGGGGGACACGACCTGTGACCCGGTGAGGATCGCGATGTCCTGCAGGATCGCCTTGCGGCGGTCGCCGAAGGCCGGAGCCTTCACCGCGCACGAGGTGAACGTGCCGCGGATACGGTTCACCACCAGGGTGGACAGGGCCTCGCCCTCCACGTCTTCGGCGATGATCAGCAGTGGCTTACCGGCCTGAACGACCTTCTCGAGCAGCGGGAGCAATTCGTTGAGGGCCGATACCTTGCCCTGCACAAGCAGGATGCGGGCGTCCTCGAGCACCGCTTCCATGCGGTCGGCGTCGGTGACGAAGTACGGGGAGATGTAGCCCTTGTCGAACTGCATGCCCTCGGTGAATTCCATCTCCATGGCGGTGGTGCTGGACTCCTCGACGGAGATCACACCGTCCTTGCCCACCTTGTCGAAGGCGTCGGAGATGAGGTTGCCGATCTCGCGGTCCTGCGAGGAAATGGTCGCGACGTTGGCGATCTCCTCCTTGCCGGAGACGGCGCGTGCCATCTCACCGAGCTTGGCGGTGACGGCCTCGACGGCCTTGTCGATGCCGCGCTTGATGCTCATCGGCGATGCGCCAGCGGCAACCTGCCTCAGGCCCTCGTGCACCATCGCCTGAGCGAGCACGGTGGCCGTGGTGGTGCCGTCGCCGGCGATGTCGTTGGTCTTGGTCGCGACCTCTTTGGCGAGTTGCGCACCGAGGTTCTCATAAGGATCCTCGAGCTCGATCTCGCGGGCGATGGTCACGCCATCGTTGGTGATCGTGGGTGCACCCCACTTCTTGTCGATGACCACATTGCGGCCCTTGGGGCCCAGGGTCACCCGAACTGCGTCTGCGAGTGCGTCCACACCGCGCTCGAGGCTGCGACGTGCGCTCTCGTCGAATTCCAGAATCTTGGCCATGACTTCCTCTACTCAGTGATGCCCCGGTCCCCGACTGATTCGGGGCCGGGGCATCGACAGGGGTTCTAGTTCTCTACTTCGCGTTCTCTACTTCTCGATGACCGCGAGTACGTCGCGGGCCGACAGGATGAGGTACTCCTCGTTGTTGTACTTCACCTCGGTGCCGCCGTACTTGCTGTAGATGACGGTGTCACCCACCTTGATGTCGAGCGGGATGCGCTTATCGCCATCCTCGTCGAAACGACCCGGACCCACGGCGAGGACCTTGCCCTCCTGGGGCTTCTCCTTCGCGGTATCCGGGATCACGAGACCGGACGCAGTGGTCTGCTCGGCGTCGAGGGTCTGAACGAGGATGCGGTCCTCGAGGGGCTTGATGGAGACCGACACGGTGCTTCCTCCGGTGAATCGGGGGCCGCCCGGGTGGACGGCTTCGGTTAGGTCGATTGGCAGTCTCACGGGGAGAGTGCCAATGAGAACATTACGCGGCCGTTAGCACTCTGTCAAGTCGAGTGCCAGCCGTGTCTAGCGGGCGATCTCCCCCACGGCCATGGAGGAGGTGGCCGGGAAGTCCGAGGGAGAGGGTGCCCGGCCGGTCCGGACCAGCCGGGCCCCGAGGGCCGCCACCATCGCCCCGTTGTCGGTGCAGAGCCCGGGCCGCGGGATCCGTACCTGCACCCCGGCCCGGTCGGCCCGCTCGGTGACCAGGGCGCGGAGCCGGGAGTTGGCTGCGACCCCGCCCCCGACCACCAGGTGGTCCACCCCGGTGCACCGACACGCCTCGAGGGCCCGGGCGCTGAGCACGTCGGCGACCGCCTCCTGGAAGCTCGCGGCCACATCGGCCCGCCGGACCTCGCCGTGCTGGGCGGTCAGCCAGCGCAGGACCGCGGTCTTGAGCCCACTGAAGGAGAAGTCCAGGGTGTCCCCGCCGAGGGCACGCGGGAATGCGATCGCCTCGGGGTTCCCCTCCCGGGCGCACTCATCGATCGCGGGTCCCCCCGGGAAGGGCAGGTCGAGCAATCGGGCGACTTTGTCGAAGGCCTCTCCGGCCGCGTCGTCCAAGGTCTGTCCCAGGGCCTCCATGCCCTCGGGGCCGACAGCGATGAGGGAGGTGTGACCACCGGAGACCAGCAGACCGATCACCGACTCGGGAAGCGGTCCGTGCTCGAGTTCGTCGACCACCACATGCGCGGCCAAGTGATTCACGCCGTAGACCGGACGCGCGAGAGCGGCACCGAGTGCCTTCGCCGTGGACACACCCACCAGAAGGGAGCCCACGAGTCCCGGGCCGGACGTCACCGCGATGGCATCGACATCGGTGAGTGCAACACCCGCTTCCGCGCACGCGCGCTCGATCGTGGGCACCATGGCTTCGAGGTGCGCGCGGCTCGCTATCTCCGGCACCACGCCTCCGAAGCGTGCTTGCTCATCCACACTCGACGCGAGGGCATTGGCGCGCAGTTCCTCCCCGACGACGATGCCGATGCCCGTCTCGTCGCACGACGTCTCGATCCCGAGGATGACCACGCCCGTCACAGCGACCTCCGCAGGATGAGGGCGTCGGAGCCGTCGGGGTAGTAGCGACTGCGCAGAGAGATCTGATCGAACCCCTCGTCCCGATACATCGCGATCGCAGGGGAGTTATCGGCACGCACCTCGAGAAGCAGTGATGTTGCGCCTGACTGGTGTGCCGCCGCGATCAACTCCCGCACGAGCATCCGGCCGATGCCCTGGCGCTGCTCCCCCGGTCGCACGGCGATCGTCTGGATGTCTGCGTCCGCCCCCGCATGGAAGATCCCCGCGTAGCCGATGACCTCATCGCCTCGCATCGCAACCCGGTAGATCCGCGTCGGCTGGGCGAGTTCCTCCCAGAACTGCTCCGCGCTCCAAGGGTCGACCGTGAAGCACTCCGACTCGATCGCGTGCACCGCGGGAATGTGCCACCAGCGCATCGACTCCACCATCACGTCCACGTGACACCCGCCGTCACCGGATGACTCGCGCGCGGGGACACCGTGACATCCGCAGAGCGCAGGTACAGCGGCTGCGCGGTGAGCAGAGTGCGTCCGGTGAGGGCACGCGCGGTGCGCGCACCTCCGTCGCCGTGATCGTCGAGCTCGACGCCGATCGGGGTCGGATCCCACCTGGCAGGGTCGGACGCGCTGCGGGTCGCGAGAAAGGTGATGAGATCACGGGCATGCGCGGGCACGCCCACGACAGGGAGTCCCGTCGGAATCTCCGTTGCGTTCCCGACGTAGGGACCATCGATGCGCGCTCCCGTCGGGTCGAACACTGCCCAGTAGACCTCGCGTCGACGCGCGTCCGCCGCCACGACGTAGTCACCGGGCTGCCGGTTCGCAGCAGCCACCGCGTCGAGGGAACAGACGCCCACGACCGGCACCTGCCACGCGAGGGCGACGGCCCGTGCGTAGGCGATGCCGACGCGGAGACCGCTGTAGGGACCGGGTCCGACCCCACAGACCACCCCGGTGACGGGGGGACCGGTGAGTGCGGGAGCGATGGTGTCGGCGAACAGCGCCCCGATCGCCTCCACATGACCGCGGGCGTCGTGATGCTCGGCCTCGGCGATCACGACACCGTCATCCGCGACCGCCAGCGACGTCCACGCACTCGAGGTCTCGACCGCGAGGATCCGCTCAACCATCGGTCCACCGTTCGTCGCGACCATTCAGGACGACCACACGTTGGTCATCGTTGCCATAATCGATGAAGACGTGCAGCGCTGCTTCGGGAAACCAGTCACCGCCCCACTCGACGACACTCACCGACTCCTCCCACGGCAGGTCGAGGTCATCGAGCTCCGCGCGACGTGCAAGCCGGTAGGCGTCGACGTGCACCAGCGGTACCGAGGTAGACGGATGGATGCGCGCGATCACGAACGTCGGACTCGTCACAGCCTCGGTGACACCGAGGGCCTGCGCGATGCCCTGGGTCAGCGTCGTCTTGCCGGTACCGAGCTCACCGTCGAGCACGATGATGTCTCCGGCCCGGGCCATACGTCCGATGCGCTGGCCGAGGGTCCGCATCGCTTCGGGATCGGCGACCACCTCGGTCGTGGTCACGCGGTGACCAGCGCACGGACCCGCTGCAGGAGACCCCGGAGCAGGACGTTCACCTCACCGGGGCGCTCCAACTGGACCATGTGGCCAGCACCCTCGATCACGGCAAATTCCGCGTGCGGCAGGATCGCAACGATTTCCTCACTGGACGACTTCGGCGTTAAGCGGTCACGGTCCGCGCACACCACCAGCAACTCCGCACCTGCCATGAGGGGCAGCGCATCACGTTTGTCATGGTCCTGCAAAGCAGGCAGGAATTCGGCAACGACATCGATCGGCGTCCCGCCCACCATGTCCGCGACGAATCGCCCGAGGCGTCCGGGTGTCGCGGAGCCGAAGGAATAAAGCTGCGTGACCAGGATCCCGATGTCACTCGTGGACCACTGCAGACGGTCGAACCACTGGCGTCGACTCGCGATCAGGCCGGCAACGTTCGGTACCCATGCCTGGAAGGCACGCCCGAGGGGGCCAGGGAGGCCGAGGGTGTTGGTGTGCAGGCCACCTGCGGTGGTGGCGATCAGTGCAATGCCGCGGGTTCTCGTGCCGACCTGCTCGGGGTTCTGTGACACGTAGGCCATCACCGTCATGCCACCCATCGAGTGCCCGACGAGGATCAAGGTGCCCCTGGGAGCCGTGGCGGCGATGACGCTGGCCAGATCACGACCCAACTGATCGACGTGATGCGTGTCGAACTCCGCGCGGGCGCTCCTGCCATGACTGCGCTGGTCGTAGAACACCAGACGCGCGCGGCCACGAAGCGACGCGCGCTGGAAATACCAGGAGTTCAAGGTGAGCGCGTAGCCATGCGCAAACACCATGGTGATGTCCTCGGCGCCCTCAGTCGCCTCATCGATCTCGACGTGGAGATAGGTGCCGTCATCGGCAAGTACCGACATCACGCGATCGGGCACCGTGTGGAAGTCATCCTCGCGCGCATTGGGATCTGGTGCTGCGCGCGTGATGACACGATCGGCGACCGCCCCCGCCACTGCGCCTAGTGCCACGGCCCCGAGGGCTACCGCGCTCCGCCCGGCGAACCGGGCAACCGAGGTCACGTCCACGTGTCACCACGGTAGTTGCGCGTGAGCCGGGATCCGATGCGCGTCACGACTTCGTAGCCGATGGTGCCGGCGGAGGCGCCCCACTCCTCGGCGTCCAACGCATTCGGCCCTAGCACTTCCACCTCGGTCCCCACGGGGACGACGTCGTCGAGGTGCACGACGAACTGATCCATGGCGACTCTCCCGACGACCGGAGCGCGTCGTCCGGCCACCGACACGTACCCGCCCGTGGAGGCACGCGGGATGCCGTCGCTGTACCCGAGCGGCACCAACCCCACGACGGTGTCGCGCTCGGCGACCCAGGTGTGGCCGTAGCCGACCCCCGCACCAGCAGGGATCCGCTTCACGAGTGCGAGACGTGCCCGGATCTCCATCGCGGGCCGAAGCCCGTGCGCCTTTGGATCACCGAGTCCGGGGCCCGGCGTGACGCCATAAAGACCGATACCGGTGCGCACCATCGTGTGGTGGGTGTCCGGATGAGCCAGGATTCCGGCGGAGTTCGCCAGGTGCACGTGCGCGGGCGCACCGCCGAGCGAATGCACAACGTCGAGTGCGCGTGCGAATCGCGCACTCTGCTCCGCGGTCGTGTCGACCTCGGGCTCGTCGGCCCGCGCGAGGTGCGACCACACACCGACGAGGTCCAGGTGGGCATCATCGAGAGCCGCACGAACGAGCTCCTCCCACTCATGTTCCAACGCGCCGTTGCGTGACAAGCCGGTGTCGATCTTCAGGTGGACGCGCGCGCGACCACCACGGGTGCGGGCTGCATCGGATACCTGACGAAGGCTCTCGAGGGTGGAGACCCCGAGATCGACGTCGAGGTCGATGCAGGCGGTGACGAGTGGGTCCCCGGGTACCCAGAGCCAGGTGAGGATGCGGCCTCGGTCTCCCGCACTGCGCAACTCCACCGCCTCGCTGGGGAGCGCGACACCCAGCCAGGGCACTCCAGCGGCGCGCAACACCGGGGCAACCCGCGCCACCCCGTGCCCGTAGGCATCGGCCTTCACCACGGCCATGAGTTCGGCGTCCCCGGAGACTCGGTCCAATACCTCGGCATTGGCCGCGATCGCGTCGAGATCGACGATCGCAGCGGCACGATGCCAACTCATGCGTCCATCCCAGCACGTGCGATCGCGATCGCGTCGGCCACATGCGCCGCGATATCCGTGGCGGTCACCGTGCGCCCACCCTCGGCGGCCACCTGGCCCGCCACTCCGTGGATCCACACCCCTGCCGAGATGACGTCCACGTCGACGATCTCACCGCGCGCCTGGGCACCCGCGGCGAGCCCGCCGAGGATTCCGGACAGCACATCGCCCGATCCCGCGCAGGCCAATGCGGGTGTGCCAGCGATATCGATCCGCACCTCACCGAGGGGATCGGCGATCACGGTCGGCGCCCCTTTGAGAACCACGATGGCACCGGTGCGACGCGCGGCATCGCGCGCCGCGTGCACGCGGTCCGCAGCGTCGATCTTCGGGAAGAGTGCGGTGAACTCCCCCGCATGGGGTGTGAGAACAGTGGTGATGCCTCTGTCCGTGCGCTCGGTCACGGCATCGCGGATCGCGGAATCGGAGGACATGATCCGCAGGGCGCCTGCGTCGAGAACCACCGGGAGTCTGGTCTCGAGCACCGAGGACACCACGTCACGCGACGTGACACCCGAGCCGCAGGCCCATGCCGTGACGCGCGCACACTCGTTCGGGGGCGCCGCCGATCGCACCACATCCGGAAACACCTGTACGATGTCTGATCCCGTCCCCCAGACGTGCACCATGCCAACGTTCGCGTGCCGGGCACCTGCGGCCACCAACATCCCCGCACCCGGATAGTCCTCGGAGCCAGCGGCGACCCCCACCACCCCGCGCGAGTACTTGTAGTCCGACCACCCGGGTTCGGGAACCCAGCATTCGATGTCGGACGCTTCCAGACTCGCGAGGGCAACCTCCTCGGGAATGGTCACGCCGATGTCGACCACCTCGATCTCACCGACATGGTCGGGTGCTAGGAGCAACCCCGGCTTCACCGCTCCGAAGGTAACCGTCAGATCCGCGCGCACCGCTGCACCCGCGATATGACCGGTGTCCGCGTCGACACCACTGGGGATATCGACCGCGACGGTCAGCGGATCGCCGTCGAGAAGTTCGATGATCCGAGGATCGACCGCACCGCGACCGCCGATGCCCACGACGCCATCGATCACGAGATCGCAGGATGACATCCACGCGTCCGCCTCGTCCAACGCCCCACAGATTCCTCCGGCGCGCGTAAGCGCGTGCAGACCCTCTGCGTGGATGCGATCACCTACCTGGACCGCGTGGACCCGGCATCCCCGAGCAGCAAGATCCGCGCCGGCGAGGAGGGCGTCGCCACCGTTGTTGCCCGTCCCGACGAGGAGCACGACGTCCGCGCCGGCGATCTGACCGCGCTCGGCTTCCAGCAATCGCAGGCAGACATCGCTAAGACCTCGGGCAGCGCGCTGCATGACAACCTCGGGCGCCACCGTGGTGAACAGTGCCTCTTCCGCGGCACGCATCTGCGCCACGGTCAGGAGCGGGATCATCACTCCACCGTGACGGACTTGGCCAAGTTGCGGGGCTGATCGACGTCATGCCCCTTCACCGTGGCCATCTCGCACGCGAACACCTGAAGCGGGACAGTGGAGACGAGGGGCTGCATCAAGGGCGGAACCTCCGGCACGCGGATGACGTGGTCGGCGAAGCCGGTGATGACCTCGTCACCCTCCTCGGCCACCGCAATGATCACGGCCCCACGAGCCCGCACTTCCTGAATATTGGAGATGATCTTGTCATGCAACACCGCGCGACCGCGCGGTGAGGGAACGACGACTACGACCGGCACTCCGTCCTCGATGAGTGCGATGGGTCCGTGCTTGAGTTCCCCCGCCGGGAATCCCTCCGCGTGCATGTAGGCGAGTTCCTTGAGTTTCAGTGCACCCTCGAGGGCGACGGGATAGCCGACGTGCCGACCCAGGAACAGCACCGAGGTCGCCGTGGACAACTGTTGCGCCAGGGCACGCACCGGTTCAACGGTGTCGAGAACCAGGTCCACCTTCTGGGGCATGTCGTTGAGATCTTGCAGAATTCCGCGGATTTCCTCTTCGGTTAGCGCCCCACGCGCCTGCGCGAGGAAGAGACCGACGAGGTAGGCCGCGATGATCTGCGTGAGGAACGCCTTGGTCGACGCGACCGCGATTTCCGGACCGGCGTAGGTATAGAGGACCGCATCCGACTCGCGCGGGATGGTGGATCCCACGGTGTTGCAGATTGCCAGAGTGCGCGCGCCCTGGGCCGCGGCGTGCCGCAGCGCCATCAGGGTGTCCATCGTCTCCCCGGATTGGGAGATCGCGATCACGAGCGAATCCGGTCCCACCACGGGATCGCGGTAGCGGAATTCACTCGCCAACTCAACATCGACGGGCAGGCGCGTCCAGTGTTCGATCGCATACTTGGCGACCATGCCCGCGTGTGCCGCCGTGCCGCAGGCGACGACCACGACTTTGGTGATGTCGCGGAACACCGACTCGTCGAGGGTCAGCTCGTCGAGTTGGATCCGCCCCTGCGGACTCGTGCGTCCGCGTAGGGAATCGGCGACAGCCTTGGGTTGCTCGGAGATCTCCTTGAGCATGAACAGGTCGAAGCCACCCTTCTCGGCGGCGGAGGCATCCCAGTCCACCGTGAAGGCGCGCGGTGTCACGGGATTACCGGAGAAATCCGTCACGGTGACCGACTCCGCGGTGAGTGTGACGATCTGGTCCTGTCCCAGTTCGAGGGCGTTGCGGGTGTGCTCGAAGAACGCGGCCACATCCGAGGCAAGGAAGTTCTCACCATCACCAACACCGACCACGAGCGGTGAGTTGCGTCGAGCTCCGACGACGATGTCGGGCTGCGACGGGTCGATGACAACCAAGGTGAAAGCACCCTCGAGTTGGGAACACACGGCCTGCATTGCAACCTGCAGGGAGTCCCCGACGGCGGGCAGGGCGCGGGCGAGCATGTGGGCGACCACCTCGGTATCGGTCTCCGAGGTCAGGGTCACGCCCGCCGCAGTCAACTCCTCGCGCAGCACCGCGAAGTTCTCGATGATCCCGTTATGGATCACCGCGATCCGGCCATCTTCACTGACATGCGGGTGGGCATTGGAGTCGGTGGGACCACCATGGGTGGCCCAGCGGGTGTGACCGATACCGGTGGTGGAGTTCGGCAGCGGATCCTCACCCAGCAGGGTTTCCAGGTTGGTGAGCTTCCCGGCCTTCTTGCGGGTCTCCAAGTGACCATCGGCGATCACCGCGACGCCGGCGGAGTCATACCCCCGGTACTCGAGCCTGCGAAGGCCTGCGACGACGACCTCGAGAGCCTGCTTCTGCCCTACGTAGCCGACGATCCCGCACACGCCGTCAGCCTACGCCCGACTACTCACGACTAGGACGTGGACAACTCGGCGCGCACGACTCCGGCAATCGACTCCGCGATCTCTGCCGCCTGCTCCTCACTGGGAGCCTCGACCATCACGCGGATCACCGGCTCGGTCCCCGAGGGCCGCAGGAGAACTCGACCGTTCCCGGCGAGATCGGCCTCTGCTGCTGCCACTGCCGCATGCACGAGGGAGGCGGATGCGAGTTGCTCCCGATCGACACCACCCACATTGATCAGGACCTGTGGCAGTTTCGTGACTGCCGACGCCAAATCCGCCAAGGACTTCCCGGTCTGCGCCATGCGCGCCAAGAGGTGCAGGGCGGTCAGGATGCCGTCCCCCGTGGTTGCGTGCTCGAGAAGGACCACGTGTCCGCTCTGTTCCCCACCGAGGGTGAAGCCATTCGCGCGCATCTCCTCGAGTACGTACCTGTCGCCCACGGCGGTCTCGCGAACCTCGATGTTGGCCTGTTGCATGGCGATCTTGAACCCGAGGTTCGCCATCACGGTGCTCACCACGGTGTTGCCTGCAAGTGTTCCCGCGTCACGCATTGCCGAGGCGAGGATGGCCAGGATGTGATCACCATCGATGATCGCGCCATTCGCGTCTACGGCGAGGCAGCGATCGGCATCCCCGTCGTGCGCGATGCCGACACCGGCACCTGACGACCGAACTGCCTCGATGAGGTTGCCCATGTGGGTGGAGCCGCTGCCATCGTTGATGTTGTTCCCATCGGGGTTCGCATGGATCGCGGTCACGTCCGCACCGGCACGGCGGAGGGCAGCGGGGGCCACCACCGAGGCAGCGCCGTTCGCGCAATCCACGACGACGCGAAGTCCGTTCAACGGTGTCGAGATCGTGCCCACGAGGTAGGCGATGTAACGATCGGCCGCGTCCAGGTCGGTGCGGATACGACCTACGCCGGCGCCCACCGGACGATCCCAGGTTTCACCCAGTCGCTTCTCGATGGCGTCCTCGATCGTGTCGTCGAGCTTGTGGCCACCGCGGGCGAAGAACTTGATTCCGTTGTCCGGCATCGGGTTGTGCGACGCGGAGAGCATCACGCCCAGGTCAGCCCCGGTGCTCGCCGCCAGCCACGCGACTGCGGGTGTCGGGAGCACACCCACCTGGATGACGTCGACGCCTGCACTGGCGAGACCGGCGACGACGGCAGCTTCGAGGAATTCACCGCTGGCACGGGTGTCCCGACCCACGATGGCAAGGGGACGGTGACCTTCGAATGCACCCGCATCCGCGAGGACGTGCGCGGCCGCCACCGATAGGTCGAGGGCGAGTTCCGCAGTGACCTCGCGGTTGGCCAGCCCCCGAACCCCGTCGGTACCGAACAGGCGACCCAAGTCAGCGCTTGCTGTATTGGGGTGCCTTGCGGGCCTTCTTCAGGCCGTACTTCTTGCGCTCCTTCGCGCGCGGATCGCGCGTGAGGAATCCGGCCTTCTTCAGCAGCGGACGATTACCGTCTTCGTCGATCGCGTTGAGTGCACGCGCGACACCGAGGCGAAGCGCACCCGCCTGGCCGGAGATACCTCCGCCGTGGATACGCGCGATGACGTCGAACTTGCCCTCAGCACCGATGGTGACGAATGGCTCGTTCACTTCCTGCTGGTGGACCTTGTTCGGGAAGTAGTCGTTGAGAGTGCGGCCGTTGATCGTCCATGCACCGGTTCCGGGAACCAGGCGAACGCGGGCGATGGCTTCCTTGCGTCGACCGGTAGCCGCACCGGGTGCGGTGACGACGTCGCGACGGACGGCCTTCTTCTCGGGAGTGCTGGTGGTGTATTCCGACGGAGTCTCCTCGACCACGTCGACATCCACGTCGAGATCTTCAATGATTGCCTCAGACACGGTGATCCTTCCTTCTGCCGCTACTGGGCGATCTGGGTGATGGTGAATGGCTGGGGGTTCTGCGCCGCGTGCGGATGATCGGCGCCGGTGTAGACCTTCAGCTTCTTGATCTGCTGACGACCCAACTTGTTGTGCGGGAGCATGCCCTTCACGGCCTTCTCCACCGCGCGGCTCGGGTTGGCCTCGAGGAGTTCCGCGTACGACGTGGCCGTGAGTCCGCCCGGGTACCCCGAGTGGCGGTACGCGATCTTGGTTTCGCGCTTGGCGCCGGTGAGGGCCACCTTGTCCGCGTTGATGATGATCACGAAGTCCCCGGTATCGACATGCGGGGCGAACGTGGGCTTGTGCTTGCCGCGCAGCAGAGAGGCTGCGTGGGTGGCCAGTCGACCCAGCACCACGTCGGTGGCGTCGATGACGTGCCAATGGCGAGTGACATCGCCGGCTTTCGGGGTGTAGGTGCGCACGGTGCGCCGCCAATCTCTCGTAGGGACCGGTTTCTGCACCCCCCGTCGGGGGGCCGTACTGGGCACCTTCCGGGCGCCCAGGCTGAAAGCAGCGAAGGCAAAGGCTACCGGGGCCCCACAAGGGTGCCAAATCCGGCCCGGACGCTCAACTGAGCGTGATCCACACCTTCCGCAGCGGTGAGGTGACCGTCCAGGTGGTCTGCGCGCCCGCAGGGAGCAGGCCCACGACCCCTGGGGCCAGGTCGATCCGACCCCCCTCGGCGCAGGTCACCGTCCCCTCCCCCTCGATGACGACGAAGACCTCTTCGATCTCGGTGTCTATCGAGGTTCCGACCGAGTGCTCCCACACCCCGACCTCCATGTCCCCCTCTGCCGTGACAGCCCTGACTCCCGTGGTCACATTGCCACTGCGGTTTCGCGCATCGTCGAGACGTTCCATAGCCACTGCGACGTCGCGGGATTGGAAGGATCGGATCATGCGACTATCGGTCGCGCTAGCGCCATCGGGGCCGCGCTAGGCGGATGGGCTGGGCGTGGGGTTCGCTGAGCCCTGGGCCGCGTGCTTAGCCCTGCGGAGCAACATGAGCGCCACCAGTCCGGCCACAATGACGAGCACCGCACATATCCACATCAACGATGCGAACGATCCGGAGTAGCTCGTCACGGCATCCGCCAAGGCCTGCTTCCCGACTTCCGTCGAGGGCTGCTCCTGAGTCTGGACGTATTGGTTGACCGAGGTCACGGCCGTGCCGATGAGATCCGGCTGCACGCCGGCGTCTGTCAACTTATTGACGACACCACCCATGGTCAATCGATCGATGAAGACTGTGCCCAGGGCGAACCCGATCGAGTAGAAGAACTGCCCGATCGTCGTCCGCGAACTCGTGACCGGACCGTACTTATCCGGCGGAGCTTCCTGAATGATCAGATTGCCGAAGGGAATGGAAACCACGAGCAGACCCGCACCCACGAGTACCAGCCCGGGGAGGAATGCCAGGAAACTCTTCGCACTCGCCGCAAGAGCCAAGAGGGCGAATCCGACGCCGGTAATCACCGCGCCTCCGGCAAGTGCCCCGGCGTTCGACAATCCCTTGGCCATGAGTCGGCCAGTGACAAGCGCACCGATGATGCCCGCGCCAATCAAGGGCAGCTGCCAATAGGCGATATCGCGGGTAGGTACGTCGGTCACGTACTGCCACAGGTTCGTGGTCTGGAGGAAAGCGACCGCCACACCGAAGTTGTAGATGAAGCCGGCAAGAATGGCTGCGATGAAGATCGGGGACTTGAAGATCTGCACGGGGTAGAAGGACTTCTTGTATTTGGCTTCCACTATGAAGAACAGGACGAGGCAGATGGCCCCACCGATGAGCGGAAGCAGTGTCTCGGGTGCCGTCAAACTGCGCCCAAGTTGGCTCACGCCGTACAGGAATCCGATGAGGCCTACACCGAGGAGTAGCTGACCGCCGATATCGAGATTCGTGTTCTTGAGTTTAGTGATGTGCGGAAGGACCATGGGGGTCACGAAGAAGCAGAGTGCGCCAACGATCGCGGTCACGAAGTACCCCAACCGCCAGTTCACTCCGGCAAGCGCACCGCCTGCGAACGTCATGATGAGTGTGACCAGTCCGATCGTTGCGCCGAAGAGGCCGAGTGCTGCGGCCAACTTCCCTGGCTTGGCCACCGCGTTGATGTAGCCGAACGCGGCGGCATAGACGGCACCGAGACCGATGCCGCTCAGTACTTGGCCCAACAGATAGATCAGGGAAAC
The DNA here is from genome assembly GCA_016870195.1 of Actinomycetota bacterium. GTDB lineage: Bacteria > Actinomycetota > Actinomycetes > S36-B12 > S36-B12 > VGCC01. Next base: position 186,135 of record VGCC01000001.1, read on the forward strand.
AGGTGCCAAGCCGGAGATTGCGCTTCCCGCCACACCGATGAGGAGGCCCGCGAGCAGCACGCGCCTGCGCCCGAGTCTGTCGGCGAGGAGGCCGGTCGTGATCACCGTTCCCGCAATGGCGATGGTCTGAATGCTTGCAGCGAGGGCGACGGACCCTCCCGTCATGTTCAAATCGCGCGTGACACTGACGAGGGCGGTGCTGTTGATGTTCGGGGCGGACCCTTGAACCGCACCGAGCAGGCCCAGGAAAGGAACGGCTACGGCGAAGAAGCGCGGAGTGGCACCCGCGATGGGCGCACCGACCGGACTGCTCATGGTTTCCTCTCGCTGACGAGGCTCGAAGCATTCCATGGGAAGGCTCAATCGGCCATCGAACGACGCGCACTTTCCCGGCCATCCATACACCAACTAGGTGTATGTTCGACCACATGGCTCGCACCAACATTGATATTGACGACGAACTCGTCGAGATTGTCATGGTGCGCTACCAACTCAAGACCAAGCGTGAGGCAGTCGACTACGCCCTGCGCCACCTCGCCGGCCAGCCCATGACCACGGAGGAGATGCTCGCCATGTGCGGCTCGATGCCGGACTTCGAGGTCCCCGAGGACCTCACGGACTTCCCCCACGACTGGCATGACGACGACCCTCGCTGACACCTCCATCTGGATCGACGCCCTGCGAAGCGGCGACTCCTGGGTCCGCCGCACCCTCGAGCGTGCCGAGTTCGTCGCCTACACCGAGCCCGTGCTGATGGAGTTCCTCATGGGCGCGCGCACCGACAACGAGTGGCTCCGCCTCAGACGGTTCATCAACGGAAGCATCCTGCTGCCATTCGACTCCGCATCCGACTTCGAGGCGGCCGCGACCATCCAAGGCATCGGACGGCGACGCGGGCTCACGGCCGGGAAGGTGGACTGCCTCATCCTGGCGGTCGCCCAGAGAGTCGATGCACCCTTCGTGACACGTGATGGTCGTCAGGCCGAACTCGCGAATCTGGTCGGCGTCACCGTCATCTGACCGTGCGGAGCGCTCGGGTCTCCTGCTGGCGCGCGGCCAATTCCGCATCCGGCGGGTAGCCGACCTGCTCCAGAACTAGCGGATGAGGGGGCATCACCGTCACTGCCGATCCACGTTGTGCAGCACGGAGCAACTCTCCCGGCCAGGTGACCGGCTTGCGTCCGTCGCCCACCGGGAGCAGGGCGCCCACGATGCTGCGCACCATGGAGTGACAGAAGGCATCTGCCTGGATCGTCATCACAGCATCTCCATCGTCATCACGTTCCCATTGGAGCTGCTGTAACTCGCGGATGGTTGTGGCACCTTCGCGCCATTTGCAGTAGGCCGCGAAGTCGTGGGTGCCGAGGAGTGTCCGGGACGCCTCGTTCATGCGATCGAGGTCCAAGGGTCGATTCCACGGCAGCACCTCCCGACGCGTGAGCGGCGCCGGACCGTCGGGGTCATCACACACCCGGTACGTATACCGGCGCCAGATCGCACTGAAACGCGCATCGAAGCCCGCGGGGGCTGGCTGGATGTCCAGAATGCGGATATCCGCGGGAAGTGCACGGTTGACGCGAGCACCGTCGATGTCGGGATGATCGATGGGGACGTCGAAGTGGATCACCTGGCCGCGGGCGTGGACGCCGGCATCAGTGCGACCGGCGCAGGTTGTCTGCACCTCGGAGCGGTAGAGATGCGTGAGAACCCGCTCGAGTTCACCCTGGACCGTGCGCAGGGACCCTTGCTTTGCCCAGCCGGAGAAATCCGTGCCGTCGTACGCGACCGTGGCGCGCAGACGACACAGCCCGCCACCATCGGTGGCGGGCTGTGAGGTGGCGTGCGTGGTCAGGCCTTCTCCTCGGTCTCCTCGGCGGGAGCCTCGTCAGTAACGACTTCGTCGGTGACCTCGGCCTCGATGGCCTCCGGAGTCTCGACGACTTCGTCGGTGACGACCTCCTCGGCCGCGGGAGCTGCGGCGGCCGCGGGAGCAGCCGCCTTCGCGGCACTCTCCTTGGCGGCTCGCTTGGTGGCACCCGTTGCCTCGGCGACGACCTGCTCGGTCATCGGCTCCACGAGCTCGATCACGGCCATAGGCGCGTTGTCTCCCTTACGCGGACCGATCTTGGTGATCCGGGTGTAACCACCGGGACGTCCTGAGTACTGCGGGCCGATCTCGGTGAACAGCAGGTGCACCACGGACTTGTCGCGCACGACGGTCATCACCCGTCGACGCGCGGAGAGATCCCCGCGCTTGGCAAAGGTGATGAGACGCTCAGCGAGCGGACGTAGCCGCTTCGCCTTGGCCTCGGTCGTCGTGATCTTGCCGTGCTCGAAAAGCGCGGTCGCGAGGTTGGCGAGCATGAGTCGCTCGTGCGCCGGACCGCCGCCGAGACGGGGACCCTTGGTAGGCGTAGGCATCGTCGTTCTCCTTCTCGCTCTGCCTAGAGCTTCTCGTCCTCGGGGAAGGCGAAGTCTTCGCCCTCCAGGTCCTCGTCCTCGTCATCGAAGTAGACGGCTGCGCCGGGATCGAATCCGGGCGGGCTGTCCTTCAGGGCGAGGCCAAGTCCGGCCAACTTGACTTTGACCTCATCGATCGACTTGGAACCGAAGTTGCGGATATCCAGGAGATCGGCCTCGGACCGGGTGATCAGCTCGCCCACCGTGTGGATGCCCTCGCGCTTGAGGCAGTTGTAGGAGCGCACGGTCATGTCCAACTGCTCGATCGGGGTCGAGAGTTGCTCGGCGACGTACGCATCCGTCGGCGACGGGCCGATATCGATGCCTTCGGCGTCAACGTTCAGTTCGCGTGCGAGCCCGAAGAGTTCGACCAGGGTCTTACCCGCCGAGGCCACGGCATCGCGGGGAAGCATGGACGGCTTGGTCTCCACGTCGATGATCAACTTGTCGAAGTCGGTGCGCTGCTCCACACGAGTGGCCTCGACCTTGTAGCTGACCTTAAGAACCGGAGAGTAGATCGAGTCGACCGGGATACGGCCGATTTCCTGGCCGGGCTGCTTGTTCATGACGGCGGGTACGTAGCCGCGGCCACGCTCCACCACGAGCTCGATCTCGAGCTTGCCCTTGCCGTTGAGCTCCGCAATGTGCAGACCCGGATTGTGGACCTCGACGCCGGCGGGAGGCTGGATGTCCGCGCCGGTCACCATGCCGGGGCCCTGCTTGCTCAGATACATCACGACAGGGTCGTCATGCTCGGAAGAGACGACGAGCTGCTTGATGTTCAGGATCAGCTCGGTGACATCCTCTTTCACTCCGTCGACGGTGCTGAACTCGTGGAGAACGCCATCGACACGAATACTCGTGACGGCGGCCCCGGGGATCGAGGACAGCAGGGTGCGGCGAAGAGAGTTACCGAGCGTATAGCCGAAGCCGGGCTCGAGTGGCTCCAGGACGAACCGGGAGCGGAACTCCGAGACGGGCTCCTCGGACAACAACGGGCGCTGACTGATGAGCACTGCATTTCCTTCCCGCGACGACCGCTATTTGACGTCGCGCGTCTGACGGTCACCCGGGCCGCGGCAGGCCCGGGCGCTACTACTTGGAGTACAGCTCGACGATGAGCTGTTCTTGAACCTGGGTGTCGATGACCTCGCGGGCAGGCAGAGAGTGCACGAGCACCCGCATCTGCGAGGGAACGACCTCGAGCCACGCGGGGACCGGACGCTCGCCGACCTCCGCGTGGGCGACGATGAAAGGAGTCATCTCCTTGGACTTCTGGCGCACCTCGACGATGTCACCGGGCGAGACGCGGTAGGAGGGGATGTTGACCTTCTTGTCATTGACGGTGAAGTGACCATGAGTCACCAACTGGCGGGCCATATCGCGTGACTTCGCGAACCCTGCGCGGAAAACCACGTTGTCCAGACGGGACTCGAGGATGCGCAGCAGGTTCTCACCGGTCTTGCCGGCCTGACGGGAGGCCTCGACGAAGTAGTTGCTGAACTGCTTCTCCAAGACCCCGTACATGCGCACGGCCTTCTGCTTCTCACGCAGCTGCAAGAGGTACTCGCTGTCCTTGCTCCGTCCACGACCATGCTGGCCCGGGGGGTAGGGACGCTTCTCGAACGGGCACTTCGGCGAATCGCACTTGGAGCCCTTGAGGTACAGCTTGACCTTCTCGCGGCGACACCGCTTGCAGTCTGCGTCTGTGTAACGCGCCATGTTCTCTCTCCTACTTCTCTACGCGATCAGACGCGACGACGCTTGGGGGGACGGGTTCCGTTGAAAGGCACCGGAGTGACATCGGCGATGGAGCCGACCTCGAGCCCGGTGGCCTGCAGGGAGCGGATGGCGGTCTCGCGGCCGGACCCGGGACCCTTCACGAACACATCCACCTTCCGCATGCCGTGCTCCATTGCCCGACGGGCAGCGGCCTCCGCGGCCAACTGCGCAGCGAACGGGGTGGACTTGCGGCTGCCCTTGAAACCGACCTGGCCGGCCGAGGCCCAGGCGATCACCGCGCCTGTGGGGTCGGTGATGGACACGATCGTGTTGTTGAAAGTGCTCTTGATGTGAGCATGCCCGTGGGCGATGTTCTTCTTCTCCTTGCGGCGCACCTTCTTGGCGCCGGGGGTCTTGGTAGCCATGTCCCGCCCTACTTCTTCTTGCCGGCAACGGTTTTGCGCGGGCCCTTGCGGGTACGCGCGTTGGTGTGGGTGCGCTGTCCACGGACAGGCAGGCCCTTGCGGTGCCGGAGACCCTGGTAGCAGCCGATCTCGACCTTGCGGCGGATGTCCGCAGCCACCTCGCGACGCAGGTCGCCCTCAACTTTGAGGTTCGCATCGATCCAGTCGCGCAGCGCAACGGTCTGATCATCCGTCAGATCCTTGGCGCGCAAGTTGGGATCGATCCCGGTAGCTTCAAGTGCACGCGCGGCCTGCGTGCGGCCGACACCGTAAATGTAGGTGAGCGCGATCGCCATGCGCTTGTCGCGCGGCAGATCGACGCCGATAAGACGTGCCATGGGGCGTTCTCTCTTCTCTCGTTCCACGGGGTTTCGGGTGGAAGCCCAGCCCGGTCCGCCTAGACCGGTCCTCGGCCCCGTGGCCGAAGGTGTCATCCGCACGAGTGCGGGGTCGGGGTCTTCCAATAGTCGGGTGCGTCGGGTTGTCTCTCCCGGACACCCCAGGGCGTCAGCCCTGGCGCTGCTTGTGCCGGACGTTCTCGCAGATGACCATGACGACACCGTGGCGACGAATGACCTTGCACTTATCGCAGATCTTCTTGACGCTCGGTTGCACCTTCATGACGGCTCTCTCGTTCGTTCGGTCACTTGTAGCGGTAGACGATCCGGCCGCGGGTGAGGTCGTAGGGCGACAACTCCACGACAACCCGATCGTCAGGGAGGATGCGGATGTAGTGCATTCGCATCTTCCCGCTGATGTGGGCGAGCACCTGGTGGCCGTTGTCCAGCTCCACCCGGAACATCGCATTGGGAAGCGACTCGGTGATCGTGCCCTCGAGCTCGATCGCTCCGTCCTTCTTACCCACGCAGTGCCTCTCGTCCTTTCGGGTCACCCGGCACACGCGAACCAGACCGCCGCAAGGCGGAAGAACGCGGATGGACGGGGAAGCCCGATATCAGCTTGGGAAGTCTACGGGCTGGTCACTTTCGCACAAAATCGGGGGGTCGGGGTGAAATGTCCGGTTTAGCCGGCTGAGGCGATGGGTGTTCCCAGAAGAACTTCCGGATCGAGATCGACCCCACCCGGCCAGGCAAGGGTGTGACTTACGGGGTCCACGAAGACCTCGGCGAACCGCTGCGGATCGGTGCGTATCGCCTCAAAGACAGGGCCGACCAAAAGGCCCTCGAGGTCCAACTTCCGGATCGTGCCGTCGGAGAGAACGGCGCGGACCGTAAATCCGGACTCAGGCATGACGCTGACGAAACGCAGAAAAGTCACCGAGTCTCCAATGGTTCGATTCGTTCTATTGGTTGACATTGTGAAGCACGCCCCCAGGCACGATCAAGTTCCGTCTGGCGCGCTCGACACCAGCGACGGACCTGTGACCCGACACGCGCGGGGAGGTGTCCGGCAAGCAGTCGACCCGTCAGGGCGACGATCGCCTCATGTCCTGCGTAGAAGTCATGTTTGTGTGGCGGGCGACGATCTCCGTAATGCATGCGGATGGAGATTCCATTGAACGAGCAGATTTCCGGCATCAAGCGAACGTAGGCACGTGGTGGTCACGATGGTGAGTCTCTGAAGCTACTCGGGATGAATGCACGTACCCACTCGACCTGTGGATAGCTGTCGTCTCGCTACAGGCGGATCTCCTCGAGGGCGGTCAGCACCCAGGGGCCATCCGCGGTGATGGCCACGGTGTGCTCCCAGTGCGCGGCAGTGGAGTCGTCGTCTGTCGCGACGGTCCACTCGTCATCGAGGACGCGGACGGTTGCCGAGCCCAGGGTCGCCATCGGCTCGATGGCCAGGGCCATGCCGACCTCCAAAGTGGGTCCCTCCCCCGGACGGCCGTAGTTCGGCACCGACGGATACATGTGCATCTGGGAACCGATGCCGTGGCCGACGTACTCCTCGACGACGCCGTACGACCCTGCACCGCGGATCACATTCTCGATTGCGTGGCCGATGTCGGAGAGTCGGTTACCGGCGCGCGCCTGGCGCAACCCCGCCCACATGGCCTCCCGAGTGACCTCGGAGAGCCGAGCTACGTCATCGCTCACTGTGCCGATCGGAACAGTGAGCGCGGCATCACCGTGCCAGCCCTGCACGATCGCCCCGCAGTCGATGGACAGCAAGTCGCCGTCGCGCAGAACCGTGTCATCGGGGATCCCATGCACGACGGCGCTGTTGACCGAGGTACAGATGACCGCCGGGAATCCGTGGTAACCCAGGAACGACGGCGTTGCGTTGTGCTCGGCGATGACACGTCGGGCGATTGCATCGAGATCCGCCGTGGTGACACCGGGGACGGCGGCCTGCCGGAGGGTCTCGAGCGTGGTGGCGACGACGACACCCGCCTCGCGCATGAGCGCGATCTGTTCGGTGTTCTTGATCTCGATCCTCTGGCGCTTGCCGAACACGTCAGCCGTCGACCCCGACGGCTGCGAGCACCCGGGAGGTGACCTCCGCGACGTCTCCCATCCCGTTGACACGCACCACGAGGCCCCGGGACTGGTAGGCCGCGATCAACGGTGCCGTCTGCTCCGCGTACACCTCGAGGCGCCGCCGAATGACGTCCTCGGTGTCGTCGCTGCGCCCCTGGTCCGCAGCGCGCTTGACGAGCCGTCCCACGACCACGTCGGTGTCCACGGTGAGCTCGATAACCCGGTCGAGGGACGCACCGGACGCCTTGAGCATGCCGTCGAGTTCCCCCACCTGCTCGACCGTGCGCGGGTAACCATCGAGGAGGAAGCCCGGGCCACAGTCCGCCTGCGCGAGGCGATCGCGGACCATTGCGTTGGTGACGCCGTCAGGGACGTACTCCCCCGCGTCCATATAGCGCTTCGCCTCGATACCGAGGGGTGTGCCCTCGGAGACATTGGCGCGGAAGATGTCACCGGTGGAAATGTGAGGAATTCCGAGTAGCTGGGCGATCACCGCAGCCTGCGTGCCCTTTCCTGCTCCCGGGGGACCCATGATGAGCAGGCGCATGTCAGCCCAGGAATCCTTCGTAGTTGCGCTGTTGCAACTGGGACTGGATCTGCTTGACCGTGTCCAGGCCGACGCCCACCATGATCAGCAGGCTCGTTCCGCCGAAGATGAAGTCGTTTGCAACACCCAGGAAGCCGAAGGCGAAGACTGGCAGGATCGCGATCAAACCCAGGTAGAGCGACCCGGGTGCTGTCAGTCGGCTGAGCACGTATTCGAGGTAGTCGGCGGTGGGCTTGCCCGCACGGATCCCGGGAATGAAGCCGCCGTACTTCTTCATGTTGTCGGCGACATCCGTCGGATTGAAGGTGATGGAGACGTAGAAGTAGCAGAAGAACACGATGAGGACGAAGTAGGTCAACAGGTACCAAGTGCCTGTGCCCGTGCCGAAGTTCTGCTGCACCCACTGCGCCCAGCCGGCCTGTGAACCGGTGAGTTGCACGAACAGGGTCGGCAGGAACAGCAGAGACGAGGCGAAGATGACCGGGATGACGCCCGCCATGTTGACCTTGAGGGGGATGTAGGTGGACGTCCCCCCGTACATGCGCCGTCCGACCATCCGCTTCGCATATTGCACGGGGATTCGACGTTGGGCCTGCTCAACGAAGACCACGAACGCGATGACCGCGAGACCGACCAGCAGGGTGATCGCGAAGGTGAAGGCACCCCGGCTGCCGAAGATCGATGCGAACTGGGACGGGATCGTGGCGATGATCGAGACGAAGATCAGGACGGACATGCCGTTGCCCACGCCGCGCTCGGTGATCAGTTCACCGAACCACATCACCATCGCAGTTCCTGCGGTCATCACGATGATCATGACCAGAATGATCCAGACACCCTGATTCGGGATGATGACTTCGTTGCAGCCACTGAACAAAGCCCCTGGAGTACGGGCGAGGGACAGGATCGCGGTGGACTGCAGGATCGCGAGCCCGATCGTGACGTAGCGCGTGTACTGCGTGATCTTCGCCTGACCCGCCTGGCCATCCTTCTTGAGCATCTCGAGGCGCGGGATTACGACGGTCAGCAGTTGCAGGATGATGCTCGCGGTGATGTACGGCATGATGCCGAGGGCGAAGACGCTCAGTTGCAGCAAGGCGCCGCCGCTGAAGAGGTTGATCAGCGCGTAGACGGAATTGTCCTGCACCACGTCGATGCACCGCTGTATTGCGGCATAGTCGACTCCCGGGGTAGGCAGAACCGCACCCAACCGGTACAGGGCGAGCAAACCGAGCGTGAACAGGATCTTCTTGCGTAGATCCGGTGTCCGCAGGGCGGCTCCGAACGCACTGATGTGCACAAAGGCCTCCCGATCAGAGCTCGGTCGCTGTTCCGCCCGCGGCCACGATCTTGTCACGGGCCGCGCCCGAGAACTTATCCGCACTGACCTGGACGGCTACCGCGATGTCCCCGTGCCCGAGCACCTTGACCGGTTGGCCCTTACGCACGGCGCCCGTGGAGACGAGGTCGGCGATGGTCACCTGCCCGCCCTTGGGGAAGAGCTTCGCAATCATCGCAACGTTGACGACCTGGTAGTCGACTTTGTTGGGGCTGGTAAAGCCCTTCAACTTGGGCAGACGCATATGCAGGGGCATCTGACCGCCCTCGAAGCGCGCAGGCACCTGGTACCGGGCCTTGGTGCCCTTGGTGCCGCGTCCAGCAGTCTTGCCCTTGGATGCCTCACCCCGACCCTTTCGGGTCTTCTGGGTCTTTGCTCCCGGGGCGGGGCGAAGGTGGTGGACCTTCAGTGTCATGTCAGTCGACCTCCTCGACGACGACCAGGTGGGACACGGTCGCGACCATGCCCCGGATCTCCGGTCGATCTTCCTTCACCACGATGTCGCCGATTCGCTTGAGACCGAGCGAGCGCAAGGTGTTGCGCTGGCTGCTGGTCCCACCGATTTCGGACTTCTTCTGGGTCACCTTGAGTCGCGCCATCACGCACCTGCCGCCGCACGCGCGCGCAGCAGAGCCGCGGGGGCAACATCCTCAAGAGGCAGACCGCGGCGAGCCGCTACGGCTTCCGGCTGCTCGAGCAACTTCAGGGCAGCGACGGTTGCGTGCACGATGTTGATCGCATTGTCCGAGCCCATAGACTTCGAGAGGACGTCGTGGATCCCGGCGCATTCGAGCACGGCGCGCACCGGGCCACCCGCGATGACACCGGTACCAGGAGCAGCAGGCCGCAGGAGAACGACACCGGCGGCTGCCTCACCCGTCACCGGGTGCGGAATCGTGCCCTGGATACGCGGTACACGGAAGAAGTGCTTCTTCGCTTCTTCGACGCCCTTGGCGATTGCGGCCGGCACTTCCTTGGCCTTGCCGTAGCCGACGCCCACCATGCCCTCGCCGTCACCGACGACGACGAGTGCCGTGAAACTGAAGCGACGACCACCCTTGACGACCTTCGCCACGCGGTTGATCGTGACGACGCGCTCGATGAATGCGGACTTCTCCTCGCGCGGGGTGCGCTCCTTGCGCTCCCGACGCTCGCCTGAGCCGCCGCCGCGTCGTGTGGTGCCTGACATGGATGTACCTCTCTCGTTGGCCATCAGAAGTCCAGCCCGCCTTCGCGCGCGCCCTCGGCGAGGGCGGCCACACGTCCGTGGTAGCGGTTGCCGCCACGGTCGAAGACCACGGCCTGCACCCCTGCGGTCTTCGCTCGCTCGGCGACGAGCTGACCGACCTTGCGCGCCTTAGCCGTCTTGTCCGTGGTTGCTCCGCGCAGGTCGACCTCCATGGTGGAGGCGGACGCCAGTGTCCGACCGACGGTGTCATCGACAACCTGGGCGACCATGTGCCGGGCGGAGCGCGTCACGACCAGTCGAGGCCGATCCGCGGTACCCGAGACCTTCTTGCGCACACGCACGTGGCGGCGCTTGCGGCCGACCGCAACCTTGTTGCCGGAGCCGAGCTTCGTTCCGTAGGTGGTCATGGCTACTTACCTGCCTTTCCAGCCTTGCGCCGTACGACCTCGTTCTCGTACCGCACGCCCTTGCCCTTGTACGGCTCCGGCTTACGGATCTTGCGGATGTTGGCGGCGACCTCGCCGACCTTCTGCTTGTCGATACCCGACACGGAGAATCGCGTGGGAGTCTCGACCGCGAAGGAGATGCCCTCCGGGGCCTTCACGAGGACCGGGTGACTGAAGCCGAGGCTGAACTCGAGGTCGGTGCCCTTGGCCGCAACGCGGTAGCCGGTGCCGACGATCTCCAAGTTCTTGACATAGCCCGTGGTCACGCCGGTGATCATGTTGGCCACCAGTGTGCGGGTGAGGCCGTGACGGGACTTTGCATCGCGTTCGTCGTTGGGGCGGGTCACCACGATGGTGCCCCCCTCGACGTTGACCTCGATCGGCTCGACGATCGTCAGTGACAGCGTGCCCTTGGGTCCGGTCACCGACAATTCGCGGCCGGAGAGGTTGGTCGATACTCCCGACGGAACGGTGATGGGGAGGCGTCCGATACGTGACATGTCTCCCCTTACCAGACGTAGGCGAGGACTTCCCCACCTACGCCCTTCTTCTGAGCCTGCCGGTCCGTGAGGAGGCCGGAGGATGTGGACAGGATCGCGATGCCGAGGCCGCCGAGGACTCGCGGCAACGAGGTGCTCTTGGCGTAGACGCGCAGGCCCGGCTTGGACACGCGACGCAATCCGGCGATGGAGCGCTCACGGGAAGGGCCGTACTTGAGGTTCAGGGTCAGCGTTCTTCCCACCTCGGCATCGCTTACCTCGAATCCGGCGATGTAGCCCTCCGCCTTCAAGATCTCGGCGATGTTCGCCTTCATCTTGGAATGCGGCATGGCTACGGAATCGTGGTACGCCGAGTTGGCATTGCGCAGACGCGCCAGCATGTCTGCAATCGGGTCAGTCATTGTCATGGCCGTGTGGCCTTCCTCGCCGTGGTATCCGGATGGACCTGCGACGTCGTGGGTTTACCAGCTGCTCTTCGTAACTCCGGGGAGTTCTCCCGCATGCGCCATCTCGCGAAGGCACACACGGCACAGTCCGAACTTGCGGTAGACCGAATGAGGCCGGCCGCACTTGTTGCAGCGTGTGTATGCCCGAACCTTGAACTTGGGCGTCTTGCGCTGCTTCTGGATCAATGCCTTCTTCGCCATGGAAAATCAGGCCTCCTTGAAGGGGAATCCGAGGAGGCGCAGAAGTGCACGTCCCTCCGCATCGTTCTGGGCTGTGGTCACGACCGTGATGTCCATACCGCGGACGCGGTCGATCTTGTCTTGGTCGATCTCATGAAACATCGACTGCTCATTGAGGCCGAAGGTGTAGTTGCCCCTTCCGTCGAACTGCCGGGGCGAGAGGCCGCGGAAGTCACGGATACGAGGCAGTGCGATCGAGAGCAGGCGATCAAGGAACTCCCACATGCGATCGCCACGCAGGGTGACGTGGGCACCGATGGGCTGGCCCTCGCGCAACTTGAACTGGGCGATCGACTTGCGAGACTTCGTGACCTGCGGCTTTTGACCCGTGATCTCGGTGAGGTCGCGAATCGCGCCTTCAATCAATTTGGAGTCGCGAGCAGCCTCGCCCACACCCATGTTGACGACAACCTTGGTGACGGTCGGAACCTGCATCACATTCGCGAACCCGAACTCCTCACGCAACGCGGGGAGGATCTCCTCGCGGTAACGCGTCCTGAGACGGGGCTTCGTGCTGGTTACGGCGCTCATGTCAGATGTCCTTCCCGGTCCGACGCGAGATGCGGACGCTGCGCTCGGCTTCGTAGGTGGAACCATCGGAACGGCGCTTCTCCACGTTCTCCTTGCGGTACCCGATACGCGTGGGGCGGCCGTCGCCAGGATCGACGATCATCACGTTGGACACGTGGATGGGCGCCTCCATGGTCACGATGCCGCCCGTCTTGGCGCCTCGGTTGTTCTGGCCGACGCGGGTGTGCTTCTTGATCCGGTTGACCCCCTCGACGATGAGACGATCGGACTCCGGGTAGACCTCGATCACCTTGCCGGTGATTCCGCGATCCTTGCCGGAGATGACCTGGACCAGGTCTCCCTTGCGGATGTTGAGGTTCGCCATCACAGCACCTCCGGGGCGAGCGAAATGATCTTCATGAACTTCTTCTCGCGCAGCTCGCGACCCACGGGACCGAAGATGCGGGTGCCACGGGGCTCCCCGTCACTCTTGAGGATCACAGCCGCGTTCTCGTCGAAGCGGATGTAGGAGCCATCGGCGCGACGCTTCTCCTTGCGGGTGCGCACGATGACGGCCTTGACGACCTCACCCTTCTTCACGCCGCCGCCGGGAATGGCGTCCTTGACCGAGGCGACGATGACATCGCCGATGCCTGCGTAGCGACGCCCGGAGCCACCGAGGACGCGGATGCACAGCAACTCCTTGGCACCCGTGTTGTCGGCGACGCGCAGCCGCGACTCTTGCTGAATCACTGCCTTCTCCTGATCCCTACTTGGCCTTCTCGAGGATTTCCACCACACGCCACCGCTTGGTGGCCGAGATGGGACGTGTCTCCATGACGAGCACGCGGTCGCCGATACCGGCGCTGTTGGCTTCGTCGTGCGCCTTGAGCTTGCTTGTGCGGCGCACGACCTTGCCGTAGAGCGGGTGCTTGAAGCGATCCTCGACGGCGACGACGACTGTCTTGTTCATCTTGTCGCTCACGACGAGGCCCTCGCGTACCTTGCGGTAGCCGCGCTTGTCTTCCGTGCTCATGCCGCACCCTCATCCTCGATGATGGGCGTGATGCCCAACTCGCGCTCGCGCATGATCGTGTAGATCCGTGCGATGTCCCTTCGGACCGCGCGAAGACGACCGTGGCTCTCCAACTGGCCGGTGGCGCCCTGGAACCGCAGATTGAACAGTTCCTCTTTGGCCTCCTGCAACTTCGTGATCAGCTCGGCGTTGTCGAGATTGCGGAGCTCACCTGCCGCGGTACCGATCGCCATCAGTCCTCACCTGCCTCATCGCGCCGCACGATGCGGCACTTCATCGGGAGCTTGTGCATTGCGCGGGTCAACGCATCGTGCGCGACCTTCTCGTCCGGGTAGGACAGCTCGAACATCACGCGCCCCGGCTTGACGTTTGCGACCCACCACTCCGGCGAACCCTTACCAGAGCCCATGCGGGTTTCCGCAGGCTTCTTGGTCAGTGGGCGATCCGGGTAGATGTTGATCCACACCTTGCCACCACGACGGATATGCCGCGTGATTGCGATACGAGCGGACTCGATCTGCCGGTTGGTCACATAGGCGGGCTCGAGAGCCTGCAAGCCGTAGGTACCGAAGGTCACCTTGGTGCCACCCTTGGCCATCCCCCGACGTGTGGGGTGATGCTGCTTGCGGTGCTTGACCCTGCGCGGAATCAACATGGTCAGACCCCCTCTGCGGCCGCGTCGGCAGCGGCGGTCTCGGAGTTGGCTTCCAGGACAGTCTCGGCCGCATTGGCCTCGGCCGCGACCTCGGCGTTGCCATCACGGGCACGTCGAGGGCGATCCGGCTTGGCGCGCGGTGCGTTCAACCGTGCAGCCGCGGCAGCAGCCTCGCGTTCGGCGCGGGTTCCCAATGCCTCACCCTTGTATATCCACACCTTGACACCGATGCGCCCGAAGGTGGTCCGGGCCTCATAGAACCCGTAGTCGATATCCGCGCGCAGGGTGTGCAGCGGGACGCGCCCCTCGCGATAGAACTCCGTGCGGCTCATCTCCGCGCCACCGAGGCGACCGGACACCTGGACCCGAATGCCCTTGGCGCCGGCCTTCATCGCACTCTGCATCCCCTTGCGCATGGCTCGGCGGAACGAGACGCGGCTGGACAACTGTTCGGCGATTCCCTGGGCCACGAGTTGGGCCTCGATCTCGGGGTTCTTCACCTCGAGAATGTTCAGCTGCACCTGCTTGCCCGTGAGCTTCTCAAGGTCTGCGCGAATGCGGTCGGCCTCCATGCCACGACGGCCGATGACGATGCCCGGGCGCGCGGTGTGGATATCGACACGGACGCGGTCACGCGTGCGCTCGATCTCGACCCGGGCGATGCCTGCACGCTCCATGCCGTCGGTGAGGAGCTTGCGGATCTTGATGTCCTCGTCGACGTAATCGCGGTAGCGCTGGCCCGACTTGGTCGCATCCGCGAACCACCGTGAGGTGAAGTCCGTGGTCACGCCCAGGCGGAAGCCGTGCGGGTTGACTTTCTGGCCCACGATCAGCCGCCTTTCTTCGGGGCTGCGGACTTCTTCGCAGCCGTCTTCTTCGTAGTGGTCGACTTCGCCGGTGCCTTTTTCGCGGGCGCTGCCTTCTTCGCCGGAGCGGCCTTCTTCGCCGGAGCGGCCTTCTTCGCGGGAGCGGCCTTCTTCGCGGGAGCGGCCTTCTTCGCGGGAGCGGCCTTCTTCGCGGGAGCGGCCTTCTTCGCGGGAGCCGCCTTCTTGGCCGGGGCCTGCGCCTCGGGAGCAACCGCCTTGGCGGCAGCCTTCTTCGTCGGCAGCGGCTTCACCGCCTTGACACCATCCCCGACGATGACCGTGATGTGGCTTGAACGCTTCCCGATCCGGTACGCGCGACCCTGGGCCCGCGGACGGATTCGCTTCATGGTGGGACCCTCATCGACGAAGGCCTCGGTCACCACGAGCTCGCGCGCATCCATGCCGTGATTGTTCGCGGCATTCGCAATCGCACTCGCGAGAACCTTGCCCACCGGCTCGCTGGCCGCCTGCGGAGCAAACCGCAGCACTGCCTGTGCGTCCACCGCCTGCATCCCACGGATGAGGTTGATGACACGGCGCGCCTTCATGGGCGTGACGCGGACGTACCGCGCTTGGGCCCTGGCTTCCATCGCTATCCCCTTGCTTCTCGTATCCGCGCGCTTACTTGCGCTTGGCCTTACGGTCGTCCTTGATGTGACCCTTGAACGTGCGGGTCGGAGCGAACTCCCCGAGCTTGTGGCCAACCATGTTCTCGGTGATGAACACCGGCACATGCTTACGACCATCGTGAACAGCGATCGTGTGACCGAGCATTGCGGGCACGATCATCGAACGTCGCGACCAGGTCTTGATCACGCTCTTCGATCCGGACTCGTTGGCGGATTCCACCTTCTTCATCAGGTGGTCATCGACGAACGGTCCCTTGCTCAGGCTGCGTGGCATCTCTTACCGCTTCTTTCCGGTCTTGCGTCGACGGACGATGAACTTGTTGCTTTCCTTCTTGGCCTTGCGGGTACGTCCCTCGGGCTTGCCAGCGGGGTTCACCGGATGGCGGCCACCCGAGGTCTTACCCTCGCCACCACCGTGCGGGTGATCGACCGGGTTCATGGCGACACCACGGACGGTGGGGCGCTTGCCCTTCCACCGCATACGACCGGCCTTGCCCCAGTTGATGTTGGACTGCTCCGCGTTCCCCACCTCACCGATGGTTGCGCGCGAACGAAGGTCGACGTTACGGATTTCACCCGATGGCATTCGCAACTGGGCGTAGGGGCCGTCCTTGGCGACGAGTTGCACGCTAGAGCCCGCCGAGCGGGCGATCTTCGCTCCGCCGCCCGGCTTGATCTCCACGGCGTGGATCACGGTGCCCACGGGAATATTGCGCAGCGGCAGGTTGTTTCCAGGCTTAATGTCCGAGCTCGGACCCGTCTCCACGGTGTCGCCCTGCTTCAAGCGATGCGGGGCGATGATGTAGCGCTTCTCGCCATCGGCGAAGTGCAAGAGTGCGATGCGCGCGGTGCGGTTCGGGTCGTACTCGATATGTGCGACCTTGGCGGGCACACCATCCTTGTCGGCGCGCCGGAAGTCGATGACGCGGTAGGCGCGCTTGTGGCCACCGCCTTGGTGCCGAGTGGTGATGCGACCGGAATTATTGCGGCCGCCCTTCTTCGCCAAGGGGCGCACGAGCGACTTCTCGGGCTCGTCGCGAGTGACCTCGACGAAGTCCGCGACGCTGGAGCCGCGACGACCCGGAGTGGTCGGCTTGTACTTGCGGATTCCCATTGCTCTTATCCCTCTGCCGTGTACCGATCCCCCTAGGAGACCGGTCCTCCGAAGATGTCGATGCGGTCACCGGGAGCCACCGAAACGATCGCCCGCTTGGTAGAGGGGCGCTTACCGGTGCCGAAACGGGTGCGCACACGCTTCCCATCCCGGTTGTTGGTGTTGACGCTGATGACCTTGACGCCGAAAACCTGCTCCACGGCGATCCTGATCTGGGTCTTGTTCGCGTGGGGCGCGACGATGAACGTGTACTTGTTCTCGTCGAGAAGTCCGTAACTCTTCTCCGAGACCACGGGCGCGATCAGGATGTCACGGGGATCGGCGATGGTGCTCATGCCTCGACCTCACTCTCTGCCGCCACGGCCTTGACCGACTTCCCCGTGGCCGGTCCCGCAAGGAAGGTCTCGAGGGCCGTCTTCGTGAAGACCACGTGGTCGGAGACGAGTACGTCGTAGGTGTTGAGCTGGTCGGGTGCCACCAGCGCCACCTCCTGCAGGTTGCGCAGGCTCAGCCAGGCGTTGCGCTCATCCCGGTTGATCACGACGAGCAGGGCGCCTTCGAGGTCGAGCGCGTCGAGGGTGGCGACCGCCGACTTAGTCGAGGGTGCATCCCCGGTCAGGAGTTCGGAAACGACGTGGATGCGTCCTTCGCGCGCCCGGTCCGACAGGGCTCCGCGCAGGGCGGCGACCTTCATTTTCTTGGGTGTGCGCCGGGCGTAGTCGCGGGGGGTGGGCCCGTGCACGACGCCGCCGCCAGCAAACTGCGGGGCGCGCGTGGAGCCCTGACGGGCACGGCCGGTGCCCTTCTGCTTGTAGGGCTTGCGGCCACCGCCGCGGACCTCGCCGCGACTCTTAGTGTCGTGGGTTCCCTGACGCGCGGCCGCAAGTTGGGCCACGACCACCTGGTGGATCAACGGCACGTTCACCTGGACGTCGAAGACCTCCGCGGGCAACTCGACGGAGCCGGACTTCTTGCCAGCGGGGGTGGTGATGTCGACGGCGCTCACTTCGATCCCTCCTTCACGGCGGTGGTGACGAACACCAGGCCACCCTTGGGGCCTGGCACCGCACCCTTGATCAGGAGGAGACCGCGTTCGGAGTCGACACCGGCGACCTGCAGATTCTGCGTGGTCTGACGGTCACCACCCATGCGGCCGGCCATCTTCATGCCCTTGAACACGCGACCCGGAGTAGCGCAGCCGCCAATAGATCCCGGCGAACGGTGCTTGCGCTCCACGCCGTGCGAGGCACGGAGGCCGGAGAAGCCGTGGCGTTTCATGACCCCCGCGAATCCCTTGCCCTTGGACGTGCCCGTGACGTCAACGAGTTGGCCCGCCTCGAACACGTCGGCGCCGAGTTCCTGGCCGAGGGTGTACTCGGTGGCGTCGTCGGTGCGGAGTTCCACGAGGTGGCGGCGCGGTGTGACGCCCGCCTTGGCGAAGTGGCCCGTTGCCGGCTTGTTCACCTTGCGGGGATCGATTGCGCCGAAGGCGAGCTGGACGGCGGAGTAGCCATCGGTCTCCGGGGTGCGCACCTGGGTGACGACGCAGGGTCCGGCCTTGACCACGGTCACGGGGATGACACGATTGTTGTCATCCCAAACCTGGGTCATGCCGAGCTTCTCGCCCAGGATGCCCTTCACAGTGGTAGTCATCGCTCGTCCTTACAGCTTGATCTCGATGTCGACGCCAGCGGGGAGATCGAGGCGCATCAGTGAGTCCACGGTCTTGGGTGTGGGATCCAGGATGTCGATCAAGCGCTTGTGGGTGCGCATCTCGAAATGCTCGCGGCTGTCCTTGTACTTGTGCGGAGAGCGGATGACGCAGTACACGTTCTTCTCCGTGGGCAGCGGCACGGGACCAGCCACCTGCGCGCCAGTACGGGTCACCGTCTCCACGATCTTCTTCGCGGATGAGTCGATGACCTCATGGTCGTAGGCCTTGAGCCGGATGCGGATCTTCTGTCCCGCCATAGTGGCTGTGTCCTTACTCGAGTAGTGCCGTGTCAGTGCTAGTGAGCTGGTGATCTCGTGGCGGGCGCTGGGTCGCAGCGCCCGCCACGAAGTCGTGGTAGTCCTCGCGGACTGGGTCCCTACTTCAGGATCTTGGTGACGCGGCCGGCACCGACGGTGCGGCCACCCTCACGGATCGCGAAACGAAGGCCCTCCTCCATGGCGATGGGCTGGATCAGCTCCACGCGCATGTCGGTGTTGTCACCGGGCATGACCATGTCCTTGCCGTCGGGCAGGTGCACGACGCCGGTCACGTCCGTGGTCCGGAAGTAGAACTGCGGGCGGTAGTTGTCGAAGAACGGGGTGTGACGGCCGCCCTCGTCCTTGGACAGGATGTAGACCTGCGCCTCGAACTCGGTGTGCGGGGTGATCGAACCCGCCTTGCAGCAGACTTGACCGCGCTCCACGTCCTCGCGCTTGGTACCGCGGAGGAGCAGACCGACGTTCTCGCCCGCCTGGCCCTCGTCGAGGAGCTTGCGGAACATCTCGACACCGGTGACGGTGGTCTTGGTCGGCGGACCGGGGCGGATGCCCACGATCTCGATTTCCTCGTTCACCTTCACGATGCCGCGCTCGATACGGCCGGTCACGACGGTGCCGCGGCCGGTGA
The DNA here is from genome assembly GCA_016870195.1 of Actinomycetota bacterium. GTDB lineage: Bacteria > Actinomycetota > Actinomycetes > S36-B12 > S36-B12 > VGCC01. Next base: position 205,362 of record VGCC01000001.1, read on the forward strand.
TCGTGAACACGTCCTCGATCGGCATGAGGAACGGCTTGTCGATCTCGCGCTCCGGGGTGGCGATGTAGCTGTCCACCGCGCCCATCAGCTCCATGATCGACTCGCCCCACTTGGCGTCGCCCTGGAGTGCCGGGAACGCTGCCACGCGGACCACGGGGACGTCGTCACCCGGGAACTCGTAGGTGCTCAGCAGCTCGCGAACCTCCATCTCGACGAGCTCGATGAGCTCGTCGTCGTCGACCATGTCGCACTTGTTCAGCGCAACGACGATCGCCGGCACGCCCACCTGGCGGGCCAGGAGCACGTGCTCCTTGGTCTGCGGCATCGGGCCGTCGGTGGCGGCGACCACGAGGATCGCGCCGTCCATCTGCGCGGCGCCCGTGATCATGTTCTTGATGTAGTCGGCGTGTCCGGGGCAGTCGACGTGTGCGTAGTGACGCGCCTCGGTCTGGTACTCGACGTGTGCGATCGAAATCGTGATACCGCGCTGACGCTCCTCCGGGGCCTTGTCGATCTCGTCGAAAGGCGTGAAGGGGTTGACGTCCGGGTACCGGTCGTGCAGCACCTTGGTGATCGCAGCGGTCAGCGTCGTCTTGCCATGGTCGATATGACCGATGGTGCCGATGTTGACGTGCGGCTTGGTGCGCTCAAACTTGGCCTTGGCCACCTGAGTTCTCCCTTGTCCTTATGCCGTCCGGCGTTGCGCGGATCGGATTGTGCGTGTCGGGTTTTCTCTTCTGTTGTGATCCGCGACTACTCGCCGCGAGCCTTAGCGATGATCTCCGTCGCCACGTTCTGCGGAACCTGCGCATAGGAGTCGAACTGCATGCTGTAGCTAGCCCGGCCCTGCGTGCGACTACGAAGGTCGCCCACATAACCGAACATCTCCGACAGCGGAACGAGTGCCTTGATGACGCGGGCGCCGGAGCGCTCGTCCATCGCTTGCACCTGACCGCGCCGGGAGTTGAGGTCGCCGATGACGTCGCCCATGAAGTCCTCCGGGGTGGTGACTTCGACGGCCATCATCGGTTCGAGCAGCACGGGGGCTGCCTTGCGTGCACCCTCCTTGAACGCCATCGAGCCGGCGATCTTGAAGGCAAGTTCGGAGGAGTCGACGTCGTGGTAAGCACCGTCGAGCAGGGTGACCTTGACATCGACCATCGGGTAGCCGGCGAGGACGCCGTTCTGCATGGCCTCCTGGCAGCCTGCGTCGACGGAGGGGATGTACTCCCTGGGGATGCGACCGCCGGTGACCTTGTTCTCGAACAGGTACCCGCCGCCCTCCTCTGTGTTCGGGGAGATCGCGATGATGACGCGGCCGAACTGGCCCGAGCCACCGGTCTGCTTCTTGTGGGTGTACTCGACCTTGTCGACCAGCTTGGTCAATGTCTCGCGGTAGGCGACCTGCGGCTTGCCCACGTTGGCCTCGACCTTGAACTCGCGGCGCATGCGGTCGACGAGCACCTCGAGGTGGAGTTCGCCCATTCCCTCGATGATGGTCTGGCCGGTCTCCTCGTTGGTGCTGACCTTGAAGGTCGGGTCCTCTTCGGCCAGGCGCTGGATGGCGGTGCCCAGCTTCTCCTGGTCGCTCTTGGTCTTCGGCTCGATCGCGACCGAGATCACGGGCTCCGGGAAGGTCATCGACTCGAGCACGACCGGGTTCGACGAGTCACAGAGCGTGTCACCGGTGGTGGTGTCCTTCAGGCCCATCACGGCGACGATGTCTCCGGCGCCCACCGAATCGATTTCCTCACGCTTGTTCGCGTGCATCCGGTAGATCTTGCCGATGCGCTCCTTACGGTCCTTCGTGCTGTTCAGCACCTGGGTACCGGACTCGAGGCGCCCCGAGTACACGCGGATGTAGGTGAGCTTGCCCAAGTGCGGATCGGACATGATCTTGAAGGCGAGCGCGCTGAACGGCTCGGAATCCGATGGCTTACGCAGGATCTCCACTTCCTCGTCACCCATCTTGTGGCCATCGATGGCGGCGACGTCGAGGGGTGAGGGCAAGTACGCGACGACCGCGTCGAGCATCGGCTGCACACCCTTGTTCTTGAAGGCGGAGCCAGTGAGCACCGGGGTGACCTTGTCGGCGAGGGTGGCACGTCGAATGCCGGCCTGGATCTCCTCGACGCTGAGCTCCTCGCCCTCAAGGAACTTCTCCATCACCGCGTCGTCGTTCTCCGCGAGGGTCTCGAGCAACTTCTCGCGCCACTCGGCTGCCTTGGCAGCCATGTCGGCCGGGATGTCTTCGACGACGTAGTCCTCGCCCTTCTGGGTCTCACCGCGCCAGGTGAGCGCACGCATCCCGACGAGGTCGATGACACCGAGGAAGTCGGCCTCGTTGCCGATCGGGATCTGTAGGACGAGCGGGGTGGCACCCAGCCGGGAGACGATCATGTCGACGCACATGTAGAAGTTGGCGCCTGTGCGATCGAGCTTGTTCACGAAGCAAATACGGGGAACGCCGTAGCGGTCGGCCTGTCGCCACACGGTCTCCGACTGCGGCTCCACGCCGGCAACACCGTCGAACACCGCCACCGCGCCGTCGAGCACGCGCAGCGAACGCTCCACCTCGACGGTGAAGTCGACGTGGCCCGGGGTGTCGATGATGTTGACCGTGCAGCCCTTCCACTCGCATGTGGTGGCTGCGGACGTGATCGTGATGCCGCGCTCCTGCTCCTGCTCCATCCAGTCCATGGTGGCCGCGCCTTCATGGACCTCACCGATCTTGTAGTTGATGCCGGTGTAGAAGAGGATGCGCTCGGTCGTGGTGGTTTTGCCCGCGTCGATATGCGCCATGATCCCGATGTTGCGGACCTTGGCGAGGTCGAGGACGGTTGCGGTCGACACGATCTTCTCCGTTGCGGGTTGGGGCCTTGTGGGCGGTGGTTACCAGCGGTAGTGGGCGAATGCCTTGTTGGATTCGGCCATCTTGTGGGTGTCTTCGCGCTTCTTCACAGCAGCGCCCAGACCGTTCGAGGCGTCGAGGATCTCGTTCATCAGTCGCTCGGTCATCGTCTTCTCACGACGCTGACGCGAGTAGCCGATGAGCCAGCGCAGCGCGAGGGTGGTGCTGCGACCGGGCTTGACCTCGACGGGCACCTGGTAGGTGGCGCCGCCGACGCGACGGGAACGGACTTCGAGGGTGGGGCGCACGTTGTCCAGTGCGCGCTTGAGGGTGATCACCGGGTCGGTGCCGGTCTTCTCCCGGCAGCCTTCGAGGGCGCCGTACACGACGGATTCGGCCTTGGAGCGCTTTCCACTCAGCAGGACCTTGTTGATCAGCTGCGTGACGACCGGCGAGTTGTAGACCGGATCGATGGCCAGCGGACGCTTGGCTGCGGGACCTTTGCGAGGCATCAGCCCTTCTCCTTCTTCGCGCCGTAGCGGGAACGGGCCTGCTTGCGGTTCTTCACGCCCTGCGTGTCGAGCGCGCCGCGAATGACCTTGTAGCGGACACCGGGGAGGTCACGGACGCGGCCACCGCGGACGAGCACGATCGAGTGCTCCTGGAGGTTGTGACCGACGCCGGGGATATAGGCGGTGATCTCCACGCCGGAGGTCAGTCGCACACGGGCGACCTTGCGCAGCGCGGAGTTCGGCTTCTTCGGGGTGGTGGTGTACACGCGCGTGCAGACCCCACGCCGCTGCGGGCTGCCCTTGAGGGCCGGGGCCTTGTTCTTCGAGACCTTGTCCTGCCGACCCTTGCGGACCAGCTGCTGGATGGTTGGCACTCGCGTCTCTCCCTTGTTCCGTACCGTTCCGTGCTCCGGTCCCCGACCCACGCGGTCGGGCGTGTCGCCCACTCCCGGTGGGGACAGGCAACAACCTCGTGGGGGTTACCGGTGCGTTGTGCGCCGCGTCCACGCGCTTACGGGGAAGTGCGCACACGCCCTCGCGCCCGGGGTCCGGGCACGGGGGGAGACACTACCCGGTGGTCAATCGAGAGGTCAAAACGGGGGTCTAGAGAGCCCCGGCGACCGCGACCACGACCAGGATCAGGAGTCCGATCACGAGCACAGCAGCCCAGACCCCGATGTTGATCCAGGCCACGATCATCGAGGCGGTGACCAGGCCCTGGCCGGTGACCCGGCCCTCCCCCGCCGCGATCTCCTTCTTGGCCATGTTCGCGAAGACCAGGGCCACGATCGCCGGGATTATCGGGCAGATGATCCACGACCCGATGGACAGGATGAGGGCGACGATCGCATTGCCCGACGTCTGCGGCGGGGCGGGGTAGGCCGGGGGCGCCGACTCCTCGCTGGGGACGCTCGGCCAGGTGGCGGGGGTGTTCTCGGGCTGCTGCTCGCTCATTGCTGGATCCTCCCATGGCGGGCCCGACGCGCCCGAGCCCGGCCGCGATACTCCGCCTGCTGCACCTCGGTGAGCACCCGCTGCACCCGGGACTCCACCGCGGGGGATGCGTACACGAAGTGGGTGGTGTCGACGTCGGCGGAGGCGAGCCACTGCAGGATGAGCACGTCCGCGGGCCAAAACTCGGGAATGTACGCCGCGAAGCCCAGGCCGAGGGACGGGAGATCGGCCCCCACGTGGGCGAGCGCCTGATCGGTGGCCGGGAGGCGGACTCCGACGTACTGGACCCCCGACTCGTGGAGTTGGGCGAGGTTGTGATCGAGGGCGTCGATGAGGTCTGTGCCCACGGTGGTGACGTCGATCCGGGCGCGCTGGTTCGCGGTGTCGAAACTGACCGCGAACTCGGTCGATGAAGCCGCCTCCAGCGGGGAATCGGAGAACGTGCGCGGCCACCCGGCATCGACCACGATCGACTCGACGAGGTGCCGATACGCCGATGGGACGGATAGCTCTGCGGGGGTGAGTGGTTCGAGCGCGCTGTACGCGACGCAGATCGAACCCCGCGCCGGTTCGAGTCCCGCAGTGATGCCCACCTGTTGGATCGGTCGCGTGTAGTGCAGGTAGGCACCGACGATCGTTGCTCCCTCGGTCAACGCGATGTGCTGGGTGGCCGGGTGCGTCATCACGGGTTCCCGGAGGCGACCGATCACATGTCGCTCGCGAAGGCGAGCAAGGAGTCGATCCCCGAGTGTCCCCGCAAGCCCGCGTCCGCGGAAGCGCGGATCCGTCACCGTGCCGCCCGTCTCGACACAGGAATCGGTCAGGTAGAGCGCTCCCCAGTGCGCGGCGATCTCACCCGAGGAGGTGACCGCGACCTCGCCGATGCGGGCACCACCGAGAGTCTGCTCTGCCACGCGTTCCGGGTGGTAGAGGTCGACGATGGGGTAGGTCCAGCCGTAACAGCGGTAGATGGTGCGGGCTAACTCGCGTGCATCGGATGGTTCGAAGGGGCGGATCGTCAGTTCGACGTCACTTGTCGGGACGTCGTCCGGCTGTGGGGTGACATCGGAAATGTCCACTGCGGTCACGTGGGCCGGAAGCACGAACCGGACTTCGACAACGTTCGCGTCGTCTCCAGCGCGCGCATCGATCGAGGTGACTGCCCCGGCCGCCACAAGGTCAAGGAGTCCCTCCGGTGGTCCATCGATCGGCTCACCGCGATCGCTGAGCACGACGACGAACTCGGTTCCGTCCACCCGGGCATCGAGGGACATGCGCGCATCCGCGATACCGGCGCCGAGTCGCGCGAGCGCATCGTGACCGACGAGTCGGACGACCGCCCCCGCGTCCGCTTCACACCCGAGCGCGCGCACAGCTGTGCTCACTGCTGCGGCGAGGACTTCCACCCCCGTGGCATCGGCCTGGGCGTGGATCTCGAGCATCGAGGACCGATCAGTACCCGCGGTAGTCGAACTCTTCCAGCGGAACCGCCGCACCACCGGTGGTGCCGAAGGCGCTGTAATCGAGGTCGTCGTACCCGGTGAAGGAGGCGTACACAGCCGCCTTGGCCTCCTCCGTAGGCTCCACCTTGACGTTGCGGTACTGCGGCATGCCGGTACCGGCCGGGATGAGCTTGCCCAGGATCACGTTCTCCTTCAGGCCGAGGAGCGGGTCGCTCTTGGCGTGAATCGCGGCATCGGTGAGCACCCGCGTGGTCTCCTGGAAGGAGGCCGCAGACAGCCATGACTCCGTCGCCAGCGAGGCCTTGGTGATTCCCATCAGCTCGGGACGACCCGACGCGGGAGTGCCGCCCTCGGCGACCACCCGACGGTTGACCGCCTCGAAGAGGTTGCGCTCGACGAGCTCACCGGCCAGGAACGGGGAGTCACCCGACTCGATGATCGTGATGCGCTTGAGCATCTGCCGCACGATCACCTCGATGTGCTTGTCGTGGATCGACACACCCTGCGAGCGGTAAACCTCTTGGACCTGATCAACGAGGTGCAGTTGCACCGCGCGCATGCCCAGGATGCGCAGGACCTGCTTGGGGTCGACGGCACCGACGGTGAGCTGCGTGCCCACGGTCACGTGCTGCCCGTCCTCGACAAGCAGACGCACACGCTTGGAGACCTGCTCGCCGATCTCTTCGCCACCGTCGTCGGGGACGACGATGATCTTGCGGGTCTTGTCCGCATCCTCGATGCGAACCCGGCCCGTGACTTCGGCGATCGGCGCGACACCCTTGGGCGTGCGAGCCTCGAAGAGCTCCACGACGCGGGGAAGACCGTGCGTGATGTCCTCACCGGCCACACCACCCGTGTGGAAGGTGCGCATCGTCAACTGGGTTCCGGGCTCACCGATCGACTGTGCGGCAATGATGCCGACGGCCTCGCCGACATCCACGAGCTTGCCCGTGGCCATCGACTTGCCGTAGCACATGGCGCATGTGCCCACCGAGCTCTCGCAAGTGAGGACGGTGCGCACGCGCACCTTCTCGACACCCTGGGCGACGAGTTCCTCCGCGCGTGGTGCCGTCATCTCCTCGCCGGCGGTGGCGACGACCTTGCCGTCGACCTCGACGTCGCGCGCGAGTGTGCGAGACGACACCGTGGTGTCCAGAGTGTCCGTGGGACGAAGCTGCCCATTCACCATCTCGCCGATGGTGATCTCGGTGCCCCGCTCCGTTCCGCAATCGACCTCGCGGATGATCACATCCTGCGAGACGTCCACGAGACGACGCGTGAGGTAACCGGAGTCAGCGGTGCGCAACGCGGTGTCCGCAAGACCCTTACGCGCACCGTGCGTCGAGATGAAGTACTCGAGAACGGACAGACCCTCGCGGAAGTTCGACTTGATCGGCCGCGGGATGATCTCGCCCTTCGGGTTGGCCACCAGACCACGCATTCCCGCGATCTGGCGCACCTGCATGTAGTTACCGCGAGCACCGGAATCGACCATCATGTGGATCGGGTTGGTGCGCGGGAAGTGATCCTGCATCGCCTTGGCGACCTCATCGGTGGCCCGCGTCCAGATCTCGATGAGCTCCTGACGACGCTCCGAGTCGGTGATCAAGCCACGGTCGTACTGCTGCTGGACCTTCGCGGCCTTCTCCTCGGCTGCCCCGAGCACCTCGGACTTCTCGGGCGGCGTGATGACGTCGGAGATCGAGATGGTGACACCGGAGCGGGTGGCCCAGTAGAAGCCGAGTGCCTTCAACTGATCGAGTGTCTCGGCAACCTGCACCTTGCTGTAGAGCTCGGAGAGTCGGTTGACCGTGGCGCCCAGGACCCGCTTGTCCACGAGCGAGTTGACGTAGGGGAAGTCAGCCGGAAGTGCCTCGTTGAACAGCGCCCGACCCAGTGTGGTGACCACGATGAACGGCTGACCGGGCTCCCAGCCCTCCGGAACCGCGGTGCCCTCCGGGGGCACGAATCCATTCAGGCGGATACGCACCTTGTCCTGCAGCCCGAGGGCCTTGGCGTCGAATGCCATGAGCCCTTCTGCGATGGACGAGTAGATGGCGGTCTCGGAATCGGCGACCTTGGCGGACTCCTCGTTCATCGTGGTGAGGAAGTAGATGCCGAGGACCATGTCCTGGGTGGGTGTGGCGATCGGGCGGCCGTTCGCCGGGGACAGGATGTTATTGGTCGAGAGCATCAGGATGCGTGCCTCGGCCTGGGCTTCCGCCGACAGCGGCAGGTGCACAGCCATCTGGTCGCCGTCGAAGTCCGCATTGAATGCCGTGCAGACCAGCGGATGGATCTGGATGGCCTTTCCTTCGATGAGTTGTGGCTCGAAGGCCTGGATGCCGAGGCGGTGCAGCGTGGGTGCGCGGTTGAGCAGCACCGGATGCTCGGCGATGACCTCTTCGAGCACATCCCACACGACCGGACGCGACCGCTCGACCATGCGCTTGGCGCTCTTGATGTTCTGCGCATGGTTGAGATCCACCAGGCGCTTCATCACGAACGGCTTGAACAGCTCGAGTGCCATCTGCTTGGGCAGACCGCACTGGTGCAACTTCAGCTGCGGACCGACCACGATGACCGAACGGCCGGAGTAGTCGACGCGCTTGCCGAGCAGGTTCTGACGGAAGCGACCCTGCTTGCCCTTGAGCATGTCCGACAGAGACTTGAGCGCCCGGTTACCAGGACCGGTGACCGGGCGACCACGGCGGCCGTTGTCGAAGAGTGCGTCAACCGCCTCCTGGAGCATGCGCTTCTCGTTGTTGACGATGATCTCCGGTGCACCGAGGTCGAGCAAGCGCTTCAACCGGTTGTTGCGGTTGATCACGCGTCGGTACAGATCGTTGAGATCCGAAGTGGCGAAGCGGCCACCATCGAGCTGCACCATCGGGCGCAAATCCGGCGGGATCACGGGCACCGCGTCGAGCACCATGCCCATCGGGGAGTTCTTCGTGTTCATGAACGCGGAAACGACCTTGAGGCGCTTGAGTGCACGGGTTTTCTTCTGACCCTTCCCTGTCGCGACGATCTCGCGCAGGATCGCGGCCTCTGCTTCGAGGTCGAAGGACTCGAGGCGCTTCTGGATCGCCTCGGCGCCCATGCCGCCGTCGAACCAACGGCCGTAGCGGTCGCGCATCTCGCGGAAGAGCATCTCGTCCCCCTCAAGGTCTTGGACCTTGAGCGTGCGGAAGCGGTCGAAGACCCGATCGAGGCGATCGATCTCCTGATCAGCCTTACGACGGATCGCGGCCATCTCGCGCTCACCGGACTCGCGCACCTTGCGACGGATATCCGCCTTCGCGCCCTCGTCCTCGAGCTCAGCGAGGTCGGCTTCGAGCTTCTTCTGACGTGCCTCGATGTCCGAGTCCCTGCGGCTGGCGATCTGCTTCTTCTCCACGCCAAGTTGGTTCTCGAGGGTGGGGAGCATCTCGTGCCGACCCTCTTCGTCGACCCAGGTGATCATGTAGGCAGCGAAGTAGATGACCTTCTCGAGGTCCTTCGGCGCGAGGTCCAGCAGGTAGCCGAGACGGCTCGGCACACCCTTGAAATACCAGATGTGCGTGACCGGCGCAGCGAGTTCGATGTGACCCATCCGCTCACGACGGACCTTGGCCCGCGTGACCTCGACACCGCAGCGCTCGCAGATGATGCCCTTGAAGCGCACGCGCTTGTACTTGCCGCAGTAGCACTCCCAGTCACGGGTAGGGCCGAAGATCTTCTCGCAGAACAAGCCGTCCTTCTCAGGCTTGAGCGTGCGGTAGTTGATCGTCTCGGGCTTCTTCACCTCGCCATAGGACCACGTGCGGATGTCATCCGCTGTGGCCAGGCCGATGCGCAGCTCATCGAAGAAGTTGACATCCAGCACGTGTGTGTCCTTCGCTCTCGTGTCTGATCTCTAGTCGTGGTGGTTACAGTTCTTCGACGCTGCTCGGCTCACGCCGGGACAGGTCGATGCCGAGTTCCTCGGCGGCGCGGAATGCATAGTCCTCGTCGGAGTCCTTCATGTCGATGGCCACTCCGTCACCGGAGAGAACCTCGACGTTCAGGCACAGGGACTGCATTTCCTTGACCAGCACCTTGAACGACTCGGGGATGCCGGGCTCGGGGATGTTCTCGCCCTTGACGATCGCCTCGTACACCTTCACGCGGCCGAGGACGTCGTCGGACTTGATGGTGAGCAGTTCCTGCAGGGCGTAGGCGGCGCCGTAGGCCTCGAGGGCCCACACCTCCATCTCACCGAAGCGCTGGCCACCGAACTGCGCTTTGCCACCCAACGGCTGCTGGGTGATCATCGAGTAAGGACCAGTCGAGCGCGCGTGGATCTTGTCGTCGACCAAGTGGTGCAACTTGAGGACGTACATGTAGCCCACGGACACCGGCCCGGGGAAGGGCTCGCCGCTACGGCCATCGAAGAGTTGTGCCTTGCCATCGGGGCCGACGAGAGTTATGCCATCCGCGGTCGGCAGTGTGGCCGACAGAACCGCAGCCAACTCCCCCTCGCGCGCGCCGTCGAACACCGGTGTTGCGACCTTCGAACCGGCGGGAAGCTCGCGGACGGCCTTCGGGAGATTCGCCGCACGCGGATCCGAGACATCCACCTTCCATCCGGCAGCGGCAGCCCACCCGAGGTGCACTTCGAGAACCTGACCGACGTTCATGCGACCGGGGACACCGAGCGGGTTGAGCACGATGTCGACAGGTGTTCCGTCGGAGAGGAACGGCATGTCCTCTTCGGGGAGGATGCGCGCGATGACGCCCTTGTTGCCGTGGCGCCCCGCGAGCTTGTCACCCTCGGTGATCTTGCGCTTCTGCGCGATGTAGACGCGCACGAGCTTGTTGACGCCGGGGGGCATCTCATCGCCCTCATCGATGTCGAACACTCGGACGTCGATGACCTTGCCGGATTCACCGTGCGGGACCTTGAGCGAGGTATCGCGAACTTCGCGCGCCTTCTCACCAAAGATCGCGCGGAGCAGGCGCTCCTCCGGTGTCAGTTCGGTTTCACCCTTGGGGGTCACCTTGCCGACGAGGATGTCACCGGGCACGACGTCTGCACCGATGCGGATGATGCCGCGATCATCGAGATCGGCGAGAACTTCCTCACTCACGTTCGGCAGGTCGCGAGTGATCTCTTCCGGACCGAGCTTCGTGTCACGCGCATCGATCTCATGCTCCTCGATGTGGATCGAGGAGAGGACATCGTCCTGCACGAGGCGCTGCGACAGGATGATCGCGTCCTCGTAGTTGTGGCCCTCCCACGACATGAACGCGACGAGCAGGTTCTTGCCGAGCGCCATCTCGCCCTGATCGGTAGAGGGGCCGTCGGCGAGCACTTGGCCCACTTCGACGCGCTGGCCCTCCGTGACTACCGGACGCTGGTTGAAGCAGGTGCCCTGGTTGGACCGACGGAACTTCTCCAGGCGATAGGCGTTGTACGTGCCATCGTCGTTGGCGACGGTGATCAGGTCCGCGGACACTTCGGTGACGCCACCGGCCTTCTCGGCCAGCACCAGGTCACCGGCGTCGTACGCCGCGGGGAACTCCATACCCGTGCCCACCAGCGGTGCTTCTGCACGCAGGAGGGGAACGGCCTGACGCTGCATGTTCGAGCCCATGAGCGCACGGTTGGCATCGTCGTGCTCGAGGAACGGGATCATCGACGTGGCGACCGACCAGAGCTGGCGCGGGGAGACGTCCATGTAGTCGACCTCGTCCGGAGCCACGTAATCGACTTCGCCGTTACGACGACGCACGAGGATGCGGGATTCGGCGAATGCTCCGGAGTCGCTCAGCGGGGTGTTCGCCTGCGCGATGACGTGCAGGTCCTCTTCGTCCGCCGTCAGGTAGTCAACCTGGTCGCTGACCTTGCCCTTGACCACCTTGCGGTAGGGGGTCTCGACGAATCCGAACGCGTTGATCCGCCCGTAGGTGGCCAGCGATCCAATGAGGCCGATGTTCGGACCTTCTGGAGTCTCGATCGGACACATGCGCCCGTAGTGCGACGGGTGCACGTCGCGCACCTCGAAACCGGCCCGTTCACGGGAGAGACCACCGGGACCGAGTGCGGACAGACGACGCTTATGCGTCAGACCCGCGAGCGGGTTGGTCTGATCCATGAACTGGGACAACTGGGAGGTCCCGAAGAACTCCTTGATCGAGGCCACCACGGGGCGGATATTGATCAGGGTCTGCGGTGTGATCGCCTCGACGTCCTGGGTGGTCATGCGCTCGCGCACCACGCGCTCCATGCGCGAGAGGCCGGTGCGGATCTGATTCTGGATCAGCTCTCCCACCGTGCGCAGCCGACGATTGCCGAAGTGGTCGATGTCGTCGGTCTCGACGTTGACGGTGCCGCGAGGACCATCCATGGTCTCGAGACCCGCGTGCAGGCGCACCAGGTACTCGATGGCTGCGCAGACGTCCTCGAGGGTGAGGGTGCTTTGCTCGAGCGGCAGATCCAGACCGAGCTTCTTGTTCACCTTGTAGCGGCCGACCTTCGCGAGGTCGTAGCGCTTGGTGTTGAAGTAGAAGTTGTCAATGAGGTTGCGCGCGTTCTCCAAGGTAGGCGGTTCGCCCGGGCGCAACTTGCGGTAGATGTCGAGCAGAGCGTCGTCCTGGCTCTCGATCGTGTCCTTCTCGAGGGTGGCCATGAAGATCTCGTATTGGCCGAACCGCTCGCGGATCTGCTCCGTTGTCATGCCTAGGGCCTTAAGCAGGACCGTGACGGGCTGCTTGCGCTTGCGATCGACGCGCACTGCGACGAGGTCCTTCTTGTCGATCTCGAACTCGAGCCATGCACCGCGGCTCGGGATGATCTTGCCGATGAAGACGTCCTTGTCGGTGGCCTTGTCGATCGAGCGCTCGAAGTAGACGCCCGGGGAACGCACGAGCTGCGAGACCACGACACGCTCGGTGCCGTTGATGATGAAGGTGCCCTTGTCCGTCATGAGCGGGAAGTCGCCCATGAAGACGGTCTGGGACTTGATCTCACCGGTCTCGTTGTTCATGAACTCGGCAGTCACGAAGAGAGGCGCCGCGTAGGTGAGGTCCTTCTCCTTGCACTGCTCCACCGTGTACTTCGGCGGCTCGAACCGATGGTCGCGGAAGGACAGCGACATCATCCCGGCGAAGTCCTCGATCGGGCTGATCTCCTCGAAGATCTCGGTCAGGCCGGAGACCTGCGGAATCTCGGTGTTGCCCTTGTCCAGTTCCGCCTTGACCCGTGCCTGCCAGTCGGGACGACCGAGCAGCCAGTCGAAGGAGTCCCTCTGCAGCGTCAGGAGGTCCGGAACCGACAGCGGCTCCCGGATCTTGGCGAAGGACGCCCGGTGGAGACCCGGGGAGAGAGTGGAGACATCAGCGCGCTGTGCGGTCATTGCATCCTTCCGAGGCCTATGCGCGGCCCCGGGGACGCCGGGAAGCCCGACTTGTCAAGTGGCAGGCCACGACGTGTCAGGCGGAGTCTTTGGGAGGGCAGCGCAAAGCGGCAGCATAGCCGAACGGCGCGCCGCTGTCCACAGGGGTGCCCCGGCGAACCATCGGTACTCCCCTGCGTCGCCGGTGGCTGACAGCTACCACCCGATCCGGGAGGGGGACCCTCGTTCCGCCACGGTGACCCGCGCGTGGCTCCATAGTGGTGCCCGGCGTCCCATCCGTCAAGCAGAGCAACGAGATTTCCAGTTTTCGTGTCCCGGTTGTGACCATTCCGCCCCGCCCCGCCCGGGGCCGGGTTAGCCTGCAGCGCTCCCCCGGCCGGGAGAGCCCATCCCCGAGGAGCACCCATGTCCCATGTTGTCGAGTTCACCCTGACCGTGAAGCCCGGGCACTACCGGGACGTCCTTGATCTGTACTCCGACTTCGCCCATGACTTCATGGCGGTCGACCCGCACCTGAAGAGCGTCCACATCGTCGGAGATGCCGGTTCGGGCCTGGTCCGCGGTATCGGAGTCTTCGACACTGAGGAGGCGGCCGCAGCGGTCAACAGCGACGTCATCTTCGCCACGTTCAACGACCAGATCGCGCCCCTGATCAGCGCACCCCCGCAGCGGGTGATCCTCGACCTGGTCCACGCCTGGCATCGCTAACCACCCAAAGCACACAGAGGCGCATACACAGCGAGAGGGGCCGACCAACGGTCGGCCCCTCTCGCTGTGATGACTACTTGACCGAGACGGTCGCTCCGGCGCCCTCGAGCTGCGCCTTGGCCTTCTCGGCGGCGTCCTTCTTGACCTTCTCGAGGATCGGCTTCGGTGCGGCCTCGACCAGATCCTTGGCCTCCTTGAGACCGAGGTTGGTCAGTGCGCGGACCTCCTTGATGACGGCGATCTTGTTGCCGCCGTCGGCCTCGAGGATGACGTCGAACTCGTCCTGCTCCTCTGCGCCGCCGCCGGCATCTCCACCGCCGGCCGCGGGGGCGGCGACAGCGGCAACAGCCACGGGGGCCGCCGCGGTGACATCGAAGGTCTCCTCGAAGACCTTCACGAACTCGGACAACTCCAGGAGGGTCATCTCCTTGAAGGCGTCCAGCAACTGATCAGTGCTCAGCTTCGCCATGGTGGTGTTCCTTTCGGGTTGAACCGGCCGAGGGCCGGGTGGGGCTTAGCCCTCGGTGGTCTCCTCCGCGGAAGCTTCCGCGTCGGCGGGGGTGGTGACCTCTTCGGTCTCCGCAACGGCGTCAGCCGTTGAATCGGTGGGCTCCTCGACGGGAGCGGGAGCGGCCTCGGCCGCCGGTGCCGGAGCCGCAGGGGCGCCGGCTTCGAGCTTGACCTGCAATGCACCGAGGGCTCGCGCTGCCTTGCCCAGCGGGGCGGCGAGAAGACCTGCGGCCTGCGCCTGCTTGGCCTTCATCGCACCGGCGAGCTTGGAGAGCAGGACCTCGCGCGACTCCAGGTCCGCGATCTTCACGATCTGTGCAGCGCTCAAGAAGGCGCCGTCCATGAACCCGCCCTTGATCACCAGGGCCGGGTTCTCCTTGGCGAACTTGCGGATTCCCTTGGCCGCATCGACCGGGTCCCCCTTGACGAAGGCGATCGCGCTCGGGCCAGCGAGCAGGTCATCCAGTCCGGTGACCCCGGCGTCCCGGGCGGCGCGCTTGGTCAGGGTGTTCTTCACCACGGCGTAGGTGACGGTGTCACCCAGCGTGCGGCGCAATTCCTTGAGCTGGGCCACAGTCAACCCGCGGTACTCGGTCAGGACCGCGGCGCTCGACTCGCGGAAATGGTCAGCGATCTCGGCGACGGAGGTCACCTTGCTCGAGCGTGCCATGGGGCTCCTTCCTGCGGCCCACAAAGCAAACGCCCCGGCGCAGGCGCACGGGGCACGGCCCCCGAGGGGGCAGTTCCACTCACCTGCGCGGGCCGCCCGCGGTGCGGGGCCTTCGACCGGATCGGGTGATCCGGTGACCAGCGGTCTTCGGTAGAGAGACAGAGTACGCGGACCCGAGACGCCCGAGCACACCGGGTCCGGACATGCGAGAGGGGGGCGGTCGCCCGCCCCCCTCAGCGCGTACGTGCTACGGCAGCAACTTCTTTGTGGGAGGTGCTGGCTTGAACGTGGCTACCTTGGCCAACGATCCACCCGCGTTGCCCGCGACGTAGATCTCGTTCGGCTTGCCCAGGCGAACGACCGCGCCGGCAGAGTCGTACTGACCCATGTAGTAGCCGGTGAGGCCCTGGTGCGAGCTCTTCGTGATGACGAACGGAACCACGGCGGCAGAACGGAAGTTCTTCGCGTTGTCCTGGAGAGCCTTGACCAGTCCCTTGCGGGTCAGGTTGGGGCCTGCAGCCTTCAGGGCCTGGGACAGCACGTACGCCGTGTTGGCTCCGTAGTAGGTGTAGAAGTTCCATGGCAGGCCTGCGGCCTCCACGACGGTCTTCATCTGGCTCACGTACGGGTTGCCCACGTCCGTGATCGGCACGAGGAACGACGGCGTGTACATGCCCGTCATCGCGGCGCGCGTCGCGGGGACGCTGCCGACGATGCCCGCGAGAACGGTGGGCTCGGAACCGACCGAGGTCACCATCCACTGCGGACGGAACTGCAGGGCAGCCGCCGTCCGGAGCAGAACACCGGTGGCCGAGGTGACCCCGAAGAAGACGACGAGCTCACAGCCCGAAGCCTTCAGACGCGTGACCTGGGCGCCGAAGCCCTGGGCGATCTGGGTCGGCAGGTACGAGGCCTGCGCGGTCCAGGTCGTGAAGCCGGCGGACGCGAAGCCCTGACCAGCGTTCTCGCCGAACTCACCCTCCTGGTAGAAGAAGCAGCGCTTCTTGCTCGCCAGATCAGGTGTGTCCTGGATGTACTTCGCCATGACCTTCGCCTCGACGGCGTAGGACGGGAAGTACGGGAACGTGTACGGGTACTTCTGCACGTTGTCGAAGGCATTCGAGCCCGTGTTCACGAACACGTCCGGAATGCCCTGCTTGTTGATCTCGTCGACCACTGCGAGGTGGTTCGCCGTTCCCAATGCGCCGTAGATCGCGAAGACCTTGTCGTTGAGGATCAACTCGTTGGTCTTGGTGATCGTGGTCGTCGGGTTGTACTGGTCATCCTTGATGACGAGGTTGACCGAGCGACCGTTGATGCCGCCGCTCTTGTTGACGTACGCGAAGTACGCATTGGCGCCGGCCGAGACGTCCTTGTAGCCGGGTGACGCGGGGCCGGTCAATGGCGTTGTCGTGCCGATCGTGATCTGAGTCTTGGTCACGCCCGGATCGGCAGCGTTCGCCGCACCCGCCGTGCCCACTGCCATCAGACCGACGATCGTCGATACCGCGACAGTGCGGATTGCGAAAGACTTCACAAGTTCTCCTTACGTAGGGATCTGGGCCCCGGTGACCACAGCGTGAAGACCCCGGAAAACCCGTGTGGCCAGCACATTACGGGATGGGGCACTGGTCCGCCAGTTCCCTTTTCGGGTCAGCCCGATGAGGGTGGAGCGGACGATCGGCGCATCTTGCTCATCAACCCAGAGACCCCGCCCATGATTCCCCGAGGGGCTACCAAGACCACGGCCACGACAAGGAGCCCGTACAACAGATTGGGGGCATTGTCTGCAACTTGCCTCGGCATGCCTAGTTCCGCCGAAAGAGAGTCCACCCATTCGGGCAACCACACGATCAGCAGCGCCCCGATCACCGCCCCGATGAGCGAGAGGCGACCGCCCAACACCACGCCGACCAGCAGCGACAGAGAAAGCCCAAGACCGAAGGCGCTCGGCGCAGCTAATGTCAGGATCTGGGCGAAGACCGCACCGCTCAGCGCTGCAAACATTGAACTGACGACAAAGGCAGAAATCTTCCCACCCGAGGGCGAGATTCCGATGACAGCCGCCGCAACGGGATCATCCCGAACCGCCTGCCACACCCGACCCTGGCGGCCGCGGACCAAGTTCAGGGCAAGGAAGCCCACGATGCACGCCACAGCGATAGCTACGGAAGCCTGCCACTGTTGCAGAACGAAGTCCGAGGCCGTCGTGAACGCGTCGGAAGGATCAGTTGCCAGTTCCGGAGTCGCCTCAGAAATGGGGGCATCAGTCGGCATGTCCTGAACACCCTGCTGCGCGTCCTCCAACGTCAGCAGGTCCTCCTGCGCAACACCCTGCTGCGCGTCCTCCAACGTCAGCAGGTCCTCCTGCGCAACACCCTGCTGCGCGTCCTCCAACGTCAGCAGGTCACCTTCTGCTGGCGCGGCCTCTTCCAGGGGTGCCTGGACTACCGCAGACTCGTCGACGAGGAACTCGTCGAGCGCCGAGTCGTCGAACTGCGCGTCCTCGCTCAGAACCTGTTCCGGGTAACCCCCCTCCGGGTAGGGGACGATCAACTTGAGCCCTTGCTCGCCGCCGAGGAGCGAGGGATACCTATTGATGATCGAGGGAATCCCCACGGCGACACCGAGGGTCAGGCCTGCAAGGTAGGGACCGCGAAGGCGGGCACCCAGAGCACCGATGATCAGGCCGATGATGATGCCTCCGAGACCGGCGAAGACCATCGACCACACGGCATTCCACGGCAAGCCAAGAATCGGAACTGTCTTCCAATGCATACTTGTGAGGGCGAATACATATCCCCCGACCGCCATCAAGGCACCGTTGCCCAGCGAAACCTGACCTGAGAGACCGACGAGGATGGTCATTCCGAACATGGCGGTGGCGTACATCGCCGCCAGGGCCAGGTAGTAACTCATTTGGGCATCAATGATCATGTTGAGTCGTGCTAACAGGATCCAGATCACGAATGCCAGCAGGGCGTGACCGGCAAACCGCGATCCGGGTGCGCGCAGCGTGAAGTCCGTCCAACGATCGCGCATTAGACGGACCTTGCCTTGTGATGGGAGAAGGCACCGTCAGGCTTGAACCACAGATTGAGTGCTAGCAAGATAAGTGCGACGATCGGCGCATTCGAAGCATCGCTGTAGCCAGTGACCAGCGAAAGGATGAGGCCTGTACCGATGCCGAATGCGACGGCTCCAACGAGCGAGTCAAGCCCACCGATCACCGCCGCAGTGAACGCGAAGACCAGGAAGATGTCGAAGGTGTTCGGAGACAGTGAGGAGATCGGCGCAATCAGCACACCGGCGACAGCTCCGACCATGCCGGCGATGATCCAGCCGATGGCGAGCATTCGACTCACGCGCACACCTGAGAGTCGCGCGACCTCTGGGTTGAACGCGGATGCCCGCATCGATAAGCCGAGTTTCGTCTTCGTCAACAAGATGGTGAGGAAGAGAACCAGCACGATCATCACGATGAAGACGAAAACGTCGTAACCCGTGAGAGGAACAACGCGGCCGAATATCGTCAGACCTGCATACTCGATGGGCGTGGGATAGGCGCGGGGCTCGGCGGTCCAGATCATCGCGGCCAACGACTGTAGGGCGATGAGCACACCGAAAGTTGCGATGATCGCCCCGGATGCATCCGCGCGACGGACCGGACGCATCACCAGAACATGCACGATGAAGCCGAGAATCCCGCCCGCAATGATTCCCACGATCAGGCCGATCAACCATGAGCCGGTGATGTTCACGGCAGTGAGGGCGATGAAGGATGTAAACATCGCCTGGCCCACCTGAGCGAAGTTGACCACTCGGGTCGATCGCCAGACCAGCACGAGTGCCAGGGCCATGAGCGCGATCACGGCGCCGTTGGCGATGCCGCCTAGGAAGTAGTCCAAGAAAGACCCCATGTCACCTCCTCAGTAACCCAGATATGCGTGTCGAAGTTGTTCATCCGCGGCAACGTCGGATGCCGGGCCCGATATAACGATGCGGCCCAGGTTCAAGACGATGCCCGTCCTCGCGACACGTAGGGCTGTCGTCGCGTTCTGTTCGACGAGCAGGACCGCGAGTCCGCTTTCCCGTGCCATCTTCTCCACGAGGTGCAGGATCTGCGTGACGATCAGGGGCGCGAGACCCAGCGACGGTTCGTCGAGGAGCAGGGTCTGCGGACCACACATCAGGGCACGGCCGATCGCGAGCTGCTGGCGCTCTCCACCACTAAGAGTGTCCGCACCCAGGTGCTTGCGCTCTTCCAGGATCGGGAACAAGGAGAAGACCCGATTCTCGGAAGCGGTGCGCTGAGCACCCGTGCGCCACATGCCTCCGAGTCGCAGGTTCTCCAACACCGTCAGGTCCGGGATGGTGGATCGGCCCTCGGGAACGAGAGCGATGCCGGTCCGCACGACCTCCTCGGGACCCCACCCGGTGATGTCCTGGCCGTTCATCCGGATCCGGCCCTCTTCCGGCTTCACCAGCCCAGCGAGAGTCCGCATCAAGGTGGACTTACCCGCTCCGTTCGCGCCGATAACCGCAGTGACGCGACCCGGTGGGACGGTGAGGGAGACATCCGAGAGGGCCTTGACGGGCCCGTAGGAGACGGAAAGGTTCTCGACTTCGAGCATCAGTCCTCCTCCTCCCCCAAATAGGCGGCAAGCACCGCGGGATCGGTGCGCACCTGCTCCGGTGACCCCGAAGCGATGACGGTTCCCGCATCGAGGACCCAGATCAGGTCGCATACGTCCATGACCAACTCCATGTGGTGCTCGACGAGCAACACGGTGCGATTGGGTACCCACGACTTGATGATGCGAGCGAGGTCCGCCATGTCGCCTGCGCCGATACCGCCCGCGGGTTCATCGAGGAGGAGCACCTTTGGGTCACTGACGAGTGCGCGTGCCATCGCGACGCGCTTCTGCACCGGATACGGCAGTTCGCTGGGGAATCGATCGGCCACGTCGAGGATGGACATCTCCTCCATCACCGCGTACGCGCGCTCACGCAGGCGCCGCTGCTCAACATCGGTCCAGGGCATGGCGAGCGAATCCGCGACGATCCCGCTCTTCACCTGCGCACTCCCGCCCAGCAGCACGTTGTCGAGTGCGGTGAGTGACGGGAAGAGGCCGACGCCCTGCAGGGTCCGGGAGATGCCCATCGAGGTCAAGTGGTGCGTCTTGATGTGCTTGAGGCGTGTGCCATCGAAGCGAACTTGCCCTGAATCCGCCTGCACGAACCCGCTGATCACATTGAAGACCGTGGTCTTTCCCGCACCGTTCGGCCCGATGAGGCCGGTGACTGCACCTTCCGGGATCCCGATGCTCACGTTGTCGAGAATCTTCAGACCCGACAGGGTGACCGAGACATCGACTACGTGAAGCAGGGGATGGGTCAGCGGTAGGACGTACTTCACCACGGCCCCTTCCGGCTCGACCGATCAGTCAGTCTGACCTGACCACGGGGGCCGGTCAACCCACATCGCCCAGATCATGACGAATGGGCGGGTGCACCGCACCCGCCCATTCGTGAAAAGTCGAACTAGACGGAGGAATCCTCCGCGAGGAGGGCCGTCGTGCGGTTGGGATCGACCGGGACGCCCGGGCCCATCGTGGACGACAGGACCGTCTTCTTGATGTAGCGGCCCTTCGAGGAGGAGGGCTTCAGGCGCAGGACCTCGTCGAGCACCGCGCCGTAGTTCTCCACCAAGGCCTGATCTCCGAAGGAGACCTTGCCGATGGGGAACTGCAGGTTGGAGTGCTTGTCGACGCGGAACTCGATCTTGCCGCCCTTGATTTCACCGACGGCCTTGGCCACGTCCATCGTGACGGTGCCGGTCTTGGGGTTGGGCATGAGGCCGCGGGGGCCGAGGACCTTGCCGAGGGTGCCGACCTTGCCCATGAGGTCGGGGGTGGAGACCACGGCATCGAAGTCCGTCCAGCCACCCTTGACCTTTTCGAGCAGATCGTCGGAACCGACGAAGTCAGCGCCGGCGGCGCGTGCCTCCTCCGCCTTCTCACCATTGGCGAAGACCAGGACCCGTGCGGTCTTGCCGGTGCCATGCGGGAGGTTCACGGTGCCGCGGACCATCTGGTCGGCCTTGCGCGGGTCAACACCCAGACGCATGGACACTTCGACGGTTTGATCGAACTTGGTGCCACCGCCGGTCTGCTTGACCAAGCGCACAGCCTCGAGCGGGCTGTAGAGGTTGTCTGCATCGATCTTCTCTACCGCTGCGCGGTAGGCCTTGCTGCGCTTCATATCTGCTCCTTTTCGCAGGTTGTGGTGTGCGAGCCGCGCTGGCTCTCCCACGTGTGTCACCTAGGCGGTGACGGTGATACCCATCTGGCGGGCGGTGCCCTCGATGATCTTCATCGCGGCCTCGACGTCGTTGGCGTTGAGGTCGGGCATCTTCGTCTCGGCGATCTGGCGCACCTGGTCCTTGGTGATGCTGCCGGCCTTGACGGTGTGCGGTGTGCCGGAGCCCTTCTCCAGGCCGGCGGCCTTGAGGATGAGCTTCGCGGCGGGCGGGGTCTTGAGGATGAAGTCGAAACTCCGGTCCTCGTACACGGTGATCTCCACCGGGATGACCTGCCCACGCTGGTCCTCCGTCGCGGCGTTGTACGCCTTGCAGAACTCCATGATGTTCACGCCGTGCTGGCCCAATGCGGGGCCCACCGGCGGGGCGGGGTTGGCCTGGCCTGCCTGGATCTGCAACTTGATCAGGCCGGTGACCTTCTTCTTCGGTGCCATGGTGCGTCGGGTCCTTACTGTGGTGTGACCTGCTCGCGGCGCGGGCAGGGTTCTCTAGTTCTTGATGATCTGACCGAAGGCCAGCTCGACAGGAGTTTCGCGGCCGAAGATCTCCACCAAGCCCGTGACTTTCTGGGCTTCGATGTTGAT
Source organism: Actinomycetota bacterium (assembly GCA_016870195.1). Lineage (GTDB taxonomy): Bacteria > Actinomycetota > Actinomycetes > S36-B12 > S36-B12 > VGCC01. The sequence continues at coordinate 227,315 of VGCC01000001.1, forward strand.
TTCGGAAATCGTGGCGTGGAGTGTGGCGAACGGTCCGTCGACGACGGTGACGGAGTCGCCGACTGTGATGTCGATGCTGATGGGCGCCGCGGCGGTGGTCTCGCCGATACTTCCTGCAGCCGCACCCGCGCCGGCGGGGGCAGCCTTCTTCACCGGTGCCGGAGCCAGGATCGCGGTCACCTCGTCGAGGGACAGCGGTGACGGCGAGTGTCCGTGGCCGACGAATCCGGTCACTCCAGGTGTGTGGCGCACGACGCCCCACGACTCGTCGGTGAGGTCCATGCGCACGAGCACATATCCGGGGAACTTGGTGCGCCGCACCTGCCTGCGCACACCGCCCTTGATCTCGGTGACCTCTTCCATCGGAACCTCAACCTGGAAGATGTAGTCCTCCATGTTGAGGGTGGAGGTGCGCGCCTCGATGTTGCCCTTCACCTTGTTCTCATAGCCCGCGTAGGAATGCACGACGAACCAATCACCGGGGGCAAGGCGCATGCGCTCCTTGAATTCGGCAACGGGATCGACTTCCTCTTCCTCCTCGACAGCTTCGGCGAGTTCTTCCGCGGCATCTTCGGCATCTGCAGCCGCATCGACGATCGCCTGGGCCTCAGCGACAACCTCGGCCTCGGCCTCAAGTTCGTTGACCGCGAAGCCCTCGGCCGCCTGCTCGATGGAATCGAGCACCGCGTCCTCGGCTGACTGCGGTGCCGGTTGCTCAGCAACAGGCTCCCCGGGCAGCGCGAAGGGATCGGTGATGCGATTCTCTTGCTCGGACACGTTCACTCCTCGGTCGTGGGGAAGGTCGCTGTCATCCGAAGATGAACAGCACTCCCTGGGTGAAGACGTAGTCGTACGCGGCGATGATCCCGGCCATGGCCAAGACGAACACCAGCACGACCGTGGTGTAGGCGATCAACTCCTTGCGCGTCGGCCAGATGACCTTGCGCAATTCGGCGACAACCTGGCGGATGAACAACGCGATTCGTGCGAAGAGCCCCTTCTTCGTGGAATCCGGGCGCGGTTGCGGGCGTGCGTCGACGTCGGCCACCGTGCCCACCTCCTTCACTCGTCGTTCGTCGTTCACCGATCAGCAGGGCCGAAGGGACTTGAACCCCCAACCGCCGGTTTTGGAGACCGGTGCTCTACCAATTGAGCTACAGCCCTTCGAACGTCCGCCTGAGGGCAGGCTGACGCCCACGTGTACAGCCTCACGAGTGTACGGGCCTGAGCGGAAGCGACCACAGTCGGCTCCCCTGCCATGATGCGTCCATGACCAGCCGCATCTCCCGTCGCATCGGCTCCATCACGGAATCGGCCACCCTCGCCGTGGACGCCAAGGCCAAGGCCCTCGCGGCGGCCGGGCGTCCCGTGATCGGCTTCGGTGCCGGTGAGCCTGACTTCCCCACCCCCTCCTACATAGTGGAGGCGGCGGTGGCCGCCTGCCGCGAGGAGAAGTGGCACCGGTACACGCCCGCCGGCGGCCTGCCCGCCCTCAAGGACGCGATCGCGACGAAGACCCTCCGGGACTCGGGCTGGGCGATCGAGGCATCCCAGGTCGCGGTGACCAACGGCGGAAAGCAGGCGCTCTACAACTCCTTCGCGGCCCTCCTCGATCCCGGCGACGAGGTGATCCTCCCCGCGCCGTACTGGACCACGTATCCCGAATCAATCCGTCTCGCGGGAGGTGTCCCCGTCGAGGTGATGACCGACGAGACCTCCGGGTACCGCGCGACTGTCGCCCAACTCGAGGCCGCGCGGACTCCGCGCACGAAGGCCCTCGTCTTCGTCTCGCCGTCGAATCCCACCGGTGCCGTCTACTCCCCCGACGAAGTGAAGGCTATCGGCGAGTGGGCGCTGGCCAACGGTGTCTGGGTGATCACCGACGAGATCTACGAGCACCTCGTTTATGGCGACGCTCAGTTCAGTTCGATGCCCGTGCTCGTTCCCGAACTCGGCAACACGTGTGTCGTCATCAATGGTGTCGCCAAGACCTACGCGATGACCGGATGGCGCGTGGGCTGGATGGCCGGTCCCGCCGACGTCATCAAGGCGGCGACGAACCTGCAATCGCACTCCACGTCGAATGTCGCCAACGTCTCCCAGGTAGCCGCACTCGCCGCGGTGAGCGGCGGGTTGGAAGCCGTGGACGAGATGAAAGTCGCCTTCGACCGTCGACGGAAACTCATCGTCGACCTGCTCAACGCGATCCCAGGTGTCAACTGTCCGATGCCGGAAGGTGCGTTCTACGTCTACCCGTCGGTCAAGGGAGTACTCGGCAAGGAGATCCGCGGGAAGGTGTCGACCGACTCCGCGCAGCTCGCCTCACTGATTCTCGACGAGGCAGAGGTCGCTGTGGTCCCCGGTGAAGCGTTCGGAACCCCGGGGTATCTGCGACTGTCCTACGCAACGTCGGATGCGAACATCACCGAGGGCGTGCAGCGCATGGGCGCGCTCCTTGCCGAGACGCACTAACTCAACCCGTCAGGGACATCCCGATCAGACGCGGCTCCGGCTGCAGCTCGACAGACCAGCGATCGAGGACTGTGGCGCGCACGTGACGCGCGAGCGTGAGCACATCCGCCGCGCTCGCTCCCCCGCCATTGGTCAACGCGAGCACGTGCTTGGTGGACACGCGCGCGGGTGTCCCGAGGGTGAAGCCGCGCGTGATTCCCGCATTCTCGATCAACCACGCCGCGCTGACCTTGGTTCGTCCGGGCCCTGCCGGGAAACGCGGACACTCAGCCGGGAGGCGCGCCACGTCCGCATCACCCAAGGTCGGGTTCACGAAGAAGGAGCCGACGCTGATGCTGTCGGGATCTGCGGGATCGACCACCATCCCCTTCGAGCGTCGCAGAGCAAGCACCAACTCGCGCACCTGGGTACCCGGGACGCGTGACCCGACGGTCACACCGAGCGCCTGCACCAGCTGTTCGTGCTCGATGACCACTTCCCCGGACGCGGGTAGGACGAACCTGACCTCGAGAATCACGTAGCGGTCGGGGTGCTCCTTGAAGACACTCGTGCGATATCCGAACGCGCAGTCCTCCCGCGTCAACCAGCGCGCAACACGCTCGCTGCGGTCCCACACGTGCACACCGTCGATAAATGCCGCCACCTCCACCCCGTACGCGCCGACGTTCTGGATCGGAGTCGCCCCGACGGATCCCGGGATACCCGACAGCGGGGCCATGGCACTCGCCCCGGACTCGGCGCAGAAGGTGACGAAATGATCCCAGTCCTCGCCCGCCGCCGCGATGACGGTCGCATGCTCTGCGTGCGTCTCGATCACCATGCCGCGAGTGACGATGTGGATGACCGTGAGGTCCCCAACGTCGTCACCGCAGACGACATTGCTCCCCTCCCCCAAGATCACGACGGGACGGCCGAGGTCATCACATTCGGTCACCGCCTCGATGATCTCCTCGATGACATCCCCGTCGATCACCTCACGGGGTTCACCGCCGACGCGCATCGTGGTGAGTTCGGAGAGTCGCACGTGGGGATCCTCCCAGATCACACGGCAGCGATGCGCATCGTGATCAGCGCGGAGCGAGGATGTCGGTGCGACCCTTGAATCGATCGAGCAGTCGTCGGTAGTTTCGCTGGGACTCCTGGTCGCGATATTCGGGATCGGAGTCGTAGTAACCGCGGTGGCGTTCCTGGCGGATCGGCAACTCACCCTCCGGGATCACGATCCTGCCGCCTGCATCTCGCAGCGCCAGGCACCACTCCATGTCCGCATTCCGATAGAAGCGCGCCTTGCGATGCGGTGGAGTAGTCCTCGCGGCATCGGTGCGGACCACCATGAGATAGCCCATCGCGACATCGACATCTCCGGGACCGGCGCTGTCGAAGGAGTACCAGTCCTCCGTGTTGACATTGGCTCCACGCCAACCGGTCGCCACGATGCTCGGATCATCGAACGGTGCCAGGAGGTGCGGAAAGGCGTCGCCGGTGAGGATCGTCGCGGTGTCGATGGGTGCGCTGAAAGGGGCATCGACGGTGGCGATGAGGGTGCGCATCGCAGGACCCCAGCCGACATCCGCCACGGTTCCAGCCACATGGAATGCGTGCACGCGCTCGGGGAACTCCTCGGCAAGTGCGTACGCCCGCTCGCCGGCACCGTCCATATTCCCGCAATCGAGAATCGCTACGCGCACGTCGGGAGCGGAGTGTTCGATCACGGAACGGACCGACGTCTCGATGTCCTCGGGCCACCCATCCGCGATCACAGCGACCACGCACGTCCCGGAGACGGAGTCCCGGTGGGCATGCTCCACGCGTGGGAGATCCGGATGGATCTGCATCAGGCGGACAGCCGAACGACGATCGTTGGTTTTCCCAACACGGTGGATCCATCGAACACGACCTTCATCGCGACGGTGACCAGGTCACCTTCGATCCCGGTCACGGATCCGGTCACCTCGATGGAGGCTCCCGCCTCATCGTCGGGAACGACGACGGGACGCGTGAATCTGCAGGAATACGAGACCACCCGGCCAGGATCCCTTATCCATTCGGTGGCCACCCGCGAGGCAGCACCCATCGTGAGCATTCCGTGCGCGATGACGTTGGGCAGACCCACTGCGGTTGCGACGCGTTCATTCCAATGGATGACGTTGAAATCACCGGAGGCACCTGCGTAGCGAATGAGGTCAGCGCGCGTGACCTGGATGTGGACGGGAGCGAGTTCGTCGCCGACGCTCACGGATGCGAGGGTCGGGGGCGTCATCACTCCGCCCTCCGCGAGACGAGCACGGAGTAGGTGGTGCACACAGGTTCTCCGGACACAGTGGAGATGTCGCCCCGTGTGGTCAGAATGTCGTTGCCGGCCGCCTCACGCACCGCATGGATCGAGGCGGTGCAGACGAGTTCATCACCGGCGACGATCGGGCGGATGTATTCGAAACTCTGTTCACCGTGGACGACCCGGGTGTAGTCCAGACCCAGCTCCGGGTCGAAAGCAGCCTGACGGCCCGCCTCGAACGAAACGATGATCGCGAAAGTCGGAGGCGCGACGAGGTCGGGATAGCCGGCTGCTCGAGCAGCATCCACGTCGGAACTCAGGGGCGATGACTCGCCGATGGCACGCGCGAACTCACGCACCTTCTCTCGCCCCACCTGATACACAGGAGAGGGCGGATAGGAACGTCCGACGAGATCCGGGTTGAGCGCCACGGGCGGTCGGTACTAGCGCGTTTCCTTGTGCAGGGTGTGCTTATTGCACTTGGGACAGAACTTCTGCATCTCCAGACGATCCGGATCATTGCGCCGGTTCTTCTTGGTGATGTAGTTCCGGTCCTTGCACTCCTCGCACGCCATGGTGATCTTCGGGCGTACGTCGCTGGCCTTCGCCATCGTCTCCTCTTTCCTTGTTCCCTGTAGCAGTTTCGCGGCCCACGGGGCCGTCCCGTAGCGAGGGCCGGACTTGAACCGGCGACACAGCGATTATGAGCCGCTTGCTCTACCAAACTGAGCTACCCCGCCGCGCACGACCGGTGGGCCCGGTCGTGATCGAGCCCCTTTACGGAATCGAACCGTAGACCTTCTCCTTACCATGGAGACGCTCTGCCGACTGAGCTAAAGGGGCCGTGAGCCGCATAAGGGTACCCAAGGGACCACAGTGGGCGACATCGGGCACCACCCGATTGACTACTGCCATGAGCGCATATCCACGCTGGACAGAGCAGGACATTCCCGACCTCACCGGGCGGCGGGTAATCGTCACCGGAGCGAACTCCGGGATCGGCGCCGAGACCGCCCGAGCGCTCGCCGAGCACGGTGCCGAGGTGACCCTTGCCGTGCGGTCCGTGGCGAAGGGTCAGGCCACCGCCGCCGGGATCCGCGGTGCGACCGAGGTGCGGGAGCTCGATCTGGCAAACCTCGCTTCCGTACGCGCGTTCGCGGCAGAGTGGTCTGCGGCGCACCCGTCGGGCTTGGACCTACTGATCAACAACGCCGGGATCATGGCGATCCCGCGCACGCTCAGCGCCGATGGATACGAGATGCAATTGGCCACCAACCACCTGGGTCACTTTGCACTCACCGGCCTCCTACTCCCGGCACTCGTCGCGATCCCCAAGTCGCGCGTGGTCACGGTTTCCTCCAGCGCCCATCGGATGGTCCGCGGAATGAATTTCGACGACCTTATGGGCGAGCGCAAGTACGGCCGCTGGAACGTGTACGGGCAGAGCAAGCTTGCGAATCTTCTCTTCACCGCAGAGCTGCAACATCGACTCGATGCGGCAGGGATGGACATCAAGGCGATGGCCGCCCACCCCGGCTACAGCAACACGAACCTCCAGCATGCAAGCCCCGCCATGCGCAACGCGGGTCTTGAGATGAGCATTACGAAGGTGATGAACTCGCTCATCGGTCAATCCGCACAGATGGGTGCACTCCCCACTCTCTTCGCTGCAACCGCGCCGGGACTGCCCGGCGACACGTACGTGGGCCCGGACGGTCCGGCGGAGATTCGTGGTTACCCGCGCGTCGTGGATCGGACCGCAGCCGCGAAGGATCGCCGTGCCGCCGAGCGCCTCTGGTCGATCAGCGAGGAGCTCACCGGAGTCCACTACCCGTTCGACTGATCGGCGCGCCTGCCCCGTCCATGCCCTCCGGTCCCCTCACACTGAATCACGCATCCTCGGGAGGGAGTCAGCATGGGTTCCTGGTCGGTCTGGCGGATGGCCCGCGTGGTCACGTCGCTGTTCGTTCTGATGGTCGCTGCGAACTACCTTGTCGTGGGATTCGACAACATCACGAACCCGACCAATCCCAACGCGAGCAACTGGCCCTTCGTGCAGGGAGTCATCAGCGGCGACGGTGTCCCCGCGGACAGTGGCTTTGAGTGGCGGTTCATCGACGCGACCTGGTTTCAGGCGATCTCCTAATTAGTTGTGATGACAGCCGAGACCCTCACCGGGATCCTGCTGCTCATCGCCGGAATCAAGGGCTTGCGTGCCTCCCGCACCTGCCCACGCTGGGGACATGCGCAGAAATGAACCTACGCCGGCGGGATTCTCGGTCTCGCGGTGTTCTTCCTCGGCTTCATGGTGATCGGTGGCAACTGGTCCATCATGTACTTGAACTCGAAATGGAATGGCCTGGAACCCGCGTTCCAGGACTCGGCCATGACGGCGTTGATGCTGATCCTGGTCACCGGGGTCCTGATCGGGGGCCATCTGGCGAAGGAGCACGAGGAGTCCACGGCCTGATTCGCGGACGCATACGCGCCGGTCATTTCACGGCAGTTCTTCTGGTGTTCCTCTAGACGCTCTCTCTGAGCATTGCCACAATGAGCTACGCTGAGAGGAAGGGTGCCTCGTGATCATCCACCGCAGCCCACTGCCCGATGTCGAGATCCCCGATGTCACCATCACCGAATTCGTTCTCCAGGAGGCAGCCCGGGTACCGGATCGCCCCGCCCTCATCGATGGGCCCACCGGACGCACCTACACCTACGCACAGCTCTCCGGGGCAATCCACGCGTTCGCGGGAGGTCTCCAAGCTCGTGGGCTGGGTCCTGGCTCGACGATCGCGTTGATGTCACCGAATATCCCTGAGTTTGCGATCGTGTTCCATGGCGCCGCCGTGGCTGGTGTGGCCGTGAGCACGATCAACCCGACCTACACCGCGGAGGAGGTCGCCTTCCAGCTGCGCGATTCGGAATCCGCACTCGTGGTCACCGTCGCCCCGTTCGCTGAGACGGCGGTCGCCGCAGCGAAGGCGGCCAAGGTCGCCGAGGTCTTCATCATCGGCGATCCGCCGGATGGCCTGCCGTCGTTCACGTCCTTGATGGGCGCTCCCATCGCGCAGGTACCGATTGACCCGCGCGAGCAGATCGTGGTGCTCCCCTACTCCTCGGGAACCACGGGACTGCCCAAAGGCGTGATGTTGACCCACCGGAACTTGGTCGCGAATCTCGTGCAGGTCAAAGACGGGCTGGCCATCACCGATGGTGAGGTCGTGCTCGCGGTGCTTCCTTTCTTCCACATCTACGGCATGCAGGTGCTGATGAACTTCTTCCTCAGCCGAGGGGCGACCATCGTCACTGTTCCCCGATTCGACCTCGAGCAGTGCCTGGGCATCATCCAGGAACGCAGCATCACCCGACTCTTCGCGGTTCCTCCGATCGTGCTCGCACTGGCCAAGCATCCCCTCGTCGACAACTTCGACCTGTTGAGCCTCAAGCAGGTCTTCTCCGGTGCTGCACCCCTTGGAGCAGAGCTCGCCCGCGAGGCAGCCGAGCGCATCGACTGCGAGGTTGTGCAGGGGTACGGAATGACCGAACTCAGCCCCGTCACACACATCACCCTGCTAGGCGGCTTCAAGCCGGGCACCTGCGGCGTGACGGTGCCGAATACCGAGTGCCGAATCGTCGACGTCGAAGACGGCGCGGATCAAGAGGTGGGAGGCGTTGGTGAACTCTGGGTGCGTGGACCACAAGTGATGAAGGGCTACCTGAACAATCCGGAGGCGACGGCAATCACCATCGACTCCGATGGCTGGCTCCACACGGGTGACGTCGGATTCATCGATGCGGATGGCCATCTCACGATCGTCGATCGCGTGAAGGAGTTGATCAAGTACAAGGGATTCCAGGTGGCCCCCGCCGAACTCGAGGCACTGTTGCTCACCCATCCGGCGATCGCCGACGCCGCCGTGATCGGCGTCCCCGACGAAGAAGCAGGCGAGCATCCACGTGGATTCATCGTCCTGAAGCCTGGCCAGGAGTTGAGCGTCGAGGACCTCACCGCCTTCATGAACGGCCATGTCGCCACCTACAAGGTGATCCATGACGTCGTGTTCACGGACAGCATCCCCAAGTCTCCCTCGGGCAAGATCCTCCGACGACTCCTCCGTGATGGGGCATGACATCGCTGAATTGCGCGATCGACGCTAGACCCGCATGCTGATTACATGCGCCGAACGCTCGTGATTGTCGCCAGCCTGCTCGCGATCGTCGGATTCACCGCGTGTTCGAACCACGCGGCAGCACCGGATCCCGCCGGTGATGCATCGGCCGCGGATGCGATGTTCGCGCAGATGATGATTCCCCACCACGAGCAGGCCGTGGTCATGGCGGATCTCGCCCCGACCCGCGCCCAGGATCCGCAGATCCTGGAACTCGCCGCCGAGATCAAGGCGGCGCAGCAACCGGAGATCGATCAGATGGCTGCATGGCTGGAGGAGTGGGGTGTGCCCCGTCTCGCGGGTGACGAGGCCATGGCGGCGCACGGCAGCCATGGGATGTCGGGCATGCTGACCGATGAGCAACTCGCCGAGCTCGAAGCGAGCTCGGGAGCAGATTTCGATCAACTCTTCGCGCAGTTGATGATCGAGCATCACCAAGGTGCCATCGACATGGCTGTCGAGGTTCGCGACTCGTCTGATCCACGCGTGGCCGAGCTCGCGCAGCAAATCATCAGTACGCAGGAAGCCGAGATCGAGCAGTTGCGGCCCCTGGCGACTCCCTAACCGTTCAGCGGGCACCCATCAGGTGCTCGATGCCCAGCTGCGCCAACTGGACGTAGGCGTAGCCACGTTCGGCAAGCCGATCCGCATCCGCCGGCGAGAACGTCAGGTCGTCGATGGTCTCCCCCGGCGCGAGAGTCGGCTGGGACAGGGACAGGAGCCCCGATGCCTTTAGTGCCTCCTGCACCCGCGGATCCGCGCGGAAGGCCCGCGCACGCTCGCGCAGCATCAGGTACATGCTCATGTTCGCGCTGGCTGACGCCCAGACACCCGTGATGTCCTCGGTGCGCATCGGCTTGTAGTCGAAGTGCTTCGGCCCGTCGTATCCGCTGTTCTCGACGAGATCCACGAGATAGAAGGCGTTGATCAGGTCACCATGACCGAAGACCAGGTCCTGATCGAACTTGATGCCCCGCTGCCCATTGAGATCCAGGTGGAACAACTTCCCGCACCACAGTGCCTGGGCGATGCCGTGCACGTAATTGAGCCCGGCCATCTGCTCGTGGCCCACCTCAGGGTTGAGTCCCACCATGTCGGGGTACTGCAACTGATCGATGAACGCGATCGCATGCCCGACGGTAGGCAACAGGATGTCGCCGCGCGGCTCGTTGGGCTTGGGCTCGATGGCGAGCCGAATGTCGTAGCCCTGGTCGATGATGTACTGGCAGAGCAGGTCGACGCCCTCCTTGTACCGCTGCAGCGCCTCACGAACGTCCTTGCTGACGTCCATCTCCGATCCCTCGCGCCCACCCCAGAGCACGTATGTCGGAACGTTCATCTCGGCGGCGTAGTCCAGATTGCGTCGAGTCTTGGCGATCGCCAGACGACGCACGTCGCGATCATTCGACGTGAACGCACCATCCTTGAAGACCGGGTGCGTGAACAGGTTCGTCGTCATCATCGAGGTGACCATGTCGGTCTTCTCCAGGGCCGACTTCCACTGGTCGAAGATTCGACGGCGCTCGGCGTCGTCGGCAGCGAAGGGCACGAGGTCGTCGTCGTGGAAGGACACACCCCAGGCGCCCCGCTCCGAGAGTCGATCGAGGGTCTCGAAGGGTGAGAGCGGCTCGCGAGTGGCGTCACCAAAGGGATCCCGCGCCTGCCAGCCCACGGTCCAGAGCCCGAAAGCGAACTTGTCGGCCTTGGAAGGCTTGAGTGATTCCGCTGACGTCAGCATCTCCCCTCCGCGTGTCGGTAGACCCGGGTCCTGAGCTGTGGCAACGATAGATGTCGCGGTTGACTCTGCTCCTACCATGGTCCCATGAAGTCAGCGGTCCGTGCCGCGGTTCTCGTCGGCCCGGGTAGGTACGAGATCCAGGAGTTCGAGCGGCCCACGTTGCCGGATGGCTCCTTACTCATGGAGATGGAACTCTCCGGCATCTGCGGAACGGACAAGCACACCTACCTTGGCGAAACCAAGCAATACGCCGGCACCCCCGCTGAGACGGACACGCCGTTCCCGATCATCCAAGGACATGAGAATGTCGGGATCGTCTCGGAAATCACTCCTCGCGCAGCTGAGCACTTGGAGTTCTACGGTAAGCCGCTCAAGGTCGGTGACCGCATCGCCATGTGCCCGGACATCGTGTGCGGGAAGTGCTACGAGTGCACCCACGTCATGGGGTATGTGTGGTGCGAGCACAGTGACTGTTACGGAAACTCGTACTCATCGGCCGACTGGCCTCACCTCATGGGTGGCTGGAGTCAGCAGGTGTACATCCGTCCTGACACATTCGTCTACAAGGTTCCCAGTGGCCTCTCTCCGAAAGCTGCCGTGCTGGTCGAGCTGATGGCATGCACGGCTTCCCTGGACAAACTGAAGGAATTCAGTTCGATGTCCCATGAGGGAATGAACTCTGGTGACACCGTGGTCGTGATCGGCAACGGACCGCTCGGTCTCCTCCACGTCGCGAAGGCCGACTTGATGGGCGCCGGCCAGATCATCGCAACCGACTTGAGCGAGACGCGCCTCAATTTTGCGAAGCGAATGGGAGCGGATGTCACACTGAATGTCGCTCAGACATCACCCGAAGGGCGCATCGCCACGGTCAGGGAACTCACCGGAGGTCGAGGTGCCGACGTCGTCCTCCATATGGCCAACACTCCTCGATCCTTTGTCGAAGGTATCGAAATGCTCAAGCGCGGCGGCATGATGCTCGAAATGGGAAACTTCGCGGACACGGGCGAGGTGACAATGAATGTCCACCGTCACATCTGCAGCAAAAACATCCGCTTGATCGGAATCACCAACCACCCCTCCACGGGATATGGACCGGCACTCACGCTCATGGAGCGCCACGCAGACCGGTACCCGTTCGAGGAGATGGTGAGCCATCAATACGCCCTCGACGACGTGGACGAGGCGATGCGGATGAGCATGGACACCGCCAGCCTCAAGGTGGCTGTGGCGCCGAACGGATTCGTCTAAGGCCCCGAGGTGAAACAGACCCTCACGCACTTTCGTGTTTGCCTGAGACCCATCCCGGGAGCACGCTCAACGCTTGAGAGCGGGGTTCTGTCTCCAGGTCAGTTGCCATGCTGTCATTCCATCGATTCAGATATCCAAAGAGTGCGACCGTCGACATGATCTCGACGATTTGTCCCTCATCGTAAAACAGTCGTAGCTGATCGAAGTGCTCAACTGTCACCGCGTTTGGCACAACGGAAGCAGCCTGGGCCAAGCGCAACGCTGACCGCTCCGCATCCGTAAAGTGTTTGCTTGTCTCGAAAGACCATATTTCAGCGATTTTTTCGCGCGGCACCCCATGAGCCTCCGCATCAACAGATTCATGCGCCTGGCAGTACCTGCACCCCGCCGCAGTCGAGGCCATGAGCGCGACGAGCGCCTTCATCCCAGCCGGTACGGTTCCTGTCCGCCAGATCACCGTGATGAGGTCACCAAGTGCGACCACAATCTCTGGACGGCGCGCCATGGTCTTCAGACTGTTCGGCGTAAAGCCGATCGTGGCCTCGTACCGCTCGGCAAAATGCTCAGTTAGGGCGCCCAGTTCATCAGGGGTGAGCGGGAGAACATGTGCCATGACACATGTGTACCGCACGTGAGCGTGGCAGGTAGTGGATTCGAACCACTGTAGGCGTTAGCCGACGGATTTACAGTCCGCTCCCATTGGCCGCTCGGGCAACCTGCCATGCCCACCCGGAAGTGAGCCTGCCGAACAATACATGTGCGCGGATACCCGCTCCGGCCCCGTATCCTCGAGCCATGCGCACTCGCCACCGCCTCATTGCAGCCCTCGCCACAGCAGCCCTCCTCGGCTTCTCGGCTACTGGTCCCGCACTCGCCGACACCCAGAAGAAGGTGGCCACCTGGGAGTCAGCCCAGCAACTCACCGGCAGCGACGGCTCCCTGTGGAAGCCGACGTTCACCGCGGGCCTGCCACTGAAGGGAAAGATCACCGTCGTCAACGGCACACAGGGTGACGGCTCGCGCGCGATGGCAGTCCAAGCCACCTACGCGAAGGGTGCGCGCACCGCCACGGTGTTGGAGAATTACAAGGGAACCGCGTCGGCCCTCGACGCAGAGCCAAATATCGCCGCGGAGCTCGTCGGGAAGCCGAAGATCACCGTGGGCTCCCCAGATATGCGCTACACAGTGCGCGCCACGGTGTCCGCGAACTGCTACAACGTCAAGCCCGGCGCTGACGGTTCAGTCCCGCCACCTCCCGCAGGGTTCCGTTGCTCACAGTCGGACGTGGCGAAGTTCGGTGGCACCCTCACCGTGACCATGAAGCCAACGAGCACCATGACCGCGCCGGGGACCACCTTCGTCACGATTCAGGTCTCCCCCGGCATCACCTACGACCAACTGATCCACATGGTGCAAGGACTCGTGCAGGTCGGCCCGTAAACCAGGAAGGACGCACTCGTGGCAGATAGCAGTTTCGACATCGTCTCCAAGGTGGATCACCAGGAGGCGGACAACGCGCTGAATCAGGCGGCGAAGGAACTCGCCCAGCGTTTCGACTTCAAGAACACCGGTACCACGATCGAGTGGAAGGGTGAGGAGGTCGTGGAGATCACCTCCGGCACCGAGGAGCGCGCCGTGGCAGCCCTCGAGGTGTTCAAGGAGAAGTTGATCAAGCGCAGCATCAGCCTCAAGTCCTTCTCCGCTGGTGACCCCCGTGCCTCCGGCAAGGAGTTCAAGATCAACGGCAAGTTCACCAACGGGATCAGCAGCGAACAGGCGAAGAAGGTCGCGAAACTAATCCGCGATGAGGGCCCGAAGAGCGTGAAAACGCAGATTCAGGGCGACGAGTTACGCGTGACGAGCAAGAGTCGCGATGATCTGCAGGACACCATCGCGTTGGTGAAGGATGCCGACCTAGACTTCGCGGTCCAGTTCGTCAACTACCGCTAGGACTTGCCCAGCGTCCTGATCTGCGAGATGAACAATCCGCTCATCGCCACCCAGGCGCCGACAACCAGCACGTCCGTCGCGTTTAGAGACGTCAACGTGGTCACAATGGACGCAATGAGCGCGAACGAAACCGCGATCAAGCCGAAGATCGCCCATTGACGCTGCTTCGCATCGGTCATGTTCCGGGACCGAGTATTCCCCTTGCCGGTGAGAGCCTGCCGGAGACCGACGAGCCCGAAGATCACGACCACTACACCGAGTACATACCCAAATGTTCCCCAGTCCGCGAACGGCTGCACGATGAATGCCCCGATCAGGGCTATCACGACAACGACAACGTAGAACCACCCGAGCTTCTTATTCTGACTTTCGGTCCATTCGGCCATGGCTACCCCCAGGCCGCAAGGATATCCATCCCCTGGTCAAGATCCACGCGGCTCACTGTGGAGTAGTCGACGTCCCCCCGCCACTCCAGTGCATCGAAGGGGCACACCTCGATGCAGATTCCGCAGTACATGCAGAGCCCGTAGTCGATGGTGAACTGATCGAGGACGTTGATGGTGCGAGGTCTGCGCGCGTCAGCCTTGTCGACCTGTTCGGTATGGGACTCCAGGGTGATGCACCATGCTGGACACTCGCGAACACAGAGCATGCAGGAGGTGCAGTCCTCCGGGATCAGCGCAATCACACCGTGTCTGCTCATAACTCCCACTCCGGCTGCACCCCCGGCGGACGAGTCCGGCGCCGTGACGGATTGGCCCCCTGCCGGCCGTCGTCACCGGGCTCCGCGGCGCCGGGCCACGGGGTCTCCACCCGTGCTGGGAGCGGCGTCACTTTCCGCATTGGGGGTCGGGTGTCATGGTCGTGACGCAGGAGCGGTACTCCTTCGCCGATGCGCACCCCGAACATCTCGGATGTTTCGCGCTCCGACCACGCCGCAGCGGGATGGAGATCGGAGATGCTCGCGAGCGCTCCGTCGTAGGGAACGCATGTCATGCGCCACGCATGTTCCGCGCCGCGGATGTAGTGGGCGATCACGTCGATCGACTCCCGGCGATCGATTGCGGTGAGCAGATCGAGTCGCCATCCGTGCATCGCTTCGGCACTGGCCCGCCAGTCCGCGGGCATGACGACTTCCGGTGTCACCTGCATCAGGCGACCTCGCGGCGCAGTGCGGCGATCAACGAATCCGGCCCCGGTGGGCACCCGGGGACGTACCTGCTCACCGGAATCAGGGCGTCCACACCCGGGACCACCGAAGGGGCATCCCAGTACGGTCCACCGCTCGTCGCGCACGCACCAAAGGCGAGCACTCGCACCGGGCCCTGTTCGGCGGCGCGCTCCCAGGCTCGCAGCACCGCCGGAGCGAGAGCGTGGGTCACCGTCCCCGAGACGAGCAGCACGGTCGAGTCCGGGGAGCGTTCCGTCCCCACCTCGGAGGCCAGCGCCCCCGACCCCACCGCCGCCTCGACCTCCAGGGAGCAGCAGGCGAGTCCCAGGTTCAGCAGCTCCACGGCCACTCCGGGCTCGTCTCGGAGGCGGTAGCGGGTCACGCCGGCAGGCTACTGCCGGGATGCGTGACGGGGACCAGCGCCCACCGGCAGAATGTGCTTCAGGATATCCGGGATGTCCGATCGTGGGAGGGTGTTTACGTGACGAAACAGGTCGTGCAGGTCGACCGCGTGGTCATCCGCTTCGCTGGCGACTCCGGCGATGGCATGCAGCTCACCGGCGACCGGTTCACGTCCGAGACAGCCTGGTTCGGAAACGACCTCGTCACCCTGCCGGACTTCCCCGCGGAGATCCGTGCCCCCGCCGGCACCATGGCCGGCGTCTCGTCCTTCCAGCTCGCCTTCGCCGACCACGAGATCACCACCCCCGGTGATGCCCCCAACGTGCTCGTGGCAATGAACCCAGCGGCGCTGCGCGCCAACATCAAAGATCTGCCCGCAGGCGCCGACATCATCGTGAACACGGACGAGTTCACCAAGCGCAACCTAGAGCGAGTCGGCTATCCGGCGAGTCCTCTCGAGGATGGGTCCCTCTCCAACTACAAGATCCATTCGATCCCGCTCACCTCGATGACCGTCGAGGCCCTCGCCGAATTCGACATCACGAAGAAGGATGCGGAGCGCGCGAAGAACATGTTCGCGCTCGGCCTGCTCAGCTGGCTCTACCACCGCCCCACCGAGGGCACACGCACGTTCCTGGAGAAGAAGTTCGCCTCGAAGCCAGAGATCATGCGTGCGAACCTCGCGGCTTTCGAAGCGGGATGGTCCTTCGGCGAGACCACCGAAGACTTCTCCATCCAGTACGAGGTCAAGCCCGCCACGATGCGGGAGGGCGTCTACCGCAACATCACCGGGAATCTGGCTCTCGCGTACGGACTCGTCGCGGCCGGGCAGCAGAGTGGACTCTCCGTGTTCCTCGGCTCGTACCCGATCACCCCGGCATCAGACATCCTGCACGAATTGAGCAAGCACAAGCGCTTCGGTGTGGTCACCTTCCAGGCTGAGGATGAGATCGCGGGTGCCACATCCGCGATCGGTGCTTCCTACGGTGGCGCACTCGGCGTCACCACCACGTCCGGCCCGGGCATCGCCCTGAAGTCCGAGGCGATCGGACTCGCGGTGTCGTTGGAACTTCCGCTGATCGTGATCGACGTTCAGCGCGGCGGACCCTCCACCGGTTTGCCGACCAAGACCGAACAGTCGGACCTCCTCCAGGCGATGTTCGGGCGCAACGGCGAATCCCCCGTACCGATCATCGCCCCGCAGAGCCCCTCGGACTGCTTCGACGCTGCACTCGAGGCCGCACGTATCGCCGTCACCTACCGCACCCCGGTGTTCCTGCTCTCCGACGGATACCTCGCCAACGGCTCCGAACCGTGGCGGGTGCCCGATCCGAGCGAACTTCC
>VGCC01000002.1 GCA_016870195.1 Actinomycetota bacterium
TCTGGCTGACTCTTGACGAAGCCGATCTCGCACTCGTGGCCCACTTGGGTATGAGTGGACAACTGCTTGTGCAACCACCCGAATGCGAGTACGAGACGCACCTGCGCATACGTTTCGCCTTCTCCGACGGGGGTCGCGAGGTGAGGTTCGTAGACCAGAGAACCTTCGGCTGGATGGGTGTCGAGCCTCTGACTCACGACGCCTCCGGTCGGCCTATCCCGATCTCGGTGGCGCATATCGCCGCCGATCCCTTCGATGCGGCGTTCGACCCCGATGCCGTCATCAGTCGTCTCCGATCCCGTCGGACCGAAATCAAGCGCGCGCTGCTCGACCAGACCCTCATCTCGGGGGTGGGGAACATCTACGCGGACGAGGCCCTCTGGCGGGCCGGCCTGCACGGGCGGCGACGCACCGATGCACTGTCGGCGGCGGCCGTCGGATCACTCCTTGAACACGTTCGGGACGTCATGGGCGCAGCCCTACGGGAGGGGGGAACCTCCTTCGACTCCCTCTACGTCAACGTGAACGGACAATCGGGGTACTTCGACCGTTCGCTCCACGCCTACGGACGGGAGGGGGAGCCGTGTGTTCGATGCGGCAAGGCGATCCGGAGGGAGAGTTTCATGAATCGATCGAGCTTCTCTTGCCCTCGCTGTCAACGTCCTCCACGGACGCGGGAGGCCCCGACGAGGGCGAGAAGGTAGCGTCCGAGAGGTGAGTGTCGTGCGCGTTCGGCCCCTCTGGTGGGAGCCGCTGTGGAGTGCCCTTATCAGCGCGACCCTCTCAATGGTTGTGTTCCTGCCGATTGTTCGTCGGTGGTCGTCAGCTTGGGCTCCGGGCGACATGTTGAGTACTTACAACAACAGCCAGAATTGGACCCCCCTCGGCTACTCGATCACCAATCAGGCCGGTTTCCCGTCAGGCATGAATCTCAATCTCTTTCCGGGTGTGGATATCACTCAAAACGCGGTCGCGAGTCTGATCGGTGCCATCACGAACTCTCCGTTTCTCGGAATCAACATGGTGGTGATCTTGTCTTTTCCGCTCACTGCAGGCCTTGCTGCTGTCGCACTCAGACTGGTGGGTCTGCGCGGTTGGTGGGCGATCTCCCTAGCTGTCGCATACTCGTGCATCCCTTTCCACTTTGGCCGCGCTCTCGGGCATGCATATCTGTCGACGATGTATGCGGCAGTGACAGGTGTGATCCTTGCACTGATCATCGGCACTGGACGTTGGCGCGATGCACGCCCGGCGGGGCTGAGCAAGTGGGGCATGCTCGTAGTACTCATTGTCGTGACCGCTTGGTCCGGCATCTACTACGCCGCGTTCGGGCTGATCCTCACGAGCGCCGCTGTCCTGTGGCGCTTCGCTCATGGTTCCTCTCGACGCGAGACGATCTGGAATCTCATCCCCGTTGTGGCGATCGTCGGCGTGACGGTGATCGGGTTGTTGCCCGCCGCACTGGCTCGGCTTCACGAGAATGTCGCTGGTTTAGGGGATCGCCCGGCGTACGAGTCCGTTGCCCTTGCCGGCTCCCTCGCGATGGCCCTTCTTCCCGCTCCTCTGAGCCTCCTGCCGCGGATGGGCTACGTCAACGAGGCCGTCCTCGGCTTCATCCAGGATGCCCCCTTCTCCGAGGCGACTCAAGTGCCCAACTATGGAACGTGGATCACGACTGCCTGCCTGCTGTACGCAGCCACGTGGTGCGTGGCCAGCCTTAGGCGCCGGAAGCGTGGGCTTGGCGATGTTGCTTTTCTTGTCTTCCTCTTAGCCGTCGTGATTCTGTTCTTCATGCCCTGGGGCCTGAACAGCATTTTTGCGGAGTTCATCACCGCTCAGATTCGGGCTTGGAACCGACTTCTCCCGACTCTCCTGCTCCTTTTCGTCTTGCTCGGAGCTGCTGCTTTGGCCCGCACATCGTTTGCCGGTCGACGAATCGTCGCGTCCGTCGGACCGGCTCTCATCCTTCTCATCGTGCTCGTGGAGCAGGTGATCCCGTTTAGACAGCTCTACCTTGATAATGCGGCACGATACGGTCGTGTGACCGATTGGTCATACGCCTACGCGGCTGATGTGAACAGAGCGATTCCACGAGAATGTGGAGTCGTGCAGCTGCCCTTCATGGTCTATCCCGAGAATGGAAGCGTATCCCGGCGCCTGAACGACTACGAGCACTTCTGGCAGTCGCTCACGAATGGTGACAAGAGGTGGACATACGGGGCTGTTCGGGGATCAGAAAGTGGTAGCCGCGCCGAAGGACTTGCACGCGCGGCGGAATCAGGCGATGTCGTGCGCCTGACACGTGAGGGAGTCTGTGGGATTCACCTTGACGTCAGGGGCTACTCCCGTGACGAGTCGCGGACGATCACAACACTGCTGAGCGAGCTCACCGGGCCCCCCGTCGCGATCGGCCACGATGGGGACTGGCTTTTCTACCGGGTGCCCGCACCAACGTAAGCGTTGAGTCAACTTTTCGCGGAGTGGCGACTGTAGGGTTAGGCGGAATACAACCGAGACTGGAGTGACGTGCACCTCAAGACCTTGGTCCTGAAGGGTTTTAAGTCCTTCGCGGCGCCAACCACTCTGCACTTCGAGCCCGGCGTCACGTGCATCGTTGGCCCCAACGGCTCCGGAAAGTCGAATGTGGTTGACGCTCTGGCCTGGGTGATGGGTGAGCAAGGGGCGAAGTCCCTGCGCGGCGGCAAGATGGAAGACGTCATCTTCTCGGGAACCACCGGGCGCGCGCCCCTCGGACGCGCCGAGGTCTCCCTCACGATCGACAACACCGATGGCGCGCTTCCGATCGACTACACCGAGGTCACGATCTCCCGAACTCTCTTCCGCAACGGGGGATCCGAGTACGCGATCAACGGGGATCCCTGTCGACTCCTCGACGTGCAGGAGTTGCTCTCGGATTCGGGTATCGGGCGCGAGATGCACGTCGTGGTCGGACAGGGTCAACTCGACTCCATCCTGCGGGCGACCCCGGAGGACCGCCGAGGATTCATCGAGGAAGCGGCGGGTGTCCTCAAGCACCGTAAGCGCAAGGAGAAGGCCCTTCGCAAATTGGATGCGATGCAGGCGAACCTCACGCGTCTCTCGGACTTGACGGCAGAACTGCGACGTCAACTGAAGCCGCTCGGGCGCCAGGCGGAGGTCGCGCGCCGCGCCGTCGTGATCCAGACCGATGTTCGCGACGCACGACTGCGCCTCATGGCCGACGATCTGGCGCAGATGCGTGAGGTGCTGGCGGCCGAAGTCGCTGATGAGACGGCCCTGCGCGAACGTCAGTCATTGGTGGAAGCAGAAATTGCCGGACTGCAAGCATCCGAGGCTCAGCTGGAAGCCGACGCAAAGCGCGATGGCCCCGCGGTGACCCTCGCTCAAGAGACCTGGTTCACCCTCAGTTCGTTGAAGGAGAGGTTCCACGGTCTGGAGCAGTTGGCTGTG
This sequence comes from Actinomycetota bacterium, assembly GCA_016870195.1. GTDB lineage: Bacteria > Actinomycetota > Actinomycetes > S36-B12 > S36-B12 > VGCC01. Next base: position 3,451 of record VGCC01000002.1, read on the forward strand.
GAGCGAGTTCGTTACCTCCAGCCGGAGGACGAGGAGATCTCTCAGGGACGCGATCCGGAGCACTTTGAGGCCGAAGCTCGAGCACTCCGGACCGAGGAATTCGAGTTGGGGCGCGAGGTGACAGCGCTTCGCGAGGCGCTGACCGTGGCCATCGCTGGCCGCGAGGCTTCGGAGACCGTACTTTCGGTCGAGGAAGAGCGTGTGGCGAGCGTCGAACGCGCGCATGCGGACCGCAGGGAAGGACTCGCGGTGCTCGCGGGCGACGTCAATGCAGCCCAATCGGCGGTAGCCGCTCGCGAGGCGGAGATTGCGCGCCTCACCGAACAAGTCCGGGAGGCGCGCGATCGGAGTGTGGTAGCGCAGGGTGAATTCCAGCGCATCGAAGTTAATGTTGTGGGGCTCGGCCGAGGTGAACTCGGCCTCGACGCCGAACACGAGGCGTCATTGGTGGCCCTAGCGCAGGCAGACGGAGAAGTCGAACGTGTTCAGGCTGAGATCAACGATGTGGACCGCCGCCGAGTTGCGGTCGCTGCTCGTTGCGACGCCCTTGAGTTAAGCCTTCGACGCAGTGATGCGAGCGGCACGCTCCTTGCCTCCTCTGACCGGGTGGCCGGAATGATCGGTTCGCTCGCTTCGTTGATTCAGGTCGATCCGGGTGCCCAAGCAGCCGTCGCGGCCGTTCTTGGAGACGTGGCCGATGCCGTCGTCGTTCGTGGCGTGCGCGGAGCCGTGGAATCCCTCGTGGTTCTAAAGGAACTCGATGCAGGTCGCGCCACGATCATCGTCGCCGATCAGAGCGCGCGGAACCCGTCCTCGACGATGGTCCACCCGCCCGCAGGGCGATGGCTGAGGGATTCTGTTCGGGCAGGTGACGACCTCGGGGCGATCGTCGACCATCTGCTTGGATCCGCGGTCCTCGTGGCCGACAGTGACGCAGCTGCTCGCGGGGTGGAACTCGATTCGGCGTTGACGTGGGTGACCGAGCAGGGCGATGTCTTCCGCAACGGAGTTGTGCGCGGGGGCTCCACTGGCGCGCCGAGCCTTGTCGAGGTTCAGGCGGCTCTCGATGAGGCGCGTGCGGAATTGGAGCGATGGACGCACGCCTCGGAGCGACTCACGTTCGATCTTGCTGGGGCACGGGAGAGGCAGAGCGTGGCCACGCGCGTCGCGGAGGGGACCCTCCGGAAGTTGCACGAGTCCGATGCGCAGATGGCAGCAGTCGCAGAGCAACTTGGCATCTTGGGTCAGACCGCGCGGTCCGCCGCAGCGGAAGCCGACCGTCTCGAACGTGCCCTGGAGGTTGCTCGCGGCGCGCTGACCGCGGATCGCGAGTCGATGGAGCGGCTGCGTAGCCGACTCGCGTCGACCCATGATGAACCTGAGCCGACCGTGGGCGTGGACCGTCGTGGAGAACTACTCGCAGCAGTCACGCAGGGTCGTACGGCTGAGGTCGACGCGCGACTTGCCGTGCGCACGGCGGAGGAGAGAGTTTCGGCCGTGTCCGAGCGTGCGTCGCGATTGGAGAAGGACGCCGCACGCGAGCGCTCGGCGCGTGCGGCCGCGGTTGAACGCCGTGAGCGCAGGGCTGCGGCACTCATCGTTTCCCACGCCGTCCTCAAGGCCAGCCGCGCGGTGGCCGCCTATGTTGAGAGGTCGACTCACCTTGCGCACCGGGAGCGCACCGCGATCGAGACCCGCGCGCGTGAGCGTGACAACACGCTGTCCCACATCCGCACCCGCCTCCGCGAGTTGGGCACGGAATCCGATGCTCTGCGCGACAGTGTCCACCGGGATGAGATGGCGCGCGCCGAACAGCGCCTTCGGATCGAGCAACTCGAGGAACGAGCGCTGACGGAATTCGGCGTCGAAGCTGATGTCCTCGTCGCCGAGTACGGGCCGGATCAACTGGTCCCGCCGAGCGTGTCGGCACCCGGCGACGAAGTCGATCCACTCGCCCCGGCACCGGAGCCCTACCCGTATGTGCGCGCCGAGCAGGAACGTCGATTGGCCGTTGCCGAGAAGGGGCTTGCGCTTCTCGGTCGGGTGAACCCCCTTGCGCTCGAGGAGTTCGCCGCCATGGAGGAGCGTCACCGCTTCCTGACGGAGCAACTCGATGATCTGAAGCGCACGCGTGAGGATCTCTTGGCGATCGTCCGTGAGGTCGACGCACGGGTGCAGCAGGTCTTCTCCGAGGCATACGCCGATGTCGCTCGGGAGTTCGAGAGTGTCTTCGCCCGGGTCTTCCCTGGGGGTGAGGGCAGGCTCGTCCTCACTGACCCATCCGACATGCTCACGACAGGCATCGACATCGAGGCTCGGCCCCCCGGTACGCGTGTCAAGCGACTATCCCTTCTCTCGGGAGGGGAGAAGTCCCTGACGGCGGTGGCGTTCCTCGTCGCCCTCTTCAAAGCCCGCCCGAGTCCCTTCTACGTGCTCGACGAGGTGGAGGCCGCGCTTGACGACGTCAACCTCGGGCGATTGATCGACATCATTGACGAGTTGCGTGATTCTTCCCAGTTGATCGTCATCACCCACCAGAAGCGGACGATGGAGATCGCCGACGCCCTGTACGGCGTCTCGATGCGAGGCGATGGGGTGACGCAGATGATCAGTCAGCGGCTCCGGGAGTCCGTCAGCGCCTAGGCTGACCTCCCGGAGGACTCTTCATGGACACCTCGCTCTCACTCGTCATCGGCGTCATCGCCGTCGGGTTGCTGCTCGGGATCATGATCGGCCTCCTTCTCCGGCGATCACGAGCGGATGCGCCGCCCGCGATGGAAGCACCGACGGTCCTCGTGGAGGACCCGTCTGCGGTGCTGCCCGATGCGGCGGTGACACTGGAAGACCTCGCCGTCTGGGAGGTGGAGGTCCCGGCACCTGCCACCGGGCGCCTGCATCGACTGCGCTCCCGCCTCGCGCGCTCGCAGTCGACCCTGGGTAGTGGTCTGTTGTCCCTGCTCACCCGGGAGCGGGTGGATGCCGGCACCTGGGACGAGGTCGAGGAACTGCTCCTGACGTCGGATCTGGGTGTGGGCCCCACTCGGGAATTGCTGGAGCGGTTGCGGGCAAAGGTTCGGGTGGAAGGAAGCCAGGACCCACGCGAGGTGCGCACCCTCCTCCGCGAGGAGCTTCTGGCCATGGTTGGTCCGGAGTTGGATCGAACAATCAGGTCGTCTGTCGGGGGGCGCCCCGCAGTGGTACTCGTGGTGGGCGTGAACGGCACGGGCAAGACGACAACGACGGGCAAACTCGCACGCGTCTTGATCGCACAGGACCGAACGGTGCTTCTCGGAGCGGCGGACACCTTCCGCGCGGCGGCGGCGGAGCAACTCCAAACCTGGGGCGACCGGGTGGGAGCCCCCGTTGTGCGGGGACCGGAGGGAGCTGACCCAGCAGCAGTTGCCTTCGACGCCGTGTCCACGGCAGCCGATGCAGAGCTCGACGCGGTCATCATCGACACTGCGGGACGCCTGCACACGAAGACCGGGCTGATGGACGAACTCGGGAAGATCAAGCGCGTGGTCGAGAAGCGCAGTGCCGTCGACGAGGTTCTCCTGGTGCTGGATGCCACCACCGGCCAGAACGGTCTCACTCAGGCGAGGGTGTTCTCCGAGGCGGTCGCCGTGACGGGGATCGTCCTCACCAAGCTCGATGGCACCGCGAAGGGCGGCATCGTGGTCGCGGTGCAGCGCGAACTGGGGGTCCCGGTGAAACTTGCGGGCCTCGGGGAGGGGCCTGATGACCTCGCACCCTTCGAGCCCGGCGACTTCGTGGATGCTCTGCTCGCGGAGTCGTAACAGACCTGTAACTCGATCCACCGATTCGTCACGCCCCTGAAATCGGAGCAGGTCCTGGATGAAATGCATACCCCCGAGGCTGGTTCCCGCCGTGAAACGCACGGCGAAGCCCGAGTGACGTAGGGAGGTACGCGTATGGAGACCGCTCTCAACACAGGCGACACCGCATGGCTCATGACCGCTGCGGCGCTCGTGCTGTTGATGCTTCCCGGCCTCGCCTTCTTCTATGGCGGCATGGTCAGGTCGAAGTCGGTATTGAACATGTTGATGATGGTCTTTGGCGCCCTGTTCATCGTGGGCGTCCTCTGGGTACTCGTTGGATACTCCATCGCATTCGGCGATTCGTACGGTCAGGCCGGTTGGCTCGGTAATGTCACCCAGTACGCAGGACTCGAAGGACTCATGACGGACAATCCCGAATCGGTGTACCCCGCCATGGCATTCGTTGCTTTCCAAGCGATGTTCGCCTGCCTCACGGTGGGTCTCATCGCAGGCGGTGTGGCAGATCGCATGAAGTTTTCGGCATGGCTGGTCTTCGCGGGCATCTGGGCCCTCCTCGTCTACTTCCCCGTTGCGCACTGGGTCTTCAATCTCGCGGGTGACAACGGAGGGTGGATCTACAAGCTCGGCATCATCGATTTCGCGGGCGGAACAGCAGTCCACATCAACGCGGGTATCGCAGCACTCGCCTTGGTGTTCGTCCTCGGCAAGCGTCTCGGCTGGCCTCGGGTGCCGATGCGGCCGAGCAACCTGACCCTGGTCATGATCGGCGCCGGTCTCCTGTGGTTCGGCTGGTTCGGCTTCAACGCGGGTTCGGCGACGGCGGCGAACAACACGGCGGCGGTGGCCTTCCTGAACACCTTCGCGGCCACATGTGCCGCGGCACTCGGGTGGCTCCTGACGGAAAAAATCCGGGACGGTAAAGCGACGTCGCTGGGTGCAGCATCCGGGGTTGTCGCCGGGCTCGTGGCGATCACCCCGGCATGTGCCGCAGTGAGCCCCTTGGGTGCGATGGCTATCGGGGCGATCGCTGGGGTGCTCTGTGCCCTGGCGGTCGGGTTGAAGTACCGGTTCAAGTACGACGATTCCTTGGATGTAGTCGGGGTCCATCTGGTCGGAGGACTTGTCGGAACACTCCTTATCGGAATCTTTGCAACCGAGGCTTCTCCAACCGGGATCAACGGCCTTCTCCATGGTGGTGGCTGGAATCAACTGTGGTTGCAGTTCGTGGGAGCCTTGGCGGTACTCGTCTACTCCCTCGTCGTAACACTTGTGATCGCTCTGGTGATCAAGGCCATCATGGGTCTTCGGGTCAGTGAGGAGCAGGAGATCTCGGGTGTCGACCTGGCGGAGCATGCGGAGTCCGCGTACGAGTTGGGTGAGTCCGGCGGCGGCGGAATCTTCGCCGGAGTGGGTCATGCAGGACGTGCGAGAGCGGAGGAGCAGCAGTGAAACTCATCACGGCCATCATTAAGCCCTTCAAGCTCGAGGACATCAAGTCAGCGCTAGAGGGACTCGATATCCAGGGCATGACGGTGTCGGAAGCGTCGGGGTTCGGGCGTCAAGGGGGACACACGGAGGTCTACCGCGGCGCCGAGTACACGGTCGATCTCATCCCGAAGGTGCGGATCGAGGTCCTCGTGGACGACACCCAGGCGGATACCGTCATTGACGCCATCGTCACGGCCGCGCGAACGGGCAAGATCGGCGACGGGAAGGTGTGGGCGACACCAGTCGACACCGTCGTCCGGGTCCGGACAGGGGAGAGGGGCGTCGACGCGCTCTGATTGCATGGTGAACGCGCAGCGGGAGGCCGTACGGCGCTCGGATCTCACCGGTCCGGAGCGCCGTGCGGCTCTCTCGCGGGCCACCGATGAATGGTTGATCGAACTCTTCGACAGTGCCACCACGCGGCTTGACATCGACCCGTTGAGCGCCTGTCTGGCGGCGGCAGGAAGTTTTGGACGGCGTGAACTGTCTGAGCGGAGTGACCTGGACCTCGTGTTGCTGCATACCGACGGTCGCTCCATCGATGCCCTCGCCGAGGCCGTCTGGTATCCGATCTGGGATGCGCGGGTTCCGATGGACCACAGCGTTCGGACCCCGGCGCAGACGCGACTCATGGCCCAGAAGGACCTCCGCGTAGCTCTCGGGGTCATGGACCTGAGGACGATCGCGGGGAATGACGAACTGGTGGCGACCACGCGCGGCTCCATCCTCGCCGACTGGCGGGCCCAGGCACTGCGCCGATCCCTCGAATTGCGGGAGCTCGTGGCGACCCGTCGAGAGCGGGCAGGCGAGCTCGCCCAGCGCATCGAACCCGACCTGAAAGATTCCTACGGAGGTATCCGCGAGGCGACCGTAATCCGCGCTCTCGCGAGTTCCTGGCTTGTGGACATCCCGCACGTCACGTGGGACCAGTCCCTGTCGCTGCTCCTCGATGTGCGGGATGTGCTGCATCGCCAAGGCTTAGGGAATCGACTGGTCTTGCAGAGCCAGGACGACGTAGCCGAGGCCATGGGCCTGCCTGACGCGGACAGTCTGCTGCGGTCGGTGTACCTCGCTGCTCGACAGATCGCCTACGTGAGTGACCAGGCCTGGCTTCGACTGGATCGGCTCGAGCGTCGAAGCACCGCGCGCAGGATCGTCGGGGGCGCACCCCGGAGGACTCCCGTCGCGAATGGCCTCGTGGTCTCCGATGGTGAGCTTCAGATAGCACGCGATGTCGATGTGTCGTCTGACCCCGGGCTGGTCCTCCGTGCCGCCGCAGCGAGTGCGCAGCATCACTATCCGCTTGCGGAGGCAACCGTTACCCGACTCTCGGCGGAGGCAGATTTTCCCAACCAATGGACCCCGGAGATGCTCGGCTCGTTCGTATCCCTTCTCGGGGCCGGGCCGGGAACCACGGATGTGATCGAGGGACTGGATCAAGCGGGCATCTGGGTGCGCATCATCCCGGAGTGGGAGATCATCCGTTCCGCACCGCAGCGGGATCCCGTCCATACCTTCACCGTCGACCGACATCTCGTCATGACCGCTGTGCACGCCTCTCAGTACACGCGCGACGTACGCAGACCCGATCTCCTGCTTATCGGGGCCCTGCTCCATGACATCGGGAAGGCCCGCGGTGGGGACCATTGCGTCGTTGGAGCAGAACTCGCACCGGCCATGTGCGTGCGCATGGGACTGAGTGCCCACGACGCGGACGTGATCACAGCTCTTGTCCGGTGGCACCTGCTCCTTCCTGAGACGGCGTTTCGACACGACATCGCGGATCCGTCCATCTGGCGCGCAGTCCGGGAGAAGGTTCCCGACCCCGAGACGCGCGAACTGCTGCTCTACCTCGCGCTGGCGGACCAGAAGGCGACCGGTCCGAGCGTGGCTACCGAATGGCGTGAGCAGCTCCTGCGCCAACTCGTCGCTCACGTCACCGGAGGTGCCGCAGAGGAAGAGCCGATTCCCGAACCATCGATCGATCAACGCGGGGTACTTGGTGTGGAAGGAGTGGTGGTCCACTCGCGCCCTGAGGCCGACGGCGTGCTCGTGACTGTGGGGGCGCCAGACCGAGTCGGATTGCTGTCCATCGTCGCCGGCGTCCTCGCCGCGCACCGGATGGAGATTCGATCTGCGCGCGTGGTGACCGTGGGCGACAGCGCGGCCCAGGACTGGCATGTTCGCCCGTTCTTCGGTGATGCGCCCAACCCGGGATTAATCGCCGAGGACATACGCCGAGTGTTGGAGGGCTCCTCGCATCTCGAAGAGTGGTTGGCCCGGCGGGTGGCATCGGAGCGTCACTCGGACACACCTCCACCCCGAGTCATCGTCAGCCACGCCCCCGACACCCATACGCGACTTGAGGTTAGGGCCCACGACGAACCCGGTCTGCTCCACCGCATCGCCCGCATCATTTCCGAGCACGGCTTGGTGATCCGTGGCGCGATCGTGACCACAGCGGGATCAGAGGTCGTGGACTCCTTCTTCGTGGTGGACTCGTGCGGGCATCCCCTGGAGCCGCTGCAGGCGGATTTCCTCGCCGACGCGATCATCAGTGGATTGATGGCACCCCCGGCCAGCGCATCCGCCTGACACTCATTACGGTGAACGCGTGTTCGCATCCCTTGCCGACCGGCTGAGCACCACCTTCCGTGGGCTCCGGGGCAAGGGTCGGCTGTCCGAGCAGGACATCGATGCAACGGTGCGGGAGATCCGGACGGCACTTCTCGAGGCCGACGTCGCACTGCCGGTGGTACGGAACTTCACGGACGCGATCCGCGAGCGGGCACGGGGTGCAGAAGTATCGGGAGCACTGAATCCCGCACAACAGGTCGTGAAGATCGTCCACGAGCAGCTCGTCGAGATCCTCGGTGGCGACACCAGGCCATTGCGGATGGCCAAGACCGCACCCACTGTGATCGTCCTCTCGGGATTGCAGGGTTCGGGGAAGACGACGCTTGCCGGGAAGCTCGGCTTGCACCTGCGGGGCCTGGGGCACACCCCGCTCCTGGTAGCTGCCGACCTGCAACGCCCCAACGCGGTTGATCAACTGCGCATCGTGGGCGAGCAGGCGGGTGTGGCCGTCTATGCGCCCGAGCCGGGTAACGGGGTAGGCGACCCGGTACGCGTTGCTCGGGAAGCGCGACGATTCGCTTCCGAGAAACTCCACGATGTCGTCGTCGTCGATACCGCAGGCCGACTCGCGGTCGACGAGGAACTCATGACGGAGCTTTCTCATGTGATCGCTGCTGTGGAGCCTGACGACGTCCTCTTCGTAGTCGATTCCATGATCGGCCAGGACGCGGTGACCACGGCGCGGGAGTTTGCCGAGCGCGTCGGTTTCGACGGCGTGGTCCTGACGAAACTCGATGGCGATGCACGCGGTGGCGCAGCGCTCTCCATCCGCGGAGTGACTGGTCGTCCGATTCTCTTCGCATCTGTCGGCGAGAAGCTCGATGACTTCGAAGTCTTCCACCCGGATCGCATGGCCAACCGCATCCTCGACATGGGGGATGTGCTGACCCTGATCGAGCAGGCGGAGCGTGCCTTCGATGCCGAGCAGGCCGAACGCATGGCGCGCAAGGTGAGCCAAGGAGAGAACTTCACTCTTGAGGATTTCCTCGAACAGATGCAGTCGATCAAGAAGATGGGTTCGCTTGGCAAAATCCTGGGCATGCTCCCAGGTATGGGGGAGATGAAGGCCCAGTTGGACAGCGTGGACAATCGCGAGCTCGACAGGGTCTCGGCGATCATCCAGTCCATGACCCCGGCGGAGCGTCGGAACCCGAAGATCCTCAACGGTTCGAGGCGGTCGCGCATCGCACGCGGCTCGGGAACGTCGGTTTCCGATGTGAACGGGCTCATCGATCGGTTCGGGCAGGCCCAGAAGATGATGCGTCAGATGGGTGGGTCGGGAATGCCGGGGCTTCCCGGGCTCCCGGGAGGTATGCCGGGAGGTGGCAAGAAGAGCAAGGGTCGCCAGGCCAAGCAGGACAAGCCAGGAAAGGGAGCCAAGGGGCGGAGCGGCAACCCCGCCAAGCGTGCCCTGCAGGGACAGGGCGGTGCCGAGAGCGTCGACATGGGGAGCCTCCCCCCGGACCTCAAGCGCCTCTTGCAGTAGACCCGATCACCGCCCGCCTACGCGGTCTGGCAGACTTGGTGGGCACTCACCGACGACGGGCCCCTCTCACCCCCTTCGGTACCCACGGTTTTCACCGTCAGCGCGTCCCCACGTGCAGATGGTGCGCACCACCCAATAACTCAGGAGAAGCAGTTCGTGGCTGTCAAGATCAAGTTGAAGCGCCTGGGCAAGGTCCACGCGCCGCAGTACCGCATCGTGGTGGCAGATTCCCGTACCGCGCGGAATGGTCGCGCGATCGAGGAAGTCGGCATCTACCAGCCCCTGGACAACCCGAGCGTGATCAAGGTCGACTCGGCGCGGGTGCAGTACTGGCTCGGCGTCGGGGCACAACCGACGGAGGCCGTGACGGCGATCCTCAAGGTCACCGGCGACTGGCAGAAGTTCAAGGGACTTCCCGGTGCCGAAGGAACCTTGGAGGTTGCTCCCGAAAAGCCCAACAAGATGCTCGCATACGAGGCTGCGGTGAAGTCGGCCGCGGACGCTCCCAAGACACCCAAGAAGAAGCCGGCGGTCGTGGAGACAGTCGAGGAAGTCGCGGACAAGGTCGTCGAAGCAGTGGAAGAGGTTGTCGAGGCCGTCGCGGAAGCCGTCGAGGATGCTGTGCACGCGGTCGAGGACGCTGTCGAGCGTGTCGTCGAGGGCACCAAGGACGAGCCCGCGGAGAAGAGCGACTGATGCTCGACGAGGCGCTGCGGCACCTGGTGCGCGGCATCGTCGACAACCCCGAGGACGTGCGGGTCCAGGAGAAGAGCGGGCGTCGGGGCACGAGTCTCAACGTCAGCGTCAACCCCGAGGACATGGGGCGAGTCATCGGCAGGAACGGCCGCACGGCAACGGCCCTGCGCACGGTGATCGCGGCGATCAATTCCGGCCGAGGCGTGCGAATCGACTTCCTCGACACCACCGAACGGTAGACACCGTGCAGGTGGTGATCGGTCGCATTGGCCGTCCCCACGGAGTCCGAGGCGATGTCATGGTCGAGCCTCGGACCGATGAGCCCGACGTGCGCTTCGCTCCCGGAGCCTCCATGGTCGATGACGAGGGGCGCACCCTCGTCGTCGAGGAGAGCCACGTTCACTCGGGCAGACTGCGCGTGAAGTTCCAAGGGATTGTCGGCCGCGAGGGTGCGGAAGGCCTTCGGGGACGGATCCTTCACGTCGAGCGCGCCGACGACGCCCGACCGTCCGATCCCGAGGAGTTCTACGACACCGAGTTGATCGGGATGCGGGCGGTGCTGCCCGATGGTGCATATGTCGGGCTGGTGAGGGAAGTGCTGCACCTTCCGGGCCAGGATGTCCTGGCGATCGACCACGACGGGCGCGAAATTCTCGTGCCGTTCATCGCGGACTTCGTGCCAACGGTGGATGTGGTGACACGCGAGATCAGGCTCACGCCACCCCCCGGCCTCGTGGATCCCTAATGCGTGTCGACATCGTCACCGTCTTCCCCGACTATCTCCGTCCCCTAGATCTCTCCCTGATCGGGAAGGCGCGTGACATCGGGCTCCTCGACGTTCGAGTGCACGATTTACGCGACTGGGCGACTGACCGGCACCGCACCGTCGACGATGCCCCGTACGGTGGTGGACCCGGCATGGTGATGCGGGCAGATGTGTGGGGCGAGGCGCTCGATGCGATTCGCCTCTCGGGAGAGGGAGCCCCCCTGCTCGTGATCCCCTCACCGTCCGGGCTACCACTCGACCATCGGGCGGTCGAGGCCTTGAGCCGCAGCGAATGGATCGTCATCGCGTGCGGCCGGTACGAGGGGATCGATGCGCGCCTGGAGCAGCACTACCGAGGCCGCCCGGATTGGCGCGGTGTCCAGGAGATCTCGCTGGGGGACTACGTGGTCGCAGGTGGGGAGGTCGCTGCGTTGGTGCTCGTCGAAGCGATCGGCCGACTCATCCCGGGTGTGCTCGGCAATGAAGAGAGCGCCATCCGGGACTCCTTCGGTGAGGGCTGCTCGGGATTTCTCGAGTCGCCAACCTTCACCCGGCCGGAGGAGTGGAGGGGATTGCGTGTCCCCGAGGTTCTCCTGAGCGGCGACCACGGGCGTGTCGCAGCCTGGCGGGATGACCAGGCGCGCCGCCGGACCGAGGCGAACCGTCCCGGCTTACTCGACCCCGGGCTGGAGTGAGCTCCGCAGCCATGTGGCAGACTTCGATCTTGCCCACGGTCCACCACGGAGGATCGGGTGCGCACCAGACTCACCCGTAGACCACGGGCGCTCGCGCCCGGAGGAAGAGATAGCCATGAAGACGCTCGACACGGTAGACGCCGCCTCCCTGAAGGCGGGGGTGCCCGATTTCCGTCCCGGTGACACCGTCAAGGTCCACGTCAAGGTCGTTGAGGGCAACAAGACCCGCGTTCAGATCTTCCAGGGACAGGTGGTCGGTCGCTCGGGTTCGGGTGTTAACGAGACGTTCACCGTCCGCAAGGTTTCCTACGGCGTCGGAGTTGAGCGCATTTTTCCGGTGCACACGCCGATCATTGAGAAGATCGAGCTCGTCTCCCGCGGCGATGTGCGCCGTGCCAAGCTCTACTACCTGCGCGATCTGCGTGGCAAGGCTGCGAAGATTCGCGAAAAGCGCGAGAACACCAAGTCCGAGGAATAACCCTTGGCCGATGAGCGTCGGCGACCATGGTGGGACTTGCCGGTCACCATCTCCGTGGCGATCGGAATCGTCCTCCTGATCACCACATTCGTTGCGAAACCCTTCTCGATTCCCTCAGGATCCATGGAGAACACCCTTCAGGTGGGCGATCGGATCCTGGTGAATCGTGTCGTGTACCACATCCGGCCAATCGTCCGTGGCGATGTCATCGTGTTCGATGGCACGGACTCGTTCGTCCCTGCATCGGAGGTTCCCGACCGGAACCCGATCATCGGGGTACTCGCCTATGTGGGCCAGTCCTTCGGGCTGATGGCCCCGGACAATACGGACTTCGTCAAGCGGGTCATCGGCGTCGGGGGTGACCGGGTCACGTGCTGTGATGTGTCCGGACGGATTCTCGTGAATGGAACACCGCTCACGGAGGGCGACTACCTCTTCCCCGAGGACTCACCGAGCGAACAGCCCTTCGATGTCGTCGTTCCCTCCGGCATGCTCTGGGTCATGGGCGATCACCGGTCGAATTCCGCGGACTCGCGATTCCACCTGGGGTCACCCGGTGGAGGGTTCGTCCCGGAGAGTCGGGTCGTGGGTAGGGCGATGAATGTCCTGTGGCCGGTGACGCGCGTCGATTCCATCGATATTCCGGAAACCTTCGCGGGGATTCGCTGATGGCGGTCCCGGCGCGCGACCCCAACGATCCGCACGTCGCGCCCGCGGATCCGCGGGCGGGCGATCCGCGCGGTGGCAGACACGCCGCGGCGAACCGACAGTCCTCCCGGGGCTGGCATGCGTTTCGGGAGTTCGTCCTGATCATCGTCATCGCTCTTGGATTGTCCGCGGTGGTCCGCGCTTTCGTAGTTCAGGCCTTCTATGTGCCGAGCGCGTCGATGGAACAGACGCTGCTGATAAACGATCGCATCATCGCCTCACGGATCACCACCAAGGTTTCCGGAGTGGCCCGCGGCGAGATCGTGGTTTTCAAGGACCCCTCCACCTGGCTACCGGAGCCACCACCACCCCCGGGGGGCCCATTGGGCTGGCTCCAGCAGGCGCTCACGTTCGTGGGCGTGCTCCCCAGCGACTCGGGTAAGGACCTTGTGAAGCGGGCGATCGGAATCGGTGGTGATCGCGTCGCCTGCTGTGACGCGGAGGGTCGCATCGTCGTGAACGGTGTGCCGCTCGACGAGCAATACATCGTTGGCCCCACGGATCAAGTCCTGTTCGATGTCGAGGTACCCCAGGGATCAGTCTTCGTCATGGGGGATAACAGGGGTGATTCCCGAGACTCGCGTTTCCATCTGGACCAGGACAACGGATCGGTCCCGGTGGATGCCGTCGTCGGGCGGGTAGTCGTGGTCATGTGGCCCTTCGATCGCCTGGGAATCGAGAGGATTCCGGAGATCTTCGGGAACCCAGCGCTCGATATGCGGTGATGGCGGCGCCGACCCTTCGTCTCGAGCGCCGCCTGCTGCGCGAGGGGGCGACCCGTGTGGCGTGCGTGGACGAAGTGGGTCGAGGTGCGCTTGCAGGACCCGTCACCGTGGGGGTCGTCGTCGTGACGCAGGGATGTCGTAAACCACCCCCGGGCATTCGGGACAGCAAAGCCCTGACCGCGGCGATGCGGCAACGGCTGCGTCCACAGATCGAAGCCTGGGCGCCGGAGTGTGCGATCGGCCATGCGACACCGCAGGAGATCGACCGCGTGGGAATAGTGACAGCGATGCGCATGGCCGCGGTGCGTGCCCTGGCGACCATCGTTGTCGAGCCGGATTCGATCTTGCTCGATGGGTCGCACGACTACCTGAGTGTCTTTCCGCAGGGAACTCTGTTCGATCAGTCCGAGACCCCTGTTATACCTCCCGTGACGATGGTGGTCCGGGGTGACGCATCATGCGCAGGGATCGCGTGCGCAAGCATCATCGCCAAGTGCGCACGTGATGACCTGATACGCGATTTGGCGCGCGATTTTCCCCAGTACGAATGGGATAGCAACAAGGGCTACGGGAGCGCGAACCATCTAGGAGCCATCGCAGCGCACGGACTCACGGAACACCATCGGGTGAGCTGGCGCGTGGGAACTCCCGCGTAGGCGATCCACAGGTCACTGTCCCCAACTCCCAGACATGGCCTTGCCGCCCGGCATTGCCCGCAGGACAGTCAGCAGGTGACGGAACACTCGACGCGATCCTCGATTGCCCCCAAGGACGCCCTCGGAGCGTACGGCGAAGGGCTTGCCGCGGAATTCCTCAGGGGGCAGGGCATGGTGATTCTTCATCGGAATTGGCGATGCGAGGTCGGCGAAATCGACGTGGTCGCACGCGATGGTGACGCCTTGGTCATCTGCGAGGTGAAGACTCGTAGGTCCGTCTCCCATGGAACACCGCTCGAGGCCGTGGGTCGCCGCAAGTTGGGGAAGCTCCGTCACCTGGCTCTGCGCTACGTGACCGAGCAGCGCATCGGTCCTCGCGTGATCCGTTTCGATGTGGTCGGGGTGATCCAACCCTGGGACGGCCCTCCCATCGTCCAACACGTGAGAAACGTGTGACATGGGACTTGCGCGTGCGTCTGGCGCGGTTCTCGACGGAGTTCGCGGCGTTCTGATCGACATCGAGGTCCACGTCGGGCCCGGTTTGCCATCGGTGGGCATTGTGGGCCTGCCAGGTGCCTCGGTCAACGAGGCCCGTTGGAGGATCCGAAGTGCGATTCAAAACTCGGGGTATCCATGGCCCGACTCACGGGTGACAGTCAGCCTCGCACCGTCCGAATTACCGAAGCACGGCGCAGGCCTCGATCTCCCGATGGCCCTGGCGATCCTCGCTTCCTCAGGTCGGATTCCGGGCCACTGCCTCGTGGGTGTGGCGCTGATCGGTGAACTGGCCCTAGATGGTGGAGTACGGCCAGTGCGCGGTGCTCTTGCACTGGCACTCGGTCTCGTCGAGCGGGGCTGCCGCAGCGTGATCGTTCCGCACGACAACGCCACCGAGTGTGCGGTGGTCCCCGGTGTTGAGATCTTCGCCGTCGATAGCCTGGCAGCTGCGCTCCGCACCCTCGCGGGAGAAGGTGTGCCGGTTCGTGCGGACGACGTGGTCCACGACGACCACCACTCCCACCTCGACCTCCAGGACGTGCAGGGTCAGTCGCAGGCCAGGTGGGCGCTGGAGATCGCCGCGGCTGGCGGTCATCACCTGTTGCTCCTCGGGAATCCGGGAGTCGGCAAGACGATGTTGGCCGAGCGCCTCCCCGGGATACTTCCGGACCTCGATGACGAGTCGACCCGCGAGGTGACTGCGATTCACTCCGTCGCGGGCCTGACTCACGATCGCATGGTCCGTCGGCCACCGTTTCAAGCTCCACACTGCAGCGCCTCGTCGGCCGCGGTTCTCGGTTCCGTGCGTCGATCCGGGGTGGTGCCGGGTGCCGTGACCCTGGCCCACCGAGGAGTGCTGTTCCTGGACGAGGCACCCGAATTCGATCGTGATGTCCTTGAGGGTTTGCGCCAGCCCATGGAATCCCGCGCGATCGCGATTCACCGCGCAGGGTGGCTCGGCTCGCTCCCAGCCGACGTGCAGATGGTCCTTGCGGCGAACCCCTGTCCCTGCGGCCACTACAACCAGGCGGTCACGGACAGCTGCCTGTGCAGGTCAGATCGGATCCGGGCCTATCAGTCTCGAATCTCGGGCCCGGTGCGTAGTCGACTGGACCTCGGGGTGAACATGCACGCACTCGGCGCTGCTTCGCTGGATTCGGAAGACACGCGTTCCGTGCGCGATCGCGTCTGGGAGGCACGCGTACGAGCAGCTCATCGCCTCGGCAGATTCGGTGTTTCCCTCAACTGTCGCGTGCCGGGCAGGATCCTCACCGATGAATTGAGTGTGGACCCTGGGGCGCAAGACACGGTCACCGAACTGGCCGATCTCGGGATGCGTGGACTTCACAGGTGCCTCCGCGTTGCGTGGAGCATCGCCGATCTCCGGGCGCATGAGCGTCCCACCCGGGATGACGTACGTGAAGCGGTGGACTTCTATCGTGCCGCGCAACAGGTCGGAGTGCCGTGAAGGAAACCGACATAACCCACTGGTGCAGCGATGATCGTCGTGCGCGCTTCGCTCTTGCTCATATATGCGACCCCGCCGATGCACTGGTGGACGAACTATGCGCCCGGCAGGGTGCGCCGGCAACACTGGCACGCTTGCTCGGCGGCGGGATTGCCAACCGCGACCGAGAGGTCTACGCGCTCCGGTGGACCCGATGTGATCTCAGCTCCGAGCACGACCGAGCCGAGGAGCGCGGTATCCGGTGGCTGGTGCGCGGCGATGCGGAGTGGCCCAGGGGGCTCGACGACGTAGGTGTTGTGGCTCCGCACGTCCTCTGGGTTCAGGGGAGTGCCCACCTGGCTCGCGCGTGCGACCTGTCGCTGGCAATGGTGGGTGCCCGTGCGTGCACGCACTACGGCGCGGATGTGGCCCGCGCGTGGGCGGCCGAACTCGCATCGTCGGGGGTCACCATCGTGTCGGGGGGAGCATTCGGGATCGATGCGTCGGCCCATCGTGGCGCCCTTGCGACCGGAAACAGCATCCTGGTCACCGCAGCCGGGATCGATAGTCCCTACCCGCGGGCCCACGAGGGCCTTTTTGCGAGCGTAGCCGAACGCGGATGCGTGGTCTCGGAGAGTCCACTTGGCTCCAGTGTTCGCCGGGCACGGTTCCTCACTCGAAACAGGGTGATTGCCGCGATGTCCCGGGCGACGCTCATCGTGGAAGCGGCGCACCGATCGGGATCCTTGAACACCGCGCGTCACGCTGCGGAGGTTGGCCGGCAGGTCCTGGCTGTACCGGGTCCGGTCACGTCCGCGCTATCCCACGGGTGTCACGGACTCGTCATCGATCGCCGTGCGGAATTGGTGACCGGAGTGCGTGATGTTCTCTCATTCCTCGTGGATAGTGTCGATGCCAGACAGGCTTCTTCCGGCGTGCACCTCTCCGTGCCGCAACGCACGCTGCTTGATTCGTTGCCGGAGTCGGGCGGTGCGAGTGTGGACGATCTCATCGCGGCGAGCGGGATGGCGCGGCACCAGGTGGAGCGGACGATCCGCGAGTTGGCCACTATGGCGCGGGTGCTCGGTACGGACGCTACGTGGTCACGGCGCACGCGGTGACTTGATCACCAGCCGCGGCTGCAGGAACTGGAGCGGATCCCGGTACCTCCCTTCGACACGCACTCCCAGATGGAGACACGTACACGTGCCATGTCGGGCTCCGAGGCGACCGATGACATCCCCGGCCCGCACGACCGCACCCACTGCCCGACTCGAATGGACAGGCTGGTAGCTGGTCGCTATCGGACCAATGCGGATGGTGACCGTCGGGACGCCCGCGACCAGCCCGGCGAAGGCGATCGCCCCGTCGTGGGCTGCCCGGATGGAGCTTCCCTCCTCGGCCTCGATGTCGACCCCCCGGTGCCCTGGACCGAATGCGTGCGCGGGTTCCTGGAAGGGGGTCACGACTGGGCCCACCACGGGCCAGAGCCAGACGAGGGAGGTGAGGAGTGCGGTCAGGGTCACGGGCTCCACGGTGCCCCGAACACCCGCCGGCTGGGGCTCCGCGTGCGCCGGCGGGGTCCGCGGCACGCCCTGTGGAGGGAGTCGCGGGGGGACGCCCTAGACTCGGGGGGCCCCTTCGGGGGTGCAGTACACATTTCGCGTGGCCCGAGCCGAAAGGCCTGAACGCCCCAGCGGTCCTCCTCGGAGGTGCGGGCGGCAGGGGTCACCAGGGATCGTCCCGCCGGGATGATCGTCAACCGTCGCCTCACTCAGGTGGGGCCACACGGGCGTACGCCCGAGGGAGTTCGTCATGGCTGTCGTCACCATGCGCCAGTTGCTCGAGAGCGGTGTCCACTTCGGCCACCAGACCCGACGCTGGAATCCGAAGATGAAGCGGTTCATCTTCACCGAACGCAATGGCATCTACATCATCGATCTGCAGCAGTCGCTGTCCTACATCGATCGCGCCTACGAGTACGTGAAGGAGACCGTCGCCCACGGCGGCACCGTCATGTTCGTGGGGACCAAGAAGCAGGGGCAGGAAGCTATCGCCGAGCAGGCAGCTCGTGTTGGCATGCCCTTCGTGAACCAGCGTTGGCTCGGTGGCCTGTTGACCAACTTCAGCACAGTCCACAAGCGTCTCCAGCGCCTCAAGGAACTCGAGGAGATCAACTTCGACGACGTGTCAGGGTCCGGCATGACCAAGAAGGAATTGCTGATGATGCGTCGTGAGAAGGAGAAGCTCGAGCGCACCCTCGGCGGCATCCGCGATATGGCGAAGATTCCTTCCGCGATCTGGGTGGTGGACACCAAGAAGGAGCACATCGCCGTGGGCGAGGCCCGCAAACTGGGTATTCCGGTCATCGCGGTGTTGGACACGAACTGCGATCCAGACGAAGTCGACTTCCCCATCCCCGGGAACGACGATGCGATCCGATCCGTCGCTCTTTTGACTCGGGTGATCGCCGATGCGGTTGCAGAGGGACTGATCGCGCGGGCTGGCGTTGTGACGGGCACCGTCGCAGAAGAGCCCTTGGCGGAGTGGGAGCGCGAGTTGCTGACCGGAAATGCGGCCGTGGAGTCCACGGACGAGACCTCTCAGGAGTAGACCAACAGTTGGGCGCTTCGCGCCCGAGCGGAAAGGCTGGACATGACGACCATCAGCGCGGCTGACGTGAAGCGCCTGCGTGACATCACCTCTGCGGGGATGATGGAATGCAAGAAGGCGCTCGAGGAGAGCGGTGGGGACTTCGACAAGGCTGTCGAGATCCTTCGTATCTCCGGTGCCGCGAAGGCTGCCAAGCGTGGCGCCGAGCGCACCGCATCCAACGGACTCGTAGCGGCTGACGGGAACGCACTCATCGAGTTGCTCTGCGAGACGGATTTCGTCGCCAAGAGCGAGGATTTCCAGGCTCTTGGGGGTGCGATCGCGTCGGTGGCGAGCAGCGCGCAGATCGGGGATCCCGAAGTGCTTCTCGCAGCGAGCCTTCCGAGTGGACGGACCGTCGCCGAGGGGATCTCAGATCTCGCGGGTGTGATCGGCGAGAAGCTCGAACTCGGCCGCGTCGCAGTGGTACCCGCGCCATCGACGGTGTACCTACACCGACGCGCCTCGGACCTGCCGCCCCAGGTCGGCGTGCTTGTCTGTTACTCCGGTGACGAGGAGGTAGCCCGCGGGACCGCGATGCAGATCGCAGCGATGCGGCCGCACTACCTCACCCGCGATGAGGTACCCGCCGAGACCGTGGAGAACGAGCGCAGGATTGCCGAAGCCACGGCGAAGGAGGAGGGCAAGCCGGAAGCGGCTCTGCCCAAGATCGTCGAAGGCCGCGTCAACTCGTTCTTCCGCGACACGGTCCTCCTCGAGCAAGCGAGTGTGGTCGACAACAAGAAGACCGTGGCTCAGGTCCTGGCTGATGCCGGTACCCAGATCATGGCCTTCGCCCGCTTCGAACCCGGCCAGGCCTGAGCACGGCCATGACACCCGGGTCGATCCAGCCGACGCTCGAAGGCACCATCGACACCTGGCCGGCCGTCCCCGAGGGTGGCTGGAGACGAGTCCTGCTCAAACTCAGCGGTGAGGCGTTCGCCGGTGGTGGGGGACTCGGGGTCGACCCCGATGTGGTCGCGTCCATCGCACGGCAGATTGCCGGTGTCGTCCGCACGGGCACGCAGGTGGCAGTCGTGATCGGCGGGGGTAACTACTTCCGCGGAGCCCAACTGTCCGATCGGGGAATGGACCGGGCGCGTGCTGACTACATGGGCATGTTGGGAACCGTGATGAACTGCCTCGCCCTCCAGGACTTCTGTGAGAAGGCGGGGGTGGAGACGCGGGTGCAAACCGCGATCGCCATGGGACAGGTTGCCGAGCCCTACATTCCGCGCCGTGCCATCCGCCACTTGGAAAAGGGGCGCGTGGTCATATTCGGCGCGGGACTCGGACAGCCGTACTTCTCTACGGATACCACGGCGGCGCAGCGGGCGCTTGAAGTCGGGGCGGAAGTCGTCCTCATGGCGAAGGCCGTCGATGGCGTCTACGACGCCGACCCGCGAACCCATCCGGATGCACGGAAGTTCGACGTCCTCACCCCCTCCGAGGTGCTTCAACGTAACCTGAAGGTGGCGGACGCAACGGCGATCTCCCTGTGCCAGGACAACGGTCTTCCCATCGTGGTCTTCAACCTTCTCGTGGAAGGCAATATCGCGCGAGCGGTGCGAGGCGAACGCATCGGAACGTTAATCTCCCAATAGCGCTCGTGAAGGGACCCAGGCTATGAGCGAAGAAATCGATCTGACGTTGCTTGAGGCAACGGAGAAAATGGATAAGGCAATCGAAGTTGCCCGGGAGGATTTCGCCACCATTCGCACGGGGCGCGCGAATCCTGCCATGTTCAACAAGATTCTGGTCGACTACTACGGGACGCCGACACCGATCAATCAGCTTGCCTCGTTCCAGACCCCCGAGGCCCGGATGATCATCATCACGCCGTACGACAAGGGCGCGTCATCAGGCATAGAGAAGGCACTTCGTGAGAGTGACCTGGGGATCAATCCCACCACCGATGGGGCCATTATCCGAGTCGTCCTCCCGCAGTTGACCGAAGAGCGACGAAAGGAGTACATCAAGGTTGCCCGCACGAAGGCCGAGGACTCACGGATCTCCATTCGGAACATCCGTCGCCATGCCAAGGACACCCTGGATCGACTCCAGAAGGACGGCGAGGCAGGCGAAGACGATGTTCGTCGCGCTGAAAAGGCCCTCGACGACCTGACCCATAAGCACGTCGAGCACGTTGACGAAATCCTGAAGCACAAAGAAGCAGAACTACTCGAGGTCTGAAGTGACGGACACCAGTTCCGGCTCGCGCGCGGGGCGGAATCTCCCGGCGGCCATCGCCTCGAGTCTCGTGCTGGGTGCGCTTGTCCTGGTGAGCCTCTTCACTCAGAAGTGGCTTTTCGTCGTGGTCGTCGTCGCGGCGCTCGTCATCGCGAGTCGGGAACTGATTAGCGCCTTCCAGGGCGCGGGCATCCGCATCGCGCGCACACCCGTCTATGCCGCCGCGGTGATCCTGCCGTCGGTCGCATACATCTGGGGTACGACGCTGCAATTGGTCGTCCTGGGTGTTTCGGTCCTGCTGTCCATGCTGTGGCGAATCCGCAGGGGATTCGAGGGCTACGTCAAGGACACCGCGGCAACGATCTTCACCATCGTCTACCTGCCTTTCATGGCCGGATTCCTCATGCTGACTCTCGCCGCAGACGACGGTCCCGTGCGCGTCGTCGTGTTCATCCTGCTCACGATGGGAAATGATGTTGGCGGATACGCGGTAGGTGTCCTCTTGGGACGTCACCCCATCGCCAAGGACATCAGCCCGAAGAAGTCGTGGGAGGGGCTGGCGGGTTCCTTCGTGGTCCAGGCGGTTGTGGGCGCACTCACGTTCACCTACCTGCTCGACGCAGCGTGGTGGCAAGGCGTCATCGTCGGTTTGGCTCTGACGGTCACGGCCACCGCCGGCGACTTCGCCGAGAGCGCCTTAAAGCGCGACCTGGGCGTCAAGGACATGGGGAGCCTGCTGCCCGGCCATGGAGGCATGATGGATCGACTTGATTCCCTCGTGCCCAACGCCTTCGCGTCCTGGGCCTTGTTCACCCTGTTCCTGGGATCCGGCATCTCCTCATGAGCATCACCCTGGAGGCCCCATCGCGCGGGCGCCCCCCGGAGCATTTCTTGGACCGGGATTCCGCGGGTCGACGCACGTTGGTCGAGGAGCGAGGGCTTCCCGGTTATCGAGCGGACCAGGCATCGCGACATCTGCTCGGTCGATACGAGTTCGACCCGGACACCTGGACCGACTTCTCCGCGGGTGACCGGGAGACCATGCGCGCACTCCTTCCGGATCTGTTGACCCCCATCCGGACCCTCGAATGCGACGACGGGACCACGGTGAAGACCCTGTTCCGGCTCCACGACGGATCACTGGTGGAGTCGGTGCTGATGCGCTACCGCGATCGCACAACGTTGTGCATCTCCTCCCAGGCGGGTTGCGGGATGAACTGCCCGTTCTGCGCCACCGGCCAAGCGGGTTTGACAAGGAACCTCTCGACGGCCGAGATCGTCGGGCAGGTCCTCGCCGGTGCGCGTGCGTTGTCCATGGGCGAGGTGTCCGGGGGTCCGGGTCGGGTCAGCAACGTCGTATTCATGGGAATGGGCGAGCCGCTCGCGAACTACTCCGCCGTCGTGGGCGCCCTCCACCGTCTCGTGGATCCCGTCCCCGCTGGCATGGGCATCAGTGCACGGGGGATCACCGTCTCCACGGTGGGCTTGGTTCCCCGCATCCATCAGTTGGCCACCGAAGGCCTTCCGGTCACCCTCGCCGTCTCGCTCCATGCGCCCGACGATGCGTTGCGTGACACACTGGTGCCGATCAACACCCGCTGGCCCGTGCGGGAGGTGCTCGCCGCGGCATGGGACTACGCAGAGATCACCGGACGCCGCATCAGCATCGAGTACGCGCTCATCCGCGATGTCAATGATCAGCCGGATCGGGCCGCTGCACTCGCCGATCTCCTGGCAGGACACCTCGTTCACGTCAACGTCATCCCACTCAATCCGACCCCCGGATCGGCATGGACGGCGTCGACCCCGGAGCGTGAACGTGAATTCGTCCGCATCGTCCGAGATCGCGGCGTGGCCATCACCGTGCGCGATACCCGCGGCAGGGAAATCGACGGAGCCTGCGGCCAGCTCGCCGCCCTGGCCTAGCCCTGCCGGGATTCGATGACCGCGCTCACCGCGGTGATGGTGTTCTGGCGATGGACGTTGTGCCATCGGACAGTTCCGCCGATGTCTCCGCGACGCAACGCCTCGAGAATCTCGACGTGTTCGTCATGAATGCGATCGCGGTTGGGCGGGGATGTGAAGTAGACCGAGCGGTAGGCCTCCGTCGCATCCCACAACTGGCGGATCAGCCTGACCAACCGCGGCATGCCACTGAACTCGAAGAGCGCGAAGTGGAAGCGTCGATTGGCCTCGGAGATGGCTCGCACATCATCGTCGCGGATCGCGTGGTCGACCCCGGCCATGAGGTCGCTTAGTGCATCGCAGTCCTCAGGAGTCAGCATGGGTACGGCGTGTTCGAGGGCCTCTGTCTCGAGGATCTCCCGCAACCGATACACCTCCAGTAGATCATCGGTGCTCAAGCGCGTGACGAAATAGCCACGGTGCGGGTGGTAGGTCACATGTCCCTCGGCCTCAAGGATCTTGAGAGCTTCGCGCAGGGGGACCCGGCTGACCCCGAGTCGCTCGGCAAGGCTCTCCTGCACGAGTTGCTCACCTGGGTCGAAGCGACCGGTGATCAGATCGGTGCGTAGTGCGCGGAGGACTTCTTCCTGGGCGGTCGTCATGTCTTAGGCGTCCAAACCGAATCGCTCGACGACGGAATCAGTATCCGCCCCGAGGTGCGGGGCGCGACGACGGTAGCTGGCGGGGCTGCGCGACAGATGGAACGGGGGGGAGACGTGTGCGACCGGATCTGAGGCGTCGAGCGCGGTGGGTTGGGGCGTGAGCCCTAGGCGACGGGCTAGCTCGAGTCCCTGGGCGATGTCGTTGATCGGTCCGCAGGGAATGCCCGCCTCGGTGAGCAGGTCATTCCACCGATCCGCGGGAGCGTGCTGGAGCACACCGGTGATGCCCTCCCGGAGTTCGTCACGATGGGCAACGCGGTCCGTGTTGGTGCGGAACCGCGGGTCGGCGGCCCACGCTGGGTGCTCGAGAACTGCGCAGAGGACGGCGAACTGCTGGTCGTTACCCACGGCGATCACGATCGGCCTGTCCCCCGTGGGATACACCTCGTAGGGGGCGATCGACGGATGGGCATTGCCCATGAGTCCCGGAGTGATCCCAGCGCCGAGGACCGAGGATGCTTGATTCACGAGTGCGCTCAGGGCACTGCCGAGAAGGTTGACCTCGACATGCTGGCCCAGACCCGAGGAGTCGCGCTCGTGAAGTGCGGCGAGGATGGCCACGCATGCGTGGAGTCCGGTTACCACGTCCACCACCGCGACACCGACCTTTGTGGGCTCCTCACCCCCGGTAATGCTCATCAGGCCGCTAGCGGCTTGCACGAGCAGGTCGTACCCCGGCAACGTCGCACCGGCACCGGCGCCGAAACCACTGATCGAGCAGTAAATCACCCGAGGGTTGCGAGTGGCGACCGTTGCGTAATCGAGGTCGAAGCGGACGAGGGATCCAGCTTTGAAGTTCTCGACAACGACGTCGGCGCGATCGACGAGCCGTTGGACGCGTTCCCGATCGACTGGATCGTCGAGGTCTGCTGCGAGGGATTCCTTGTTCCGATTGACGCTATGGAAGTACGTGGAGATTCCATCGTCCGCGAAGGGTGGACCCCACCCGCGGGTGTCATCGCCCGTGTCCGATCTCTCGACCTTGATGACCGTGGCTCCGAGATCGGCGAGGAGCATCGTGCAGTAGGGCCCTGCGAGGACTCTGGAGAGGTCCGCGACGATGAGACCCTCGAGTGGGCCCGGCATCAGCGGAATGCGGCGATTCCCGTCAGGGCCTCACCGATCACCAGAGTATGCATCTCGTTGGTGCCCTCGTAGGTGTAGACCGATTCGAGGTTGTTCATGTGGCGGATGATCGGATACTCGAGTGTGATGCCGTTGCCACCGAGGATCCCGCGGGTCTCGCGTGCGATTTCGAGCGCGATTCGTGCATTGTTCATCTTGCCAACGGAGACCTGTTCGGGGCGGAGCGTGCCGGCCTCCTTGAGGCGACCGAGGTGGATCGCGAGCAGCATCGCGTTTCCGAGGTCGACGCTCATATCCGCAAGCTTGCGCTGGGTCAGTTGGTAGGCCGCGATGGGCTTGCCAAACTGCTCGCGATCGATGGCGTAGTCGATGGCCGTCTCGAGGCAGTCACGTCCGGCGCCGACCGTGCCGAAGATGATGCCGAACCGTGCCTCGTTCAGGCAACTGAGCGGGCCGCGAAGCCCCACGACGCCCGGGAGGACGGCATCGGCCGGGAGTCGGACGTTGTCGAAGACGAGCTCTGCGGTTACCGAGGCGCGAAGCGACATCTTGTGCTTCACGTCGTTGGCGGTGAATCCGGGTAGGTCCGTGGGCACGATGAAGCCGCGGATCCCGTCGTCGGTCTGTGCCCAGACGATGGCGAGGTCGGCGATGGTTCCGTTGGTGATCCACATCTTCGAGCCGTTGAGCAGCCAATCGTCGCCATCGCGCTTGGCCGAGCTGCGCATGCCGGAGGGATTCGAACCGTAGTCCGCCTCGGTGAGACCGAAACACCCGATGAGGTCACCGGCAGCCATACCCGGAAGCCATGCGTTCTTCTGCTCCTCGGATCCAAATGCGTGGATGGCGTACATCGCCAGAGAGCCCTGCACGCTGACCATCGAGCGGATACCGGAGTCTCCGGCCTCCAGTTCGAGATCGGCCAGTCCATAGGGGACGGCGGACATTCCGGCACAGCCGTAGCCCTCGAGGTGCATCCCCATGAGTCCGAGCGCACCGCACTCCTTGGCCAGGTCACGTGCCGGGAGATGGCCCTTCTCGAACCATTCCGCCACGTTCGGCCGGATAGTGCTGTCGACGAACGTGCGCACGACGTCGCGGATCGCCTTCTCCTCTTCGGAGAGGAGGGAGTCGATGTTGTAGAGAGCGAATGGGTGCTGTGGGGACTTGCTCATCGGACCTCCGGGCTCAGGATTGGATCCAATCGTAGTGTCATCCGCCGAGTAGGCGCGTCACGATCGATGCCGAGAGGGGGGTCCTCCCGCGTCTCTCCTCGGCCGAGTCCGCGCGGGACATGACCTGGAGCCCGGCGTTCACGCCCAGCCAGCGGAGGGGCTCGGGCTCCCATCGGGGGGATCGGTGCCCCACCCACGGGAGGTGTGTGCGTGGGGAGTCGACCCCGACGATCAGGTCGGCGAGGGTGCGACCACCGAGGAAGGAGGTCGTGACGCCGTCTCCCACGTACCCACCACTCCACCCGAGTCCGGTGTCGTGATCTAGGCCGCAGCTAGGCCACCAGTCGCGCGCCACACCGAGGGGGCCACCCCACGTGTGGGTGACGCGGTACTCCGCGAGGACCGGGAAAAGATCGAGCAACGTGGCCCAGAGTGCCCGATGGATCCTCGGGTCGCGATCGTTGACTGGATCGATATCCGAGCCAAAGTGGTACGGCGCGCCGCGCCCGCCGAAGGCGATGCGATCGTCGGCGGTGCGCTGTCCGTAGATGATCAGGTGTCGACCATCGGAGAACGTAGCTCGATCTGCGAGGCCGATCTCGTCCCAGACCTGCGCAGGGAGCGGTTCCGTCGCCAGCATGAGCGAGTAGATAGGGGCCAATGTGCGACGCAAGCCGCCTAGGCGCGCTGTGTACCCCTCCGTGGCACGGATCACGTAGCGCGCGCGGATCGTCCGATCATCCGTACGCACCGCGCCGGATTCGATGCGGTGGACTGGAGTGTGCTCGACGAGGGTGGCTCCTCGTTCCACGACCGTGCGTGCGAGCAATCGGACGAGTCGAGCAGGATGCAGCGCAGCACAGTGGGGGGTGTACGTCGCGGAGAGGAGATCCGTGGGGCGCATGAGCGCGCTGGCCTGCGCGCGGTCAAGGAAGGTGGGCGCGTCGAGTCCCCAGGCGGCAGCGTGTGCGACTTCCTCGTGCGCACGGTTCACCTGTAGGGGGGTACGCGCCGCAACGATGGTGCCACCGTGCGCCCAATCGATGTTCCATCCCTCCGCGGCGGCTGTGCTTCCGAGGTCGGTGACCGAATCGATCATCGTCGTCGTTGTGGCGAGCGCGGCCTCCGTACCGTTGCTGCGCGCGATGGCCTCACGCTCCACGGGAAACAGGGCGGACGCCCACCCCCCGTTGCGGCCGCTCGCGCCGAAGCCGGCCACGTGGGCATCGACAAGGACGATGCGCAGGCCGGGATCAAGCCGCTGCAGGTGGTACGCGGTCCAGAGTCCGGTGTACCCGGCGCCGACGATCGCGACGTCGGCATCGACGTCGGACACCAGACGCCCGCCCAGGGGAGTGCGCAGTTCCTCGGGTAGGGAGTCCCACCAGAACGAGATATTTGCGGGATTCACTGCTTCCCCGGTGGGGTCCAGGACGCGATGTAGTCGGGAGACGGAGTACCAGCGGGCGTCGCGTCGTCTGCTCGGGGTGGTCCCCACCGGGACTCGATCGGGACAACGCCAGCCCACAGGGCGGAAATGCGCGGATCGGCGCGATCTTCCTCGGTGTCGAGGGGCTCGCCGTCGGAGACCTTCACGGCGATCTCGTCGAGTGGGAACGCAATGGTGAGGGTCGCCTTGAGTTCCTGCGGTGCGGGGTGGCGTGCGTCGGCATAGCGACCGGGGAGCATGTGCTCGGACATGATTCTCAGCGCCTCATCGACTTCGTCTGAGCGTACTTCGATGGCGGATCCGAATGCGGTCACGCTGCGATAGTGCATGCTCGATTCGAAGAGACTTCGCGCGAGCACGACACCATCGAGAAGGGTGACGTTCACGACGGCTGGGACGCCTGATGCCAGGGCACGTATCGTGCGTGACGCGCGGGACCCGTGCATGAGGAGACGGTCGTGATCACGTGCGTAGGCAAGGGGAGTGAGTACCGGACCGTCGTCCCCCTGGTGCGCGACATGTGCGAGCAGGCCTGCGTCCAGGATGGCGTACGCAGTGTCGCGGTCGGGGACCGCCTTCTCGGGAAGGCGGTGGATAGTCGTGCGCCGCGTCGAACCGGGCGGCGCTAGAGAATCGTCCATGCCTCGGTCAACGTCTGGCGCAGAACCTGCTCGATCTCGTCAAATTCCTTTTGGCCGATGATGAGCGCGGGCGCGAGCTGCACCACGGGGTCACCTCTATCGTCGGCCCGGCAGTACAGGCCGTTGTCGAACAAGGCCTTGGACAAGAAGCCGCGAAGCAGCCGTTCCGCCTCGTCATCGGTGAACGTCTCCCGGGTCACCTTGTCCTTGACCAACTCGATTCCGAAGAAGTAACCGGCGCCCCGCACATCGCCCACGATCGGCAGGTCACGCAACTTCTCGAGTGTTGAGCGGAAAGCACCTTCGTTCTCCAGGACGTGCTGATTAATCCCTTCGCGTTCGAAGATGTCGAGATTCGCCATCGCAACGGCCGCACTGACCGGATGCCCACCCCAGGTATAGCCATGGAGGAATGCGTTCGAGCCCTTGGTGAAGGGCTCGAACAGACGATCACTTGCGATCATCGCCCCGAGGGGCGAGTAGCCCGACGTCATGCCCTTCGCGCACGTGATCATGTCGGGAACCACCCCGAACCGGTTCATCGCGAACATGTCGCCGATACGCCCGAACGCTGTGATCGTTTCGTCGGCAACGAATAGCACGCCGTACTGGTCGCAGATCTCTCGCACTCGCTCGAGGTAACCCGGGGGCGGCGGGAAGCAGCCGCCGGAGTTTTGGACCGGCTCCAGAAAAACCGCCGCGACGCTGTCGGGTCCTTCGAACTCGATGGCCTCCGCGATTCGGTTCGCCGCCCACAGTCCGAAGGCCTTCTCGTCGTACCGGTACTCCTCCGGCGCGCGATAGAAATTCGTGTTAGGGACCTTGACGCCGCCGGGAACAAGTGGCTCGAACGGAATCTTCGCCGGCGGAATTCCGGTGATGCTCAATGCACCTTGCGGGGTTCCGTGGTAAGCGATCGATCGGCTAATCACCTTGTGCTTGGTGGGCTTGCCGGTCATCTTGAAGTACTGCTTCGCCAACTTCCAGGCGGTTTCAACCGCCTCGCCGCCACCCGAGGTGAAGAAGACCCGGTTGAGGTCGCCGGGGGCGTAGGCAGCCAGTCGTTCGGCGAGCTCGATGGCGCGGGGGTGGGCGTAGGACCACACTGGGAAGAAGGCCAGTTCCTCAGCTTGGGCGGCAGCGGCGGCCGCCAGCTCCTTGCGTCCATGGCCCACCTGCACAACGAACAGGCCGGCGAGGCCATCGATGTATCGCCGCCCCTGGTCGTCCCAGATGTAGCAGCCGTCGCCCTTCACAATCACGGGCACGTGGCCGCCGTCGTAGTACACGGAGTGGCGGGTGAAGTGCATCCACAGGTGGTCCCGGGCACGTGCCGCCAGGGAGTCCGGGCCGGATTCCGTCACGAACTGCGGTGTCGTTGTCATCGTGTTCCCCATGCGTAGAACTGCTTGCGCAGTTTGAGATAGACGAAAGTCTCAGTGGCGCGGACTCCCGGGATGCCACGGATCGACTGGTTGACGACCCGAAGCAGGTGGTCGTCGTCTTCGGCGGTGACCTCGGCGAGGATGTCGAAGGAACCTGCACAGATCACCAGGTAGTCGACCTCGGGCAAGGCCTCCATCGCCGTGGCCACCGGATCGATATCCCCGTCGACCCTGATCCCGACCATGGCTGCGCGGGGGAAGCCCACCTGCATCGGGTCGGTGACGGCGACAATCTGGAGGATTCCTGCGTCTTGGAGGCGCCCCACGCGTTGACGCACGGCCGCCTCGGAGAGACCGACGGCCTTTCCGATCGACGCATAGGGGCGGCGGCCGTCCTGCTGGAGCTGCTCAATGATCGCCCGGGAGACGTCGTCAAGAACGGCGGGGCGGGTGGCCATGGCCCTATCCTGCCGAGGGGGGACCACCGAAAGCAAATGATTTCGTAGGCTCAACCCGGATTTCGCCACGAATTCAGGCCCTTTCTTCCGACCAATACCGCGAAAAGCGCACTTTCAGTAGGCTGTCCGCACCTTCGATTTCAGGGAGTCGCCGTGGCACGCGCAGTTCGCAACCTCATCAATGGACAGTCGTCGGAATCGGCCGATGGTCGGACGAGCGACCTCGTCAATCCCACAACGGGGGAGGTGTTCGCAACGGCACCGGTGTCCTCAGCGACGGACGTGGATCGTGCCTACGCGTCGGCGCAGGCAGCTTTCGAGTCCTGGCGGGATACAACACCCTCAGAGCGACAGGCCGCCCTGTTGAAGATCGCGGATGCGCTGGAGTCCCATGCCGAGGAGCTGATCGCCCTGGAATCCGAGAACACCGGCAAGCCGGTTCCGGTCACAGCGGCGGAGGAGATCCCGCCGATGCTGGATCAAATCCGCTTCTTCGCGGGCGCCGCTCGCGTGCTGGAGGGTCGCGCAGCAGGGGAGTACATGCGCGGATTCACGTCGATCATCCGTCGCGAGCCGATCGGCGTGATCGGTCAGGTCACTCCGTGGAACTACCCCATGCTCATGGCGGTGTGGAAGTTCGCCCCGGCGATCGCTGCCGGTAATGCCGTGGTACTCAAGCCCAGCGACACCACACCGGTTTCCACGGTGCGCATGGCCGAGATCATCACCGAGGCGGACGCGCTTCCGCCCGGTGTGCTGAACGTGATCTGCGGTGACCGGGATACCGGGCGTGCGCTGGTGGAGCACCCCATCCCGCAGATGGTGGCGATCACCGGGTCTGTGCGCGCCGGCATGCAGGTCGCGGAATCGGCCGCTCGCGACGTGAAGCGTGTCCACCTGGAGTTGGGCGGCAAGGCTCCCGTCGTCATCTTCGACGATGCCGATATCGCGGCTGCAGCAGAGTGGCTCGCTGTCGCCGGATACTTCAACGCTGGCCAGGACTGCACGGCAGCCACGCGAATGATCGTCGGCCCCGGCATTCACGATGAGTTCGTGGCAGCGCTCGCCGAGCAAGCGGCCGCGACCGCTACGACCTTCCAGGACGGGCCAACCGGTGACGGGCTGGTCCCTCCGGTCAACAACATCAACCAGTTCGAACGCGTCCTCGGCTTCCTTGAGCGGACGCCCTCGCACGCATCGATTGCCGCCGGAGGCAAGCGGCAGGGGGAGAAGGGCTTCTTCATCGAACCCACGGTCGTGTCCGGCCTGCAGCAGGACGACGAGATGATCCAGAACGAGGTCTTCGGGCCGGTCATCACGGTGCAGAAGTTCTTCGACGAAGCCGAAGCCCTGCGTTGGGCCAATGGCGTCAACTACGGCTTGGCGTCATCGGTCTGGACGAGGGACTTCGGTCGCGCGATGCGCATGGCGCGGGGCCTGGACTTCGGCTGTGTCTGGATCAACACACATATTCCACTGGTGGCCGAGATGCCCCACGGCGGGTTCAAGCACTCCGGCTACGGCAAGGACCTGTCGATGTACGGATTCGAGGACTACACCCGGATCAAGCACGTGATGGCGAATATCGACAGTTAGGCACGTAAAAGGAGGGGCCCGGGCATCACGCCCGAGCCCCTTCCTCGTTCGACGTGCCTAGGTTCCACCCTCCTTGAGGGTCACCGTGATCGGGGCGAATCCTTCCCCGGTGGTGTTGAGGCCCTCCGCCTCAAGCGTCGCATTGGCCGCGTCGACGTATTGCTCCGTGCATGCCTCCGCCGGGGGTGCAGCTGTGATCACCGTCGCACCCTCCAGGTTGGGCGTTTTCGCCGAGATAAGAACGGTGATATGCCATAGATCAATATTTATATAACCGACACCGTTGAAAGATGGCCAGGGAGATACCAGCCAACCCGCAGAGCACGGATAACGTGCCACCCCGCAGGTGCGCGGTGACCCCACATGATCGACGAGGGGGCGCGGCGGTTGAGCTCCCGGCGCTTAGCTTCTGGCCAGGATGGCGTCCTGCACGGCGGGGATGATCTTCTCGCCATAGGCGGCCATTGTGTGGTCCTTGTCGTCGTGCTGGAGGTACACCGCGAATTGATCGACCCCGAGGGCCTTGAGTTCCTCGAGGCGACGAATGTGATCCTCGGGGGTGCCAATGATGCAGAAGCGGTCCACGATCTCGTCCGGTACGAAGTCCGTGTGTGTGTTTCCCACGCGGCCGTGCTCGTTGTAGTCGTATCCCTGACGACCCTTGATGTAGTCGGTGAGTGCCTTGGGGACGGCTCCAGAGTCACCATACCGCTCCACGATGTCGGCTACGTGGTTTCCGACCATGCCGCCGAACCAGCGCAACTGGTCGCGGGCGTGGGCGTGATGCTCGGGAGAGCCGTCGCTGACGTACGCGGGAGCCGCCACGCAGATATACACGTCGTCGGGATTGCGCCCAGCCGCTGTAGCGGACTCGCGAACAGAAGCGATGGTCCACTCGGCGATGGAGGGATCAGCCAACTGAAGGATGAAGCCATCGCCCACCTCGCCAGCAAGTGCAAGGACCTTGGGACCGTAGGCGGCTACCCATACGTCGGCTCGACTATCCAGCGCCCAAGGCAAGCGGAGGCTGTTCCCCTTGTACTCGATGGCATCACCGTTCACCAGACCCTTGATGTCGATTACTGCCTGGCGCAACTCGGCGACCGATACCGGCTTGCCGTTGGTGACGCGCACAGCGGAGTCGCCACGGCCGATGCCGATGACCGTGCGGTTTCCGTACATCTCATTCAGCGTCGCGAAGACGGAGGCAGTCACCGTGATGTCGCGCGTTGCCGGGTTGGTGACCATAGGCCCGACGATCACCTTGCGTGTCTCATCGAGGATCTTGCTATAGATGACGTAGGGTTCCTCCCACAGGATGTGCGAGTCGAAGGTCCACACGTAGGTGAATCCATACGTCTCAGCGCGCTTGGCGAGGTCGATGACTCGAGCGGCAGGGGGGGTGCATTGCATGACGACGCCAATTTCCATGAGGGCTCCTGTCTCGGGTAAGTGCTTGTCAACGCGTCCGCGGGAAACCAAGATCGACCGACGACGTCGCCGGATCGGGCCACCGGGACGTGACCGTCTTAGTGCGGGTGTAGAAGTCGATACCTGCGGGTCCGTACATGTTGGTGTCGCCGAACAGCGATGCCTTCCAACCGCCGAAGCTATAGTACGCCACGGGCACGGGTATCGGCACGTTGATGCCCACCATGCCGACCTGGATGTCAAACTGAAACTGTCGCGCCGCACCACCGTCGCGGGTGAAGATAGTGGTGCCGTTGCCGTACTGGTGGTCGTTGATCAGCTTCACGCCCTCCTCATAGGTTGCGACCCGGGTGACCGAGAGGACCGGCCCGAAGATCTCGTCGTCGTAGGCCTTCATGCCGGG
Source organism: Actinomycetota bacterium (assembly GCA_016870195.1). Taxonomy (GTDB): domain Bacteria; phylum Actinomycetota; class Actinomycetes; order S36-B12; family S36-B12; genus VGCC01. The sequence goes on from VGCC01000002.1 coordinate 36,625, forward strand.
CTTAACGTTGTCGATGAGAGAAGGAGCCAGGAAGAACCCTTCCTTCGGAAGGTCGTTCTCACGCCCGTCCACGACCACGGTCGCGCCCTCACCCGGTGCGCCAGCGACGTACGACGCGACCTTGTCGCGGTGCTCGCGGGTGATGAGCGGCCCCATCTCGGCATCGGGGTCGGTGCCCGGTCCGACCTTCAACTTGGGCAGCCGTGCGGCGATGGCGTCGACGAGCTTGTCGCCGACGTCGCCGACCGCCACGACCACCGAGGTCGCCATGCAGCGCTCGCCGGCGGAGCCATATCCCGCACTTACCGCCGCATTGGCGGCCATGTCAATGTCCGCGTCCGGTAGGACGATCATGTGGTTCTTGGCGCCACCAAGCGCCTGGACGCGCTTGCCGTTCGCGGTGCCCGTCGAGTAGATGTACTGGGCGATTGGCGTAGATCCGACGAAGGAGACCGCCGAGATATCCGAGTGATCCAGGATTCGGTCCACGGCGACCTTATCACCGTGGACCACGTTGAAGACACCATCGGGCAACCCGGCCCGCTTCAGCAATTGGGCCATGAGCAAGGACACCGAAGGATCCTTCTCACTCGGCTTGAGGATGAAGGTGTTACCGGTGGCGATCGCATTCGCGAACATCCACATCGGCACCATGGCCGGGAAGTTGAAGGGCGTGATGCCCGCGACTACGCCGAGGGGCTGACGGATTGAGTAGACGTCGACACCCGTGGATGCCTGCTCGGAGAAGTTTCCCTTCATCAACTGCGGAATTCCGCAGGCGAATTCGATGTTCTCGATTCCGCGCGCCAACTCACCGGCTGCATCCGAGGGGACCTTGCCATGCTCGGAGGACACCAGGTCAGCGATCTCGTCGCGGTGCGAGACCACGAGCTCGTGGAATCGGAACATGATCTCTGCACGGCGGGACAAAGAAGCGGACCGCCATATGGCGAAGGCCTCCTTAGCCGTCGCTACCGCGGTGTCGATGTCGGCAACTGTGGCGAAGCCCACCTGAGCCTGCTGTTCGCCGGTAGCCGGATTGAACACCGATCCGAAGTACCCGGAGGTCGCCGGGACTTCCTTGCCGCCGATCCAGTGATTGATGGTGCGCACCTTCTTGCTCCCTTATCTCGCTTGTCTGCCGCTGCCGATCTGATCGACCCACCGATTCGATTCCCGCTGCCTAGATCAGGTACTGGTTCATACCCCGTTTGAGGTACTTGCCGTGACCGTCGGAGCCGATGTACTTATTGTCGTCCACGATCACCGTGCCGCGGGAGATCACCGTGTCGACGTGCCCGTCGATGTTGAATCCCTCCCAAGCCGAATGATCCATGTTCATGTGATGGGTCTTCTCGTGGCCGATCTCCGTGCGCCCGTCCGGGTTGTAGATTACGATGTCGGCGTCCGAGCCGGGGGCGATGACGCCTTTGCGTGGGTAGAGGCCGAACATACGAGCAGGTGTGGTCGCGGTGATCTCCACCCAACGCGCCAGGGTGATCTGACCGTCCACCACGCCTTGGTAGATCAGGTCCATGCGGTGCTCGACCGATCCGATGCCGTTGGGGATCTTGGAGAAGTCGCCGACACCCAACTCCTTTTGCTCCTTCATGCAGAAGGGGCAGTGATCCGTAGAGACGATCGACAGGTCGTTGGTGCGCAGATAGCGCCACAACTCCTGCTGGTGACGCTCGGCCTTGGAGCGCAGCGGCGTGGAGCAGACCCACTTGGCACCTTCGAAGCCGGGCTGGGACAGGTGCTCTTCCAGTGACAGGTAGAGGTATTGTGGACAGGTCTCTCCGAACACGTTCCACGCTTCGTCGCGCGCCTGCTGGACCACGTTCACCGCCTGCTTGGCGGACATGTGCACGATGTACAACGGCGTGCCTGTCATCTTCGCGAGCATTATCGCCCGGTTGGTGGCTTCCGCTTCGGTCTCCCAGGGGCGGGTGAGGCTGTGGTACCTCGGGTCCGTCTTACCCTCGGCTAGTGCCTGCTGCACTAGGACGTCGATCGCGATGCCGTTCTCGGCGTGCATCATGATCGTCGAACCGTTCTTTGCGGCCGTTTGCATGGCGCGCAGGATCTGGCCGTCATCGCTGTAAAAGACCCCCGGGTAAGCCATGAACAACTTGAAGCTCGTGATTCCCTCATCGACGAGTTCGTCCATCGCCTTCAAGGAATCGTCGTCGACACCACCGATGATCTGGTGAAAGCTGTAGTCGATCGCGCACTGTCCGTCGGCTTTGGCGTGCCACGCTGCGAGGGCATCTTGAACGCGCTCACCGAACTTTTGCACGGCGAAGTCGATGATCGTGGTCGTCCCGCCCCAGGCTGCTGCGCGGGTACCCGTCGCGAAGGTGTCCGAGGCGAAGGTGCCACCGAACGGCAACTCCATATGCGTGTGGACGTCCACTCCACCGGGGATGACGTACTTACCCCGGGCATCGAAGACCTTATCGACAGTGGCCTCCAGGTTCGCACCGAGTGAGGTATCTCCAGGAGCGATGACGGCAGCGATCGTCTCACCGTCAATGAGGACGTCGGCCTGGATCGCTCCAGTCGACAAGACGACGCTGCCGTTCTTGATGAGGATGGTCATAGGTACCCCCTTTATACGCTCTGGCTGCCGGATATCTATGGTCGAACCAGATCGTCGTACGCATCCGGACGACGATCCCGGTAGAAGGCCCACCGATTACGTACCGTGGTTATGAGGTCCATGTCCAGGTCCCGAACGATGAGTTCGGACTTGTAGGGGTCGCCCTTGTTGCCCACGTAGTTTCCCTCGGGGTCGACGAAGTAGGACTGTCCATAAAAGTCGTCGTCGCCTAGGGGCTCGATCCCCACGCGATTGATGGCGCCCACGTAGTACTCGTTGGCGACGGCTGCCGCAGGCTGCTCGATGCTCCACAGGTATTGGGACAGTCCACGCGAGGTGGCCGACGGATTGAACACGATCTGGGCACCGTTGAGTCCGAGCGCACGCCAACCCTCGGGGAAATGGCGGTCGTAGCAGATGTACACGCCAATTTTACCGACCGCGGTATCGAAGACGGGGTAGCCACCGTTGCCAGGGCGGAAATAGAACTTTTCCCAGAAGCCGTTGACGTGCGGGATGTGCTGCTTGCGGTACTTGCCTAGGTAGGAGCCATCGGCGTCGAGTATGGCCGCGGCGTTGTAGAGGAACCCTGGCCCGGCGTCCTCATACACCGGCAGTACCACCACCATCTGTAGTTCTCGCGCGAGAGCCTGGAAGCGCTCAACGATCGGGCCGGGTACCGCTTCGGCGAACTCGTAGAACTTGGTGTCTTGCACCTGGCAGAAGTACGGGCCGTAAAACAGTTCTTGGAAGCAGATCACCTGAGCACCTTGCTTGGCCGCCTCGCGAGCGAACTCCTCGTGCTTTACGATCATGGACTCCTTGTCACCGGTCCAGTCGGTTTGAACCAGGGCGGCTTTAACGACGCTCATGGATCCTCCAGGTCGAGGTGGCTGCTGATGATTCGTTGACCACCATGTTCTACGTCAGTCTAGACAAAACCTGTTGTGCTTCGCTTGGTTCGGATACAATTGTCTTCCTAGGCCTGGCGATCTCGCAGCCAGGCCTCGGTCACCTGTACTAGCTCATCGGAGGCGCGATGACTCTGGCACCGGACCAGAGTGCGCGAGTCACGGACCCGGCTGTCACCGCAAGCGTGCGTGACGCGGTCTCGGAACCGTCCCCGAGGGGGATCGCCGCCGCCGTCAACCGGCTCATCCGTGCAGATCGCCTAAAGGTCGGGGTCCGACTTCCCACGGTGCGCGACCTGGCGGCCGAACTCGGTGTGAGTCCGGCAACTGTCAGTGAGGCGTGGCAGGCGCTCAGCGCCGTGGGGGCCATCGAGTCCCGGGGTCGGGCCGGCACCTTCGTTCGGAGCAGCGCCGAGCCGAGCAGGCCGGTCCGCTACCTGAGTGTCGGGATGGCGCCGAGCGTGGGAGGCCTCGACCTGTCTACGAGCATGCCTGATCCGGCCTTGTTGCCATCGTTGGATTCGTGCCTGCGCTCGGTGACGTGGACTGCGCTGCAGTGGACGACGAGCTACCTGGATGACCCGGTCATACCGGAGCTACAGGCGAAATTCCTCGAAACGTGGCCCTATCGACCCGAGCGCATGGTGACCGTCGACGGAGCGCTCGACGGTCTCTCCCGGGTCATCGACCAGGTGGTGAGTATCGGTGATCGGGTGGTCGTGGAGGACCCGGGTTTCCCCGCGCTGCTGGATCTCCTCGACTCACGCGGAGCGGAAATCATCCCGGTGGAGATGGACGGTCAGGGGATCCTGCCGGAGGCCTTGGCCCGCGCCCTAGCAGGGGAGCCCGTCGCCACCTTCTTGCACTCCCGGGCGCAGAATCCGACCGGCGCAGCACTGACTGAGGGCCGACGCTCGCAGCTGGCGGCGGTGCTGTCGGCAAGCAGGGCGGTGGTCGTCGAAGCCGATCACTCGGGCATGATCGCTCAGGCGCCGGAGATTTCTTTGGGATCCGAACTCCCGGATCGCACGGTGCACGTGCGCAGTTACTCCAAGTCTCACGGCCCCGACCTTCGGCTCGCCGCGTTGAGCGGCCCGGCGCACATCGTCGATCCACTCATGGCTCGTCGAATGTTGGGACCGGGGTGGACGAGTCGCATCCTGCAGTCGCTGCTGCTGGCGCTGCTGGACGATCCCGAGGCCCAGGAGTGCGTAGCGCGAGCGCGGTCCATCTACCGGGATCGCAGGGAGATGTTGTCCGGATTGCTGGAAAAGCACGGATTGCACGTGCACCCCGGCGATGGCGTTAACCTCTGGGTTGGTGTCGAGGATGAGCGGTCTGCGTTGTTGACCCTCGCGGCGGCCGGAATACGGGTAGCCCCCGGAAGTCCCTTCAGTGTCAAGCCAAGGGGAGTCGCGCATGTGCGCGTTACTTCGGCGCTCATGCCCGACGACGCAGACGAACAGGCGATTATCGCCGGCCACATCGCAGTAGCGGCACGTGTCACGCCCAGCCCACGGGGCGGAGTCTCCTGACGTGCAGGTCCGTGATGTGGGATGGTCCCATGGGTGACCTGGCCCTGCACGGTGCATCCGCATTGGTGACCGATTGGCGCACTCCACCTTTGATGGACGGGTGGCTGCTTGTGTCCGATGGCAAGGTTCAGGCCAGCGGCTCGGGTACGCCTCCGCATGCCTCGGAATCGATCGATGCCTCCTCCATGATCGTGGTGCCAGGTTTCGTTGCTGCTCATCACCACCTGTATCAAGGCGTCGCACGTGGCGTCCACGTCGAAGGCGGGTTGATCGATTGGCTTGACGTCCATTACCGAGCCTGGTCGAAGATGACGGCCGATGACGTCCGGGTCGGTGCCCTGGTGTCTGCTTCGTTGGCCGCGTTGGGTGGATGCACCACCGTCGCAGGTTTCGAGTACGTCCATCCGCCCTCGGAGGATTTCGTCACCCCGGTGGTCGAATCCGTCGATCGAGTCGGTATCCGTCTGCTCTACGTCCGCGGGTGTGCACCGCGATTGGAGGGACCGCTTGGCGAGCGCTTGGCAAACCAGGGAGTCGACATCACTCGCTTGGTCGAGCCGGAGTCCGTCGCATTATCGCGAACCGCGGAGGTGCTCGCTGGGCCCACGCATGAGCGATTGCGTTGGGCGGCCGGCCCGACCACACCGGTAGTCGACGACGACGGCGATTTCCATCGTGCGTTGGATGAGATCGCTCAAGGGGCAGGTACTTGGCTGCATACGCATTTCCATCCGATTCCGGGTACGCGCGTGTCCGGGGAGTCCGCCTTTGACATGGCTGCGCGGGTGGGTTTGGTTCGCAAGGGGAATTGGCTCGCACATGGGTCGCGCCTGACTTCGGAAGATGTCGCGCGCTTCGGTCACAACGGCATGGGTGTCGTGCACAACCCCAGTTGCAGTGCTCTCTTGGGTTATCCGACGCCTCCACTAGCGCAGTGGATGGCGGGCAACGACCGCATCGCCATTAGTGTCGATGGAGCAGCGTCCAATGATCGCGGCGGCATGCTCGCCGAAACCCAATTGGCCTGGCAGATGCAACGAGCTCGCTTCGGCGCAGAAGTGGAGGCGGCGTGTGGACCGGAGGCGATCCTCGATGCAGCCACCCGGGGGGCAGCGCGGGCCATCAACTGGGAGGGATTGGGAACCCTCACCGTGGGAAGCACGGCGGACATCGCCGCCTGGAGTCTGGCCGACATGGGTTTCGCCGGGAGTCCCGCGTCGGCGCAAACCACCCCCCAGTGGCTCGTGTTCCGGTGCTTTGCGGGGGCGAATGCGTCCCATGTCTTGGTGGGCGGTGACCCGGTGGTGGTCGGGGGGCGACTGGTGCACGTGGAGACACAGCAGTTGATTCAACAGTCGCGCCATACGGCAACTCGGTTGTATGGATGAAAATGTCGAGCGAAAGGTGACAACAGTTATGGATCCTTATTCCGGGCGCAGACTCTTCGGTCGACCGCTGGTCGTGGAACCGCAAGCGACGGCGGTCCTCGTGATCGACATGCTCAACGACTTCTGTGAGCGGGAGGGCGTTCTTGGAAACCCCCAAGCGCTCGCCCTATGCGACAACCAGAATCGGATTTTGGCGGCCGTGCGCGATAAGGCCGGAACGGTCGTCTTCGTCAACGAGCAGCATCGGACGAATCTGGCTCCAACGCGTGCGTTCGCTCAGCAAATGACCCACACCTACGAAAACACGTGGGGCGCCGAGGTAGTCGAGCCGCTGACCGCCGGCGAAGGGGATCTCTCGGTCATCAAGCGCCGGTATTCCGGATTCTTCCAGTCGGATCTAGATTTGGTCCTCAGAGACAGGGTCGTTCGCACGGTCGTGCTACTGGGTGTTCTGACGAACATCTGCGTTCGGGCAACGGCGCACGACGCCTTTTTCCTAGGGTACAACGTCGTCGTGCCGGAGGACGGCGTCGGCGCGATGTCCCAGATGGAGCAGCTCGCGAGCCTGTACGACATCGCCACCCATTTCGGATGGGTCTGCGACACGTCGGCGGTATGTGCAGCGCTGACGGACGGCCAACCGATCGAGAACTCCGATGTGACGCTCGGCTCACGCTTGACCAGCGTCTAAGCCTCGCCGGTGATGGCTCGTCGAGGGTTGTCGTCGAAGAGGCGGGACAGCTCGTCGCCACTGAAGCCGCGTTCGACCAACGACTGGGCGAACTCACCATGGGTAAAGGAATAACCAGGGCCTCCGTACCTTTGTAAGTCACCCTTGACGCAGCAATCTGTGCTCATGAGCACTCTGTCCAGGTAGCCATCGCGCGCGGCGTCTTGGAGTAGGTTCCTGCGGCGGTCCACTTCCCAGGGTCGCAATTGGTGGACGAGGTCCCAGCCTTGAATGCGGTCGTAGGAGAGCCAGACACCGAGATCGACGGCTTGCCGTTGAACCGAGGAGTCGAAAATCGAATCCATGTGACAGAAGACCACCCGGTGCGGGTCGACGCCTTCCTCCTTGAGGATGCGCAGTGCGGCTGGACCGCTGAAGACGCGTTGCTGGTGGATGAAGATCGTCAAGTGGGTGGCCGCATGCGCACGCGCAACGGCGCGCAGGACTCGTTCTTCGCGGGCATCCACGAATTCGCCCGCGACACCGATCTCACCGATCACTCCCGGACGGACGCCGTGCTCTCCCACCTCGATGTCCTTGATCAGGAACTGCGCGAGTTCGTCCGTCGAGGCCTCGTTGATCATTGCCGGATAGGTCTTGTGGATGTACCAGCCGGTGCCCATGATGATGTTCACGCCGGATCGCTCAGACAGTGTCCTGAGGGCCGCCGGATCCCTGCCGAGATCGAACGTCGTGAGATCGACGACCGAGCGGGTTCCGACGTCGCGAGCGTCCGACAATTCCAGAAGCGCTATCTGGGGATCGGCCAGGTACATTCCCGGGCTGTCGTACGCTACGGTGAAGAAGTGTTCGTGCGCAAGGGTGCGCCCCAGGTCGGTCGGGGAGATCGGACCCGTCACCGTTTGCACCGTTGACAGCACGGTCCTAGCCAACGATCACTCCACCATCAACCGTGATGGTTTGGCCGGTCACCATCGAGGCGCCATCGGAGGCCAGAAACCGAACAGCTCCCACCATATCTTCGGCTTCCAGAAGTCGGCGCACACTTTGCGCATCGAGAATCTCCCGTTCCAGTCGGGCAACTTCCTCTGCAGAGCCCATGTTCCTGGTGGCTGGAGTGATCGTGTACCCGGGAGCGACGCAGTTCACCGTGATGTTCGTGCCGGCAAATTCCCGTGACATGGCATTTGTCAGCGCCCAGACAGCACCCTTGGATGTCACGTAGTGCAGGAAGTTCGTCTTGCCCATGAAGACCACGTTGCTGGAAATATTGATGATGCGTCCGAAATTCTGTTGGCGCATGTGCGGGGCGACGGCTGAGCACGTCAGCCACACGCCCTTAACGTTCACGTTCATCGAACGATCCCAGTCGCTCTCAGGAATCTTGTCGAAGGGTTGGAAGGTCAAACCCTCGTAGAAGGCGGCGTTATTCACCAGGACGTCAATTTGGCCGAACGCAGCAAGAGTCTCCTGCACCGCGGCGTCCACCTGCGCTTTGTTCGTGACATCCACTCGTCGGCCGATGACCGCTCCGGATTTACTGGAGATCTCTTCGGCCACCGGCGCCGGATCGCAGATATCGAAGATCGCGACGTTGGCTCCTGCTTCGGCGAACGATTCGACGTATGCACGCCCGATTCCTTGTGATCCTCCGGTGACGACGATGACTCGGTTGTCGAACTCACTCATGAGTTTGCCTCCCAGATGGACTTGTGCTCGAGGTACGCGTCAAGGGCAAGATGACTCCATTCACGATGGGAGCTCCCGCTGAGTTTCACTCCACCGAATGGCATTGCAGGGTTAAAGACCCCGTAATCGTTGATCCAGACGACTCCGGCTTCCAATCGACCCGCTATCTCTCGTGCCCTGCCCGAGTCACGGCTCCACACCCCGGCACTGAGACCGAATTGAGAGTCGTTCGCCCACGCAACGGCCTGGTCGAGGTCGACCACTCGCTGGATCACGAGGACTGGACCGAATACCTCCTCGCGTGAGATAGGCGCGGTAGGGGGAACATCGACGAGCACGGTGGGTTGCATGAACGCACCGTCGGGCAAGCCGTCGACGACGGCTGCCTTGCCACCCGTGACGATTCGTGCCCCGTCGGCGACCGCTCGATCGACCCAACCGATGAGTTCATCACGGTGGGAAATCGACGTGACGCACCCGAATTCGGTGCCGTCGTCGAGAGGATCACCGATCTTCATGTTCTGTGCGAAGGTAGCGACGCCGTCGACCATGTCGTCGAAAACCGCACTCTCGACGAGTAGGCGCGATCCCGCTGCACAGATCTGACCCTGGCCGTAGAAGATGGCATTCGCCGATCCGGGAATGGCCTTGTCCAGATCCGCATCGGCAAGGACGATATTGGGTGACTTTCCCCCCAGCTCGAGCATCACACGCTTGCTCTGTTGAGAGGCCAATCTCCCGAGATGCAGGCCGGTCTCGGTACCCCCGGTGAAGGTGATGCCCGTCACCAAGGGGTGAACACATAGCACCTCTCCGACGCTTCGTCCGGGCCCGTTGATGACGTTGTAAACACCGCGCGGGAGATCCAATTCCTCCCAAAGACGGGCCAGGTAAAGCGCGGTGAGCGGCGTGGTCTGGCTTGGCTTGACGATGACGCTATTGCCCGCCGCCAGTGCGGGGGCGACTTTGGACACCGTGAGCACTATGGGCACGTTCCACGGGACAACCGCCGCGACCACGCCGATGGGTTGGCTGACGACGTACGAATGATGACGCGGGCTCACGTCGATCACCTCTCCGCGGATATTCCGTGCGCTGGCCGCGTAGAAGCGGATGCCATCGAGGGCTCGAGCAACGTCACCGCGCGACTCACGGATCGGCTTGCCTGTTTGCAGGGTCTCTAGTTCAGCCAGGATTTCGCTGTCCCGCTCCACCAGGTCGGCTAAGCGTGCGAGATCCCTGGAGCGCTGATCGGGACGAGCGCGTGACCAAGCACCTCGGTCGAAGGCGGCGCGCGCGGCCCTCGCAGCGCGATCGACCTCCGCCTGATCCGCAACTGCCACTGCGCACACCGGTTGTGCATGTGCAGGATCGATGACGGCGATTGGTGTGTCGGTTCCCTGATTCCACTGCCCATCGACGAAGTAGGGGACCGGTTCGCCCGCGCAGAAATCTGCGACAGCTCCGATGCGCGCTCGATTCATGCTCAAACCTCCAGGGTTGTGCACATCTCGACGTTCAAGTGATCATCTCGCACCTAAACATATTTTCACAAGAAAAAATGTCATTTTGCATAGGGTCTTGTTCGACTCTGTCTATAGTCGCACCATGTCATCTACCCAATCGATGTTGATGGACGACGAACGCCAATTGCGTTGAACATTTTTTTGCGTCCCGTTGCTGGGTGAAAGGGGTCAGAAGTGCTGCGTGATAACCGAGCAGTGATTGATATTCACTCGCATTTCTATCCGCGGTGGTATCTCGATCTACTTGAGGCCAGACCATCCATCCCGCGCGTATCGCGCGCCGGTGGGGTCGAGAGGTTTGTTATATTCCCGGAGGAGGAAGCACCTGGTCACGCAGGTCGAGTAATTTCCGAGGACTACTGGTCCCTGGAAGCAAAGATTGATTACATGGATCGCTTCGGGATCGATCAAACGATTCTGTCCCTGGGTAATCCGTGGTTGGACCCTTTCTCCGAAGCAGAGGGTCTAGACGTGGCGCGGCAATTCAACGAGGACTTCGCGACGCTGCAATCAGACACGAACAACCGAGTCCTTGGCATGGGTGCGCTGCCGGGTCTGGGCGTCTCTAATGTGGTCCAGATCGTCGCGGAGATCGCAGCCACAGGAAATCTGTTTGGCGCGATCACCGGGACGCGAATAGCCGGCCTGCGTTTCGATGATGTGCGACTCAACCCCGTGTGGGAAGCGCTCCAGGAGACCGGCCTGCCCCTGTTGATCCATCCGCACTACGGCATTGCCTTAGACGAATTAGAGGGCTTCGGACATGCGATGCCGGTGGCCGTCGGCTTCCCCCTCGAAACCACGGTCGCGCTAGCCAGACTCCTCTACTCGGGTGTCCTGCATCGGTACCCTGGCGTTCGACTGATCGGTTCGCATGGTGGGGGTACCATCCCGTTCCTAGGCGGTCGTCTGGATGCGGGATGGCGATCCGACCCAGGCTTGGTGGAGCGAATGCCGACACCTCCGGGAGAGGTGATCGATCGACTGTTCCTCGATGCGGTGCTCTATCATCCGCGAGCATTGCGAGCAGCGGCGGATCTGGTGGGTGTTGATCACCTGATGTTCGGTACCGATCACCCGTTCTCGATAGCCGATCCCGAAGCGAATATCCTTGCAATCCGAGACGAGTTCTCAGCAGGGGATGCATTGAGGGTATTGGCCGAATCGGCGATCGCTTTGTACGGAGGCGCGGATCAAGGCGTGACTCGCCTTCTCGTTGACTAATTTGTAGTGGACATTTTACGCGTACGTAATCGAACAATTCGATAAATTGGCTTGACAGGGACTAACATTCGGTGTGCCATGTAGGCAGCACGCGGTGACGCACACACGTGCGCTCGGATATGCGTGAAGACCGTCATCGCGGCATCACAGGGATGTCATCAATGGAAGGGGAGCGAGTGAGGACATACACACCGAAGGCCCGGAGATTCGCGCGAGCCCTCGTCGCCGTCGGAATTGCTGGAAGCATGATGCTTGTCGCCGCATGCGGTGGCTCGTCGGATTCTAGCGATTCTGGTGCAATGGAGGACGATTCTGGTGCAATGGAGGAAACGAGCGAAGGTGGCGCGGCAGCGGAAGAGGCTCCGGCGGAACTAACGAAGGTCAAGTACGTCCAGCCCTGGGTCATCCAGGGAGAGTCGGCCGGCCAATTTGCGGCGGTGGTCCAGGGCTTCTTCGCAGAAGAGGGCCTCGACGTTGAGATCATTCCCGGTGGACCGGATGTGCGTGCCGGCGCTCTGTTGGCGTCCGGTTCGGCTGATTTTGCCGTGATGAATCCATCCGGTGTTTTCACCAACCGGCAGGAGGGAATCCCCATCGTCGGGGTTGGCGGAATCAACCAGGCCGACGGCCTGCTCATCATGTGTAAGACGTCCACGGGTATCACTGGATTCAAAGATCTTGCTGGTAAGAAGATAGGGGTCTGGGTCGGTGGTGGTGAATCCGGTATCCAGGCAGCGACCGTGAAGGCGGGCGTTGCCGTGGATGCAGTCGAGTGGCTGCCGCAGAAGTTCTCCATGGAGGAGTTCTTCAACGATGCATTCGACTGCGCGAGCGCTACCGAATGGAACGAGAAGCACGTGGTCTACAAAGAGGGCTACGAAGCCGGAAAGGACGTGGTCGAACTTCGTCCCAGCGACGACGGGCTCTTCCTCCCGGGCGACTCGATCGTGGCGTTGGAGAGCACCGTCGCGGAGCGTCCGGAGATTGTCCAGGGCCTGGTCACGGGAACCTTGCGCGGTTGGCAGTGGGTGTGCTCAAGTGAGGAGAATCGGAAGGCTGGTGCGCAGTACACGGTCGACGCGGCTCCCGACCTCGATCTAGACCTGCAGATCATCCAGGTTAATGAGATGTGCAACCTCATGTCCCTCGGGCCGGCCGCTGAAGCGGGTCAGATCGGTGACATGGTGCAGTCGAGCTGGCAGCAGTCAGCTGATGCAACGCTGGCGATCGGACTGTTGGAGGGTCCGCCGGACGTTCCCGCTGCGTTCACCGATCAGTTCGTGGCCAACGTCCCGGCTGATTACCGCAAGATCACCTGGTAGTGAGTTGTTGTGCCGGCGGGGACTCGGTTCCCCGCCGGCAGGCTGTACCGAGTGAGGGCTTCGAAGGTCGTGAAGCTGAGGGAGTAGTCAGTGGAGGATGGAATCTGTGAATGTGGCGGTAGAAGTTCGAAAACTTGAGATCACTTTCGGCTCTGCTGCCGGACCGTTGACGGTCCTTGATGACTTTGATCTGACGGTCAAGCGAAACGAATTCGTGTCTCTGATTGGTCCCTCGGGTTGCGGCAAGACCACGGTGCTGCGCTGCATCGCGGACCTGTTGGAGCCCACCTCCGGGCAGTTGCTGGTCAACGACTTGGACCCGAAGGCGGCTGTCAAGCAGCGCCAAATTGGCTACGTTTTTCAATCCGCCACGTTGCTTGAGTGGCGCAACGTCCTGAAGAACGTCCTTCTGCCTCTGGAGTTGGCCGGTGTCCGGCGAAAGGTCGCCATCCCACGCGCGCAAGCCATGATCGAGCGGGTAGGCCTGACTGGCTTCATGAAGCACTATCCGAGGCAACTGTCGGGCGGTATGCAACAGCGTGTCGCCATAGCTCGGGCAATGGTCATGGAGCCCGACATCATTCTCATGGATGAGCCGTTCGCCGCGCTAGACGAGATCACACGCGACGACATGAATCAGTGGCTTACTGAGGTGTTCATGTCCACAGAAAGCACCGTGCTATTCGTGACCCACAATATCCGTGAGGCCATCCAACTGTCCGACCGCGTGGCTGTGATGGCGGCGCGACCAGGGCGGATCGTGGAGGAGTACACAGTCCCATTCCCCAGACCACGGACGGCAGAACAACTGTTCTCAGAGGAGTTTAATGTTCTGCGCCAGCAGGCGGAGCAGGCGCTCTACCAGGCTGCGCACGCGATGCGAAAGGCGGCGTCATGACGACGACGGTAGTGGGCGAGCGGGGTGCGCTAAGCGCGAAAATATCCAAGGCGCGAAAGTTTTTCCACTCTGTGTGGCCGGCGATCATCATCGCGATTATCGTCATTGCTTTGTGGTACGTGGCGTCGAATGTCTGGGGCCTGCCGAAATACATACTCCCGTCTCCCGACTTGATTCTGCAGGAGGCGATCGACAATCCAAACTCGCTCATCCGCAACGGATGGGTAACCTTCGTCGAAGCGGCGGCCGGATTCTCGATCGGCGTCGTCGCAGCCGTCTTCGTTGCCCTTGTTTTGGACTCATGGCGATTCCTTGAGAAGGGCACGTCGCCATACCTGGTTATCGGCTTGAACATCCCGATCGTCGCCATCGCTCCAGCGGTAATCATCTGGTTCGGCTTTGGTATGGCATCGAAGGTCGTGGTGGCGGCGGTTCTCACCTTCTTCCCCGTCGCCATCTACACCCTAAAGGGACTCAAGGCAGCCGATAGACGTGAGGTCGATCTGTTCAGGGTGTTGAGCGCCTCACGTTTTCAGGAGCTGATCAAGCTACGGATGCCGTCATCCCTACCATTTTTCTTTGCGGCCTTGCGTGTGGCATCGGCTGCCTCCGTGCTGGCCGCCGTCGTCGCCGAGTTCATCCAGGCGAATGCTGGGATTGGATACCTGATCTTGACTGCGGCCTACACCAACGACACCCCCCGCATCTGGGCGGCCGTAGCCGTGTCCGCGGGCATCGCACTCGTCTTTTACGGGATCGTCACCTTGGTCGAGCGTAGGGTCATCCCCTGGCACTCATCGGTAGGTGACCGATGACGAAGGGCAGCGTCATGGGTGAGACCGGAACGAAAACCGAGGGTATGGTGTTTGTGCCCGCCGGCGAATTCATCATGGGAGACGATCGCGTAGCGCGAGAAACGCCACGAAGGATCGAGTCGACTGATGCGTTCTGGATCGACCGCTTCCTCGTTACGAACGAGCAGTACCTGGCCTTCGCCGAAGCCACCGGCGCGGCGCACCCGGCTCATTGGCAAGGCGGCCTATTTCCGGCCGGACACGAGCGTCACCCGGCCGAAGTGAGTTGGACGATGGCCGATGCCTACGCACGGCACGTGGGTAAGCGTCTGCCGACCGAAGCCGAGTGGGAGAAGGCGGCTCGCGGGACTGACGGTCGTCTCTTCCCATGGGGTGACGAATTCGACTCAGATAGGTGTTTGACCTGGGAGACGGCCTCGGTGACGGGTGCTCATTCCGAACCCGTTGACGTTCGCCCCTCCGGTGCCAGCCCTTATGGATGCGAGCAGATGGTTGGACTGTGCGAGGAGTGGATCGCGGACGAGTACGCCGGCTACCCGGGTTCGACCCATACAAGTGTGGGTTACGGAGCGGGGATGTACGTACTCCGCGGAGGCTCCTGGATCTTCCCGGTGACTCACGTTCGCTGCTCCTATCGATGCTTCGAGGAGCCCGACCTCGACACCAGCGGCTACGCACAGTTGGGTGGGCCCGGTTTCCGGTGTGTCATTTCGGAGAAAGCGCTATGAACGGTCGTCAGGATTCGATGATCTGGATCGAAGAGGGTCCCTTCACGATGGGCAGCGACTTATACGAGATCGAGGGCCCGGTGCGGCAGGTATTCGTTCTGGGATTCTGGATCGACCGCCTTCCCGTTACCCATGCGGAGTTCTTCGCGTACGTGCAGGACACGGGCGCACCCATGGTTCCGGACTGGCCAGCGGACGGGCCGGGCGCCGACATCGCGAATTATCCCGTGGAGCGAGTCTCCTGGCAGGAGGCTCGAGATTACGCAGCCTGGTGCGGCAAGCGGCTCCCGACGGAAGTGGAGTGGGAGAAGGCGGCACGTGGGACCGATGGCCGCGAGTGGCCCTGGGGAGACGAACTGATTGAGGAACACATGAACGTGTGGGATTCGGCGAAGCCGACGAACGTGATGACTATCGCCAACGGAAGCCGACTAGGAAACGTGAGCCCTTACGGGGTGATCGATATGTCGGGCAACGTGGAAGAGTGGGTTGAGGATCTCTTCTTGCCTTACGAAGGCGGCACGTCCAATTTCCCTTCAACGCAAGGCAACTGTCGAGTGCTCCGTGGAGGTTCGTGGTTCTACACCAACGAGATGGCACGCTGCAGTTTCCGCCGAGGTGCTCTGCCCACCTTCTCCGGGTACGAACGAGCAGGAGGACCGGGTTTCCGCTGTGCTCAGTCATGAGGAGCGCTATCGAACGGCGTTCGATCAAGCGATGCAGGGTCTCGCTGAAGGTGGAATCCCCATTGGGGGTGCGCTGTACCTCGGTGACGAACTCGTGGCCACTGGTCGGAACCGGCGAGTGCAAGAGTCGAGTCCCATCATCCACGGTGAGATTGACGTACTCCGAAACGCGGGTCGGCCGCAGCCATCGTGGTACGGCCAACTCACGTTGTACACGACTCTGTCGCCGTGCTACATGTGCGCCGGTGCTTCGAGTATCTACGGGATCACCACCCTGGTGATCGGGGAGAACCGCAACTTCAGGGAGAGCGAGGATCTCCTCAAGAGCAGGGGCGTCGAACTCATCGTCATGGACGACCCCGAGACCCTGGAGATGTTCGGCAGCTGGACGGTGGCCAATCAAGATCTCTGGTTCGAAGACATCCCCGACCCTAGGAGGAAGACATGACGTTCACCCAGGATCTACTCGCCAAGGCAGACCCGTATCTCAAGGTTCAAATGGGGACGCCCTTCGTTCAGGAGATGATCGCAGGCACGCTTGCACCCGAACGGTTGCAGTATTGGGTGCGCGTCGACTACCCATATTTGATCAACTTCTCACGGATCCTCGCCTTGGGCGTTCTTCGGGCCCCGAACCTCGACGCGATGCGCATCGTACAGCGCTACCTAAACTACATTGTGGACGAGGAAATGGCGTCGCATGAGCGCTTCGCCGCCGCTCAGGGGATCTCCCTGAGCGAACTCGAGACTCAGCAGATGGGGCCGACGAAGTATGCCTACGCCCAACACGAGTTCGCCAGTGCTAACCGCGGTGAACTCCCCGAAATTTTAACGGCGATCACACCGTGCCTGGTCGGATGGCAGATCCTGTCGAAGCGAATCTTGAAGGACCACGCCATCGCCGCGGATAACCCCTACAAGTGGTGGTTCGACACGTATGGCAGCGATGCTGGCCTGGACAGCCACGTCGAGGCACTGCTCGGATTGATCGATTTGATGGCGGCTGAGGTGAGTCAAGCGCGGCGAGCGCGGCTGACGGAAATATTCCTGACCAGTGAGTACTACGAAACTGTCGCTTGGTCGGCCTACCACTCCATGGAGGAGTGGACTATGCCGGATGGGTCGCTGAGTTGATGACCCAGCGGTCAAGTGTGCGCGGGCGGGTATGCCTCGTAACCGGTGCAGCGCGTGGAATCGGAGCAGCGACGGCTCGCGTGCTGGCGAGCGGTGGCGCAAAGGTCGTTGTGGCGGACATCTCTGTGTCGGGCGAGCAAGTTGCTCGCGACATCGCGACCGATGGAGGACAGGCGATCTTCGTTGGAGGTGACGTGAGTAGCGATGATGGTGCTCAGGCGGTGGTGGCGGCCGCACTCGCCGAGTACGGGCAACTGGACTCGTTGATCAACAACGCGGGAATCCTCCGCCTTGCCGATTCATTCGAGCACACGACCGACGCACAGTTGAGCGACATGATGCGCATCAACTTCGAGTCGGTGTTTCGCCTATCTCGCGCTGCACTGCCTGCCTTGGAGACCAGTGGACATGGATCGATCGTCAACACCGCATCCATGGTCGGCCACCGGATAGGTATGCCGTCGCATGCCGTGTACGGCGCGTCCAAGGCCGCGGTGGTGGGCTTGTCCATGACCTTGGCCTTGGAGTTGGCCCCGAGAGGTGTCCGGGTCAATTGCGTGGCCCCGGGAGTCGTAGCCACGGACCTGTACGTTGAGGAGTTCTTGAAGGAGCACTCCCGCGAGGACCTCGAGTCCGGCAGTGCGAGCACACTCGCAGCGATACCGATAGGCAAGTATGCGACTCCTGAGCAAATCGCCGAAGTGATCACGTTCCTCGCTGGCGACGCCTCTGACTACATCACCGGCCAGACAGTGGTCGTCGATGGTGGATTCACGGGAATCTGAGTGCGTTTCGCGATCCTGCTGGAGAGTCAAGAGGGCTTGACGTGGCCCCAACTGTCCAATGCCGCCGAGCACGGGGAACGTCTGGGCCTCGATGGCGTGTACGTATCGGACCACTACGCACCCGTCGACATCACTAACCCGCGCGATGTCCTGCCCGCATGGATGGGGATCGCTGTCCTCGCGGCCACGACCTCCACGATCCGCATCGGACCGCTCGTCAGCCCGATCACCTTCCGCCACCCAGTGGATTTGGCACAGCAGGCGATCGCCCTCGATGTCCTGACGGGTGCGCGGATCGATCTCGGCATGGGCGCAGGCTGGCATGAGGACGAACACGTGCGCTTTGGTCGGGCATTCCCGGTGGCCGGAGAACGAGTATCCAGGCTAGAAGAGAGCCTCGAGGTGGTAACTCGACTGTGGCGGCAAACTGACGTCACCTGGGAAGGTCGGTTCTTTACGCTGCGCGAAGCAACGGTGTTGCCGCGCCCGGTGACAGTCGATCCACCCATCATCTTGGGCGGATCCGGACCACGGATGCTGGGTCTCGCCGCTCGATACGCGAAGGAATGGAACTGCTTCTACAAGAGCGTGGACGAAGTGGTCCAGATGCAGTCGGTGATGGACGATGCCTGTCGCTCCATCGGCCGCGATCCGGCGGCGTTAGCCCGCTCGCTCATGACACCCTTGGTGATCGGACGCGGAGAAGAGGACTTGTCGCGTTGCATCGACCGGCACCGAGAGGTATTTCCCGGTCTACCGGCGACTCCCGGGGAGTGGCGTGCGTCGGGTTTCCTCGGCGGGACCCTCGAAGAGGTTCGTCGTCAGGTAGGGCGTTTGACCGCCGCGGGAGTTGAGCGCCTCATCTTCGAATTCAACGATGTGGAGGACGTTTGTGCCCTTGAACTCGTCGCTGACGAACTATCGAACCTCGATACCTGACCTCTGGAGAAGCGTGCGACTGGCGTGTTGAGCTCTCAAGAGAGTGGCGTGCAATGGGACTCCGGTGGGCTGCCGTGCCGTCAACACAGCCTCACCCTGAACGAAGACGTCCGTAACGTTCTCCTGGGTGGCGCTGAAAACCAGGAGGGAATAGGGATCACTGAAGGACACGCTGTTCGGCAGCCAGGGGTTCAGAACGAACAGGTCGGCTAGCTTGCCGATTTCGATGGACCCGAGGTCATCCCCCCACCCGAGGGACGTGGCACCACCCCTGGTCGCCATCCAGACAATGTCACGGGCCATGATTATGGCGGGATCCCGATGCTCCAGTTTGTGGAGTAGCCCGGTCACCTTCATCACCTGCAGCATGTCCTGATTGTTGTTGCTAGCTGGCCCGTCAGATCCGAGGCTCACGGTGATGCCGTGTTCGCGCATGTCCACGAGTGGTGCCAGACCTTCACCGAGGTAGGCGTTACTGATCGGATTGTGCGAGATCGAGCAACCGGACCGTGCGATCGACTCCAGATCCATGGCGCTTGGGTGGGTGCAATGCACGAGAAGGGTCCGCGGCCCCAAAAAACCGATGGACTCCTCGTACGCGATGTCGGATGACCCGAAAAGCTCACGTGCCGCGTCGAGCGTGGATGGGGTCGTTGCGTGGATTGTCACTCCAGAATCGAACTCGCGGGCCAGCTCGCTTGCTGCAACCAGAGACTTCGGAGAAGTGCTGAATATCGTGTAGGGAGCAAACCAGACACGGACACGATCGACGTCGGTACGATGGAATCTCTCAGCAAGACTCCGGCACGCTGCGATTTCATCGGCCGATGATTGGATTATGTCGGCGTGCACGGATCCGGCATCGATGATTCCTCTTGCCAAGATGGTTCGGACGCCAACCTCGCGCATGCCTGCGATCGTGGCCTCCGCCATGCCGGGCTGCGGGTGGGGGTAGTTGTAATCCACGACCGTGGTGGTCCCGCTCATGATCGCCTCGAGGGCCGTTACCTGACCGGCAACACGTGCATCGTCCACGGAGAGGTGGCCGACCACCCTGTCTATGGCCTGAGAGAACCAATCCCAGACGCCCAATCCCTCGCCGATCCCGCGAGTTAGGGTCTGGAAGGAATGGGTATGGGTGTTAATCAGACCGGGAAAGACGAAAAATCCTCGAACGTCGTACACTGGTGCTGCGCCTGAAACGAAGTCGGCCATGGAGCCGATGGCGTCAATACGCCCATGTCGGATGCGAATGAATCCATCGGGAATCCTTGTCCAGCGATCATCAAGTGTCACCACATTGGCGTTGACGATGTCGCAATTACACGACGTCATGTCAATGAGTGAAGACTGCGCGCAAGGCGTGCGCCGACGAGAGCATTGTTCTTGATTAACGCCACATTTGCGTCCAAGCTCGCGCCGCCAGTGATCTCGAAGATCGCGCTGAGGAGGAATGGCGTGAGCGGCTTACCTGAGATTCCCTCCGCCGTGGCGCGTTGGAGAGCCACGTCGATCGCCCGACGGGTCTCAGCTTCTGGCAGGGCGTCGGCTTCGGGCAATGGCACCCCCAGCAGCATCCCTGCTGCGCCACGGAGGTCTTGGTCTGCCAGGAATGCTCGGGCGACCTCGTTGACGGACTCGGCCTTCCACTCAACTTTGACGCCACTGTTGCGGCTGTAGAACCACGGGAACGTGCTCTCCATCCACGAGGCCACCGGGCAGCCGATCGTCTCCAGGTACTCCAGGGTCGCGCGCACGTCCATGAAGGCTTTGGTGCCCGAGGTAACCGTGATGCAGGGGTACTTCTGAATAGCGAGTAAATCGGCGGAGATGTCCAAGGTCTCACCGAAGTCCGGGGCCACCCCGCCGATACCCCCGGTCACATGCACACGGATACCGGCCAGGCTGGCAATGAACAACGTCGCACCGACCGTTGTGGCACCACTGCGACCGGAGATGCTCGCGCAAGCAAGATCGCGCTCTTGCGCCTTGACGACATCGTCGGCATTCGCTAGGAAGGTCAACTCGTCTGGAGACAGTCCGCAGACAATGTCTCCTCTAATGAGGCCTATTGACGCCGGAATCGCACCTTCGCTGCGAATGATCTCTTCAACCGCCAGTGCGGTCTCGATATTCGTGGGGCGGGGCATCCCGTGGGCGACGATGGTCGACTCGAGAGCGACGAGCGGAGTGCCATCCTGAAGAGCTCGCTGTACTTCCGCACTGACACGCATCATCGGCCTTTCCTTTTGGGCTATTATTTAATCATTTGCGGGCCAGGTGATGTAGCAAATCCACACAAGGCGTAGCCTCTGAATATGTCACTTAAATTGTGTTGAATATTTGTCACGAAGTTTCGCGGTGATTGCAGCGCATGCGGAATGTCCACCGACAGATGCGATTGTCATTGCTGCGGCTTCAGATCCGCACGTGACTGCGGTCCTCAGGTCAGCTCCTGACAGATGCGCGGCGATGAATCCAGCGGCTAATGCGTCCCCTGCGCCGGTCGTATCGGCAACCAGCGCGGCACTCGTTTCGATGGGTTCGATTGTGGAATTGGTGATCATGAAAGCGCCTGCGACGCCGAGTTTCATCACGACCACGGGAATGTTTAGGCTGCAAAGAGCAGTCGCGGCGGCGCGGGTGTCGGTCGCACCGGTAAAGGCGCATGCCTCGTACTCATTGGGAAAAAAAGCGGTGGCGAGTTCCAGCAATGCACCGAGTTCGGGGGAGGGTCGCTCCATCAGCTGGGGACTGGGATCGAATGAGATCGGGATGCCGCGTTCGCTGGCGAGCCGTGCAGCGTCCATCACCAGATGCGTGGTCGACTCGCGCTGGAGCCAGAAGCCGGAGATGTGCAACCAATCGACGTCCGGGACGGTATCGAGGATTTGACTCGAGAACTCCGAGAATGCCGCCGCCGACGGTGTGGTTTCTGAGCCGCGGTAGGACAGGAAGCGCCGGTCTCCGTCCACGCCGATTGCCACCACGCACAGCGAATTCGGGCCAGACCTGCGCCGAACCAGGGACATGTCTAGCCCGTGAGAGGTGAGATCTTCGACAAGTAGATCGGTGAACAGGTCGGAGCCGACCTCGGTCGCGAGCGTTGCCTTCAGGCCGAGGGCCGAGGCAACGGCCGCGAAATTCGCTGCAGACCCACCCGTGCCGACGGCACTCGCCGATGCCGCGACGTCCGGGGACGATTCCCAGGCATCTGCAACCTGCAGGCTCACCTCGACCATGGTGTCGCCTATTGCAAGGACGGTCGGCATGTCAACAGCATATGGGTGTACGGATCACATGAAATGTGTTGATCAATATTTCGTGTCATCGACGATGAGTCATAGCCTATGCTGTGCAAGTCGTTACTAGCGTAGGGGCGCGTGCTCCTCGTGTCGGGTACCGGTGAGGAACGACGTGAGCACCTGTGAGAGTCGGACGATGATCAGCGTGGTGACTGGATTCGCTACAGCATTCTTTTTCGCCATCGGCATGATCGCCGCCGCTCGGGCCAGTAGAGGTGCGCACGCCACGCAGGTCATTGCATTGTCCGCGCTCATCTCGTCTCTGTTCGTCGTTCCGTGGGCACTGTCCGACGGTGTTCCCACCCTCACGACCGGCCAGACTGGATTGATGCTGGTCTCAGGGATCGGCAGTATCTTCGGATTCCTGTGCGTCTACACGGCATTAAAATACGGCAAGGTGGGGCTCGTCGCTCCGATCGTCGCCACGGAGGGCGGAATCGCGGCCCTCATCTCCTCGATCCTGGGAAGAAGCGTAGATCCGATCATCGCCTTCGTGCTCTTGATCATCGTTCTGGGCATCGTCATCGGCGCCCGATCACACGATCCCGATCCGTTTCCGGGCGAGAAGCCGGTGCACGCCGCCTTGTTCGCCGTCGCGGGCTCTCTGCTCTTCGCGATGGGACTAGTAGCCGTCGGGCTTCTGAGCGGCGACGTGATGCTGTCGTGGGTACTGCTCCCGGCTCGACTCGTGGGCGTCGCCATTCTGACGATTCCGTTGTTGCTGCTGGGTCGCCTGCGGGTTCCGCGACGGATTCTCGCCTGGGTAGTGCTCTTGGCAACGGTGGACGTGATCGCAATCAGCACGTATACCATCGGCGCGGCGAGTGATCTGCCGGTGACAGCCGTTCTCGCTTCGCAAATGGCACCACTCGCGGCCGTTCTTGCTTTCGTGCTTTTCAAGGAGAGGCTGGGGCGCGGGCAGATTGTCGGCCTCATGTTGATGATGGCTGGGATGACCGTTCTTGGAGTTCTGCAGTGAATGATCTATGCGGTTCCCCGCACGTGGCACCGTCAGCCCACGAAGTGATAGGAGTCAGCTGTGGATGAAAGGCCAACGACGCCACCGTTGTTCGATGTGGACGGTGCCTCAGTGATGACGCGCATCACCGAGCAAGACGTGGGTCGCTATGTAATTTTGTCAGTGCATGATCCGCTGGGCTACGAGGACGACGTCGCCGCGGTCATCGCCACGTATCTCGACGACGCCTATCTGGTGGCTGACACACACATGTTCGTGACGTATACGGGACACTACAAGGGAACCAAAGTCACGGTTTGTTCGACAGGCAGCGGTGCGCCGGAGACGGAGATCGCACTCGTCGACTTCTTCAGATTCTCCGAGGCGGATACCTTCATTCGTGCTGGAACATCGGGCACGTACCTGGAGCACGTCGCGGTCGGTGACGTTGTAATCGCTGCCGCAGCCGTACGAGACGAGGGCACCTCACAGGCTTACATCGTTCCGACCTATCCGGCGTTTGCCAATTACGAAGTGGTGCTGGCGATGCTCCAGGCGGCTGACGATCTTGGTGTCGGTCACCACCTGGGCGTGACTCGGTCGACCGATTCTTGTCAAGCGGGACAGGGGAGGCCCGTCCTCGGTTACCACCAGGCGGACAGCAAAGCCCAGCCCGAGTACTGGAAGCAGGCCGGAATCTTGAATTTCGAACGGGAGACTTCGATCATCTACGTGCTCAGCAGTCTCTTCGGGTTCCGAGCCTGCGCGGTCAACGCAGTGGTGAATAGCACTCCACGGGCGAACCTGGAGGTCGGAGCGGGATCCGATGAGGTGTTTCGAACGGTGCTCGAGGGCATCCACAACCTTTCGACCTGGGATCGAATCAAGGAGGACTCGGGCAAGGCCTACCTCTTGCCGTCCATGATGGCGATCAAGGAGTAGGCGCCGGTGGATACCCAGCAGGACTTCTCCCTTGCCGGCAAGGTCGCCTTCGTCACGGGGGCTAACAGGGGAATCGGTCGGGCTCTCGCCATCGGGTTGGCTACCGCGGGAGCTGACATCGCGGTGCTGCACCGTGGGGACGTCGAGGCGACGATGGGCGAGTTGTCCAGTCTGCCCGTTCGAAGCCGGGCGTACGAGTGTGACCTGGCCAACGCCGACGACGAGGAGCTGAGGGGAGTCGTGGACTCCGTTGCCAAGGATTTCTCCGGGCTGGATGTCCTTGTCAACAATGCTGGTGCGATTCATGTTTCTCCAGCAGTCAGTTACCCCATCGCTGACTGGGATGAGATCCTCCGTATTAACGTGACGAGTGCGTTCCTCCTCTCCCGTGCCGTGGGCGCGTCGTTCATCGACAGGGGGATTGCCGGCAGAATCATCAATGTCGCGTCGTTGCTCTCGTTCCTGGGGGGTCACTCGGTCGTCGCGTACACTGCCAGCAAGAGTGCACTAGCCGGTGTCACGCGTACCTTGGCAGTGGAGTGGGGCGCCCTCGGGATTCGGGTCAACGCCATCGCTCCGGGATACATCGTTACCGACAACACGCGTCGACTCCTGGAAAACAAGAACCTCAAGGCGATGATCGACGCGCGAATTCCCGCAGGAAGATGGGGACAACCGGCCGACATAGTCGGACCTGCCGTATTCCTCGCATCCGACGCATCTCGATATGTGAATGGCGTGGTGCTTCCCGTCGATGGCGGAATCCTTGCGAACTGAGATGGCGTGATGGTCGCTGAGCTTGGGAGGGCTGCCGTTCCTGTCGGGGTGATTGGGGTTGGAAACATCAGCGACACGTACCTGGAGAACCTTCGATCAAGTTATTCCCCCTTTGTCGAGGTTATCGGCTGTGCCGACGTGATCCCCGAGCGAGCGCGAGCGGCTGCGACGAGGTGGGCGCTGCCCAGGACCTACGAATCGGTGGACGACCTGTTGGCCGATGAGCAGATTCGTGTGGTTTTGGTCCTGACGACCCCTGCCAGTCACTTCGAAGTCTGCTCGGCTGCGGTGTCCGCTGGCAAACATGTGTTCGTCGAGAAACCGATCAGTGTCAGCGTCGATCAGGCGTCGGCGCTGGTCGAACATGCAGCGCAGGTAGGTGTCTCAATCGCTGTTGCCCCGGATACGTGCCTTGGGACTGCGCTGCAGTTGGCGCTCCAGGTGGTCGAAGATGGTCGCATTGGTGAACCGATTGCCGCCAGCGCCAACATGTTGTGCCATGGTCATGAGAAATGGCATCCGAATCCGGCGTTCTTCTACGAGCCGGGCGCGGGACCGCTGATGGATATGGGCCCCTATTACTTGTCCGCCTTACTGGGGCTCATGGGGTCCGTCGAATCGGTCCAGGCTTCGTCGCAGGCGTCCTTCGGCCAACGTGAAGTATCAAGCGAGCCCTTGAAAGGCACCTGGATCGACGTGCACGTGCCAACGCACGTCGCTTCGACCATGCGATTCGAGCGCGGCGGAATCGCCACCATGGTCACCAGTTTCGATGTCTGGGCTTCCCAGGCACCGCACCTGGAGATTTATGGATCCTCAGGAACTCTCGTGCTGCCGAATCCAAATTGGTACGACGGGCAAGTGCTCTTGTGGCAGGTTGCCGGACAAGAGTGGGTGTCGCTGTCGCCACCGGTCTCTGCGAACATCGACCGACGTGGTCTGGGTCTCGTTGACTTCGTCGAGGCGATCGCCGCGGGCGCGCAACCACGACTCGATGCGTCTCTCGGTTTGCACATTCTCGACATCATGGAGTCGATCGGTGTCAGCGCAAAAACTGATTGCTTAGTACCCGTGAGCAGTCGATTAAGTGGGCCACCTCTTCTGCAAGCATGACAGTCATCGTTCACGCGGGCCGTACCCCTCGTGCTCGAGCCACTCGGGCAACGGGCACGAGATCGTGCGCTAGGCCCGAAGTGGCCTAGTGCAAGTCGATGGCCTCGAAGATGTGAACGCGGCCACCATGCTCCAGGTGAGGGTGGTCAGCGCAGGCGCTCGCTGCTGCATCGAGCGACGAGGCCTCAATGACTGTGTACCCGGACGCAGGCATACCGCCATCACCATCAGCCGCTGGAGATCCGGGAGCCGAGATGAACTTCGACGACCCCAAGGGATCGCCGCCTGCGGCGATCGCACTTCCCATCTTGGCGTACCACGCCTCCCAAGCAGCGAGAATCGCATCTTGCTCATCGCGCGATTCTGCAGTTTGTGAGCCTGAGTAGATCAAGACATAGCGGGACACAATTTTCCTAACGTTAGCCGTGATCCAAGCTTAGTAGGCTTACAGGCTGCTCGTCCACGTAACGCAAATCCAAGATTCACCAAATTGACTAAAACAAAGTGCCGACGTGATGTTTCGATCGGATTGGACGAACTTCGATATAGCACGAGTGCATTCGTGATTAACCCATGAGCTGAACGGGAATAGAGGCGTATCCGCGAACGACGAAACCGTGGTGGCGAACGGGTTCTCCGCTCAATGAGATTCCTGGGAATCGGTTCAGCAGGTGCTCAAGAGCAGTCTTCATCTCCAGGCGCGCGAGCGATGCACCCAGGCAGAAGTGGGTGCCGGCGCTGAAAGTCAGGTGGGGGTTCGGGTTGCGATTCATGGTGAATCGCTCAGGCTGCACGAAGACGCTCGGATCGTGATTGGCGCCCCCGAGTAACAGCCCTATCCGCTCACCGGCTGGAATCCGGATCGTTGCGGTCATGATCGGAGCGACGGCGAGACGCTCAAAGAGCTGCAATGGAGCGTCGAATCGCAAAATTTCGTCGACCACGGTTGACAGATCGATGGAATCGTTACTGAGCAGGGCCTGCCTGACCGTTACGTCCCGAAGGATAGTTACGACTCCCGTGCTCGACGCATTGATCACTGCGCCGGTACCACCGTTGAAAAGGAGAGCCGCACTGGCGACAGCCTCCTCGAAGGACAGGTGTGCAGGGCACTGGCTCATAAGGAAATCCAGGGGTATCGATTCAGTCGAACTCGATGCTCTCGACAGCCCAGCCGCCAGGATCTCCTCCATTTCCCGCGCACCGGCTTGGCTCAGGTACGCCTCGTTCGGTGTTTGGCACTTCTCAAAGGCTGCAACCATTTGCTCTGACGCCTCACGCAAGCGTTTGCCGTTGTTCTCGGAAAGGTTGAGGATCGAGCAGATCACTCGCACCGGCAAAGGTTCGAGGAATTCGGGCACGAGATCTCTCGTGGTGTGAGGATCGAGCAACATTGAATCGAGCAACTCTTTTACTACTGCCTCGACTACTGCCTCGATGGACATCCAGGTGCTCTTGCGGAAGGGCGGCGACATCGCCTTCCTCAACCGAGCATGGTCCGATCCCGAGCGATCCAGTGCTGACAGGGAGTTGAGTCGGTTGAAGCTCGCCCAGTCGGATTGAGGCGACCGGTCCTGAAATACACGTTGAGACCCGGGATGACGAAGGAGTGCGTTGGCTGTGCGGTAGTCCGCTGTCAACCACATGTCCCAGTCCGGACACCAGACGATGGGACCCTGGTTGCGTATCTGGGCGAGATACGGATAGGGATCATCCCAATCTTCGGCCGAAGTGACGTCGACGTCACGGAGAACCAAATCGTGCTTGTCTGCATCCACGATGTCTTCCTCGCGATACTCTGTTCTCTCGTTAAACTCGGGGCGGACGAGGATCGATAGTCTATCCTTTCGAGGCAATGACAAGTCTGTCCAATTGACCTGGGCGATCGAAGGTACAGAACGATATAGTGCCCTCCGGGGGAACTTGCCAACACTGCTGTCAGTCAAGTCTGTCCATCAGTATGCTCAATTCTGCAATTTGCACAGGCTTGATTCATGAGTGTTCTACTGAGTCCTGGCGTGGAAAGTTCATCGAAACGGGGGTTGGAGGTAGAACTTTTCCCAGCAGCCGTTCACGTGGGAAATGCGCTGCTTGCGGTATTCCCCGAGGCACCTGCCATTGGCGACTCCGGCCGTGTTCCAGAGGAACCCCGGTCCCACATCGTCGTAGACGGGCAGCACCATCACCATGCCCAGTTTCTTGGCCAGTGCTTGGAATCGCTCAATAACCAGACCCGTGACCGTCTCCGCGTACTCGAAAAACTGAGTGTCTTGGACCTGGCAGAAGTATGGGCCGAAGAAGAGCTCCTAGAAGCAGATCACCTGGGAACCCAGGGGAGCCGCCTCGCCGACATACTCCTCGTGCTTCGCGATCATCGACTCCTTGTCACCGGCCCAATCCGTCTAAGCCAGAGCCGCTCGAACGATGTTCATGCATACCCGCACGCCTATCGATGCCTTTTGTCATTCTTTACAGTAGACGTTCCGATTGTGCGACAATATTTTTTCTACAAAGTCGCATGGAATCGAGAACCAGGTGGCCGCACGATCCGAGCACCGTATCTTGGTGATGGGCGCTGTCCTCGAGAGCACCCCGAAGGGCATCGCGGTGGCCGTGAACCGGCTCATCCGGGATGACCGACTGCGACCCGGAGACCGCCTGCCCACCGTGCGTTAACTCGCTGCCGCCCTTGTGGTGGGTCCTGCGACGGTGAGTGAGGCCTCGCAGGCGCTGTCCGCCGTGGGCTCCATCGTGTCCCGCGGCAGTACGGGCGCCCATGTGCGCGCCGCGGTGATTCCGAGCCGGCCCGTCCGATACCTCGGCGTTTGCGGGGCACCCTCCGCTCGCGGCCTCGATCTGTTGACCGGAACGCCAGACCCCGGGCTCCTTCCCTCGCTGACCGATGTAATGGTGCGGGTCGGCGATCGCGGACGTCGAGCTACCCCGATGATCCAGTTCTCCCCAAACTGCGAGATCACCTTGCGGGCTCGTGGCCCTTCGCCCCCCTCGCCTGACGATCGTCGATGGCGCCCTCGACGCCGCCGCCCGGGTTGTCGGGGTAGTCGTGCGGCCCGACGACCGGGTTGTCATGGAGGACCCGGGCTTCCCCGCCTTGATCGACCTGCTCGAACGGGCGGGCGCGGACATCGTCCCGGTGCCCCTCGACCGACAGGGGATCGACGTCGATCTGTTGCGCAAGGCCATGGAGCTGAACCCGGTGGCCGTGTTCATCCAACCCCGAGCGCAGAACCCCACGGGAACCTCCATGACCCGCCTTCGCGCCTCGGAGGAGGCAGCGGTGGTGGATGGAACGCGGGCCATCGCCATCGAAGACGACCACAGCGGGGATATCGCGGTCGCCGACGTGGGCGTGGGTGCGTTCCTGCCCGATCGGACGGTCCACATCCGTAGCTACTCGAAATTGCACGGACCCGATCTCCGCATGGCTGCGGTGGGATGTACCGCCGATGTCCCAGACGCGCTGGCCGCACGTCGCATGTTCGGTGCTGGATGGACCAGCCGGGTCCTTCGAGGGGTCGTCCTCGAACTGCTCACCGACGCCGACGCCGTTGCTGCGGTGGCTGAGGCTCGCACGCGCTATGCCGCTCGAAGCGCGCGGGTTCGGGAGGGGCTTCGCGACCACGGCCTGTCGGTGAGCCCGGGGGATGGGATCAACGTCTGGGTCCAGGTTCCCGATGAGCGCGCGAGCCTGGTTGCCATGGCGGCTCGCGGTATCCGCGTCTCCCCCGGATCCCCTTTCCAAGTCGCACCCGGCCAGGTGCCGGCGATCCGGGTGACCTGTGGCGCGCTTCCCGATGACATGGATGTGATCGACACGGTCGCGGCCGGGATCGCCGGGGTGGAAGCGCCGGTGGGGATGACCGTCAGCGTCTAGCCTTCGCACATGACCGAAATCCTCAATCCCGCGAACGGCGTCGTGGTGGCGGACGTCGACTATGCGACCGCGGCGGGTGTTGACTCCGTCGTGCGCAGGGCCAGGGAAGCCTTCCCAGAGTGGTCGCGGGCAACCCCGGGTGAGCGCTCCGCTCGGATCGCGGCCCTGGCTGCTGCGATGGAGTCCCGCGCCGACGAATACGTACGCACCGAGACCGCGCAGACGGGTAAGCCCCTGCGCCTCAGTCGCGAGTTCGATGTTCCCGGATCCATCGACAACGCGTTGTTCTTCTCGGGTGCAGCGCGCAACCTCGAGGGCAAGGCGTCGGCGGAGTGGGACGGGACCCACACCTCCCTGATCCGACGTGAACCCATCGGCGTCGTCGGGTCGATCGCACCGTGGAACTACCCCCTGCAGATGGCGATGTGGAAGATCCTCCCCGCGATCAGTGCCGGCAACACCATCGTTCTTAAGCCCGCAGAGATCACGCCGCTCACGGCGCTCATGGTTGCCGAGGATGCGCGGACCGCCGGCATCCCCGATGGAGTCGTCTCTGTCATCGTCGGCACCGGGCCCGAGGTGGGCGAGGCACTTGTCTCCCATCCTGGTGTGGACATGGTGTCCTTCACGGGTTCGACTCCGGTGGGGAAGCGCGTGATGGAGCTCGCGACCCGCGACGTGAAACGTGTCCATCTCGAATTGGGCGGTAAAGCTCCGTTCGTCGTCTTCGACGACGCGAACCTCGACGCCGCAGTCCAGGGGGCTGCGGCGGGGGCCTTGATCAATACGGGTCAGGACTGCACGGCGGCCACGCGCGCCTACGTCCAGCGACCGCTCTACGAGGCCTTCGTCGAACAGGTAGCAGATCTCTTCGGTCGCATCGTCGTTGGAGACCCGCTCGTCGACTCGACGGATCTCGGTCCGCTGATCTCACGCCGGCAACAGGAGCGGGTGGCGGCATTCGTGGAGCGGGCGCGGGATGCGGGCGCGAAGGTTCGGGTCGGCGGGTCCATCCCCGGTGGCGATTTGGCCTGCGGCGCTTACTACACCCCGACCGTGATCACCGATGCAGGTCAGGACAGCGAGATCGTCCGATCGGAGGTCTTTGGCCCCGTGCTCGTGGTTCTCCCATTCGATTCCGACGATCAGGGACTCGAGCTCGCCAATGACACGGTCTACGGCCTCGCGGCGTCCGCATGGACCACCGATGTCTTTCGTGCGCTCCGGGCCCAGCGGGAGATCCGGGCGGGCTGCGTGTGGATCAACGATCACATCCCGATCGCGAGCGAAATGCCCCACGGCGGGTTCAAGCAGTCGGGGTTCGGCAAGGACATGTCCACGTATTCCTTCGAGGAGTACACCCAGGTCAAGCACGTGTCCCTGGACATCACCGGGGTTGCCGCCAAGCCCTGGCACCGCACGATCTTCGGAGAAAAGAGCTGAGAAGCAGCCTGACGATATGGCTGAAATGGTCTAGGGTCGAAAGACCACTTCACGAAGGGGAGACATGAAGGCGCATTCACTGCAGATCGTGGCGGCACTGGCGGGAACGATGCGTTCCTCCGTGTCCCGTCGTCGGCTTCTCCAGGCCGCGGGCATCGGCGGAGCGGCCATGGCCGTTACCGCGTGCGGAACGGGCGGAGACTCCGCGTCGTCCGGCGAGGCCGCCTCGGCCGAGGACCTCTCCGACTCTGCCAAGTTGGTCAACTGGTCCAACTGGCCGTCGTACCTCGACATCAATGATGAGACCGGGGAGCGCCCGACCCTCCTCGCATTTCAGGAGCAGACCGGCATCTCGGTCACGTATACGGAAGACGTCAACGACAACAACGAGTTCTACGCGAAGGTGCGCACCCAACTCGAGCAGGGGCAGCCCATCGATCGGGATATCGTCGTCCTCACCGACTGGATGGCGGCCCTGTGGATCTCGAACGGCTATGCGCAGAAGTTGAACAAGGCCGAGATTCCCAATGAGGTGAACCTTGTGCCGAAGTACGTCGACGTTTCCTTCGACCCAGGCCGGGAGTACTCGCTCCCTTGGCAGTCGGGATTCGGTGGACTCGGCTACAACAAAGCCGCCCTGAAGAGCGCCCTCGGTGTGGATGCGATCACGACCCTCGACCAGCTCTTCGATCCGGCGCTGAGGGGCAAGATCACTGTTCTCTCCGAGATGCGCGACACCATGGGCTGCATCATGGCGTGGCAGGGGAACGATCCGTCGAACTTCACCAAGGAACAGTTCGAGCAGGCGATCGAAGCGCTGGCGCAGCAGGTGGACTCCGGCCAGATTCGCCAGGTCACCGGCAACGATTACATCGGTGCGCTGGAGAAGGGTGATGTCGTCGCGGTTATCGGCTGGTCGGGAGACCTCTTCGCCCTCGGGGACAACTTCGGGTTCGGTCTTCCGGAATCCGGCGGAATGCTCTGGACCGACAACATGCTGATCCCGCCGCTGGCAAGCCACAAGAAGAACGCCGAGAAATTGATGAACTACTACTACGACCCCGTGGTGGCGGCGACTGTGGCCGAGTACGTCAACTACATCTGCCCTGTGCAGGGTGCCCAGGAGGCGATGCTCGACATCGATCCTGCTCTCGCCGAGAGTCCGTGGATCTTCCCGAATGCGGAGATCCTCGATCAGAGCTACGTCTTCATGGAGCTGACCATCGAGCAGGACGCCGAATACCAGCGGCTGTTCCAGACGGCGATCGGCAACTGATCGCGGGAGTAGAAATCGCTCCTCGCGAGCTCTTTCGGCGTTAGGGTCTGGCAGGCACGGTGGGGAGGGGCGGGATATGCGGCAGGTCGATGACCTCAGGCTCGACCACCTGACCAAGTCCTTCGGCGAGATGACGGCCGTCGACGATCTCAGTCTGACCATCCCGGCTGGATCCTTCTTCGCGCTTGTGGGTGCGTCCGGCTGCGGAAAGACCACCACACTGCGCATGGTCGCGGGTCTCGAAGACCCCACGTCCGGCCGGATCCTCATCGGTGATCGGGACATCACGGGGATGCGCGCCTACCAACGCCCGGTGAACACCGTCTTCCAGAGTTATGCACTCTTTCCACACCTGGACATCTACGAGAACGTTGCATTCGGGCTGCGACGCCGAGGCATCAAGGACGTCAAGGGACCGGTGGAGTCGATGCTCGACCTCGTCGAGCTGGGCCCGATGGCTCGCCGTAAGCCGAGCCAGCTCTCCGGGGGGCAGCAGCAGCGCGTTGCGGTTGCCCGTGCGTTGATCAACGAGCCTGAAGTTCTCCTCCTCGATGAGCCGTTGGGCGCACTGGACCTCAAGCTTCGACGCCAGATGCAGATCGAGTTGAAGCGGATCCAGACGGAAGTGGGCACAACCTTCGTGCACGTCACCCACGACCAGGAGGAGGCCATGACAATGGCAGACACCGTCGCGGTGATGAATGCAGGTCGCATCGAGCAGATGGGTTATCCGGCCGAGGTGTACGAGCTACCCCGAACACTCTTCGTGGCGAACTTCCTTGGACAGTCGAACATCATCAGCGGTGCGGTTGCCGGATCGGACGGGTCCATGGTCACGGTGTCTGCCCATGGGGCAGCGTTCCGTCTCCCCGGTGACCGGAACTCGGCTTCGGGAGCTGCGATTCTCGTCGGCGTCCGCCCCGAGAAGGTCACCCTGCTTGACGCCGTGGACAGCGCACGAGTGCCCGCACCGCACAACAGGGTGGACGGAACGGTGACGGATGTCAGCTACACGGGTGTGTCCACCCAGTACCTGGTTCGTACGCCGTGGGGGCAGGAACTGACCGTCTTCGAACAGAATGACATCGTCGGTGACCGCGCCGCCGTAGGGGATCCCGTGGTGATGCACTGGGCCGTGGAGCACACCTTCGGCCTGGAGCCCTAGGCATGGCGGCCGTCCTACCGAGTGGGGGAGTGAGCGCTACGCCGGTCGCCCAGCGGCGCTCCAGGACCGGGTACTTCCTCCTTCTCCCGGGGATGGCATGGCTCGGGATCTTCTTCGCGATCCCCTTCATCACCCTGTTCGTGACGAGCCTTCAGGCGCCGTCACCAGACGCCGCCGGCCAGTTCGTGCCCGCCTTCCAGGTCTCCAACTACGCGGAGGCCTTCCTCAACTACTGGCCGCAGTTCGTGCGGTCACTGGTCTACGCCGGTCTCGCCACGATCTTCGCGCTCCTCATCGGCTATCCGCTTGCCTACTTCATCGCTTTTCGCGGTGGGAAGTGGCGGGGTCTGCTGCTCGTGCTCGTGGTGGCGCCCACGTTCGCGTCGTTCCTGTTGCGCACCTACGCCTGGCAGACGATTCTGTCGGACAACAGCCCGATCACCCAGTTCCTGAACTTCCTCCACCTGTTGCCCGACGAGCGGATCCTCAATACGGGGATCGCCGTGGTGGCTGGTCTGACATACAACTTTCTGCCATTCATGATCCTTCCGCTGTATGCCGCGCTGGAGAAGATCGATCCCCGATTGATTGAGGCAGGAAGCGACCTCTACGCATCTCCCGTCACCACGTTCCGAAAGGTGACCTGGCCCCTGTCGCTCCCGGGCGTGGTGGCAGGGACGTTGCTCACCTTCATTCCGGCCATGGGCGACTACATCAATGCCCAACTCCTGGGTTCGACGGGTGATCGCATGATCGGGAACGCGATCCAGGTGAACTTCATTCAGTTCCGGGATTACCCGATCGCCAGCGCTCTCTCGTTCATCCTCATGGCGGCGATTCTCGTGCTCGTTTTCAGCTATATCCGCCGTGCGGGGACGGAGGACTTGGTCTGATGAATTGGCTCCGCAAGAACCTCATCGCGATCATCGGAATCCTCGTCCTGATCTACCTCTTCATTCCCATCGCGGTGATCGCGGTGATGAGTTTCAACAAGCCCGAGGGCAAGTTCAACATCAGTTGGAATCAGTTCTCGACAGATGCGTGGCAAAACCTGTGCGGGGTTCCCGGTGTCTGCGACTCGTTCCTGGTGAGTATCCAGATCGGACTCATCTCGACGGTGGTTGCCACGATCTTCGGAACGATGATCGCCTTCGCCCTGGTTCGCTACCGATTCCGCGGCAGGTCATCTACGAACCTGCTCATCTTCCTCCCGATGGCGACCCCGGAAGTGGTCATGGGCTCGAGTCTCCTGGCGCTGTTCTTGAACCTGCGGTTTCCGCTCGGGGAAGTGACCGTGATCATCGCCCACATCATGTTCATCATCTCGTTCGTTGTCGTGACGGTGAAGGCCCGATTGCAGGGGCTCGATCCCCGTCTCGAGGAGGCAGCGCGGGATCTCTATGCCAGCCCCAGGGCAACATTCCGGTACGTGACCCTGCCGCTCGTGCTGCCAGGAATCATCGGGGCCGCGCTGCTGGGATTCGCCCTGAGCTTCGACGACTTCATCATCAGCTTCTTCAACGCGGGCACGCTCGTAACCTTCCCGATCTTCATCTGGGGGGCCGCGCAACGGGGGATCCCGGTACAGGTGAATGCCTTGGCGACGCTCGTGTTCCTGGTGGCCCTCGTGGTCGTTCTGACGAGTCAGTTCGTGAGCTACCGCCGACGGAAGTCTCTAGAGATCCTCCCCGAGGAGGACCGGAGTCCAGCGACCGTGGATGTGATGTCCCGGTCCTAGTGCAGTGCTTAGGATGGAGATAGTCGAGTTCGTGGAAGGGACTGGTGGGACGGCGTGGCGATCGGCCGCGTCCCGCGTCCCGACCAGCACTGGAAGTGCCCATGCGATTCGCCACCACCCCCACCCGCGAGGCCGAGGCGTCCCTCCGCGACGTCCAGCGTCGGGTCTACTGGCTCGATAGTCCTGACCGGCCGGCGCCCCGAAGTTACCTGTCCGGCGACACGACCGCCGACCTCGTCATCGTCGGTGGTGGGTTCACCGGTCTGTGGAGTGCGCTCCTCGCCCACGATGGCGACCTGGGAACCGACGTCATGGTCCTCGAGAGTGGGCGCATCGGCGACGGTGGCTCAGGACGTAATGGTGGATTCGTATCGGCGAGTCTCACCCATGGATTCGGTAACGGGTTGTCGCGGTGGCCGGACGACATGCCCACCCTGCTGGAGCTCGGCATGCGGAATCTCGACGACATCGAGCGATTCGTGGCGCTTAACACGATCGAGTGTGAGTTCCGGCGAGCGGGCGAAATCGCTGTTGCAGTGGCGGAGCATCAGGTCGAGGAGTTGCGGGATGCCATCCACGATCAGAATCTGCTGGGAGTCGATGCGGAATTCCTCGATCGGGACGCCATCACCTCGATGATCCACTCGGATTCCTATCGAGCGGGTCTCCTCGACCGGCGAGGCGTCGCCCTCGCGGATCCGGCTCGCCTTGTGTGGGGGATGGCCCGGGTGGCCGAGGTGCAGGGAGTCCGAATCCATGAGAACACCCAGGTGATCGACTTCGAGGATCATGGCGACACGGTGTCCCTGAGGACTCCGCAGGGACGCGTTCGCGCACGGCGGGTCATCGTTGCCACGAATGCCTTTCCGAGTCTGATCCCAGCCGTCCGGCATCGTGTCGTTCCGGTATATGACTACGTCCTCATCACAGAGCCGCTGACGGACGTGCAGTGGAACTCGGTGGGTTGGGCAGAGCGACAGGGTCTGAGCGACGTGGGAAACCAGTTCCACTACTACCGGCCTACCGCAGATGGTCGAATCCTCTGGGGCGGATACGACGCGGTCTATCACCCGGGTAACGGCTTCGGGCCCCAGTTCGAGAACGACGAAGACAGTTACCGTCGTCTCGCCACCCACTTCCTGCAGACGTTTCCGCAGTTGGAGGGGGTGCGCTTTTCCCACGCGTGGGGTGGTGCCATCGATACATGCTCGCGATTCACCGCATTCTGGGGGACCGAAGCGGGCGGCAAGGTGGCGTACGCCGCGGGCTTCACCGGTCTCGGGGTGGGATCCAGTCGCTTTGCCGCGCACGTGATGTTGGATCTCCTCTCCGGGCGCGTTACGCAACGGACGCGTCTTGAGATGGTCCAGACGAAGCCAGTGCCGTTTCCGCCTGAGCCCCTGCGTTCTCTGGGAATCAAATGGACGACCCTGTCGCTGCAGAAGGCCGATGTGCGCGGTCATCGGAACCTCTGGTTGCGCATCCTGGACAGACTGGGCATGGGTTTCGACTCCTGACAACGGATAGGGTCGCGGCATGGCACGGTACGGCGCTCAGTACGGCCCGGACTACACATTCCTTGGTGTCCCGGAGGCTGACGTTGCGGATCCGGCAACGTACACAGGGGCCGATGTTGTCATTCTCGGCGCACCCTTCGACGGGGGCACGTCGTATCGGTCGGGTGCACGCTTCGGGCCGGGTGCGATGCGTGCCGCCTGTTACCTGGGGCACGACGGTTCCCGGCCCTCGCTCGCCCTTCGTGTGGACGGCCTGAAGGACCTCGGCGTCGTCGATGCAGGAGACGTGGAGATGTACTCCGGCGATGCGGTGAGATCGTGCGCCAGTCTCGAGCGGGTGGTGGAATCCATCGCAGCCACGGGTGCAGTCCCCCTGGTGCTCGGCGGCGACCACACGATCACCTGGTCCGATGTCACGGGTGTTGCGCGGGCGCGGGGATGGGGGCGTGTGTCGGTCATCCATTTCGACGCGCACGCGGACACAGGGGATATCGAATTCGGCTCCCTGATCGGTCACGGGCAACCGATGCGTCGACTGATCGAGTCAGGTGCTGCACGGGGTGATCGATTTTTCCAGATCGGACTCCGCGGTTACTGGCCACCGCCGGACATCCTGGATTGGATGGCTGACCAGCGGATGCGCTCGTACGAGATGACGGAAATTGTGTCCCGTGGATTCGAAGCGATCCTCGACGAGGTACTTGCCGCTGCGATGGACGAGTGCGACGGAGTGTTCCTCTCCGTCGACATCGATGTGGTGGATCCGGGATCGGCGCCGGGAACCGGAACCCCGGAACCGGGTGGCCTCACCTCGCGGCAACTCCTTGATGCGGTGCGCCGAATCGCCTATGAAGTGCCGTTGGTGGGAATCGACGTCGTCGAGGTCTCACCTCCATTCGATCACGCCGACATCACGGCGATCCTCGGCAACCGAGTCGTCCTTGAGGTGCTGAGCGGCATGGCGAAGCGGAAAGCCGGCGGGGTCTGGGATCCGGCCTCCGGCCTGCTGGAGGGGCGTTGACCTAGGCGCACTCCTCGAATCCCTGCTGGAGGACCGAGAGGGCCTCTTCCAGAAGGTGGTCCGGCATGGTGAGGGGTGGCAGGAAACGGAAGACATTGCCGTAGGTGCCCGTCGTCAAGGTCACTACTCCGTTGCGGTGGCAGAACTTGTTCAGATCCGCCGCAAGGGTGCCATTCGGATTGGTGGTCCCTGGCTCCACGAGCTCGATCGCGAGCATCGCGCCACGTCCACGGATGTCGCCGACGTGCGGGAGGTTGGCCTGGATGTCACGCAGACGAGGCACCATGATCGACTCGATCGCGCGCGCGCGGCCGCAGGCGTCGTTCTCCTCCATCCACCGGATCGCTCCGAGTGCCCCTGCGCACGCGACGGGGTTGCCGCCGTAGGTGCCACCGAGCCCACCCGCGTGCACGGCGTCCATGATGTCCGCACGTCCGGTGAGTCCGGACAACGGCATGCCACCCGCGATGCCCTTGGCCGTGGTGATGAGGTCCGGGACGATGTTCTCGTGTTCGGAGGCGAACCAATCGCCCGAGCGGCAGAAGCCCGACTGGATCTCGTCCGCGACGAACACGATGCCGTTGGCGGCCGCGTACTCGGCCAAGGCGGTCAGGTACCCGGGTGCAGGAACGATGAATCCGCCTTCGCCCTGGATCGGCTCGACGATGATCGCTGCGACGTTGTGGCCCCCAATTTCCTTCTCAATGCGCGTGGTCGCCCAGAGCGCGACTTCCTTCCCGCCATGGGGACCATCGCGGAATGGGTAACTCGTGGGGACGCGATAGATCTCCGGGGCGAAGGGGCCGAAGCCGTTCTTGTAGGGCATGTTCTTCGCGGTCATACCCATCGTGAGGTTCGTGCGACCGTGGTAGCCGTGCTCAAGGACCACGATTGCCTGGCGACGTGTGAAACTTCTCGCCACCTTCACGGCGTTCTCGACTGCCTCCGCACCTGAGTTGAACAGGGCGCTGCGCTTCGGGTGGTCGCCGGGCGTGAGCCGGTTGAGTGCTTCGCAGACTTCGACGTATCCCGCGTACGGAGTGACCATGAAGCAGGTGTGCGTGAATGCGTGCGCCTGCGCTGCAACAGCATCCGCTACGTAGGGATTCGCATTGCCGGCGGTTGTGACGGCGATGCCCGAGCCCATGTCGATGAGAGAGTTCCCGTCGACATCCACGATGACCCCGCCACCTGCCTTGTCGACGAAGACGGGGAGTGTGATGCCCACTCCCGCGGACACCGCGCCATCCTTGCGCGCAAGCAGCGCGGTGGAGACGGGGCCGGGGATGGACGTGACGAGACGCCGCTGTTGGCTGATCCCGTTATCGACGGACACTGCGGTCATGGTGGCCTCCTTGTTCCTAGCGTAGGCCCGACACCGAGGGTCGAGCATCCGTGAGGGCCCGCATGGCATCGGTACCGTGTGCCCATGTCGAGCAAGGCAGCCACGGTGGTGCGGGAGTGGCCGAGTCTCATCGCAGGGTCCCCCTGGTCGGGCGGGCAACTCTGTGACGTGGTGCATCCAGGGGATGGATCCGTGGTCGGGCGCGTGCACGTCCCTGACGAGGACGCGACAGAGCAGGCACTGGCGGCCGCGTGGGCGGTACGGGGAATCGGGCGGGCGATGTCCGCAGCGGATCGTGCTGAGTGCCTCATGCATGTCTCTCACGGGCTCGCACGACGCGTAGACGAGGTGGCAGCACTCATCACGGCCGAGAACGGCAAGCCGATCACGTGGGCCCGGGCGGAAGCCACGCGCGCGGCATCGACGTTCCGGTGGGCGGCCGAGGAGGCCCGTCGGTTCAACGGCGAATTCCAACGCCTTGACACGGAGAAGGCGACCGAGAGGCGTGCTGCCATCATCCGCCGATTCCCCTACGGACCGGTGTTGGGCATCTCACCCTTCAACTTCCCGATCAACCTCGTGGCGCACAAGGTCGCACCGGCGATAGCCGTTGGCGCGCCGATCGTGATCAAGCCGGCGCCGGCGACACCGCTGGGAGCGCTCCTACTCGGAGAACTCTTGGCTGAGACGGACCTCCCCTCGGGGATGTTCTCCGTGCTTCCCGTCGGCAACGACGTTGCTCCGACGTTGGTCGCCGACCCGCGCCTTCCTGTGATCTCGTTCACGGGTTCGGAATCCGTCGGCTTCGCCATCAAGCGTGAGGTCCCGAACAAGCTCGTGATCCTGGAACTCGGTGGGAACGCCGCGGCCATCGTCCTCGATGACTACTCGAGCGATGCGGACATCGCGTGGGCCGCCCAGCGCATCGCCATGTACGGCAACTCGCAAGCGGGCCAGACGTGTGTGTCGGTTCAGCGGGTGTTCGTGGAGCAGGCGCTCGCCGATCGCTTCATCCCAGCACTGACAACCGCCGTGGCCGAACTTCCGAGCGGTGATGTGTGGGATCCCGCAACCGTGGTGGGCCCGGTTATCAACGACGCCGCCGCGGAACGTGTCATGAGCTGGATTGACGAGGCGATCGAAGCGGGGGCGACCGTGCTCGCGGGCGGGGGAAGGGAGCGGACCTTCATCGAGCCGACCCTTCTCGCTGATGTCCCGTCCCACGTGAAATTGTCCTGCGAGGAAGTCTTCGGGCCTGTCATGTCCGTGCAGGCGATCCGGGACTTCGACGAGGGCATCGCGTTGGTGAATGACTCTCGTTTCGGATTGCAGACGGGCGTGTTCACGCATGACATCCAGAAGATTTTCCGTGCCCATCGGGAACTCGATGTCGGGGGCGTGATCATCGGAGACGCGCCGACCTTCCGCGCGGATCAGATGCCCTACGGCGGAATCAAAGCGTCGGGAGTAGGTCGAGAGGGGCTTCGATTCGCCATGCAGGACCTCACCTACGACAAGGTGCTGGTCTTGACCGACCTCGACCTGTAGCCGCGGCCTAGACTGCCGATATGACGAAATCCCAGGAACACGACATCGGTGGACACCACCTCAATCACAAGCAGGTCTCCGTCTTGGAGAAGGTGTTCGCGCACCCGGTGAGCCATAGCGTGACTTGGCACGACGTGACGACCCTGCTCGATGCGCTGGGCACCCTAGAGGAAAAGCACAACGGTTCCTGGCACCTCACGATCGGTGGGCAGATGCAGGTGTTCGATCCGAATCACGGCAAAGAACTCTCCACCCAGCAGGTCATCGACCTCCGGCACATGTTGGCGGCTGCCGGACTGGAACCGGGCGCATGAGTCAGCCTGTGGAGGTTCCCGGTCCGCACGGGGTCGTGAATGTCATCGACGTTTCTGGACGCTTCGTCGTGGTTGCGATCGATTACGCGGAGTCTCGGATCTATGTTCTTGAGGGCTCGCCACGGCCCGAGCGTGTGGTTCCATCGGACCCGCGGGGCTATCACCGGCATTTGCATTCGAAGGCGGGAACCCTGAGTGGCTTCTACGATCCCGACGATGTCGAAGTGTGGCGTTCACTCGCCGAACAATTGAAGGGTGCGGACGCGATCCTCGTTCTTGGACATGGATCGGGGAAAGCGAATGCGTCGCACCAATTCATCACGTACGTGGAGAAGCATGTTCGCGATGTCGCGCGGGCTATCCTCGGCGATGTTCGGGTCGATGTCGACGATCTGACGGACGCTCAGGTACTCCGCTTGGGTCAGCAGTTCTTCGACATGGCACCGCCCCGGAGTTGACGTGCGCCGGGTGGTGATCCTCGGTAGCACGGGATCTATCGGTACCCAAGCCCTCGACGTCATCCGGCGGAATCCCGACCGATTCACCGTCGTGGGCCTCGCTGCATCGGGCTCGCGCCTCGATCTCCTGATCGACCAGGTATGCGAGTTCGAGCCCCAGACCGTTGCCGTGTCCCAGGCGACCAGCGCCCAAGATCTGCAGTTGGCGCTGTACTCGTGGGCGAAGGGTCGTGGCTACTCCCAGGGGGATGCGCGCATTCCACGGATCGTGGCCGGGCCGGAGGCCCTCGAGTCGATCGCGGGGATGGAGTGCGATGTCGTCCTGAACGGCTTGGCTGGGGCGGCCGGATTGACTCCGACGCTGGCGGCTCTGTCCGCGGGGAGCGTCGTGGCCCTCGCGAACAAGGAATCACTAATCATCGGTGGCGACCTCGTGAGATCGCGCGCACGTCCCGGGCAGATCGTCCCGGTCGACTCCGAGCACTCGGCCATCGCCCAGGCGCTCCGCGCCGGATCGAAGAACGAGGTAAGGCGCCTGGTGCTCACGGCGAGCGGTGGCCCCTTCCGGGGCTGGTCTCGTACCGCTCTTGAATCGGTGTCCCCGGAGCAAGCACTCGCGCATCCCACGTGGTCAATGGGCCCGCTGGTGACGGTCAATTCGGCAACGATGATGAATAAGGGACTCGAAGTTATTGAAGCGCACCTGCTGTTCGATGTGCCTTTCGACGCAATCGAGGTGGTGGTGCACCCTCAGTCCATCGTGCATTCGATGGTCGAGTTCGTGGATGGGTCGACCATGTGCCAGGCGAGCCCTCCGGACATGCGCCTGCCCATCGCGCTGGGTCTCGACTGGCCCGACCGGGTCCCGGGGGCCGCTCCGGGCTGCACCTGGACGTCCGCGACCACGTGGGAGTTCCAGCCCCTCGACGAGGAGGTGTTCCCGGCGATACGCGTCGCCCGCGCCGCGGGCGGTGCCGGTGGCACGGCCACGTCCGTTCTCAATGCGGCGAACGAGGCGTGCGTGGGGGAGTTCCTGAACGGTCGGATGGCCTTTCCCGCGATAGTCGCCACCGTGTCGCGGGTACTGGAGGAGCACATGGGTGCCGGGTGGGTGGGTCCTGGAGAGGTCACCGTGAAGTCGGTACGGGATGCGGACACATGGGCCCGTAATCGCGTCGCCGCACTCATGACCGCCTGAGGGATCCACCGTGGCATGCCGAGCGTCTCACCCGTCGGGGAGAATGGGGACATGAGTATGGAGATCGTGGGCATCGCACTGTTCGTGCTGCTCATCGGGCTGTCCATCGCCCTCCATGAACTCGGTCATTTGATCCCAGCGAAGATCTTCGG
This sequence comes from Actinomycetota bacterium, assembly GCA_016870195.1. GTDB lineage: Bacteria > Actinomycetota > Actinomycetes > S36-B12 > S36-B12 > VGCC01. The sequence continues at coordinate 79,663 of VGCC01000002.1, forward strand.
CGTTCGGGTTACCCAATACATGGTGGGTTTCGGTCCCACCATCTGGTCGCGGACACGGGGAGAGACCCAATACGGGCTCAAGGCCATCCCGGTGGGTGGATACATCCGAATGATCGGGATGCTCCCGCCGGGCAAGGACGGCACGACTCGATCCATGAGCACCGGGCGATTCGCATCAATGATTTCCGATGCGCGACAGGCGTCCCTCGACGAGATGCAGCCTGGCGACGAGGACCGTGCGTTCTATCGGCTCCCCGTGTGGAAACGGCTGATCATCATGCTGGGTGGCCCGGTCATGAACCTCGCGCTGGCGTTCATCCTCTTTGGGGTCGTCCTGGTGGGGATCGGTACTCCGTCGCCCTCGGCGCAGATCGCCGGGCTCGTGGCCTGTACCCCGACGTCCAGCGCTGCCACGGTCCAGCCGCTCCCGTCGGGTAACTGTCCGACGGGGTCGCTCACGTCCCCGGCCGCCGCCGCGGGACTCCAATCAGGAGACCGACTCGTGGGAGTCGGACCCATCCAGACGGATCAGTGGGACGAGGCGACAGCGTGGATCCGGGCGAATCCGGGTCGCACCGCGGACCTTGTGGTCGTTCGTGATGGAACTCGGCTCTCGCTCCCGGTGACCATCGCCGAGGTCGAACGTCCGGTGCTCGACTCTGCCGGCGAACCCACGGGGGCTACGGAGACCGTTGGCTTCGTGGGGATCCGTCCTGCGATCGACTACGTGGGCCAACCCCTGTCGAGCGTCCCTCCGGTTATGTGGTCGCTGACCCAAGACAGTGTTGTTGCGCTCATCTCCCTGCCGGTGCGTCTCTACGAGCTCGTGGACGAGACCCTCATCGGGGGTGGGGAGCGCGAACTCGACAGTCCGGTCAGTGTCGTTGGCGCGAGCAGGCTCGGAGGCGAGATCGCGGCACTGGATGATCCGGTTGAGGGACGGATTGCCATCTTCCTTGGGCTTGCGGCGTCGCTGAACCTATTCCTCTTCCTGTTCAACCTGCTGCCGATACTCCCCCTCGATGGGGGACATGTCGCGGCCGCGCTCTATGAGGGTTCCCGACGTACCTTCGCGCGTCTGACCAAGCGGCCCGACCCTGGTCCCGTGGATACTGCCCGGCTCCTGCCCGTTGCCTACGTCGTAGCCGTTGTCCTCATCGGAGCAGGAGCGATCGTGATCTTCGCCGACCTGGTCAAGCCCATCACGCTGGGGTGACCCCGCCTCTGTGGTGGGGAGCCCAGTGGGCGGCAATAATGTTGGCGTGACAATCAATCTCGGTCTCCCGGCAGCGCCACCGCCCGTTGTCGCGGCTCGTCGTCCGACCCGGCAGATCCTGTTGCGTCATCCCACCCATCCCGTTGCGGTAGGTGGGGATGCCCCCGTAAGTGTCCAGTCGATGACGACCACGCTCACCGCGGATGTGAACTCCACTCTCCAGCAAATTGCGGAGCTGACTGCGGCAGGCTGCCAGATTGTCCGGGTCGCGGTGCCTTCCCAGGATGACGCGGACGCGCTGCCCGCGATCGCACGGAAATCCGGAATCCCGGTGGTCGCGGACATCCACTTCCAACCCAAGTACGTATTCGCGGCGCTCGAGGCGGGTTGCGCTGGCGTTCGGGTCAATCCGGGCAACATCAAGCAGTTTGACGACAAGGTCGCAGAGATTGCGCGAGCGGCGAAGGATGTCGGGACCCCAATTCGAATCGGCGTCAACGCCGGCTCCTTGGACAAGAGGTTGCTCGAGAAGTACGGCAGGGCGACCCCGGAAGCACTCGTCGAGTCCGCCCTGTGGGAAGCATCTCTCTTCGAGGAGCATGATTTCCGCGATATCAAGATCTCGGTGAAGCACCATGATCCGGTCATCATGATGCAGGCGTACATGCAGCTGGCGGAACAGTGCGACTACCCGCTGCACCTGGGTGTCACGGAGGCGGGACCCACGTTTCAAGGCACGATCAAGTCGGCCGTCGCATTCGGAGGCTTGCTATCACGGGGCATCGGAGACACCATCCGGGTGTCGCTCTCGGCGCCGCCTGTCGAGGAGGTCAAGGTCGGCATCCAGATCCTCGAGTCGCTCAACCTCCGCCAGCGTGGTCTCGAGATCGTGTCGTGCCCTTCGTGCGGACGCGCGCAAGTGGATGTGTACACGCTGGCCGAGCAGGTGACGGCAGGGCTCGAGGGACTGGATGTGCCACTCAGGGTTGCCGTGATGGGCTGCGTCGTGAATGGCCCCGGTGAGGCGCGCGAGGCAGACCTCGGTGTGGCGTCGGGTAATGGCAAGGGTCAGATCTTCGTGAAGGGCGAGGTCATCGCCACGGTTCCCGAGTCCCAGATCGTCGAGACGCTGATCGAAGAGGCGATGAAGTTGGCGGAGACGATGGAGGGTGGCACCGGTAGCCCCGAGATCGTGGCGGGGTAGTCCTGACCATCCATGCCGACTCAGTGGCGGTCGTGCGACCCCTCGTCGGGTCCGATATCGACGGCCTGATTCCACTCTTCGACCGTGATCCCGTGGCGCACTGCTTCGTGGAGGGGCGCACCCGGCTGGTGGGCCTCGACCCCTATCGACTCGGGGGAGAGGTGTGGGGATTTCTGCGTGGCGACATCGTCGAGTCCGCCCTCTACTACGGCGCGAATCTCGTCCCGGTCGAGACGACCCCCGCAGCCCGGGTGGCTTTCGCCGACCACGCGCGAAGGACACCGCGACGATGCTCCTCAATCGTCGGCAACGCTGAGGAAGTCCTAGACCTCTGGCGGCTCCTCGAACCCGCGTGGGGTCCAGCCCGGGAGGTTCGCAGCGATCAACTCCTGCTCGTCCATGATCGGGAGCCGTTGGTGGAGGCCGATCCACTTGTCCGGTACGCCACGCTCGCGGACGTTGACACCCTCTTTCCCGCGTGCGTGGAGATGTTCTCCGAAGAAGTGGGTGTCTCGCCCTTGGCGGGTGGGGCGGGGAGCATGTACCGGGCACGGGTCGCCGATCTTGTGCGCGAGGGGCGGTCCTTCATCCGGCTCACAGGAGACACGGTGGAGTTCAAGGCTGAGGTAGGAGCCGTCAGTACGCGCGTCTGCCAAGTCCAGGGGGTCTGGGTGCCTCCCCATCTTCGTGGCCGAGGGATCTCGCTCGGTGGCATGGCGTCGGTGGTGCGTGCGGCGCAGCGAGACATCGCGCCCGTCGTATCCCTGTACGTGAACAACTACAACACCGCGGCGCGGAAGTGCTACTCGCGGGTCGGCTTCGTTCGCCACGGGACTTTCGCCACGGTCTTGTTCTAGTAAACACATCTGTAGCTGCTGGGTAGGGTTCGCTCCATGATCTTGCGCATGTCTCAGCTCTTCGTGCGCACGCTCCGCGATGATCCGGCGGATGCGGAGGTGCCGAGTCACCGGCTCCTGGTGCGAGCGGGCTACGTGCGTCGGGTTGCCCCCGGGATCTTCAGCTGGCTGCCGCTGGGCTACCGCGTGTACCGCAACGTGGAGCGGATTGTGCGCGAGGAGATGGACGCAGCCGGATTCCAGGAGGTGCATTTTCCGGCTCTGCTTCCGCGAGAGCCCTATGAGCGCACGGGGAGATGGACGGAGTATGGGGACAACCTGTTCCGTCTCCAGGACCGGAGGGGCAATGACATGTTGCTCGGTCCGACGCACGAGGAGATGTTCACCCTCATGGTGAAGGGTGAGTACTCCTCCTATAAGGACCTACCTCTGTGCATCTATCAGATCCAGACGAAGTACCGAGATGAGGCGCGTCCCCGAGCAGGGATTCTCCGGGGCCGTGAGTTCGTCATGAAGGACTCCTACTCGTTCGATGTGGACGATGAGGGTCTGGCGCGCTCCTACGCACGCCACCGGGATGCCTACATCTCGACCTTCGACCGGCTCGCGCTCGACTACATCATCGTAGGTGCGATGTCCGGGGCTATGGGGGGCTCGAAGAGCGAGGAGTTCCTCGCCCCGACCCCTGTCGGCGAAGATACGTTCGTCAAGTGCACCGTCTGTGACTATGCCGCCAACGTCGAAGCGATGCGCACCGTGGCCCCGCCAACAATCCCGCCTGCTGAGTCACCAGCATTGCACGTGGAGGAGACACCGGACACCCCCACCATCGAGACTTTGGTGGCTGTAGCCAACTCGGAGGCCCTCCGCCGGCCGGATCGGGAGTGGACGGCCGCAGACACCTTGAAGAACGTTGTCCTGATCACCACGGATGTGGAAGGGACGGAGTCACCTCTCGTCATCGGAGTGCCCGGCGACCGCGACGTTGATATCAGACGGCTCGAGGCCGCCGTGCATCCGCTCGCTGCGCGTCCCTTCGAAGAGGCCGATTTTGCGAAATTCCCGGGGTTGGTGAAGGGATACATCGGGCCCCAAGCGCTGGGGGAGGCGCGCGGGCTCCGGTATCTGGTCGATCCCCGCGTCGTGATTGGGACCCGGTGGATCACGGGGGCCAATCAGGTGGGGCACCATGTCTTCGACCTCGTATGCGGTCGAGATTTCACGCCTGATGGCGTCATCGATGTCGCCGAGATCGTCGGGGGTGATCCGTGCCCTGAGTGTGGGTCCGCCGTGACGATCGCTCGGGGAATCGAAATCGGACACATCTTCCAACTGGGCCGCAAGTACGCGGAAGCACTCGATCTCGAAGTCCTGGACGAGACTGGCACGCGCATCACCGTGACGATGGGTTCCTACGGAATCGGAGTCTCTCGCGCTGTCGCGGCCATCGCCGAGCAGCATCACGATGACAAGGGCCTGGTCTGGCCTCGCGAAGTAGCGCCCGCCGACGTCCACATCGTCGTCGCAGGCAAGGATGATGACGCCTACGAATTCGCGGACGGGCTCGCGACGGATTTGGACGACCTCGGGGTGCGCATCTTGATCGACGATCGCCGAGGTGTCTCCCCGGGTGTCAAGTTCAATGACTCGGAGTTGCTGGGAATACCGACCATCGTCGTGGTGGGTAAAGGTCTCGCCGCCGGCGTCGTCGAAGTCAAGGACAGGCGAACCGGGGATCGCACCGACGTCGCGACGTCGGACATCAGTGAGTACCTGCGGGGTCTGGTCCTGGCTTCATGATCGACGGGCTGGACCCGGCGACTCTCGCGCTCCTACTCCTCGCTGCACTCGCAGCGGGGTGGGTCGACGCAGTGACAGGTGGCGGGGGAATGCTCCAGGTTCCGTCACTCTTGCTGGCACTTCCACAAGCACCGGCGGCCGTGGCCTTGGGGACCAACAAGGTTGCAAGTGTCTTCGGCACGGCCACTGCCGCGGTCACCTATCTCCGCTCGGTACGACCCCATCTCTTGACGGCGGTGCCGATGGCGGGCGCAGCCTTCATTGCGGCTCTGGTGGGCGCGCGAATGGCAATCCTCCTGCCGAAGGACGTCATTGAACCAATCATCGTCGTGGCACTATCCGTGGTCTGGCTCTTTCTATTGCTTCGTCCCTCGCTTGGTGTGGAGGAGGCGCTTCGGTTCCCGGCGGGCCGTCGTCACTACGTGATCGCCATCACGGCCGGTGTCGGCATCGGCTTCTACGACGGAATGGTGGGCCCTGGCACCGGTTCATTCCTGATCATCGTGCTCGTGGCGGGTCTCGGCTACTCGTTCCTCAACGCGTCCGTGACCGCCAAGATCGTGAACCTGGGAACGAACATCGCTGCCATAATCGTGTTCGGTACAGCGGGGACCATCCTCTGGTCGGTGGGGCTCCTGATGGCTGCCGCAAACATGATCGGAGCGTTCCTGGGGGCACGCACGGCACTGAGGCGCGGAAGCAGATTCGTCCGAGTGGTGTTTCTCGCGGTCGTGGCTCTACTGATCCTGCGACTGGGTTGGGACATCGCCGTCGGGTAGCGATTGAGGGAAGGCCATGCTTCGACCACCCCATCGGATTCCCGTGACCGCGCAGTCGATCGCCTGATCCACCGCCCAGGATCTCTCGGTTCCAGACGATGCGGCGGCGGCGTCCGCGAACACCGGTACGAGCGCGTTCTCGGTGTTCGAAACAAGTGTCCGACCGTCCTCGGGGGTGGTGAGATCGCCTGCACGCCCGTACGCGGGCGGTAGGGCGGGAAGTTCACGCGGATCCGCAAGCAGGGTCTGGATTCGCGTTCGGTTCGCCGCGTGGGTGGCAGCCCGCACGAGCGCACGCCGACGTTCGCGGCCGATGAGGACGACGCTTGCGGCACGGCAGGCGTTCTCGGCAGCGTTCGTCGCCTGGAATGCCGCTTCCCACGCGCTCACGAAATCTCCGAGAGAACGGTGAGTTCGAGAACGTGGGTGGCTTCCGATGCCGCGATCAGCGCCAGGAGTCGGACCCGCTCCGGTTCAGGCTCGACGGCGCATCCCTCCTGACGGTCGCGGGCAGCTCTCTCCTCGGCGTCGATGAGTTGTCGTAGCGCTTGGCGCGATGTGGGCGGTATCTGCAATGCCCCCAATGGTGCGTCCGCACGGTAGCCCAGGGCGCGCGCATGTTCGCGGTGTTGGTCCGCGATCGGCGTCAAGGGTCCCGCGAGGTCGGGGAACGCTTGGGTGATAGCCGAGTACAGAGCGATGAGCTCCAACTCAGAGGCCACGTGTACATCCCCGGGTGCAGCAGGATCTGACTCTAGGGCTACCGGGGTCGGCGAATCCGAACCGCAGGACGCCACCAAAGCAGCGGTACCTATCGTCCCCACGCTCACTAGGAATGCACGGCGAGAGGTCGGACGGGTCGGCACGAGGTCAATATTCCACCCCGTCGCGCGGGTTATGCTCCAGGTCACAAGTTGGACCCACAACAGGATGCGCTCGACGGGAGGGCACATGTCCCCACGGGTGATGGCGATTCGCGTCCGCGTCGAGCCGGTAGTCATTGCGCGTGGCCTGGACCTTGAAGACGTACAGTTGAGTGCGGTCGGGCGCCGTGAGGTGGTCACGATCGTCGTCGATCGCGATGGTGGTGTCGACCTCGATGTGATCGCCGAGGCAAGTGCGGATATCTCAAGTGCGCTCGATGAGGCCCCAACGTTGTTTCCTGGGGCATATGTCGTGGAAGTGACGTCCCCCGGTGTGGATCGCCCACTGGCCGAGCCTCGTCACTGGCGTCGAGCGCTCGGTCGGCTAGTGACCGTGGAGCGTGCGTCCGAGGGGTCCATCACGGGTCGCGTCAACGCCGTGACCTCGAATGTGGCAACGCTCGCACTGCCTGACGGCACTGACGTGGACGTGGAATTCGACTCGGTTGATCACGCCCGCGTCGAGGTCGAATTCGACCGGAAGGACGCTTACTGATGGACATCGACGTCGCAGCACTCAAATCACTGGTCCGCGAGAAGGATCTATCCCTCGATCTTGTCGTCGAGACGATCGAGGCTGCCCTCCTGGTCGCCTACCAGCGCACACCGGGTCGTGCTGAGCAGGCGCGCGTCTCCTTGGATCGCAAGAGCGGCCACGTGACTGTATGGGCAACGAAACTCGGCGACGACGGTAGCCCGATTCGAGAGTTTGATGACACTCCAAGCGACTTCGGTCGTGTCGCGGCGACGACCGCGCGGCAAGTGCTGCTGAGTCGTCTCCGCGAGGCCGAAGGGAACGCGACCCTGACGGAGTTCACTGGACGTGAAGGCGATGTCGTTTCCGGAGTCATTCAGCAGTCGAACAACCCGCGCATGGTGCGTGTCGACCTGGGCAAGGTCGAGGCGAACCTCCCCCCGGAGGAGCAGGTTCCGGGGGAGACCTACCCGCACGGTGATCGAATCAAGTGCGTCATCACGGCAGTCCGGAAGGGTTTCAAGGGACCGCAGGTGACGGTGTCGCGAACCCATCCCAATTTGGTCAAGGGTCTGTTCGCGTTGGAGGTGCCCGAGATCGCCGACGGCACGGTCGAGATCACCGCGATCGCTCGCGAGGCTGGCCATCGTTCGAAAATCGCCGTCCGATCCACCAAGAACGGGGTCAACGCCAAGGGATCGTGTATCGGCCCCATGGGGGCCCGGGTTCGACAGGTCATGTCGGAGCTCGGAGGTGAGAAGATCGACATCGTCGATCACAGCGACGACCCGGCGGAGATGGTTGCCCACGCCCTCTCGCCCGCCCGGGTATCCGGCGTCATGATCGTGGATCGCGCTGCGAAGGCGGCACGAGTCTCAGTTCCGGACTACCAACTCTCCCTCGCCATAGGCCGAGAGGGTCAGAATGCGCGGCTCGCCGCCCGCCTCACAGGATGGCGCATCGATATCCGACCCGACTCCACGCCCGGTGGCACCCCCGACGCCGGGCAGGACACGCGGAGTTAGACTTGGCGGCTGAGCGTGGTGCGGGGCCTGTGCGAACGTGCATTGGATGCCGGACCCGTGACGAGGTTGGAAATCTGATTCGAATCACCGCGCACGATGGCGTGTGCGTGGTGGAGCAGGGTCGGGGTACTCCCGGCCGTGGGGCGTACGTTCACCCGCGGGCGGAATGCCTTGATCGTGTGGAGCGCACCTCCACCCTGGCTCGGGCCCTCCGGGTGCCCGGGCAGCTGTCGATGGACGGGGTGCGCGCCGCGGTGCTTCAGGCACCGAACTCCGCGGGCAACCGTTCGCGGTGACGGACACTTCCACCAGGGAGTAGTTGGAGATGAACACCCCATGAGTGCGCGAGCATGAACGTGCAGCGCAGCCACTGACGGTCCGGGGTGCATAACCCGGACCAAGACAGGAGAGTCGTGTCGAAGGTTCGGGTCTACGAGCTCGCGAAGGAGCTCGGGGTTGAGAGCAAGGACGTCCTTGCGAAGCTCCAAGAATTGGGCGAATTCGTTCGCTCTGCCTCATCGACCATTGAGGCGCCCGTTGCCCGTCGCCTGAAAGAGGCGATGCCCGCGGCCGCACCCAAGAAGGCGCCCGCGAAGAAGGCAGCTGCAACGAAGCCCGCCGCGGAGAAGCCGGCGGCCGTGGAGAAGGCCGCTGTCGCACCCGAACCGGCCCCCGTCGCACCCGAGTCACCTCCGCAGTCACCTGCCACCCCTCCGTCGGCGCCGGACGCGCCCGTTGCCGGGCCGCGACCCGCGGGCCCTAGGCCCATGGGCCCCCGCCCCGGCAACAACCCCTTCTCCTCCGGTGGCGGGGCCGGCATGGGTCGGCCCGCGCCCCGGCCCGGCAACAACCCGTTCAGCACCGGAGCCCCGCGGCCGAGTGGCGTGCCCGGTGCCCCGCGCCCGAACCCCGGAATGATGCCGACCCGGCCCGCGCGTCCCGCCGGACCCGGTCGTGGACCCAGCGGACCCGGTCGTGGACCCGGCGGACCCGGTCGTGGACCCGGCGGTGGACGCCCCGGCTCACCGTCGATTCCCCTGGGGGCACCCCCACAGGGCCCCGGGGCGCCCGGTGGTCGTGGCGGATTCGGCCGCGGGGGAGGCCGCGGCACCACGGCGGGTGCCTTCGGCAAGCCGGGTGGGCGTCCCTCGCGCGGCCGGAAGTCCAAGCGCGCAAAGCGCCAAGAGTTCGACAATATGGAGGCGCCCAGCCTCGCCGGTGTGCGGATTCCCCGGGGCAGCGGTGACATCGTCCGTCTGCCTCGCGGTGCATCCCTCACTGATTTCGCGGAGAAGATCGATGTATCGCCCGCCGATCTCGTCAAGGTCCTCATCCAGCTCGGGGAGATGGTGACCGCTACGCAGTCCATCGACGACGAGACGTTGGTCCTCCTGGGTAACGAGCTGAACTACGACGTCCAGGTCGTATCCCCTGAAGACGAAGATCGCGAACTGCTCGAGTCGTTCGACCTCGAATTCGGCGAGGACGAGGGGGACTCGTCGGATTTCGTGGCGCGCTCACCGGTGGTGACCGTCATGGGCCACGTCGACCATGGCAAAACAAAGTTGCTGGATGCCATTCGCAAGACCAACGTTGTCAGTGGCGAGGCCGGAGGCATCACCCAGCACATCGGCGCCTACCAGGCGATCGCGCACACCCCCGATGGCGAACGCTTCCTGACCTTCATCGACACACCGGGCCATGAGGCATTTACGGCCATGCGTGCTCGTGGTGCCCAGGTCACGGACATCGCAGTCCTGGTCGTGGCGGCAGACGATGGCGTCAAACCGCAGACGATCGAGGCGCTCAACCACGCGCAGGCGGCCGGCGTCCCCATCGTCGTCGCGGTCAACAAGGTGGACAAGGAGGGAGCCGACCCGGTCAAGGTCCGCTCCCAACTGACGGAATACGGACTCGTGGCCGAGGATTTCGGCGGGGACACGATGTTCGTCGACGTGTCGGCGTTGAAGGGCGGTGGGATCGAGACCTTGCTTGAAGCGGTGCTCCTCACGGCCGACGCGGCCCTTGACCTTCGGGCGAATCCGAACCAGGACGCGCAGGGCGTCGCGATCGAGGCACACCTCGACCGTGGACGTGGCCCGGTGGCCACGGTCCTGGTGCAGCGCGGCACCCTGCGACCAGGTGACTCGATCGTCGCCGGAGACGCATTCGGACGCGTGCGAGCGATGCTTGACGACGCTGGCAATCCGGTTGAGGAGGCAGGCCCCTCCACACCTGTGCAAGTTCTCGGGCTCACATCCGTCCCAGGTGCCGGCGATTCCTTCCTCGTCGTTCCCGAGGATCGGACGGCACGCCACATCGCCCAGACTCGCCAAGCGCGCGAACGCAATGCGCTCCTGGCCAAGAACCGCGTCAAGAGATCGCTTGAGGACTTCCTGGAGTCCTTGGAGAAGGGCGATGTTGCGGAGTTGACGCTCATTCTCAAGGGCGACGTCTCAGGATCCGTCGAGGCACTCGAAGACGCGCTGACGAAGATCGATGTAGGCGCTGAGGTGTCCCTGCGCGTCATCCATCGTGGCGTTGGCGCCATCACCAAGAACGACGTGACCCTCGCGAGTGCCTCCAAGGCCGTCATCATCGGCTTCAACGTGAGGCCCGAGGGCAAGGTGGCGGAATTCGCGTCGCACGAGGGTGTGGACGTGTGCTACTACAGCGTGATCTACCAGGCGATTGACGAGATCGAAGCCGCTCTGAAGGGCATGCTCAAGCCCGAGTTTGAAGAGGTGCAGTTGGGCATGGCTGAAGTTCGCGAGGTCTTCAAGTCATCGAAATTCGGGACCATCGCGGGGTGTCTCGTGCAATCCGGTGAGGTGCGCAGAAACGCGAAGGCACGTGTCATCCGTGATGGAGCGGTTGTTGCGGACAATGTATCCATTGCAACCCTTCGCCGGTTCAAGGACGACGTGACGGAGGTGAAGGAAGGGTTCGAATGCGGCATCAACCTTGGTTCCTTCCAGGATCTCAAGGTTGACGACCAGATCGAGACCTTCGAGATGCGCGAGAAGCCACGTAAGCCATGAGCGCAAGTGAGGCCCGGCAACGGAAGCTCGCGGAGCGGATCCAGCACATCGTCGCGGAGATGCTGGAGTCACGGGTCAAGGACCCCCGCATGGGGTTCATCACCGTGACCGACGTACGTGTCACCCCGGACCTGCGCGAGGCCTCCATCTTCTACACCGTGCTGGGATCTGCGGAGGATCAGGAGAACACGCGCGTGGCACTGGACTCGGCAACGGGCCTGTTGCGGTCGGAGGTGGGCCGCCAAACGGGAATCAAGTTCACTCCGACGCTCACATTCATCGCCGACGCAGTGCCGGAGAACGCCCGGCATGTCGAAGACCTGTTGGCTCAGGCCGCGGCCGCGGACGCCGAGGTCCACCAGCAAGCCAGCAACGCCCGGTATGCCGGTGATGCAGATCCCTACCGCCATCCGGTTGAGTGATCGTGCAGGCACCTCGGGGATTTGCTGTTATCGACAAGCCCCCGGGAATCACCTCGCATGACGCCGTTGCGCGCGCTCGCCGGGTCCTTGGGATCCGGCGCATCGGGCACGGCGGAACCCTCGACCCCATGGCCACAGGTGTGCTCATCTTGGGTGTCGGAGATGCAACGAGGCTCCTGCAATGGGTGTCCCGCGGGGATAAGTGCTACGAAGCAACGGTGCGACTGGGGAGCTCGACATCAACCGATGATGCGGAGGGCGAGATCCTCGAGGTTGCCTCACCGGATGCCCTGAGCCACCTGACGGACGCCCTGATCGGTGCAGCCATAGCGCGATTTCATGGATCGATCATGCAGGTTCCGAGCAAGGTCTCCGCGATCAAAGTGGACGGCGTCCGGGCCTACGCCCGCGCTCGCACGGGAGAGGCATTCGAGTTGGCGCCCCGCCCAGTCACGATCTCGAGCATCGACTGGTCCGTGTCAGCCCGGATGAGCGATCACATCGACATCCACCTGAATGTGTGCTGTTCCTCGGGGACCTACGTGCGCGCACTTGCGCGCGATATCGGAATCGCACTCGGTGTCGGAGGGCATGTGACAGCGTTGAGACGTACCCGTGCGGGAGGTTTCACACTCGATGATGCCGTTCCGCTCGATGCACTCACAGATTCCGACCTCATCCCACTCGCGAGTGTGGCCAAGCGGGTTTTTCCTACCATCACGGTATCTCCCGAGATCGCGGTGAGTGTTCGACATGGCCGCCCGATCCCATGGCCACCGGACGTCGTGGGCACCGCGGCCTTACTGGCGCCGGATGCGTCGCTCCTCGCTGTGTGTCATGAGGTTGATGGGGCAGCCCGCTACGACTGCGTGTTTGCGTAGGCTCGACGCGTGCCCGCCGATGAGCGCTGTGTCATCACCATGGGTGTCTTCGATGGCGTCCATCGTGGTCATCAGGCGTTGTTGCAGAAGGCCCGTGACGTTGCCGACACCTACGGGCTCCCGCTGGTTGTCCTGACCTTCGATCCGCATCCAGCGTCGGTCTTGAGGCCCGGGTTCGAACCGGCACGCGTGATGTCCGTGCCACGGCGTTGCGAGGAGCTCAAGGCTCATGGCGCGGACTGGGTCGAGGTGGTCCCCTTCGACTCAACCGTGTCCACCATGACAGAGGAGGAGTTCGCCCGCGAATACTTCACGCGCCGAAACAGGGCCGCTGCAGTCGTCGTGGGTGACAACCTTCGATTTGGCCGAGATGCGGCGGGGGATGTCGCGCGACTCAAGAAACTGGGCGAAGCCCTCGGCTTCGAGGGTGTGGGCGTGGAGTTGTCACGAGATGCGGCGCCGTGGTCATCCACGCGGGTGCGCGCGGCACTCTCGGCAGGCGACATCGCCGGTGCGCGCACGATCCTCGGGAGGGATCCCGAGATCGAGGGTGTCGTGGTGAGCGGAGATCGGCGCGGGCGTGAACTCGGCTATCCGACCGCCAACGTTCACGCCGATTCCGGAGTCGCCCTTCCCCCCGAGGGGGTGTATGCCGGGTTTCTCGTAGCGGGAGGGGAGCGCCTCCCCGCCGCGATATCCGTGGGAACGAACCCGCAGTTCGGGGGAGTGGAGATGCGCGTCGAGGCCTATGTGCTCGACCGCGATGACCTCGATCTCTACGGGGGTCGTGTCCGCCTGGAGTTCCGCTCGCGCCTGCGGGACCAAGCCACGTTCCCCACGCTTCAGGACTATCTCGCCCAAATGGAGCGCGATGTGGAGTCGGTGCGGCGCGCGCTGGCCGAAGCCCCTCGGTCCGCGCCGTGATGATGCCCTGCTAGCCTGACCTCCGACGGTCGTGAGGCGGGCGCTTCGCGGCACGTGACCCGAGCGGAGCAATCCGCAGTGCCAAACCGCACGCGCCCGAGAGGAAATGTATGTCACTCGATACTGCTACGAAGTCCGCCATCATCGCCGAGTACGGCACGAAGCCTGGCGATACGGGTTCACCCGAGGTTCAGATCGCGCTTCTCACGCGCCGAATCCAGGACCTCACCGAGCACCTCAAGTCCCACAAGCACGATCACCACAGCCGCCGTGGGCTGCTCATCCTGGTCGGACAGCGACGTCGCCTGCTGGGGTATCTGTCGAACGTGGATATCGAGCGGTATCGAAGCCTGATCGAACGATTGGGCATCCGCCGCTGATTTTTGGCACAACTGCACAACCGGACTTCATGTCCGCACAACCACAGATGGACGCTAGATGGTGTGCGTCGGTCCTCGGTAGTGGCTGCCGGGCCTTGATCCCGTTGGTCTCGATCGAAGACCGTCCGACTCCACGGCGTCTCGGGCATCGTGCCCGGTAGAGACAAGGAGATCTCATGGACGGATTCCATGTATCCACGGCTGAAGCCGTGATCGACAACGGGTCCTTCGGCACCCGAACCATCCGATTCGAGACAGGGAGATTCGCGCGGCAGGCCGCTGGCTCCGTGACTGCGTATCTCGATGACGAGACCGTGTTGCTGAGTGCCACCACAGCGTCCAAGCAGCCCAAGGAGCATTTCGACTTCTTCCCCCTCACGGTGGATGTCGAAGAACGCATGTACTCGGTTGGCCGCATCCCAGGGTCGTTCTTCCGCCGCGAGGGCCGGCCCACCGAGGATGCCATCCTCACGTGTCGGCTGATCGACCGACCGTTGCGCCCGAGTTTCGCGAATGGCCTGCGCAACGAAGTACAGGTTGTCGTGACGGTGCTCGCGCTGAACCCGAATGACCTGTACGACGTCGTGGCGATCAATGCGGCATCTACCTCGACTCAGTTGGCGGGTCTTCCCTACAGCGGTCCTGTCGGCGGCGTCCGCGTGGCACTCATCAGGGATCAGTGGGTTGCGTTCCCGACGCATGAGCAACTCCGCGAGGCCGTCTTCGACATGGTTGTCGCAGGTCGTATCGCAGGGAGTGACGTTGCGATCATGATGGTCGAAGCGGAAGCCACAGACCGCACAGTGGAGCTGGTCGCCGGCGGCGCCACCGCGCCAACCGAGGAGGTTGTCGCCGCTGGTTTGGAAGCGGCTAAGCCCGCGATACGTGCGCTCTGCGTGGCGCAGCAGCAACTTGCAGAGGCGGCAGGCAAGCCACCTGTCGACTACCCCGTGTTCCTTGACTACGAATCGGATGCCTACGACGCCGTTGAGCGTCTCGCGATTGCCGATCTCCGACAGGCGATGCAGATCGCGGGCAAATCCGAGCGCGAGGCCCGCCTCGATGACATCAAGACGGTCCACATCGCTGAACTTGCCCCGAGTTTTGAAGGGCGTGAGAAGGAGCTCTCTGCCGCGCTGAGGTCGGTGACGAAGAAGGTCGTGCGCGAACGGGTCCTGCGCGACAAGGTGCGAATCGACGGCCGCGGCCTCACCGATATCCGCACCTTGACTGCGGAAGTCGACGTGCTACCCCGCGTGCATGGCTCGGCGCTGTTCGAACGGGGCGAGACCCAGATCCTGGGCGTCACAACACTCAACATGCTCAAGATGGAGCAGATGCTGGACACCCTCAACCCGGACAACCGCAAGCGCTACATGCATAACTACAACTTCCCGCCGTACTCGACAGGTGAGACCGGGCGGGTCGGATCGCCGAAGCGTCGCGAGATCGGCCACGGGGCTCTCGCGGAGCGAGCACTCATCCCCGTTCTGCCCTCGCGGGAAGAGTTTCCCTATGCCATCCGTCAGGTATCGGAGGCTCTCGGGTCGAACGGATCGACGTCGATGGGATCGGTCTGCGCATCGACGATGTCTCTCTTGAACGCTGGTGTCCCACTCCGGGCACCCGTGGCGGGAATCGCGATGGGTTTGATCTCCGGTGATATTGACGGCCGCACGGAGTACGTGGCGCTGACGGACATCCTCGGTGCGGAGGACGCCTTCGGTGACATGGACTTTAAGGTTGCTGGTACACGAAATTTCGTCACAGCCCTTCAGCTGGATACGAAGTTGGACGGCATTCCTGCTGAGGTCCTTGCCAAGGCGCTTACCCAGGCGCGGGATGCACGTATGACCATTCTCGATGTGATGACAGAAGCCATCGATGCTCCCGATGAAATGGCCGTGACCGCGCCACGCGTGATCAGTATCACCATCCCGGTGGACAAGATCGGCGAGGTGATCGGGCCCAAGGGCAAGATCATCAACCAGATCCAAGAAGACACGGGTGCGGACATCACCATTGAGGACGATGGAACCATTTACATCGGAGCGACCGATGGCGCGTCTGCTGAGGCGGCGCGCACCGCGATCAATCAGATTGCGAATCCGACGATGCCCGAGGTGGGGGAGCGCTACCTGGGCACCGTGGTCAAGACCACAACGTTCGGAGCCTTCATCTCCCTGGTTCCAGGTCGAGACGGGCTACTGCACATCTCCGAGGTGAAGAAGATGGCGGGCAAGCCACGGATCGAGAGTGTGGAGGAGGTCCTCAAGGTGGGTGACAAGGTCCAGGTGGAGATCAAGGAGATCGATTCCCGGGGCAAGCTGTCCCTGATCCCGGTGACCCCCGACTCCGAGGGCTAGACCCCTCATGGGGCGCGCACGCACGCAGACCCTCGTCGAGGACAGGGATGGCAGCACGATCCGCAGGACAGTCCTGCCCGGCGGGGTCCGCGTGGTCACTGAGTGGGTCCCGGGCGTCCGGTCCGCAGCGATGGGGGTCTGGGTGGGGGCGGGATCGCGCGACGAGTCACCCGTCACGACCGGGTCTGCGCACTTCCTCGAGCATCTGCTTTTCAAGGGGACGCGGCGACGGACAGCCCTGCAGATCTCCGCGGAGATCGAGGCTGTCGGCGGTGATTTGAATGCCTTCACGTCCAAGGAGTACACCTGCTACCACGCACGTGTCTTGGATCAAGACCTCGATCTCGCGATGGACGTCGTCTTCGACGTGGTGTCATCGGCGGTACTCGCGCCCCCCGATGTCGAGTCCGAGCGTGGCGTGATCCTCGAGGAAATCGCGATGCACGAGGACGATCCCGGGGAGATGGTGCACGACGAGTTTGCCCTCGCGCTCTTCGGCAACGAACCACTTGGACGACCGATACTCGGCTCCGTGGAGTCGATCAACGGGTTGAGCCGCGATGCCATCCGTCGCTTCTACCGCACGCATTACCAGCCCCACCGTCTCGTGGTCTCGGCAGCGGGCAACGTCGACCACTCCCGGGTCGTGTCGGCGGTGCGTCGGAGTTTCGGGCACCTCGTTACAGAGGATCGCGAGCCCCATCGTCGGCGCCCCGGGCGCGCAAAAACAGTCATCTCGGGTGGATCCAGGATCGTCACGCGGCCAACGGAGCAGGCGCACCTTGTGCTCGGGGCGCCGGGGTTTCCACGGTCGGACGACCGTCGCTACGCGACGTCGATCCTGGCCACCGCCCTAGGCGGCGGCATGAGTAGTCGACTCTTCCAAGAGGTGCGTGAGAAGCGGGGCCTCGCCTACTCGGTGTACTCCTACGCGCAAGGGTTCTCCGACACCGGGGTATTCAGCGTGTATGCGGGATGCCTGCCCGCCAAGGCGGACACGGTCCTGGAGGTGTGTCGCACGGAGCTCGAGTCCGTCGCGCGGTCCGGGCTCTCCGCTGAGGAGATTCGTCGGGCACAGGGGCAGGTACGGGGCGCGGCGGTTCTGGGCCAGGAGGACACAGGCGCACGTATGCACCGGATCGGCAAGGCGGAGCTCGTGGGCGAGGAGATCATCAGCATCGGAGAGGTTGTCCGCAGGGTTGAGCGCGTGAGCGCCACTGAAGTGGCGGATGTGGCTGCACTGCTTCTGGGGCAACCCATGACACTTGCGGTCGTCGGTCCCTTCGACGATTCGCACAGGTTCACCGCGGTCGCGTAGTCCCGGTAGCCTGCGGCCATGTCGGATCCCATCAGAGTCGGGGTTCTCGGTGCCCGCGGGCGTATGGGCCAGACCGTCGTCGAGGCGATCACCGGTGCTCCTGATCTTGAGCTGGCATGTGCCCTCGATCTGGGTGACCCCCTTGCGCAGGTGATTGAGTCAGGCACCCGGGTCCTCGTCGACTTCACGACACCGCAGGCCGTCTTGGACAACATCACCTTTGCGGTAGAGCACGACATCGTGTGCGTCGTCGGTACGAGTGGGTTCACGCCCGATCGAATCGAGCAGGTACGCCACCTCGTTGATGCGCATTCCGGAAGTTCGGTGCTCATCGCACCGAACTTCGGAATCGGTGCGGTTCTGATGATGCGTTTCGCGCGGATGGCCGCCCCCTACTTCGACTCAGTCGAAATCGTCGAAATGCACCACCCGGGCAAGGTCGATGCACCATCGGGAACCGCACTCCACACGGCACAGCTGATCGCTCAAGCGCGCGAGGGTCGAACGGGCGCGCCGGATGCAACGCGCGTCGAGGATCGGGATGCGCGGGGGAGACCGGTGCACGGCGTTCCGATCCACTCGGTCCGCCTTCAAGGCCTAGTCGCCCATCAGGAGGTCCTTTTCGGCTCGGCTGGGGAGACTCTGACCATCCGTCACGACTCACTCGACCGCGGCAGCTTCATGTCCGGGGTCTTGCTGGCGATCCGGGACATGAGTGGTCGCACAGGTCTCGTGGTCGGCCTGGAGAACCTGCTGGATCTCTAGCGACGCGCCCACCAATTCTCGAGCCGATCGCGAGCGATGGCGTAGGCCTCGGGCCTACCCACATAGTCCAACCCGTGGCGCGAGATGTGAGTGGACATCAGTGACTGGTCCGATAGCACGCGCACGCGTTGCCCAGTCAACTCGATCGAGGTGACCCGTGACCAGGGCACCCGAATGGTGCGACGAAATGTGATGACCCGGACGCCGTGGTCATTCACATAGGTACCCAACTGCCAGCAGCGAGCCAGGACGAGAAAGAGGGTTGAGAGTGCGGCGGAGAGGACGACGAGAGCCGTTATCGAACGCGACGCGCTCACGACGAGGGTGCCGACCAAGCCGACCCCGAAGGTCAGGAGACCCAGTGCCATGAGCAGCAGGAGGCGTACCGGACCACGCCCGCTGATCCGGAGGTACCGGTCTTGCCGAACCTCGTCGTCCACGGGCCCCGGAAGTGGGTCCGGCCACAGGGAAGCGAAGAGTCGGCGCTCGGTCATGTGCTCCACCCTCCCGCTCGGAGAAGTGCGGCGGTGATGGCGGCGACGAGCACGACGACGATGAAGGGTGCCCGGGCGACGAGCGCGATGATCGCAGCGGCGAGGCCCGCTACTCGTGCATCGATGACGAGTGCCTGGCCGGACGCGAAGGTCTGAACGGCAACGAGTGCCGCGAGGAGCGCGACGGGTAGCAGCGAGGTGAGTCTGCGGAGACCGGCACTCTCGATGAGTCGTGCGGGGAGTATGAAGCCCGCGAGCTTCTCGATGTATGTCCCCAGGCTTGCGATCAGTACGGCGGCCCAGATCATCCGACCCACCTCCGTCGCGCGATCCACTCGACCGCCAGGGCCACGGCCGCAGCCCCCAGCACAGGCAGCCCGGCTGGCACGAAGGGAACGAGGACCAGAGCGACCACTGCTGCGAGCAGGGCGAGGACCCGGGTGCGGCGATCTGTAAGACGGGGGCAGAGCAGTGCGATGAAGCCGGCCGGTATGGCCGCATCGAGGCCGAGCACGGAGGGGTCGTCCAAGGCTGTGGCACCGAGGGCGCCGATCGCCGTCCCGATGTTCCAGAGAACGAAGACGGAGAGCCCCGTCGCCCAGAACGCGTGACGTGCGGCGGCGGGGTCATCGGCGTGGCGGATGGCCATGGCGGTGCTCTCATCGATGGTCACCTGCGCGGCGATGAGTGAACGACCTCGCCCGAGTCTCAGGAGGGGAGCCAAGCTCATGGCGTAGAGCCCGTTGCGAGCGCCGAGAAGCAGAGCCGTCACCACCGCGGCTGCAATCCCACCACCCGCGCCGAGCACGCCGACGAGGGCGAACTGCGATGCTCCGGTGAACATCGCCAGAGACAGGGTCTGCGTCTGCCAGAAATCCAATCCACTGGCGACGCTGATCGCGCCGAAGGACAACCCGTAGGCACCGGTGGCGGCCCCGATACCTATGGCATTCGAGGTGATGGAGCGGTGTAACACGTCGTGACAGTAGCGACCTCGTCAGGGCTTCCCGATACTCGTCCACCACTGATGCTGCGCCAGCTGCATGTCTGGGGCAACTTCGAGTATCCGTCGTCGTCCCCGTGGGCCCCAGCCGCTGTCGACGAGGAAGCGTCCGGCATCCGAGCCCTGGTCGATCCAGAGAAGTAGGCCCTCCTGTCCCTCCGCATGGACGGCCGAGGCGCTCATCAGCCGCGATCCATGCCCGGTGCGTCGAAACGGGGGGTCCACCTCGAGGAGATCGATGAGCGTGTGGTCCTGGTCCTGGTCGTCGGGTACGAGGGTCGCGAACCCGCAGATCCGATCGGTGTCATCGGTAGCAACAAGGACCAGGTGATGCGTACTGGGCGTGTCGACGAGGGAACGTCGCCAGGTGTCTGATGTCACCGCGGGTGCGAGTCGGGCCCAGATGGACTCCGGCCAATCGCGATACCTGTCACGCCAGGCACGGAGATGAATTCCCGCAATCGTCTCAGCGTCATCAGGTCGCGCGGCTCGAACGAAGGCCATATCGCGATCATGCCGGATAGGGTTTCGCCCGTGTCCGATGCGATCGAATTCCGAAGCGACATCATGGTTGAACTGGTGCGCGCAAGCGCCCGGGACGCCGATGTCATATTCGCTGCGCGAGTGTCGACTGCGGGCGAGTCAACGCTGGAGGATCTTGATACCGACCCTGAGCGTTCCCGGGGCCTGATCAACTACCTCATGCGCGAGCGTCATGGCAGTCCGTTCGAGCACAATTCGATGACCTTCTTCGTGCGCGCACCGATCTTCGTGTGGCGGGAACATATGCGACACCGCATGGCCTCCTACAACGAGGAGTCGGGCAGGTACCGCGAGCTCGAGCCGGTCTTCTACATCCCGGATCGATCGCGCAACGTCGTCCAGATCGGGAAGACAGGGGCGTATGAGTTCATCCCGGGTGACGACGGCCAGTACGCACTCATCGACTCAGAGATGAAGGGCGCGTGCGTCCAGGCATACGCGGCGTACAGGAACCTGCTCGAAGCGGGCGTGGCGCGCGAGGTGGCACGTATGGTCCTTCCGGTCTCGATTTACTCAAGCGCCTACGTGACCCTCAACGCTCGGTCGTTGATGAATTTTCTGTCATTGCGTCGGAAGTCGGACGACTCGCGATACCCCAGCTATCCGCAACGGGAAATCGAGATGGTCGCCGAAAGGTATGAGGACGCATGGTCGACCTTGATGCCGATCACCCATGACTCTTTCGTGGCCAACGGACGTGTGGCACCATGAGCCCCACTAGCCTGATCCCATGAGTTCCGCGCCCTTCGGTGTCATGCTCACCGCGATGGTGTCGCCGTTCGCAGCCGATGGATCATTGGATCTCGACGGGGCGCAGAGGCTCGCTGTGCACCTGGTGGACGAGCGCCGCCACGACGGGTTGGTCGTCAACGGCACCACGGGTGAGTCGGCCACGAAGACCGATGCGGAAGACGAAGCGATTCTGCGGGCGGTCGTGGAGGCCGTAGGGGATCGGGCTCGCGTGATTGCGGGTGTGGGCACCAACGACACGGTCCACTCGATCCATGCTGCGCGCACGGCCGAGAAGTGTGGGGCGCACGGGGTCATGGCGGTGACTCCGTACTACAACCGTCCTCCTCAGGAGGGTCTCGTCGCGCATTTTCTTGCGATTGCTGATGCGACGAATCTCCCGATGATTACCTACGACATCCCGAAGCGAACCGGCACGGCCATCGAACTCGACACGCTCAAGCGGATTGCGGAGCATCCGCGCATTGTGGCTAACAAGGACGCGAAGGGAGACCTTGAGTTCGCGCAGTGGGGGATGCGCGAGACAGGGCTGTCGTGGTACTCGGGCGACGACGCCCTGAACCTTGCGCTGTTGAGCGTGGGAGCCTGCGGGATGATTTCCGTCGTGGGTCACATCGTGGGCGATCGACTCGCGCAGATGGCGGATGCTCTCCAGGCTGGGGATCTGACTCGCGCTCGTGAGATCAATTTCTCACTGCTCCCCGTGTACACGGGGATGTTCCGCACACAGGGCGTGATCCTGACTAAGGCAGCGTTGACGCATGTGGGACTGCCAGGCGGGCCGGTTCGTCTACCTCTCGTCAACGCCACACCCGAACAGGTCGCCCGGTTGCGCGCTGATCTGACCGCCGGTGGCGTCCCGGGCTTCGAATAGCGTGCATCACACCGACATCGGACCACCACCTGCGCTACCGACGGGTGTTCTGCGCATAACGCCCCTGGGCGGACTTGGCGACATCGGTCGCAACATGACCGTGTTCGAAATCGATGGAAAGATCCTCGTGGTCGACTGCGGCGTCTTATTCCCTGCTGAAGCCCAACCCGGTGTGGATTTGATCCTGCCCGACTTTTCGCCCATCGCCGAGCGTCTTGGTGAGATCGTCGCAGTCGTTGTCACTCATGGGCATGAGGATCACGTTGGTGCATTGCCGTATCTGCTCCGGTTGCGTTCCGATATCCCAATCCTGGGCTCGCGCCTGACACTGGCTCTAGTCGAGGCGAAGCTCAAGGAGTTCCGACTCTCTCCGCCCATGACACGTGTCGCGGACGGCGAGGTGGTGTCGTCTGGGCCTTTCACGCTCGAGTTTCTCGCGGTCAACCACTCGATCCCCGACGCTATGGCGGTTTCGATCGGAACATCGGCGGGACGGGTTCTGCATACGGGTGATTTCAAGATGGATCAACTCCCTCTCGACGGGCGGGTGACGGATCTCAACGGTTTCGCCCGCCTTGGTGATCTCGGAGTTGATGTCCTGATGATCGACAGCACGAACGCCGAGATTCCCGGCTTTGTACCCAGCGAGAAGGACATCGTCCCGGTGCTGGACCGTGTCTTCACTCGAGCTCGCGGGCGGATCATCGTCGCGTCCTTTGCCTCCCACGTGCACCGCGTGCAGCAGATCATCGACACCGCGGTAGCGCACGGGCGCCACGTAGCCTTCGTCGGGCGCTCGATGGTCCGAAACATGGCGATCGCCCGTGATCTCGGCTACCTGAGGATCCCGGGCGAGACTCTCGTCGCCAGTGACGACGTCGCGGCGCTGCCCGATGATCGCGTGGTATTGATCTGTACCGGGTCCCAGGGGGAGCCGATGTCGGCGCTGTCGCGGATGGCCAATCGTGACCACGCCGTCGTGATCGGAGACGATGACACGGTAATCCTGGCGTCCTCGCTGATCCCCGGGAACGAGAATGCCGTTAATCGGGTGATCAATGCCCTGGCTCGCCAGGAGGTGAACGTCGTGCACAAGGGGAACGCCCTCGTGCACGTCTCCGGCCACGCCGCTGCAGGCGAGCTGCGTTACGTCTACAACATCGTGAAGCCCCGCTACGTCATGCCCATCCATGGCGAGTGGCGGCATCTTCGGGCGAACGCACGGATTGCTGAGAGCGTCGGCATCGCCGAGGATCACGTGCTCGTCGTGGACGACGGAGTGAGCGTCGATCTGAGTGCGGGTGAGGCGCGGGTAAGCGGCTTCACCCCTGTCGGTCACGTCTACGTCGATGGGGCGGGTGTGGGGGACATCACCGAGGCGCACCTGAAGGACCGGCGGATCCTGGGCGAGGAGGGGTTCATCTCGGTCTTCGCCGCGGTCGACTTCGTATCCGGTGCGGTCGTAGCAGGACCGGAGATCCATGCCCGGGGTTTCGGTTCGGACGTCGATGTCGGCGACGTCACCGGGCAGGTGCGCCAGACGCTCCTGGACGCCCTCGCCTCGGGCGACGAGGATCTGCACGATCTCCAACAGCGGGTGCGCCGTGTGGTCGGACGGTGGGTGAACACCACCCATAGGCGGCGCCCGATGATCGTTCCGGTCGTCGTTGAGGCCTGAAGCCACCCGACACGTTGTGCGTGTGACTACCGGGACAGGTGGGGTTAAGCCCCTAGAGTGAAGGCGTGGCGTCCCGTACGTCCACTCCGGCGCGCCGGAGTCGACCTTCCTCGGCGGGCCGGAAGACCGGCCGGCGTAAGCCTGCACGGAAACCACTCAAGCCCGGTCCGCTCGTCCGTGTGGCACTGGGCCTCGGCACCGCGCTCGGCGCACTCTGGTCGGGGCTCGCGGCTCTGACGGGGGCCGGCGTGCGTGGGATCGGACGAGGGGCTCGGGAGCTCGACCCGGAGACCCGTCGCGACGGCGTTGGGCTCGCCTTGGTTGCGTCGGCAATCGTGGTCGCTGCGGCCACCTGGTTCGGCGTCGACGGTTGGTTCGTCGCGTGGACCGCTCAGATCGGGCGTACCTTGCTCGGGGTTCTCTCGCTCGCGGTCCCCGTCTTCCTCCTCCTCCTCGCGTGGAGATTCCTGCGCCACCCGGATGAAGGTTCCACCACGGGGCGCCTGACTATCGGATCCGTGGCCTTAGTCATCGCCCTGGTGGGGATGTGGCACGTGGCCACAGGAACGCCGACGCCGAGCGATGGCGCTGTGCGCATGGACTCCGGCGGTGGTGTGCTGGGCTGGCTGATCAGCGCACCTCTGACGTCGGCCGTGGGGCCGATCGTGACGTTTCTTCTTCTGCTCGTCCTGCTGGCATTCGGCGGCATGGTCGTGACCGGGACGTCGGTGCGACGGGTGCGCGGGTGGGTCATGACCCTGGCCGGCTGGGGAGCGACACGGATTCGAGACATGCGATCCGCCGTCCAGCTATCTGGCACCGGCGACGTGCACGCAGCCGTTGAGCGAGGCGAGGTCGAGGCAACCGAGAGCTACGACGACGAGACTTTCTTTGACGTTGACGTTGATGACCTGCCTTTGCCCGCCACGCACGTGGGCGCGTCTGTGGCGGACGTGCCGCTGATTGATCCGTGGGCGGATACCCAGGCCATCCCCGCTGTGATGGATGACGTGCCCACGGCACCGATCGTCCGACCCACGACCGATGTTGTGCAGGCGCGCCCGAGGGGTGCCTATCGGCTTCCGAAGGCGGACACGCTGTCCGCCGGGCCTCGACACAAGTCGGCCACTGTGGCTAATGACTCGGTGGTGAGTGCTCTGACGGAGGTGCTCGAGCAGTTTGGCATCGATGCGGAGGTGTCCGGGTTCATGCGTGGCCCAACAGTGACCCGCTATGAGATCGAACTCGGCCCCAGCGTCAAGGTCGAGCGCGTGACCGCTCTGAGCAAGAACATCGCGTACGCCGTAGCCAGCGCCGATGTGCGAATTCTGAGCCCGATCCCCGGAAAGAAGGCGATCGGCATAGAGATCCCGAACTTGGATCGCGAACTCGTGTCCCTCGGAGAGGTCCTGCGCAGCGTGTCGGCGAAGTCCGACCGTCACCCTCTCACCGTGGGTCTCGGGAAGGACGTTGAGGGCGGTTTCGTCACCGCCAACCTCGCCACGATGCCGCACATCCTCGTTGCGGGAGCCACGGGTGCGGGAAAGTCAAGTTGCATCAACGCATTGATCACCTCGATTCTGATGCGTGCGACACCCGCCGACGTTCGCATGATCCTGGTCGATCCGAAGCGGGTCGAACTGAGCATCTACGAAGGTGTGCCGCACCTGATCACCCCCATCATCACGAATCCCAAGAAGGCGGCGGACGCGCTGCAGTGGGTCGTCAAGGAGATGGATCGCCGCTACGACGATCTCGCCCAATTCGGTTACCGACACATCGACGACTTCAACAAGGCTGTTCGAGAAGGAGCCGTGACAGCTCTGCGCGGTAGTGAGCGTCGTATCGAGCCCTACCCCTACTTGCTGGTGATCGTTGACGAGTTGGCCGATCTGATGATGGTTGCCCCGCGTGATGTCGAAGATGCGATCGTGCGGACTACTCAGCTTGCACGCGCAGCAGGCATCCATCTGGTTCTCGCAACTCAACGTCCGAGCGTCGACGTCGTCACAGGATTGATCAAAGCGAATGTTCCGAGTCGTCTAGCCTTCGCAACGTCCAGCCTCGCGGATAGTCGGGTGATTCTGGACCAGCCGGGCGCGGAGAAGCTCGTGGGACAGGGCGACGCACTCTTCCTGCCGATGGGCGCCAACAAGCCGACCCGCATCCAGGGTGCCTTCGTGGGAGAGCGTGAGATCCGGGCGATCGTCGAGCACTGCAAGAACCAGGGACCGGCCGAGTGCGTCCCCGAGGTGACCGCATCGGGCGCGCCGGCAAGGGAGGTTGATGAGGAGATCGGTGACGACCTCGATCTGCTCCTGCAGGCAGTGGAGCTGGTCGTCTCGACGCAATTCGGATCGACGTCGATGCTGCAGCGCAAACTTCGCGTGGGGTTCGCGAAGGCGGGACGCCTGATGGACTTGATGGAGTCCCGGGGAGTGGTCGGACCGAGCGAGGGTTCCAAGGCGCGTGAGGTCCTGGTGACCCCCGAGGAGTTGGCAGCCACGCTGGCCTCCATCCGCGGGACCTGAGGGTTGCCGGATCGTCCCGCAGTCCGTAGCGTTCGTGGGGGTCGAGGAGGGATAGATGGTTGGAGCTCGGATCACCTCGGCGCGCACCGAAGCCGGCCTGACGGTCGAAGACCTGGCACACCGAACCAAGATCCGCGCATCCATCCTGATGGCCATGGAAGATGACGACTTCTCGGCCTGCGGAGGAGACGTCTACGCCCGTGGGCACCTCAAAGGCATCGCATCGGCATTGGGGATCGACCCTGCCGAGTTGCTTGATCTCTTCGACGCGTCCTTGGGCGGCACGTAGCCACTCCGTACGCTAGGGCGGTGAATCAGGAATCCCGGCGCGTCGCGCTCGTCACGCTCGGTTGTGCGCGCAACGAAGTCGACAGTGAGGAACTTGC
Organism: Actinomycetota bacterium; assembly: GCA_016870195.1. Lineage (GTDB taxonomy): Bacteria > Actinomycetota > Actinomycetes > S36-B12 > S36-B12 > VGCC01. Next base: position 106,298 of record VGCC01000002.1, read on the forward strand.
CGCGCGCCTTCAGAGTGGAGGCTGGTCGCTGGCGGAATCACCGGAGGATTCCGACGTCGTTGTCGTCAACACCTGCGGGTTCATCGAGGCAGCGAAGAAGGACTCCATCGACACGTTGCTGGCCCTCGCGGACTCGGGTCGGACCGTCGTGGCTGCAGGATGCATGGCGGAGCGATACGGACGGGAGTTGGCCGAGGCCCTCCCCGAAGCCGCAGCGATCATCGGATTCGATTCCTACGCCACCATCGATCGTGTGCTCGACGATGTCAGAGCGGGCTCACCCATCAGGGCTCACGAGCCCGTGGACCGCCGCACGCTCATTCCGTTGGCGCCGGTCGAGCGCACCCGGGGGTGGGCCCCTCCAATGCTGCGACACCGCCTCGCCGGCAGTCCCGTCGCACCGCTCAAGTTGGCATCGGGGTGCGATCGTCGATGTTCCTTCTGCGCCATCCCGCGATTCCGCGGTGCCTTCGTGTCTCGCACGCCCGAGGAGATCATCCAGGAAGCGACCTGGTTGGCGGAGCAGGGCGTACGTGAGATCAACCTGGTCAGTGAAAACTCGACGTCATACGGGAAGGATCTGGGAGATCTCCGGCTATTGGAGAGTCTCCTGCCCCGCATCGCGGACGCCGCGCCGGGAGTCCGTCTCCGGGTCGCGTACTTGCAGCCTGCGGAGATGCGTCCCGGACTGGTCGAGGTGATCGCACAACACCCGTCCATCGCCAGCTACTTCGATCTTTCTTTCCAGCACGCGAGTCCAGATGTGTTGCGTCGGATGCGTCGCTTTGGTGGCTCTGCACCCTTCCTGGAGCTCGTGGACCAGATCCGCTCCCTCGCACCGCAGGCCGGAATCCGGAGCAACGTCATCGTAGGTTTCCCGGGCGAATCAGAGGGAGACCTCGCGACGTTGACGGAATTCTTGGAGCGGGCACAGCTCGATGCTGTCGGCGTCTTCGGCTACAGCGATGAGGACCAAACCGAGGCGGAACAGCTGTCCGGCAAGATCGAGCAGCGCGAGATCGACCGACGCGTAGCCGCGGTTGCCTCCCTCGCCGAGGAACTCATGACCCAACGCGCCTTGGCTCGCCACGGGGAGGACGCTGAAGTCCTCGTGGAGTCCGTGGATGGTGCAGGTCGGGATTGGCGCGCGGAGGGACGTGCGGCGCACCAGGGTCCAGACGACAGCTCCACGGAGATTCGGGGCGACGGAACTCCGCCGCGCATCGGCGATCTTCTGACGGGCGTCGTCGACGATGCGGACGGTGTCGACCTGATCGCGAGAGTCATGGCGTGAGTGGGGGAATTGTGAACGTCCCGAACAGCCTGACGTTGCTGCGGTTAGCCTGCGTCCCCGTCGTCGGCGTTCTCGTGCTGGGTTCGGATACCGCAGCGGCGCGGTGGGCGGCGGCACTGGTGTTCGTTGCCGCCTCGCTCACAGACATGGTGGATGGCGCCGTGGCTCGTTCCCGGCAGCAGGTCACATCCTTCGGCACCCTGCTGGATCCGATAGTGGACAAGGCCCTTACAGGCATGGCTTTGGTCGCCCTTTCGATAGTCGGAGAGGTGGCCTGGTGGATCACGATCGTGATCATGGTGCGCGAGATCGGCGTGACCGCACTCCGGCTCTCGGTGGTTCGCACCGTTGTCGTGCCGGCTTCGCGGGGCGGGAAGGTGAAGACGATCGCCCAGATCATCGCGATCACCATGCTGCTCGTCCCGCTCGACCAACTGGAGCTCTGGGGTGCGGCAGCGCAGGTTGCGCTGTGGATCGCGCTCGTCATTACCGTGGTCACCGGTATCGAATATGTCATCGCGATCACCAGGGTGCGGGGTCGACGGTGAGCCCCGCCGAGGTCCTCGTCACGACGCTGAGGCAGAAGGGACTGACCGTGGCGGTCGCCGAATCACTCACAGGGGGTTGGGTGTGCGGTGCACTGGTCAGTGTTCCCGGCAGTTCAGATGTGCTGCGTGGGGGCGTGGTGGCCTACACCATCGAGGCGAAGCGAATCCTGCTCGGTCTGGATGACGAGGTGCTGGCGAGAGGGGTGGTCAGCGAGTCGGTGGCCGGTGCCATGGCGCGGGCTGTCTCAGGCATCCTCGGCGCGGATATCGGCATCGCCACCACGGGGGTGGCAGGACCGACGCCGCATGAGGGTGCTCCGGTCGGTCAGGTCTGTCTCGGGGTCTGGAGTCCCTCGGCAACCTGCACGTGGACGCTCCATTGTGGTGGTGACCGGGAGGCGATCCGGGCCGCGAGCGTCAGCGCGGTGATCGAGGGAGCGCGGGAACTCATCGACAGCATGTGACGTCCAAGGGCTGGGAGCGCCCTCGCGTCCGCTCGCAGGGCGCGGTACTGTGTCGGAGGGAGGTATCATGATCGTTCTACGCCAGGTCATCGGTGACGAGTTGCGTCGTCGACGTCAGGATCAGGGTCGCACGCTGCGCGACGTCTCCGGTGCTGCGGCGGTGTCCCTTGGCTACCTCTCCGAGGTGGAGCGTGGGCACAAGGAGGCCTCGTCGGAGTTGCTGGCTGCCATCTGCTCCGCCCTCGACGTCTCCCTCGCCGACGTCCTCGCATCCGTCAGCAGCCACGTGGCCGCCGAGGAGTCCAAGGCCCACGCCTGACGTGCGGCTCAGCGATTTCTGGGAGCGCATGACCGCGGTGTTTGGGCACGAGTATGCGGCATCCTGGGCACGGGACACGGTTCTCCCCGAATTGGGCTGCACGGTCGACCAGGCCATCGCCTGCGGGATCGAAACGAAGCAGATCTGGGCGGCCGTGTGCGCCAACGCCGAGGTGCCTTCGATCCTGACGTAGGCCCCCTAGGGTCGTCGTATGCGACTCCGCGCATCACGCGATCTCGAGTTCCTCACGATCGTCACTTTCGGTCGGTCTGGAAGCACGGTTCTGCAAGCGGCTCTGAATGCGCACCGGGACACTCTGATCCGCGGTGAGAACTACCTCGCAGCTCGCGGTTTACAGGAGTACGTGCAGTCACTGGCCGCGGCCGCTGATCGGCACCACTCAGGACGACCCGACCATCCATGGTTCGGCACGGCGCGGTTGGATCCAGCTGTTGTCCTCGAGTCGGCCCGACGGACCTTCATCGACGACGTGCTCCGTCCGAAACCCGAGACTCGATGGGTGGGTTTCAAGGAAGTTCGTTACGAGATCGGGTATTTCCCTGATAGCGACCACCTGCTCTGCCATTTGCTGTTCCTTCAGGATCTCCTTCCCGGCGTGAGATTCGTGGTGAATGTGCGCGGCGCGGACGCCTCGCAGTCCAGTGGTTGGTGGCCGGACAACCCCCAGGCGAGAGATGTGTTGACCGCGACGATCGAGAACTTGAGGCGGGCGTCCGACCAACTCGCCGAAATCCTTGGTCCGGGGCGAGTCACCCTGGTGGAGTACGAGCAGTGGGCCGGTGACGCGCAAGCACTGTGCACCGCACTCGATGCCGTCGGATTCCCTGTCGAGCGGCGCCTCGTGACGGAGGTCCTGGCCCATCGACTGGAACACGGAAGGTCCGGTGGCTAGCCCCTCGGGATCGGCCCTGGGCAGCGTGGCGACCGACGTTGAGTCGATTCAGGCGCGCGCCCTGCGCACACTGGCGTCGAGTCAGGTGCTCTCCGGTGTCGCCGTCGCTGGATCGATCCCCGCGGGTGCCCTGATCGCCGTAGGCGTGTCGGGCTCGGAGGCCATTGCGGGGCTCGCCCAAACCTTTGGCGTGGTCGGCGCCGCCGTCTTTGTCCTCCCGCTCGCTCGGCTCGCGCTCTCGCGCGGCCGAAGGGCGGCACTCTCGGTGGGCTACGCCGTGGGGGTGATCGGGGCCGTGATCGTCGTCGTTGGCTCGGTATCGCGCTCAATCGCGCTGGTCCTTCTCGGGTGCCTCTTCGTGGGCGTCGCGTCCGCCTCCGGATATCAGGCCCGCTACGCGGCGACGGACCTGGCCACCCCGGATCGACGCGCGCGATCGCTGTCGATCGTGGTGTGGGCGGCGACGATCGGCGCGGTCCTCGGTCCGAACCTTTTGAACGCCAGTGGACTCTTCGCTGTGAGTCTGGGGCTGCCACAGCTGAGCGGTCCCTACCTGGTGGCCGCCATCTGTCTCGGCGGAGCCGCCCTCCTCCTACTCGTGTTTCTCCGGCCCGACCCCTACCTCGTTTCCCGCGATGCACGCGGTGGCGCCGGCGCGCCTCACCCGAAACTGCGAAACGGGCTCGAGCACATCCGGCGCCATCCGATGGCGATACTCGGGATCACAAGCATCGCCGTCGGCCACGTCGCGATGGTCATGGTGATGGTCATGACCCCAGTGCATATGGCGCACGTCGATGTGACGTTGCAGGTCATCGGCGTCGTGATCAGCGTCCACGTTGCCGGCATGTACGCGTTCTCGCCGGTCGTGGGGTGGGCGGTAGACCGATTCGGGCGCATTCCGATCATCGGCCTGGGCATCGTGGTACTCCTACTCGCGTGCCTCGTATCCGGGCTCGCCCCTGCCGACAGTGCCCTCGTCCTGGGCATCGGATTGCTGTTGCTGGGCTTGGGGTGGTCGTGCACCCTCATCGCAGGGTCGACGCTCATCACCGACTCGGTGGGACCCGATGAGCGTCCATCGGTGCAGGGCCTGTCGGACCTGGTGATGAACACTGCCGGTGCGGTAGGCGGAGCCGTGGCCGGGTTGGTCGTCTATCTCGGGTCCTACGGCATGCTCTGCGCGGTTGCAGCGTTGCCCGTCCTGGCCCTCGCCGTGCTGACCGTCCGGACGAGGACTCAGTCGGCCCCGTAGTCCAGAGCGGCGCGGTCGAGTGTGGCCTCGCCATCGACTTCTCCACTCGCGATCTCGCGAGCACCCCCGGCCTCCAGGTGACCGATGAGATCGGATTGTGCACTGAGCTGGCCCTGCCGCGCATACATCTCGAGCTTTGCGCGGGTGTCGGCGATATCCAGGTTGCGCATCGTGAGTTGTCCGATGCGGTCCGTCGGCCCGAAGGCCGCCTGTTCTACACGCTCCATCGAGAGCTTGTCGGGGTGATAGGAAAGTTCGGGTCCGCGCGTGTCCACGATTGTGTAGTCGTCGCCTCGGCGGAGACGCAGGGTGACATCGCCGGTCACGGCGCTTGCCACCCACCGCTGGAGGGATTCGCGCAGCATCAGTGCCTGGGGATCGAGCCACCGCCCCTCATAGAGCAGGCGCCCGAGGCGCCGTCCCTCGAGGTGGTAGTTGGCAATCGTGTCCTCGTTGTGGATAGCCGAGACGAGGCGCTCGTATGCGATGAAGAACAGCGCCATGCCGGGTGCTTCGTAGACACCTCTGCTCTTGGCTTCGATGATGCGGTTCTCGATCTGGTCGGCCATGCCGAGGCCATGGCGACCTCCGATGCAGTTGGCCTCGCGCACGAGGGCAATAGAGTCCGCGAATTCCTCGCCGTTGATCCGTGCTGGTCGTCCGCGCTCGAAGGAGATCGTGACGTCCTCGCTGGCGATAGCAACGTGCGGATCCCAGAAGCGAACGCCCATGATCGGCTCGACGATCTCCAGCGAGGTGTCGAGATGCTCCAGTGACTTCGCCTCGTGGGTTGCTCCCCAGATGTTCGCATCAGTCGAATAGGCCTTCTCGCCGCTATCCCGATACGGCAGCCCCTGCTCGCTCAGCCAGGCGCTCATCTCGGCGCGACCACCGAGGGTCGCGACGAACTCCGCATCGAGCCACGGCTTGTAGATGCGCAACTGCGGGTTCGCCAGGAGCCCGTAGCGGTAGAACCGCTCGATGTCGTTTCCTTTGTAGGTGGAGCCGTCGCCCCAGATCGAGACGTTGTCCTCCTGCATGGCCCGGACGAGGAGCGTCCCAGTCACCGCTCTGCCGAGCGGTGTGGTGTTGAAATACTGGCGGCCCCCCGACCGAATGTGGAACGCGCCACAGGCGAGGGCAGCAAGCCCCTCCTCCACGAGGGCAGACCGGCAGTCAACGACCCGGGCGATCTCGGCCCCGTAGTGGATGGCTCGGCCCGGTACGGAGGTGATGTCCGGTTCGTCGTACTGGCCGAGGTCCGCTGTGTAGGCGCATGGCGAGGCCCCGCGGGCCCGCATCCAGGCGACTGCGACCGAGGTGTCCAAGCCGCCGGAGAACGCCAGACCCACCCGTTCACCCACGGGGAGGGTGGAGAGGACCTTGGACACGGGCTAAACCTAGGACCTGAGCGTGCCCCCCACGGAGACGGCGTGTCGCAGTCATTCGAACATGCGTTCGATATAGATTCACATCCAGCACGGCTGACGGACAAGCGCACACGGTTCGCGCGGGGTCGGAGGCAGTGTCAGAGGCTCGCCCTAGCGTCCCGCTTCCACCCGCGAACAAGGAGTGAATATGGCCAGCGCAGCAGCAGACCGCGAGAAAGCCCTCGAGGCCGCCCTTGCCCAGATCGAGCGGTCCTTCGGCAAGGGCTCGGTGATGCGACTCGGCGAAGAGGGCCGGGCCCCGATCGAGGTGATCCCGACCGGGTCGATCGCCCTCGACGTAGCTCTCGGAATCGGCGGTCTGCCACGGGGACGCATCGTGGAGATCTACGGTCCGGAGTCCTCGGGCAAGACCACGGTGGCGCTGCACGCCATCGCGAGTATCCAAGCCGCGGGCGGCCTTGCCGCGTTCATCGACGCGGAGCATGCTCTGGATCCCGATTACGCCTCCTCTCTCGGCGTTGACCTGGACAACCTGTATGTCTCCCAGCCCGATACAGGTGAGCAGGCACTCGAGATCGCCGACACCCTGGTCCGATCGGGAGCCATCGATTTGATCGTCATCGACTCCGTGGCGGCACTCGTGCCCCGCGCGGAGATCGAGGGAGAGATGGGTGACTCCCACGTGGGCTTGCAGGCCCGGCTGATGAGTCAGGCCCTGCGCAAGATGGCGGGTGCCCTCAGCAACACGAACACGACCGCGATCTTCATCAACCAACTCCGCGAGAAGATCGGTGTGATGTTCGGATCACCGGAGACGACCACCGGCGGCAAGGCCCTCAAGTTCTATGCATCCGTCCGACTCGACGTCCGCCGGATCGAGACCCTCAAGGGCGGCACGGAGGCCGTTGGAAACCGCACGCGCGTCAAGGTGGTCAAGAACAAGGTGGCTCCACCGTTCAAGCAGGCCGAGTTCGACATCATCTACGGCGAGGGAATCTCCCGTGAGGGCTCACTCATCGACATCGGCGTCGATGTTGGGCTCGTGAAGAAGTCCGGTGCCTGGTACACCTATGAAGGTGATCAGTTGGGACAGGGCAAGGAGAACGCGCGCGCGTTCTTGAAGGACAACCCCGACCTGGGCATCGAGATCGAGAAGCGGATCAAGGAGGTCCTGGGCATCGGAGCGCGTGTGGATGCACCTGCCACCGAAGCCACGATCGCCTCCCCGGTGACCGATGGCCCGCCGGAAGGGTGACGAGGGAGAGATCTCCGAGTCCGCCGTCCGCGAGATCGTCCGGCGTCGCCTGGCGCATGCACCCCGTACGCGCGCGGAATTGGCGCGTGACCTCGCTAGGCGGGGAGTACCCCAGGAAGTGTCGATCACGATCCTCGACGGTCTCGAGGAGTGTGGACTGATCGATGACGACCAGTTCGCTCGCCTCTGGGTGGAATCACGGCACCGTGTCCGGGGACTCGCACGCGGCGCCCTCCGCCGGGAGCTGGCGGATCGCGGGGTAGCCGCGGAGACCGTCACGGAGGCTCTCGAGCAGATCGATTCGGACTCCGAGGCCTCGCGAGCACGAGACTTGGCGGAGCGACGGCTTCGCACGATGGCTGGTTGTGATCGCGCAACACAGCAGCGACGCCTATCGTCGTATCTCGCGCGTCGTGGTTACAGCGGATCGGTCATTTCGACGGTGATCGCGGAGGTAACGAGGCACGACTGCGTCGACCACGGGCTGTGATCAGGCTCCCGTAGTACCCGTTCATGAACAATGGCTGGCACGCCGGCGCGCCTAAATCCTCCCATGTTGTTAGCGTTGGGGCCCTTCCAAAGGAGTGTCATGCCTGGTCTTTCCGCATGGGCGGTTCGTCGTCCCATCGTCGCCCTAGTCGCCTGGGTCCTCGCACTCGCTGCCTTCGCCGGCCTCGGCCTGGGCCTCGGCGGTGCCTATAACGACTCATTCGATCTTCCCGACACGGAGTCGAAGGTGGCGACGGATCTGCTTGTGGCCAACGGCACCGACCTTGGAAATGTCGATGGAGGCGCGACGATCGTCTGGTCCCCGGCATCTGGTGCATCAACAGACCAGAGCACGGCTGAGCAAGTACTCCCGGTGCTGCAGGAGATTGCGTCGCTGGAGAGTGTGACGTGCGTGACCAATCCTTTCGACCCCCGTGGGGCCAACCTGGGACGGGCATGTACCGCGGGTGGTGGCATCGACCCGACAGCCGCCGTGCAGGTGCTCACTCCTGCAGAACTTAGGCAACTGGCTTCGAGTTTCTCGCCGGTGAGTCCTGATGGCCGTGTCGCGTTCGCGACGGTGAACTTCGCGACGGATGACAGCGGTGCGCCTGTCGTCTCCGTCGAGGATGCAAAGGTGATCCTCGGCGCCGTCAAGGCACTCCAGACGGACACCCTTCAGATCGGCGCTCAGGGACAGTTGCTGGAATTCGCGGGTCAAGAGCCGCCGAGCAGTGAGGGCATCGGAATCGCGGTTGCCATAGTCATCCTGCTCATCGCCTTCGGCTCCATCGTCGCCGCCGGCCTGCCCATCGTCACGGCTCTCGTGGGCCTCTTCGCCGGATTGATGTTCGTGGCATTCGTAGCCAACTTCCTGGATGTTGCGACATTCGCGCCGACTCTGGCTGCGATGATCGGGCTCGGTGTCGGTATCGACTACGCCCTTTTCGTGATGAATCGATTCCGTCAGGCGCTGCTAGCGGGTCATGGATCTAAAGCCGCTGCGATGGAATCGATTCATACGGCCGGTCGTGCGGTCGTGTTCGCGGGTTCCGCGGTGATCATCGGGTTGCTCGGGTTGCTCGTCCTCCGAATCAACTTCTTCACCGGCCTGGCAATCGGCGCTGCGATGACCGTGGTGATGGTGATGCTCTCGGCTGTGTGGATGCTGCCGGCACTTCTCAGCCTGCTCGGCACCAAGGCACTGGGCTTGCGGCTTCCCTGGGGAAAGCGTCCGGGATCGGGCGGAGGCGAAGGACGGGGGTGGGCGCACTACGGCCGACTTCTTCAGCGCATTCCGTGGCTGACATCGCTCCTCGCCCTGTCGTTCGTCGTGGTCCTCGCGATTCCGGCCCTCAGTCTGCGTCAGGGTTTCGCTGATGATTCGGGGAAGCCGGAAGGCTCCACTGCTCGCGTGGCCTACGACCTGCGTTCGGAGGGATTCGGGCCGGGCTCGAACGGGCCGTTCCTGGTGGTCGCCGACCTCGAGGGGGTCGGGGATCCGCAGGCATTCCGTGCGATTGTCGCTGGTTTGGCGCGGTCGGAGGGAGTCGCCGGCACGTCGCCGAGCCTGGCGACCTTGCCGATTCTCGCAAAGTTGGCCAAGCCGGGGGAGCCGCCGCAAACCGTGCAGGCGATCGCCGTCTACCCGTCTTCGGCTCCTCAGGATGAGGCCACGGCGCAGCTCCTCGATCGCTTGCGCTCCGAGGTGAATCCCGCGCTAGAGGAGGCAACCGGTGCCCAGCTTTACGTGGGTGGAACGCAGGCGATCACCCAGGACTTCACACTCGTTCTCACCGACGCGTTGCCACTGTTCCTGACCGTCGTCGTGGGACTGGGCTTCCTGGCGCTCGTAGTCCTGTTCCGATCCATCGTCGTCCCACTGACGGGGGCGGTCACGTCGTTGCTGAGTCTCGCAGCCGCCATGGGTATCACGGTGGCGGTGTTCCAGTGGGGTTGGTTCGCCGATGTCCTAGGCGTACCTGGCACCGGACCGATCTTCCCCTTCGTTCCGATTATGGTGTTTGCAATCCTCTTCGGGCTCTCAATGGACTACCAGGTATTCCTCGTCTCCCGCATGCAGGAGGAGTGGGCGCGCACCGGGGACAACCTGCTCAGCGTGCGCAGGGGATTGGCGGGCTCGGGTCGCGTCGTGGTCATCGCGGCCGCGATCATGTCCAGCGTCTTCCTCGCCTTCGTTCCAAGTACGAATGCGACCATCAAGCTCTTCGGAGTCGCACTCGCATCTGCAGTTCTCGTCGATGCCTTCGTTGTGCGCCTGATTCTCGTCCCCAGTGTGATGTCCATGTTGGGATCAGCGAACTGGTGGCTACCCGGTTGGCTGGAGCGAGTTCTCCCGAAGGTCACCATCGAAGCAGGCGACGACGAGGTGGTCGATGACGAACCAGCGCCCGTGACGGTGTAGGTGGACGATCACATCAAGACGATGATGACGTCGTCACCCTTGTCGAAGGCAGCATCTTCGACATCCGCGTCTCCGGTAACCCGGTAGTCGATACGCGCACCTCGCCACCCGTTGTTGTAGTCCAGAGCCGCGGAGATGAATCCCCACAGGACACTGTCCTGTGCGTCACCGTAGGGCTTGTCCATGGGCGGGAACGCGAGCGTGAACGGGATTCGCTTTGACTCACCCTCCGTGAGCGAGAACGAAGAAGTGTCCTTCCACTCCGAGATCGTGGCCGTGTTGGTTCGCGTCTCCCAGCGGACATCGAAGAGGTTGGTACTTGTGTTAAACGTCTCAACACGCTCCTCCCACGACTGGAGGCGCTCAAGTCTCACCTCGACGTCATTGATCTTCTGCTCGCTTTTCGCGGTGATCACAATGAAGCCGTCGATAGTTCCCGATGTTGCTGGAACCTGAGCGGGCACCTCCAGGTCGAAGGAGACCGTGCCGATTCCCATGCCCTGCTTGAGCTTCTTGAATAGTCCCATGGGGCCCTTTCCACAATTGTTGGACAACCCTTGCCGAGGTGAGGTCAGCGCGTCAAGGACCTTCGACAGCTTCCCTACAATCACATGCGCGAGGAGGCGCGGTGACGTCGATCACAGAGGGCCATGGGGCTCGCACGTTCCGGGTGCGAACGTACGGCTGCCAGATGAACGTGCACGATTCGGAGCGGATCGCCGGCCTCTTGGAGGATGCCGGATACGAACCGGCGGGCAGCGATGTCACCCCTGACGTGGTCGTGCTCAACACCTGTGCGGTCCGGGAGAACGCGGACAACCGGCTGTACGGCAATCTGCGTCATCTGGCCTCGGTGAAGGCTGGACATCTGGGGATGCAGATCGCGGTTGGCGGCTGCCTGGCGCAGAAGGACCAGGGGCGGATCGTGGAGCGCGCCCTCTGATCGGCTGGCGACGGGCGATCCGGTGATCGCATGACGGTCCAGGCACCGGCTTATCCACCGATCCGAACACCGCGCCTGGAGTTGGATGTGGTGCTCCCACATGAGTACGACCTGCTTGCCCTGGACCGCACCGATCCACGACTGTGGATCGATCGCGGCTTCAGCAACCCGCACCTGCACCTGGTGGATGATCCTGGCCCGCTGCCGTACCGATGGCCGCAGATCCAGCGGCGCCCCGAGCTGGCCCCGTACCTGCTTCGCCTGGCCGTGCATCGGCAGGAGCGGGTCATCATCGGCAGCGCCGGCTTCCATGCCATCCCGGATGAGGCCGGAATGGTGGAGATCGGGTTGGAGATCGTGCCGCCGTGGCGTCACCAGGGGTTCGCCACCGAGGTGTTGCACGGGATGTGGGGATGGGTGATCGAGCAACCAGGGGTTCGCATGCTTCGCTACACCGTCAGCCCGGCCAACGCCCCATCCCAGTCGATCATCCGGGGCTTGGGCTTCACCTGGCAGGGCCAGCAACAGGACCCCGTGGATGGGCCCGAGGACATCTACCAGATGTCGGCAGAAGAGTACCGACAACGGTACCTGCCATCGCCTTCTTAGAATCATCGCGTGGCTTCGACCGAATCACTGACGCGGAGCACTGATCGGCGTACCTACGTGGTGCGCACCTACGGCTGCCAGATGAACGTCCATGATTCCGAACGCCTGGCGGGCCTCCTGGAGACAGCGGGGTATCGGGCGGTCTCAACGGACCAGGAGGCGGACGTCATCGTCTTCAACACGTGCGCGGTGCGGGAGAACGCGGATAACCGTCTGTATGGGAATCTTTCCCATCTCGTCCCACTCAAAGAGTCACGGCCCGGTCTGCAAATCGCTGTGGGAGGGTGCCTGGCGCAGAAGGATCGCGGGGAGATCCTGGAGCGCGCGCCATGGGTGGACGTAGTTTTCGGGACCCATAATGTGGCGTCGCTCCCCATCCTCTTGGAGCGTGCGCGAATACACGAGGAAGCCCAACTCGAGATCCTCGAGTCGCTGGATGTTTTTCCCTCCACGCTCCCGAGCCGGCGAGACTCCGCCCACTCGGCGTGGGTCGCGATTAGTGTCGGGTGCAACAACACGTGCACGTTCTGCATCGTTCCCACGTTGCGGGGCCGGGAGAAGGACAGACGCCCGGGTGAGATCCTCGCCGAAATCTCGGCTCTGGTCGACGACGGCGTCGTCGAAGTGACGCTGCTCGGGCAAAATGTGAATGCGTACGGCGTTGAGTTCGGCGACCCGTCGGCATTCGCCAGTCTCCTCCGCGCGTGCGGCTCTATCGAGGGATTGGAGCGCGTCCGTTTCACGAGTCCACATCCCCGGGACTTCACCGACGACGTGATCGCCGCGATGGCGGAGACGCCCTGCGTGATGCCTGCTTTGCACATGCCGCTGCAGTCGGGATCTGATCGCGTCCTCCGCGAGATGCGCCGCTCCTACCGTGCTGAGCGATTCCTCGGGATTGTCGACCGTGTGCGATCGGCGATGCCCGACGCTGCGATCACCACAGACATCATCGTGGGGTTTCCCGGCGAGACGGAAGAGGATTTCCAGGCCACCATCGATGTGGTGCGCGCCGCTCGCTTCTCGAGCGCATTCACCTTCCAGTATTCGAAGCGACCGGGCACGCCTGCGGCGGAGCTGCCGAACCAGGTCTCCGCCGACGTTGTGTCCGAGAGGTACTCACGCCTTGTCGAGACCGTCAACGAGATCGCCTGGACAGCGAACCGCGCCCTGATCGGTAGAACCGTCGAGGTGCTCGTCGCACGCCACGAGGGTCGCAAGGATGGGACCACCGAGCGCGTCTCCGGCCGAGCCGCCGACAACCGACTCGTCCATGTGCGCGTCCCCGAGGGTGAGGAGCCCCCGGGTCCGGGGGACTTCGTCACGGCACGGGTCACCTACGCGGCACCCCATCACCTCATTGCCGATGACTGGGGTGGGGCGCGGCGGCGGAACCGCGAGCAGGAGCCCGCACGCGGTGTAGCACTCGGCTTGCCCACCGTTCCCGGCCGCACGTGACCCCACGTGTCCTGGCCATTGTGGGCCCCACAGCAGCGGGGAAGACCCGACTCGCGATCGAGGTGGCCACGCGCGTGGGCGGGGAGGTGATCAGTCTCGACTCGATGCAGGCTTATCAAGGAATGAACATCGGCACCGCAACCCCGTCGATGGAGGAGCGTGCTGGGGTTGCGCACCACATGTTCGACGTATGGCCCATCTCGCACCCGCTCACGGTCGTCGAGTTCCGGGACGCCGCTCGGGCGGCAATCGAGGATGTGTGGGGGAGGGGCGGGGTACCGATCGCGGTGGGTGGCAGCGGACTCTACGTCCGGGTGGTTTTGGAGAACTTGGACCCGCCCGGCACGGACACCGACGTCCGTGCGGCCCTCGAGGACCGTCTCGCCGAGAGTGGCCCACGGGCGCTGCACGAGGAGCTCGGACGCATCGATCCTGCCGCGGCGGCCGTGATAAACCCCATGAACGGACGCCGGATTGTGCGAGCTCTGGAAGTGAATGCCATTACGGGTGGTCCGTTCCAGGCGAATCTCCCAGAGCCACACGATCGGTATCGGACTACTCGCGTGGGGATCGCAATCGACCGCACATCACTCGATGCGCGGATCGAGGCGCGCGTGGACGACATGTGGCGTCGAGGAATGGTCGATGAGGTGCGGAGCCTCCTGGCACAGGGCCTCGCAGAGGCACCCACCGCGCGAGCGGCACTTGGCTATGGACCCGTGATGGACTCCCTCGCAGGTGAGATCAGCGAGGAGCAGGCGCGCATGCAGACCTCGGCGGATACGAAGAAGTTCGCTCGACGTCAACAGCGATGGTTCGCTGCGGACTCACGCATTCACTGGGTGGAGTTCGACGAGTCATCCCTCGTGGACGATGTGGTGTCGGTGGCGACTCGGACGTAATACTCCGTACCCAGGAGAAGGCGCGCGACCGGCCGAGGCAGCCTCCCCAGAACACCGACAGTTCGCATTCCGGAATCGGACACCGACTGGGATGCATGGGCCCGGAGCGCGGCGAGCTTTGCATCGAGGAATCGACGCACATCCACGCGATGGGTGATGTGGGCGCGGGGAGTCCACGCGGAGTTGAACTCGCGTGGATCAAAGCTGGAGGGAGTGATTCGGAGTCGTGCGGCAGTGTGGACAGCCCACACGATGGGTTCTCGCGGCAGTGTCGATTCGTACAGGTGCGGTCGCCGCACGCAGAGCTGCATCGCTGTGCGCACCGATCGGTGTACATGCACATGGTCAGGGTGTCCGTAGCCTCCTGTCGGGTCGTAGCCGACGATGACGTCCGCCCCTTCCTCATCGATGATGGATGCAATGGATCGCCCGATCGTGAAGCATCCCGTGTTAACGAAGGCGTCGGGGACGTCACCGGAGAGTCCGGAATCCGCGTAACCGAGGTGAACAACGCGGGACACCCCCAGCACATCCGCCGACGCCTGCAACTCCCGAGCCCGATGCGTGACCAGGTCCTGAGTCATGTCCGATGCGGTGAGCCCCGCGGCGCCATCCGTGGCCATGACCAGGACGACCCGGTGACCCTCGGACACCGCTCGGGCCATCGTTCCCGCGGTGAGGAGCGCCTCGTCGTCGGGATGGGCGTGGACGAAGATCAGGGTCCGAGGGGGCACTGCCACATTCTGTAGCAGTGTGCGGGAGTGCCGTACGGTCATCCCGTGCGGATCGTCCACATCAGCGACTGTTTCGCACCCCGCACCGGTGGGATGGAGACGCAGGTGCGCGCCTTGGCGACCGAACAGGTGAAGGCCGGCCACCAGGTCACCGTCCTCACGGCGACCCCGGGTTCATCAACGAGCCACGTCGACGACGGCGTCGGGGTTGTCCGACTGACGGTGCGGACCCCGGGAGACCTCCCCATCCATCCGAGGACGCGCACGGTGGTCACGGCGTCGCTGGCGGAGATGTCGCCCGATGTGGTCCATGTGCATGTGGGCGAGGTCTCGCCCTTCGCCTGGGGGGGCATCAGAGCCGTTTGCGGACTGGGACTCCCGCGCGTCGTCACCGTGCACAGCGTGTGGAGTCCGGTCATGCGTAGGTTGGTGGCCCCCATGGCACGGAGGTGGGCCCGGCCTCCCACGGTGGTGTCTGCGGTCAGCGTCATGGCCGCTGACCGTGTCGGGTTCGCGCTCGCGGTGAACGTCCATGTACTGCCCAATGGGATCGACGCCTCGGTGTGGGGTCCCGAGCCGCCGTTAGCCCATACCGGAGTTCGATTTGTTGCAGTTCAGCGTCTGGCGCCGAGGAAGCGGACAGGGGCGCTCGTGCGCGCGTTCGCTGCGGCATCCACCGGATATCCGGACATGCATCTGGTCATCATTGGTGACGGACCGGCACGCAGATCGTTGGAGCGCCGGGTCGCGTCCTGGGGTCGCGCCGAGGCGATTACCTTTCTTGGGCGAGTCACACCCGAGTCGATCCGTGAGACCTTCCGCTCGAGTGACACGTTCGTGCAGGCGAGTCGACGTGAGTCGTTTGGGATCGCCGCTCTCGAGGCTCGTGCCTCGGGACTTCCGGTGATCGCGTACGGCGAATCGGGGACCGCGGATTTCATCAGCCATGGGGTCGATGGCTTACTGGTGGACGATGACGCGGGGCTGGCACGGGCGATAGGCGACATGGGACGGGACTCCGTGCTCAGGTCCCGTCTGACCTCGAATGCCAGGGGAAAACCAGTCGAGCACGCGTGGGACCAGGTCATCCCCGCTGTGGACGAGCTCTACGAGAGGGCCGTCACCGCGATTAGGCTCCCCAGGTGAGTGTGATCCTCCCGTTCGTGAAGGGCCACGGCACACATAACGACTTCATCGTGCTCCTCGATCCAGACAACAACGCCGATCTCACTCCCGAACAGGTGCGGTGGCTGTGCGCCCGTCATTCCGGGCTTGGTGCCGATGGCGTCCTTCGGGTCGTCGAGACGCAGTCGTATGCCGCAGGGCGTGACGTCTGTCCGGGTGCGCGCTACTTCATGGACTATCGGAACGCCGACGGTACGACGGCGGAGATGTGCGGAAACGGCATCCGGGTGTTCGCCCATGTTCTTGTCAGGCGCGGTTGGGAGACCAACGACACGTTCGCCATCGGGACCCGAGGGGGGTGTATGGAGGTCACGCAGCTGGGATCGGATAGGTACGCGGTACATCTGCCCGCGTCTGCCGATCCCTTCGGAGACGGCTTCGATGTCGTTGTTGCCGATTCCACCTGGCGGGGAGTCGGCGTGCTGGTGCCGAATCCCCATGTCGTCGCACTGGTCGTGGATCTCGAAGCCCTCGGACCCCTACGTGAAGCCCCACGGCTCGACCCGTCGCCGTCCGAGGGGGCGAATGTGGAGTTCGTGGAGTTGCGTGCCCCGGGTCGGATCGCGATGCGGGTGCACGAGCGGGGGGTGGGCGAGACCCAGTCCTGCGGGACGGGCGCGTGCGCCGCTGCCTGGGTGGCCCGGCTGCGCGAGCCAGCACGGAGCGAGTGGATCGTCGAAGTCCCGGGCGGCCACCTCGAGGTGATGATTCACGGAGACGATTCCTTCACCCTGATCGGACCCGCCGAGATCGTCGCGGAGGGGGTTGTGACGATTCCGTGACTGCCGGCGAATTCGATCTCGAGGATCGCAGTGCGCTGCGACGTGTGTCCGGGCTCTCCACCGAGATCGAGGATGTCCGGGAAGTCGAGTATCGACAAGTTCGCCTCGAGCGCGTGATCCTGGCGGGGGTCTGGACATCCGGGACGCTGGCGCAGGCCGAGCGCGCAATGCGCGAGTTGGCCGCGCTCGCGGAGACGGCTGGCTCCATAGTGGTGGATGGCGTCATCCAACGTCGTGACTCCCCGGACCCGGCCACGTACCTGGGCTCGGGCAAGGCGGTGGCACTCCGCGACCTCGTTCGAACGTGCGGCGCCGACACCGTGATCTGCGACGGCGAGTTGAGTCCTGGTCAACTTCGTCAATTAGAAGACATCGTCAAGGTGAAGGTCGTGGATCGCACGTGGCTGATCCTCGACATCTTCGCGCAGCATGCCCGGAGTCGTGAAGGCAAGGCGCAGGTATCGCTGGCTCAGATGCAATACCTGCTCCCGAGGCTTCGTGGTTGGGGTGAGTCCCTGTCTCGACAGGCGGGTGGCCGTGCGGGCGGTGCATCCGGAGGGGTAGGAACCCGAGGGCCAGGTGAGACCAAGATCGAAACCGATCGCCGCCGGATCCGGTCTCGCATGGCCAAGCTCCGCGCCAGCCTGCGAGACATGGACACTGCGCGGGACACACAGCGATCAGCACGTTTCCGATCGAGTGTCGCCTCCGTCGCCGTCGCCGGTTACACCAATGCCGGCAAATCGAGCCTTCTCAATCGATTAACGAACGCGGGTGTGCTGGTTCAGGACGCCCTCTTCGCCACCCTCGAACCAACGGTGCGCAAGGCACGGACACCTGGTGGCCGGGAATTCACGCTGACCGACACGGTCGGGTTCATCCGCCACCTACCCCACGACCTGGTTGAGGCATTCCGATCCACCCTCGAGGAGATTCGCGAGGCCGACCTCATCCTCCATGTCGTGGACGGCTCGGACGAGGCGCCCTGGGAGCAAATCGCGGCCGTCCGGGCCGTACTCGGAGACCTGGGCGCGGCGGAGGTCCCGGAACTAGTCGTGATCAACAAGGCCGATATCGCCGATGCAGAGACGCTCGCGGAGCTCTCACGGCGCGAGCCCGATGCGGTGACCGTGTCGGCGCAGACGGGCCTGGGGATCTCGGCGCTCGAGTTCCGCGTCGAGGAGTTGCTGCCGCGCAGGTGGGTTCCCGTCGACCTGGTGATTCCCTTCGATCGTGGTGAACTCATCTCCCGCCTGCATGCGTCGGGCCGCGTCGACTCAGTCGAATACCGGGACGACGGAACCCATGTGATCGGTCAGGCGCCGAAAGACCTGGCGTCCGCTCTGCGGGAAGCGAGCCGTGCCTGACGAGGCAGTCGAGGCGCTTCGAGTGGTCGTGGGCGATCTCGGCGGTGATGTTCGCGAGGGCCAGGAGGCCATGGCTGGCGCTATCGAAGAGGCCATCCAGAGCGGCAGATCACTGGTGGTGCAGGCCGGCACGGGGACAGGTAAGTCGTTCGGGTACCTGGTGCCCGCAGTCCTCGCGGCCCGGGACGCGGGAGCGCGTGTGGTGATCGCGACCTCCACTCTCGGCCTCCAGCGACAGCTCTCGGAGAGGGATCTCCCGCGCGTTCTTGAGAGCCTGAAGGCGACGGATCAGGTTGACGCGGCGGTCTTGAAGGGTCGCCAGAACTACGTCTGTCTGAATCGGCTACGCGTCGATACCCCAGATGACGAAGACACCCTTTTCGGCATCGAGACTGGACGTCTTGCACAGCAGGTGCGGGATGTGCGCGCCTGGGCTGAGGTGACCACCACCGGTGACCGCGACGACTTCCCCGAGGACGTTGATGCGCGCGTCTGGCGGTCCCTATCGGTCACATCGCGAGAATGCGTCGGGGAGAGTAGGTGCGTTTACGCAGCGGAGTGCTTTTCGGCGCGACGACGCGCCGATGCCATGGGCGCGGACATCGTGATCACGAATCACGCGCTGGTTGCGATCAACACGACTGGGGAATCCCAGGTGTTGCCCGCGCACGATGTCCTCATCCTTGACGAGGCACATGATTTCGTAGATCGGGTGACGTCCGCAATCGCCGTGGAGTTGGACACGTCAGCGGTCCGGCGCGTGCTCGGGAGGCTCGGACGTCGTGTTGAGGATGAGCTAAGTGTGCGGGCCAATGAGGCGTTAGCCGCACTTACGCAGGCTCTTGCGGCGCATTCCACGGGTCGACTTCGCGTACTGCCAGCCGACCTACTTCTCGCACTCACCCTGATACGTGACGTTGGCCATTCCATTCTCACAGCGCTCACCACCGTGGATTCCGTGGATTCCGTGACCGACTCTCGAGTCCGCGCAGGTGTGGAGGAGTTCCACGCGGCGGCCGCCCGGGTCCTCGCGATCGGTGATGACGATGTGATGTGGGTCGATGGGAGCGGCGCCGAGTACGCGCTGCATGTCGCTCCCTTGGATATCGGGGATGTGGTCCGAGAGGCACTGCCGGACAGCACGATCGCGACGAGCGCCACCTTGGTCGTCGGAAACGATGACGAACGGACGGTGGCAAGCCTCGGCCTGCCGGAGGGAACGGTGGTTCTTGACGTGGGAAGTCCCTTTGACTTCGCACAGCAGGGGATGCTGTACGTGGCCCGGGACCTTCCGGCCCCGGACCGCGAGGGCATCGCGATGGAGGCACTGGACGAGTTGGCCGATCTGATTGCGGCCGCAGGAGGGCGTGCGTTGGGGCTGTTCTCGTCGTGGCGGGGGGTGGAGCGGGCGAATGACTACCTCCGAGTGCGTCTGCCAGAGATGCGCGTGTTGGTGCAGCAACGCGGAGAGTCCCCGGCGCGGCTTAACGAGGAGTTCGCCCGTGACGAGACGAGTGTGCTCCTCGGGACCGTGGCCCTATGGCAGGGAATCGATGTTCCCGGGCGCTCGTGCATCCTCGTGGTCATCGACCGCCTGCCGTTCCCCAGGCCCGATGACCCGTTGATCGCGGCACGCGCCGAGCGAGCGGAGGAGAGCGGCCGATCAGGATTCATCGAGGTGAGCGTTCCCCGTGCAGCTCTACTTCTCGCCCAAGGTGCGGGTCGACTGATTCGGGGACAGGGGGACAGGGGAGTCGTGGCCGTCCTGGACTCGCGGTTAGCGACTGCCCGGTACGGATCAACAATTCGGCGAGCGATGCCGCCGCTGTGGACCACAACCGATCGGGAGGTTGCACTTGCCGCGCTTGAGCGTCTTGCGGCCCTAGAGGGAGCGTAGGACGGATACGACCTTGCCGAGGATTCGTGCCTCGTCACCGAGGATCGGTGCGTAAGCGGGATTGTGCGGCATCAGCCAGACGTGCCCATCGCGCTTCTTGTAGGTCTTGACGGTCGCCTCGTCGCCCAAGAGCGCCGCAACGATGTCACCGTTGTCTGCCGTGGGCTGCTGCCGGACGACGACCCAATCGCCATCGCAGATTGCGGCGTCGATCATCGAGTCGCCGACGACACGGAGCATGAAGAGCTCGCCGTGTCCTACGAGTTCTCGCGGGAGCGGCATGGTCAGTTCCACGGACTGTTCAGCCAGCAGTGGCCCACCGGCTGCGATCCGGCCGAGAAGTGGAATCTCCACGACGTCGTCGGCCGAGGTCACGGATACGTCCGGTGCGTCACTGACGACGAGCGCCCGAGGTCGGTTGGGGTCCCGACGCAGGTAACCCAATTTCTCCAACGTGGTGAGTTGGTACGCCACGGACGAAGACGACGTGAGTCCGACACCATCGGCAATCTCGCGGACACTCGGTGGATAGCCGCGCTCCTCGATGCAGGACCGGATGGCTTCCAGGATCGCCTGTTGCCGGCGAGTGAGACCGGTGGCGTCGGCGGGGCCGTCGGGGAACTCCCGGACATTCGAATCCGGGCGGTTAATGCGCTGGGCCATGGGTCCTCCGTGGGGTGGTCCCAGGCTAGGGGCGCGACACGCCGAAATCAAACATATGTTCGATGAACGGCGTGTCGGACCCCCGGGACATGCTATAAATCGTCCACATGTTCGATCGAACACACGTTCGAAAGGATGTTCCCCATGAAGACAAGCCACTCCACGCCCCGTCGACCCCTCCGGCTCACCCGGCGCGGCCGCCTGGCCTTGACCCTCGGATGCGTGGGCGTCATGGCCGGCGTCGCCACGGCCGCTGGCCAAGCAGCCGGGGCAAGCGACGAGCCCCTCGGCAGCGCGACCGCGGTGTACGTGGTCAAGCCCGGTGAGAGCCTGTGGGGCATTGCCCAGGATGTGTCCCCCGGGAGCGACCCCCGGGAGACCATCGCCCGGATCATGGATCTCAACGGGATGGGGAGCGCCGCGGTGACCGCGGGACGCGCCCTCGTGGTTCCCGGGGAGTGACGGGCGGAATCACCCACTCGAAGAGGTTGGGTAGCGGGGGTGGGGCGATACTCGATCCGTGCTGCGAGTCTTCTGCCTGGTCTTGGCGCTGGTCTTGACTATTCCGGCGGCACAGGCGGCACAGGCGGCGGAACGGGATCCGGGGTGGTCCACGGGGGGAGACCGCAGGGCATGCAGCGCACCCGTCTGGCCCTCCCGAATCGCACGGGGTGAGCCAGGCCTGGGGCGTCGGGTCCTGGTGATCGGAGACTCGCTGGCGCGTGAGTCGAAAGACGACATCGTTCGTGGACTGCGCAGGTCAGGATGGACGCCGACTATTCGGTGTTTCGGAGGAAAGCGTCTGGATTGGGCACTGGGCCAGATCGAGCGAGCACGTGTCCTGGGGCAGCTGCCGGGGATCGTGGTCATCGTCATGGGAACCAACGACATGCGCTGGATCGACCGCTCCACCACCCGGGGGCGGATGAACCGGGTCGCCCGCGAACTTAAAGGACGCACAGTCGTGTGGGTGGACACATACGGCAGCGGCGGGGACAGGTTCACCAGGTCGAAGCAGAGGTGGATCAACCGGCAGATTCGACGCGTGGACCGGGCCCATCCCCACGTTCACCGTGTTGCCTGGGGGGCCCTCGCCGAGGAGGCGGGAGTCAGATTCGCGTCGGCGCTTCACTACGGCCGGCGAGGCGAGCGGCTCTTTGCTCGCGCCCTGGTGAATGGAGTGAACCGGGCCTCTGGGTAGCGCGACACGCCGCGTTTCCTGCTTGCGTGGTAAGGCTCGGCGGGAATAGTCTTCGGACCCCAAGATGTTGTGGCCACAGCCCTTGAATACCTCAATAGGTTGTGGTCATTCGTCCACAGGTGTTCCACAGGATCTCCCCAATCCCCACGAACTCCTGAAAACGACGCAACTGATGTGACCAGAGTGACGGGAGGGAAAGCGATGCGGTGTCCTTTTTGCCGTGCTGATGACTCCCGTGTGGTGGATTCCAGGACCGCGGAAGAAGGTGCGTCGATCCGGCGTCGGAGGGAGTGCGTGTCCTGCGGTCGACGCTTCACGACAGCCGAGACGACGACGTTGACCGTGGCGAAGCGCAGCGGAGCCAGCGAGGTTTTCTCGCGGACGAAGGTCCTCGCCGGCGTCCGCAAGGCCTGCCAGGGTCGACCGGTGAGCGAAGACGACCTCGCCCTGCTTGCCCAGAAGGTCGAGGACAGTGTTCGTGCATCGGGGAACGCCGAGGTGCCCAGTCCCGAGGTGGGGTTGGCGATCCTCGGTCCACTGCGTGAACTCGACGAGGTTGCATACCTGCGCTTCGCATCCGTGTATCGATCCTTCGACTCGCTCGAGGACTTCGAAGCGGAGATCGCGCTTCTTCGCGCGGAGGGTGATCCCACCGGAACCGAGCCTGAGCTTGTCGGTCCCATCGCGCAGACTGGTGGGACCCCATGAGTGTGAGAAATGATCGAAACCAGCAGAAGGGCACCACATGTCACAGACGATGAGCAACCCCGTCTTCGTTCACAACACCCTGCACCAGCCGGGGCTCGTCGTGGAACGGCTTTATACGACCCCTGGGGTACACCCCTACGACGATGTCGTCTGGGAGCGTCGTGACGTCGTGCAGACAAATTGGAAGACGGGAGAGACCGTCTTCGAGCAGAAGGGCGTCGAGTTCCCGGACTTCTGGAGCGTGAACGCATCGACCATCGTCACCACCAAGTACTTCCGTGGAGCGATGGACACGGAGCAGCGTGAATGGAGTCTCAAGCAATTGATCGATCGTGTCGTCCTGACGTACGTCAAGGCAGGTCGGGATAATGGATATTTCCGTTCGGATGAGGATGCGGAGATCTTCGAGCACGAGCTCACCTACATGCTCCTCCATCAGGTGTTCAGCTTCAACTCGCCTGTGTGGTTCAACGTCGGGACCAGTGCACCGCAACAGGTGAGCGCATGCTTCATCCTGTCCGTGGACGACACGATGGAATCCATCCTCAATTGGTACAAGGAGGAGGGGATCATCTTCAAGGGGGGTTCGGGCGCGGGCTTGAACCTCTCGCGGATCAGGTCGAGCCGCGAGCTCCTGCGTTCCTCCGGTGGAACCGCCTCCGGTCCTGTTTCCTTCATGCGTGGTGCCGATGCGTCTGCGGGGACGATCAAGTCCGGTGGGGCCACCCGTCGCGCGGCCAAGATGGTTGTTCTCGACGTTAATCACCCCGATATCGAGGAGTTCATTGAAACCAAGGTTCGGGAGGAGGACAAGATCCGCGTCCTGCGCGACGCCGGTTACGACATGGACCTCGGTGGCAAGGACATCACGTCAGTGCAGTACCAGAATGCCAACAACTCGGTCCGTGTCTCCGATGAGTTTATGCGTGCAGTGGAGACCGGTGACACCTTCAACCTGACGGCTCGCACAGACGGGCATGTGGTGGAGACCCTTGACGCCAAGACGCTGTTCCGAACCATGTGTGAGGCCGCCTGGGCGTGTGCGGATCCGGGTATCCAATACGACGACACCATCAATGATTGGCACACGAACCCGGAGACGGGGAGGATCAATGCGTCCAATCCATGCTCGGAGTACATGAGTCTCGATAACTCGAGCTGCAATCTTGCGAGTTTGAACCTGCTGACCTTCCTCACGGAGGACGACACCTTCGATGCGGAGCGCTTCGCCAAGGCGGTCGAGATCGTCATCACCGCGATGGACATTTCCATCTCGTTCGCCGACTTCCCGACGCAGGCAATCGGTGACACCACCCGGCGCTACCGTCAGCTCGGGATCGGCTACGCGAACCTTGGCGCCCTGCTCATGGCGACGGGCATCCCGTACGACTCGGATGCGGGGAGATCCTTCGCAGCGGCGATCACATCCCTGATGACGGGGACTGCCTACAAGCGCAGTGCCGAGCTTGCCGGAATCGTCGGGCCCTACGACGGGTATGCACGCAATGCCGACGCTCACAAGCGCGTGATGCGCAAGCACGCCTCGGCAAACGACAACGTGCGTTCGGTCTCAACACTGGATTCGGATGTCCTCAAACTTGCCATCAGGAACTGGCAGGACTGCGTGGCGATCGGTGAGAAGAACGGCTGGCGCAATGCCCAGGCGTCGGTTCTGGCCCCCACCGGGACCATCGGTTTCATGATGGACTGCGACACGACTGGGATCGAGCCGGACTTCTCACTCGTGAAGTTCAAGAAGCTCGTGGGTGGCGGTTCGATGCAGATCGTCAATCAGACGATCCCACGTGCCCTCCGCAAACTCGGATACACCGAGGAAACCGTTGAAGCGATCGTGGAGTACATCTCGGAGAACGGTCATGTGATCGATGCCCCGGGACTGAAGCAGGAGCACTACGCCGTATTCGATACCGCCATGGGTGCCCGTGCCATCACGCCGATGGGTCACGTGCGAATGATGGCTGCAGTGCAGCCGTTCATCTCGGGTGCGATCTCGAAGACAGTGAACATGCCGGAGACCGCCACCATCGAAGAAGTCGAGGAAATCTACTTCCAGGGTTGGAAGTTGGGCATCAAGGCCCTGGCGATCTACCGGGACAACTGCAAGGTCGGTCAGCCGCTCTCGGACGCCAAGGCGAAGAAGGTCGACGAGACCGTCGAAGCTGTGGCGGAGGCGCTTTCCACGGGACAGCCCATCCGACGTCGCCTGCCGAAGTCACGTCCGTCCCGCACCACGTCCTTCGCGGTAGCCGGCGCAGAGGGGTATCTCACGGCCGGTTCGTACGAGGACGGACAACTGGGTGAGGTGTTTCTCAAACTAGGCAAGCAGGGTTCCACCCTGGCTGGGGTTATGGATGCCTTCTCGATTGCAGTCAGCATCGCCCTGCAATACGGCGTGCCGTTAGAAGCGTTCGTGTCCAAGTTTGTGAACATGCGGTTCGAGCCGGCGGGGCTCACGGACGACCCGGATATCCGGATGTCCCAGTCGATCATGGATTACATCTTCCGGCGCCTGGCGCTCGACTACCTGCCCTACGAGAAGCGCGAAGCCCTGGGAATCTTCACGGCCGACGAACGCGCCGCGACGGTCTCTGCGACATACGCACCGGCTGCGGATCTGGTGATGGACGACGTGGCTCCAGCTCCGGAAGGGTCCCGGGTGAGTACGGCGCACTCCAGTGCCGAGCTCCTTGAGGAGATCACGGGCACGGCGTCGGATGCGCCGCTGTGCATGACCTGCGGGATCAAGATGCGCCCCGCGGGAAGTTGCTACGTCTGCGAGGGGTGTGGTAGCACGTCCGGGTGCAGTTAGCGGGGGTGGGGGGCGCGGTGTGCGCCCCCACGTCACGCGGGTTCGGCTACGATGCTGTAACACGCGGGGAGGGTGACCATGAGGGTACGGAGTCTGATCCCCTGTGTGGCGGGGCTCGGCTTGGTTCTCGCGGGCTGCTCATCCGGCTCCGACGACGTGGAGCCGACCGTTGCGGCAACCCCATCCGTTGCGTCCGCCGAGCCCTCGGTAGTCGAGGATGAGGTCATCCTGATCGACGGATGCGGGGCTTACTACGAATTCGACCTGGTTCGCAGCACAGTTGCGTCGGGGACTGAGGACCTCACGCGGAAGCAGAAGCGCGAGTTGCTCCGTGAGTACCGCGCCCTCGCCGATGGAATGGTGACAGACATAGAGGCGTCCGTGGCTGCGGGTGACCTCCCGGAGAGGTCATTGGACAACGCCGTCCGCATCCAGGCCAACTTGGACAAGGCTGCGAGGAAGAGGGGAACCGACGGGATCAGCGCGGCTCAGTCGGAGCGTATTGACAAGTCGTCGCAACGGATCGAGGCTCAATGTGAGGCAGCCGGCGATCTCGTACCGCAGGAGAATCTCGACGCGCGCACCCCGGCGCCCTAGGGCTACGCCTCGTTGAAGTGATCGGGGTCGGGCCCGGTCCGTTGACCTGACGCCAGTGAATCGATCTGAGCGAGGTCCTGGTCGTCGAGTGTGAATCCGAAAACATCGATGTTGCTCCGAATGCGTTCCGGGGTGACCGACTTAGGCAGGACGACGTTTCCGATCTGCAACTGCCAGCGGATCATGACCTGAGCGGTGGTCGCTCCGTGCCGATCGGCAATGCGGACCAGTGTCGGATCATCGATCAATCTGCCTGATCCAAGGGGGCTCCACCCTTCGGTGAGGATGCCAAACTCGGAATCCACAGCCCGAACGTCTTTTTGCGGGAGCCAGGGGTGTAGTTCGACTTGGTTGATCGCGGGCACCACACCCGTCTCGGCGACGATGCGCCGGACATGTGCCTCGTGAAAGTTCGAGACACCGATGGAGACGGTCCGCCCAGAGTCGCGCAGGTCGATGAGTGCGCGCCAGGTGTCGGCGTAGAGATCGCGGGCAGGCGTGGGCCAGTGGATCAAGTAGAGGTCCACGTAGTCCACGCCGAGTTTTGACAGGCTCAGGTCGAAGGCGCCCATTGTGGCGTCGTAGCCCTGATCGGTGTTCCACACCTTCGTCGTGATGAACAGGTCGGAGCGGGCCAAGCCGCACGACGCAATCGCCCGGCCAACCCCGTCCTCGTTGTAGTAGAGGGCCGCGGTATCGATGTGTCGGTAGCCGCACTCCAGGGCGGTCAGGCATGCGTCCGTAGCGACATCGTCGGGGACCTGCCACACGCCGAGCCCGATCTGCGGAATGGTCTTGCCGTCGTTCATGGTCAGGCTGGGAATGGACATGTGGCTTCCTTGAACTAGGTGAGTACCGGTGGTGGGCCAGGAAAGGGATGATCCGGATCGCGTCCGGTCACGTACTTGGCGATGCTGTACAAGGCGCCGGCGATCGGAACGGCGATCAGTGCTCCCACGATGCCGAGTGAGATCCCGCCCGCGGCGATGGCGAACACGATTGCGAGTGGATGGAGGCTCACTGCCTTGCCCATGACGAGGGGCTGCAAGACATCGCCGTCAAAGGACCCCACCACGACGGTCAAGCCGATAACGAGGATGGCGATCAGCGGACCGCGCTCTGCCAGAGCCACGACTGCCGCGAAGAAGGTCGCCACCGGGGCACCGATCACGGGGATGAACGCACCCAGGAACACCACGGCGGAGAGCGCCGGTGCGAGGGGCACCTGCATGATCGACAGACCGATGAAAACGAGGGTGGCGTCGGCCAGGGCAACGATCACGATCCCGCGGGTATAGCCGGAGATGGAATCCCAGGCCAAGTACCCGGAGGTATTGATCGGGGTCTGGAGTCTTTTGGGCATCCAGCTAATGAGCCAGTTCCAGATCTGCTTGGGCGTGAGGAGGAAGAAAATCACCCCGAAGATGAAGACCGACCCGGCGATGACGAGCGTTCCTACGGAACCCAGGGCCCCCACGGCGTCCCCGAGCAGACCCTTGGCGACGTTGGTCCCGACACTCTGGGCTTGGGAGATCACGCTGCCTAGAGCCTGATCGGAGAGCTTCAGGGGTCCTTCCTGCAGCCACGTCGTGATCTCCTTGAAGCCTGACTGGAGGCTGCTGACGAACTTGGGTCCCTCGGCGATGGTGGACGTGATCACGATGTACAGGATTGTGACGATGGCCGCGATGATCACGATCAACGCGAGGATCATCGAGATGATCTTCGGCAGGAATCGTTGGAAGAGTTTCATGACAGGTTGCGTCCACGCCGTGACCAGCATCGCGAAGAAGAGCGCGAAGACAACCGGGAAGATGCGGCCCATTGCGATCACGATCACCGCAAAACCCGCGAGGAGGATCAGGATTCGCCAGGTGTAGCCGGCGAAGGTTCGGAGATTTTGGGGAACGTTGTCAGATTGGCTCATGGACCCTCTCTTTGGGTGGAGGCTAGTCCACGCGGACGGACCCGTGGGGCGTATTGAAGTAGACGGCCGACACACCGAAGCTGCCATCGTCCACCCATTCGATCGGAATCACGTTGGCGACCGGTTCGGGCAACGACGTCATCGCATGGGGGTCTCCCGCAATAACCAGGGAGGAGACCGTCACGCGTGCGCCGGATGCCGAAGGGTGCTCGGAAGCCGGGGACTCCCATTCGACGAAAAAGGGCAAGCCGGGGCTCTCGATGATGTCCATGACTCCGATCTGCTTCCACCGCAGTTGCGAGCCGTCGGGACGTATCCGACTTCCCGATGTGGACGGACGTCCGAGGCGCTCCTCGATCGGACGGATGTCTTCGACGGCAACCACCCACGTCAACCAACCGCCGCCTGCGTCGACCCGCGCATGAACGGCGCGACCAAAAAAGGCCTTCAGGGCTGCTGGATGGTCCAGTGCGCTGACGACCTCGATGTAGCAGCCGCCACCGAGTGCGGCTGTGAAGTTGCGTGTGCCGAAAGCCGGGTGCCTGCCACCATCAATGAACGTGACGCCCAGATCGGATCCGATGCGCTGGACGACATCTGCGATCTCCCCGGAAGCGCAGGCGTAGGAGACGTGATCGAGCCGCATGCCCAGATACTGCCGAAGGCATTCCCGCCGATTCACGGCACCCCCCTACGCGGGTGTGGCATCCTCGCGGCGTGTCCACTCAACCCGTGCCCGCACAGGCGCCTACGGCGACCCTCGACAAGAAGAAGTCGATCATCCTCGGGATCATCGGGCTCGCCTTCATCGTCCTCATCTTCTGGAAGGTGATTCCGCAGATCGGTAGCTACTCCGACGCGGCGAGCGCGCTTCGTGGTATGAGCACGGTGTCGATCCTCCTGATAGCAGCCAGCGTGGTCCTCTATCTCCTTGCGTACGGGCTGCCCTTCATGGCCGCAGCACCGGGTTTGAAGTTCTGGCGCTCCGAACAGACAAACCAAGCCGCGTTCGCCATCAGCAATGGAATTCCTGGTGGGGGAGCGGTGGGTCTCGCTGTCCAGTTCGGGATGCTGACCTCATTCCGGATTACCCCCACGGCCGCGACGGCTGCGATCACCGCCGTAGGTCTCTGGAGCACCTTCGTCACGCTTGGCTTGCCGATCCTCGGAGTGGTGGCGCTGGCGGCGTCCGGTCAGGGCAGTCAGGCCCATACGGGAGTCGCCGTCCTCGGTCTCGGCATCCTGGTCGCAGCGGTCACGATGTTCGTCCTCGTCATGCGCTCCGAGCGGCTTGCCACCGCGGTGGGCAGATTCGGCAACGCCCTGATCAAGCCCGTGCGCGGGCGGATAAAGGCACTCGCGCATGTGGATCTGGTCGGGCCCATCACCAAGTTCCGCGGGGATATGTACGGGCTGCTCAAGAGCCGGTGGGCCTGGATCACGGGCGCCCAACTCGCCGTCTCCCTCACCCAGTTCCTGATCCTCTACGTCGCACTGCGCGGCGTGGAGGCTCAGGACGGGAAACACACGTCGGTCCTGGTCGTCTTCGCCGCCTTCGCCATCAGTCAGTTGGGTCTGATGGTGCCGATCACACCAGGTGGCCTGGGTACAGTGGACGCGGCGATGATCGCCTTGATGGTGAGCTTCGGGGTCTCGAATGGTGACGCGACTGCGGCTGACCTTGTCTGGCGGGCGACCTCCTACATCCCGCAGATCATCATTGGCATCATCGCCATCGCACTCTGGTACCGGAAAGCTGGGCAAGTACTTGCGTCGGTCAGCGGGCGTGTCGGTGGTGACGGCACACCAGCCTCGCACTAGAGTCGGAAACGCCCGGTCGTCGCGGGAGGGGAAGCCTTCGGCGGCCGGGTCTTTGCGTCTCGCGTTATCCACAGGTGCGCTTGCGTCCCGGGTCGTGAAAGGCGCGGGTGAGTCGACTGCCGTGCGCGTGATGCTCAAGGCATGGAGAACATCTCGATCGTCGGCCCAGAGAGCGCCGTCACTGCGATCCCGCGGATCCTCGGATTTTCACCCCGGCGCTCGCTCGTCCTGCTGTGGGTTCTCGACGGTGCCGTTGCTGTCGCACAACGGACGGACCTGCCCGCGGCTGACATGAGTGCTTGGGCGTCACACGTTGTCGAGGTCGCGAGGCGGGTGGACGCCGATGCCGCGCTGGATATCTGGGTCGACGACCATGTGCCGTCTCCCGCGCTTGTGCGTCAGGTCCACCGGGCATGCGCGATGCGGGGTAGGCGTGTGCTGGCCACACTCGCGACCGATGGTCAGACATGGATCCGGCAGGGTCTGCCGTGGCAGGAGGCGCGAGAACTGCCCGATGAACTGCGGTGGCGGGCCCCCAGGCGCGAGGACTTCTCCGTCGCTCCCGATGTCGATCGACCCCTGATCGGGGCCGTTCCCTCCCTTCAGGGTCCCGCGGCGGCTGCGGTCATCGCTGACCTGGTCGACCCGGCCCGGTCGGAGTCCGGAGGGTGGTCTCGTGCAGAGGCGCGGCGGGTCGTGTCTGCCTTACAGGAAGTCCGGGTGCGTGACCGCGTGCTGTGGCATGTCTGCACATCGCCGCAGGTGGCGCGCACTGTGGCGATGCGGCTCGTGCAACTGCTTCGCAGGGTGCACCCGGGGTCGACAGGGCAGGTGGCGATCACGGCGGCGATGGCATTCTGGGTAGCCGGAGACGGTTACCGGGCGTCCGTCGTCCTGGAGCGGGCGGGTGCGGACAACCCGGATGAGCCCCTCTGCCACATGCTCGGTGCCGCCCTTCGTTCGGGTTTGCCGCCTCGCACCTGGATCGACGCTGTTCGGGGCGCGCAGTACGAGGAGTGGGGTGGGGTTTGCGAATCCGAAGGCACGTCGTATAGCCTGAGCGCAGGTTAAGAGTCTCAGCGTTAAGCCCCGGCTGGCTGAGCGGCAACCCTCCAACCGCGGTGGGGTGCTCCGGTGGAGACCAGGCCCCCTAGGGGCAAGCGCGGCCTTGCACAGGGCAAGGCCCCGGAGGTTGCGAGGTCTTTATGTGCGATCGATGTAGCTAGTCACACGCCCCACAGCAGTGTGCATCCAGTTTCTTCACATCTTCTACCCACACATACCCAAGGAGTCATCATGAGTAACGGCTGGTCCTTCGATACCAAGCAGATCCACGCGGGGCAGTCCCCCGACGGCACGACCAACGCCCGGGCATTGCCGATCTACCAGACAACGTCGTACACCTTCAACGACACCACGCATGCGGCGAACCTCTTCGCATTGAAGGAACTCGGAAACATATACACGCGCATCATGAATCCCACGCAGGCAGTCGTCGAAGAGCGCATCGCGGCACTGGAGGGCGGTGTGGGTGCGCTTCTTGTCTCCAGTGGTCAAGCGGCAGAGACGCTGGCGATTCTCAATGTGGCCGAGGCCGGAGACCACATCGTGTCGAGCCCGAGCCTCTACGGCGGCACGTACAACCTGTTCCACTACACGCTGCCGAAGCTCGGCATTGAGGTCACCTTCGTCGACGACCCCGATGACCTGGATTCCTGGCGTCGGGCCGTCCGGCCCAACACCAAGGCCTTCTTCGGGGAGACGATCGCCAATCCCAAGAACGACATCCTCGACATCGAGGGTGTCGCGGGGGTGGCGCACGAGGTCGGAGTGCCGTTGATCGTCGACAACACGGTGGCCACCCCGTACCTGATTCGTCCACTGGAGTGGGGTGCGGACGTCGTCGTCCATTCCGCAACCAAATATCTCGGTGGACACGGCACCGCGATCGCCGGCGTGATTGTGGATGGTGGGAAGTTCGACTATGCGCAGTACCCCGATCGCTTTCCGAATTACAACCAGCCGGATCCGAGTTATCACGGACTCGTCTACGCGCGCGACCTAGGAGTAAACGGTGTCTTCGGTGTGAACCTCTCCTTCATTCTCAAGGCGCGTGTTCAGTTGCTCCGTGATCTCGGTGCTGCTGTGGCACCGTTCAATGCGTTCTTGATCGCCCAGGGTCTCGAGACACTTTCTTTGCGTGTGCAGCGGCACGTTGACAACGCCCTCGCAGTGGCCACGTGGCTGCAGGGTCGCGATGAGGTGTTGTCCGTGAACTACGCGGGTTTGCCGAGCAGCCCCTGGTACGAGCTCGGCAAGAAGTACGCACCGCTGGGAACCGGTGGCGTACTCGCCTTCGAGATCAAGGGTGGAGTTGAGGCGGGACAGAAGTTCGTGGAGGCGTTGGAGCTCCACAGTCACGTCGCGAACATCGGCGACGTACGCAGCCTGGTGATTCACCCTGCGTCCACCACACACTCGCAGCTGACCCCCGACGAGCAGCGTGCCGCGGGAGTGACACCCGGACTCGTGCGCCTGGCCGTGGGCATCGAGGGGATCGACGACATCCTCGCCGACCTCGACGCGGGTTTCCGGGCGGCGAAGTCGGCCTAACGTGGTCAACGGGCCGCTGACCTACGACGGTCTCCCTCCTGCAACCGCCGCGTGGCGGGAGGGAGATCCCGTCGGAGACCGACGTTTCGCGGATCTGGGTGAATTGAGGACCGCGTCGGGAGCCACCATCCCGGCTGTTCGAGTCGCGTACGAGACCTGGGGGACCCTCAACGGCGAACGCTCGAATGCCGTGTTCGTCGCCCACGCCTTGACCGGGGACTCGCATGTTGTCGGTGATCCCGGTCCAGGACACCCCACGGGTGGGTGGTGGGAGGGATTGGTGGGCCCCGGAGCGCCCGTCGACACCACCAGGTGGTTCGTCGTGTGCGCGAACGTCCTGGGCGGGTGCATGGGATCCACAGGCCCGGCGAGCCTCGCTCCGGATGGCGCACCGTGGGGAAGCCGGTTTCCCGTCATCACCGTCGCGGACATGGTCGAAATCGAGCGTCGCCTTGCCGACCATTTGGGAATCGACACTTGGGCGTTGATGCTGGGACCCTCCCTCGGTGGGATGCGTGTGCTGGAGTGGATGGTCTCCTCCCCGGGTCGGGTACGGAGCGGCTTGGTTCTGGGCTCAACTGCCGCCGTAACGGCAGATGAGATCGGGACCCATCACGCGCAGATCGCGGCGATCGAGGCGGATCCTGCGTTCCGGAAAGGTGACTACTACGCAGCGGGCGAAGGCGAGGGGCCGCACCGGGGGATGGGCGTGGCGCGAATGATCGCTCACCTGACGTATCGAAGCGAGACGGAACTGGATGTTCGCTTCGGGCGCGACATCCAAGAGGCCGAAGACCCGGTGGGTGGGGGACGGTTCGCCGTGCAGTCGTACTTGGACCACCACGCGGACAAGTTGGCACGGAGATTCGATGCGAACACCTATGTTGCGTTGACGCGGGCGATGAGCCTGTTCGATGTCGGCGACGGCAGAGGAGGGGTCGCTGCGGCGTTGGCGCAGATCCAGCAGCCCCTGACGGTTGTGGGCATCGACAGCGACCGACTCTTCCCGCTGCGTCTCCAGGAGCAAATTGTCCAGCTCACCCCTGGAGCCGACCGACTGCACATCCTCCGTTCGCCCTACGGCCATGACGGATTCCTGGTCGAGAAGGAACAGGTGGGAGAATCCGTCGCGCACGCGATTTCAAGGATCGACGAATCCCAGACCCTGAGCGCCTGACTTTTCCACAGGGAAGATCTGGGCCTCCCAAAACCCCTGTCTGTCGACGTACCGTCACGGGGTGTCGGTCGTCGCCCGCGTGCTTGTCTGTGTCGTGTCCTCATGCATCGTCGTGGTCGGAACCGTCATGGCTTCGGCATCCGCGGTCGATGTGGTGGTTGAACATGACCGATACGTCGGGTCACACGCCATCATCACGTCCGCTGCGGTGGACGAAGCCAGTCGCCGGGATCTGAGCTCCTGTGATGGATGCGCGTGGCGCTTCGCGGCACCCTGTCAGGCAGACTCGGGTGGGAACACATGCACCAGTGTGATCCGAGGATGCCCGGCCGGCCGCGAACTGCTGCGGTTCTGGTTCGCGCCCCGGGGGCGGCCGTGGGAGGACCGGGGCCTGGTGTGTCTTCTCGGATCCGAGATCGTCCCGGTCACGCGACTAGGCAGTGATGTCCGAGACAGGTTCGAGAGGCGGGTGCCGCGGCAGAACCCTTCGTGCGAGCCCGAAAGCGGGGCCGTGACCCAGTTGCCCCTGGTGTGCCAGAGCGGTCAGCCTGGACCCGCTCCCGTGTGGGACGAGTC
This sequence comes from Actinomycetota bacterium, assembly GCA_016870195.1. Taxonomy (GTDB): domain Bacteria; phylum Actinomycetota; class Actinomycetes; order S36-B12; family S36-B12; genus VGCC01. Next base: position 140,641 of record VGCC01000002.1, read on the forward strand.
GCTGCTCGGAGTCGATGTGCGGGTTCAGTCCATCCCGGTGTGGAGATGGGACTTCGATCCGGGGGCGCGGCTCGAGACCACGTCACCCGGAGGCGCGTATCCGGACATGTCCGTGACCCACACATACCGAACGTCGGGGGTACGCCTCATCCGCGTGACCACCGAATGGCGAGGTTCCTACACCGCCGACGGACTTGGACCGTTTCCCCTCCCCGCGATCCGACAGGTGGCGGAGATTCCGGTCATCATCGGCCAAGCACGAGCCGTGCTGACCCGCCCGACGTGCACGGACCCCGGGTGGCAGACTGAGGGCTGCCCGGCAGGCCGCATGGCTTGACTCGGGCTTATGTCGTGTCCATGAGATCGGAGCTCCGCATGCCACGTGCCGGCACACCAGCGGGCAAGAAGAAGCCCCCCGCGAAGAAGGGTGCGGCCGTGAAGGGTGCAGCCAAAGCCCCCGCGAAGAAGGCGGCGAAGAAGCCACCTGGGAAGGGGCAGCCGGCGAAGAAGGCGGCCGCCACGGCAGTGCCCAAGAAGCAGTCGAAGCCTGCGGTGAAGAAGCCTGCGGTGAAGAAGCCTGCGGTGAAGAAGCCCACGCCGGGGACGAAGCCCGCTGCGAAGGTGGCGGGGAAGGTTCAGGCCGCGAAGCAGGCGTCCGCACCGACCGAGGGCACATGGGCAGGTAAGGCTGGCAAGCAGCCGGCGGAGGCCGTCGAGATCGACGAGGAGGTCATCACCCTCGAGGACGACGACGTCGACCTGGAGAAGGCTGCCAACCTGGAGGCGGAACTCGAGGCGGAACTCGTGGCGGAACTAGCCAAGGTTGATGACGAGGAGGAAGAGGAGGTCGTCGCCCCGCCGTCTGAGGAGTCGGCCGAGTTCGTGATTTCCGACTTCGACGACACGGACGAACCCGTCCAAACCGTCACGGTCGCTGGAGCTACGGCGGATCCGGTGAAGGACTACCTCAAGCAAATCGGCAAGGTGCCGCTTCTCAATGCCGAACAGGAAGTCGAGCTCGCAAAGCGCATCGAGGCTGGACTCTTCGCCGAGGAAGTACTGAACGAGACGAAGAAGCTCGACAAGAAGTCCCGACGGGATCTTGAGTGGATTGCCACGGACGGGCGTCGAGCGAAGAACCACCTGCTCGAGGCGAACCTCCGACTGGTCGTATCACTCGCGAAGCGCTACACGGGTCGCGGCATGCTCTTCCTCGACCTCATCCAAGAGGGCAACCTGGGCTTGATTCGTGCGGTCGAGAAGTTCGACTACACCAAAGGGTACAAGTTCTCCACCTACGCGACGTGGTGGATCCGCCAGGCCATCACCCGAGCAATGGCCGATCAGGCGCGCACGATCCGAATCCCCGTACACATGGTCGAAGTCATCAACAAGCTAGCTCGTGTACAGCGCCAGATGCTGCAGGATCTTGGACGCGAACCGACACCCGAGGAGCTGGCACGCGAACTCGACATGACCCCTGAGAAGGTTGTGGAGGTGCAGAAATATGGGCGCGAACCAATCTCGCTTCACACCCCTCTCGGAGAGGAGGGCGATAGCGAGTTCGGCGATCTGATCGAGGATTCCGAAGCGATCGTTCCGTCGGATGCGGTCTCCTTCACCCTGCTGCAGGAGCAGCTCGAATCCGTTCTGGACACCCTGTCCGACCGCGAGGCAGGAGTAGTGCGCATGCGATTCGGTTTGACGGATGGCCAGCCCAAGACGCTCGACGAGATCGGGAAGGTTTACGGGGTCACTCGTGAGCGCATTCGGCAGATCGAGAGCAAGACGATGTCGAAACTCCGGCACCCGTCCCGGTCCCAGGTTCTGCGCGACTACCTGGACTAAGCACGAACACCTCCGACACGCCGAAACCCGCATTTTCCCAGGGACTTTCCGCGGCATCACCGCCTGACACCCCTAAACCCTCTCGGGGCGGCTCATCCCCGAGTTGGCAGACCTTTTGGGTCTGATGTACGACACCTTTCATATGGTGTGGAATGGATGAGGCCCCCGGCCTGGACAACCGGGAGCCTCATCACTTTGTCCGGAATCAACACCACACGAACTTAAGGAAGCACGCGCTCACGCCTACCGCAACTCAATCACGAAGCCAGCGGTGAGGTGGGCTAGACCGCCACCGCCGCCGTCGCAACAAACAGGATGCCCGCATTAACCCCGACGAGTGCCATGGCGACATCGTCCCCGCCCGTGATCGCTGCTAGCTGCTCCTCGGACAGCTCTGCGCCGAACGCCTCCAGGAACGCCTCGCGGATCTCCTCCGGTGTCGCATCGAAACCTTCCGCGACGACGAGGGCCTGCGCCGCAGCAGGGTCATCCTTGAGTGCGGACAGCCGCTCAGCGAACTCTGGATCTTCCTGAACCCGGGCGATGAACGCCTCGGCCTGCTGCTGGGACATAGGGACTCTCTCTCAACGAAGAACACCGGGAGGACCAGGCACCTGCTCGGCTTATGGCGTTCACGAGTGTAATCAGGGGGAACGTAACAGAACCGTGCGAGGCCGTCTAGAGCCCGGCTAATGCGACAAACACGCCCAAGTCGTTGCTCACAGCCTCCGTTGATGCGGTGGATGCGTTGTACTCCGTGTAAAGCATGATGGAGTCGTATGCCCAGTCGCTCCCTGGGGCCAGATTTCTTCCCACTGATCGCTTTCAACTATCTGATACATAAGTCGCAATCCCTGTTCTAGCGGGGAGAGTGAGGGATCAAGTCTTGTCGCACGGCTAGCTTGCGCGATCTCGCCCTTCATCTTAGTGAGCAGGTCGTCATTCGAGAAGTTTGCAGGGGTTGGTTCAACCCAACCCTTGCAGGCACTGATGGCAAACTCGCGCGCAGCGGCCGCCGAGGAGATCTTCGACCTCCTGATGGGTAACGAAGTGGCGCCGAGACGAGACTTCATCGTCGATGGTGCCCGGAACATCGATCGCGCCCGGATCGACGTCTAGGGGCCTAGCATCGGCCTATGGCGTCGACCACGGACACATTTCCGAGGGACACGTTCGCGGACCTGCTGCAAGGGAACGAGCACTATGCAGCTGGCTTCCGGGACTCCGGACTCTCGGGTCAAGCCCGCCGCAGCCTCGCTGTCGTCACATGTATCGACTCTCGGATTGACCCCCTCGCTGCGCTCGGACTAGCGGCCGGGGACGCGAAGATCCTTCGCAACGCCGGAGCACGGGTCACCGACGACGTGTTACGCACACTGGTCCTGGCCACCCATCTGCTCGGAGTCGACCGGGTACTCGTAATGCCGCATACGGATTGTCGGATGGCAGCCGGAGACGAGTCACACATGCACGAGCAGATCCTCGCCGCATCCGGTATCGACACTCGCAGCATCGAGATCCGAACGGTCGACGACCAGCGCACCGCGTTGCACGTCGATTTGATCCGACTCCGTGCCCACCCGCTTTTGCCGCCCGGGCTCAGCGTGGGCGGGGCCATCTTTGACGTCCACACCGGCGAACTGGTACCCGTGGATGAGTGAGGTGAGCACCGCCACCATCGTGGGCGTCGGTAACGTGGCGGTCGACGTCGCACGCATCCTGATCTCACCCGTCGCCGCCTTGCGGCACACCGAGAAGCCCGATTACGTCCTCACCGCCTTGGAATCCTCGGCCATCCGTTCCGTGCACGTGGTCGGTCGTCGAGGCCCGGCCCACGCGAGTTTCACCACAAATCCCCGGTCGGGCTGGCGGGATTTGAACCCACGACCCCTTGACCCCCGGTTACTCGGCACCGCGAGGTGCTGTCGATGTACGTCATTCATACCTCCATTAGGCCAGATACTCCATGGCACAGAGGTAAGAAAGTTGTTGAGAAATAGGGGGAAGTGCACAACGGTCAGCCGTGCGTGCTACGCGACTACCTGGACTAGGCCTCGACGACGTCCGAGAGGCGATGGAGCTCATCGATGATTTCCTCGGCCTTGGGTCGAAGTGCCGACTCGTGATGACCCCAGTGATGCCCACAGAAGAGTAGGTCCGCCCCACCGGGCAGCACTACGCGCACATACGCCTGCGCATTGCAGCGGTCACACCGATCTGTGGCACCCAGCACGGGTGCGGTCATGGTTCCCACTCGGGCATCCCTCCCTGGCCTCCAACAGTCTTACATGGACGGCGGCGAATGGGCGCGCCACGCCGGAGGTTTTCGCCCAAGGCCGAAGGCGCACAAGCGCACATGCGGCCAGGTTCGACGTCGGCGTCGGGGCTGCCGCCTAGGTTTGGGCGGTGGCACGCGCGGCGACCGGGTCGTATTCGGCGAAGGACCTCGCCGTCCTCGAGGGATTGGAAGCCGTCCGCAAGCGCCCGGGGATGTACATCGGATCCAATGACACTCGGGGACTGATGCACTGCCTCTGGGAAATCTTCGACAACGCGGTCGATGAGGCGCTCGCTGGGCACTGCACCAGGATCGAGGTGGCGCTGAAGGACGATGGCTCCGTCGTGGTCTCGGACAATGGCCGGGGGATCCCGGTCGACGTCGAACCCAAGACCAAGTTGTCCGGCGTCGAAGTCGTCATGACGAAGCTGCACGCGGGCGGGAAGTTTGGGGGAGGCTCCTACGCCGCATCCGGGGGCCTCCACGGGGTGGGCGCTTCGGTCGTCAACGCACTGTCCTCGCGCCTTGATGTCGAGGTGGATCGCGGCTCGAAAACCCACGGAATCAGCTTCCGGCGGGGCGTAGCGGGTGTGTTTGAGTCGGACGGTCCGGATTCCGCCTTCGCGCGCAAGTCGGGTCTGACGGCCATCGGCAAAGTCACCCGCACGCGAACCGGGACCCGGATCAGATTCTGGCCGGACCCGCAGGTCTTCACGGCCGACGCGCGGTTCGACTGGGGCGCTTTGACGGCCCGCGCGCTGCAGACGTCGTTCCTCGTCCCAGGCTTGGAAGTCACCCTCGTCGACGAACGTGAGCGTCTGGCCACCTCGGAGACGTTTCGGCACAAGGGTGGACTCACCGAATACGTGGAGCACCTGCGCTCCGAGGAGCCGGTGACCGGGGTTATCCATCTCGTCGGATCGGGCCATTTCACGGAGACGGTGCCCGTCCTCGACGGTAAGGGACATCTGGTGAGCACCGAGGTAGAACGAGAAGTGGCCGTAGACGTCGCTTTGCAATGGGACACGGGGTACGACACCCGCCTGCGCTCATTCGTCAACGTCATCGACACCCCGAAAGGGGGGACGCATGTTGCGGGGTTCGATCGAGCGATCGTCAAGGTGCTCAACGATCAACTCAAGGCCGCCAAGCTTCTGAAGGCCGGTGAGGACTCAGTTTCGAAGGACGATGTTCTTGAGGGCATGACCGCGGTCGTCACGGTGCGCTTCCCCGAACCGCAGTTCGAGGGCCAGACGAAGGAGGTACTGGGCACCCCCGCGATCACTCGCATCGTCTCGACAGTGGTGGGGCGGGAACTAGCGCGTTGGTTCACTTCACCTCCGCGTGGAGACAAACAGGCTGCTCGCTCGGCACTTGACAAGGTCGCCAACGCCATGCGGGCCCGAGTTGCTGCACGTGTGCACCGCGACACCCAGCGCCGGAAGTCCGCCCTGGAGACGTCGGCCCTACCTGCGAAACTTGTGGATTGCCGTTCTGATGACGTTCCGGAGACAGAGTTATTCATCGTCGAAGGCGACAGCGCTCTCGGGACAGCGAAGTCGGCGCGCGACTCACGCTTCCAAGCACTCTTGCCCATTCGCGGCAAGATTCTGAACGTCCAGAAGGCCTCGCTGTCCGACATGCTCAAGAATTCGGAGTGTGCAGCCATCATCCAGGTGATCGGGGCGGGATCAGGGCGGTCATTCGACATCGACGCTGCACGATATGGGAAAGTCATCCTGATGTCCGATGCGGACGTCGATGGTGCCCACATCCGCTGCCTTCTATTGACACTCATCCATCGATACATGCGCCCCCTCCTTCAGGAGGGTCGTGTCTACGCGGCCGTCCCGCCGCTTTTTCGCATCGAGTTCAGCGGGGGTCGAAGAACAGACGCAAGCGTGCAGTATGCCTATAGCGAGAAGGAGATGCGCGGAATCGTCGCCGAGGCCGAGCGCAAGGGGCGCAAGGTGAAGGATCCAATCCAGCGATACAAGGGCCTTGGGGAGATGAACGCCGGACAGCTCAAGGAGACCACCATGGACCCAGCCCTTCGCTCCTTGCGTCGGGTGACCCTGGATCAGGCTGAGGGGTCCGAGGCAATCTTCGACCTCCTGATGGGCAACGACGTCGCTCCTCGCAAGGATTTCATCGTCGAAGGTGCGCGCGTACTCGATCGGGCGCGAATTGACGCGTAGGCCCTAGGCTCCTCGATAACGGAGGTTGCCATGAGGCGTGTGGCTATCGTCGGGGCGGGCCCGGCTGGCATGTACGCGGCCGAGGCGTTGAGCAAGTCGGGTCGCGTCGATATCGACATTCTAGACCGTCTCCCCGTGCCCTGCGGCCTCGTGCGCTACGGAGTGGCACCCGACCACGTGGCCATCCGCTCCGTCCGGGACACCCTCGACGGGATCCTGGACCTGCCCGGAGTTTCCTTCCTGGGCAACGTCGAGGTTGGACGGGATGTCTCCGTTGAGCAGTTGTCCCGCTTCTACGACGCGATCGTGTGGTGCTACGGAGCCCCCACCGATCGGAGCTTGGGGATCGACGGAGAGAACCTCGCGGGGAGCATCTCCGCCACGGCTTTCGTGAACTGGTACACGGGGCATCCCGATGCCGACCGTTCCTTCGACACCCTGCTCACCGGACCGTCCACCGCTGCCGTGATCGGCGTCGGAAATGTCGCGGTCGACGTCGCGCGAATCCTTGTCTCTCCGATCCATGCGTTGCGCACCACGGAGATGCCCGATCACGTCCTCGCCGCCCTGGAGGCCTCAACAATCAAGCAGGTGCACGTGCTCGGCCGGCGCGGGCCGGCGCACGCAAGCTTCACTACGAAGGAACTCAAGGAGTTGGGTGAGATCGAGGGTGTTCGGGTGATTGTCGAGTCCCGCGACCTAGTGCGCTCCGACGAGACCGTTGCCGCACTGGAGAACGACAAGGTCGCATCGCGAAACTTTGCGGTGTTGGAGGAGTGGGCATCGCGGGACTGGCCACACGAGCCGCGATCGCTATGGCTGCACTTCTACGCGCGTCCGCAACGGATCAGAGGGGACGCGGCAGTCGCCTGGCTCGACGTCGCGCGAACGGAGGTGGACGCGGAGGGACGCGCACGCGACACGGGACAGACGTGGGAGCTTGCTACGGACCTGGTGATCCGAAGTGTGGGTTATCGGGGAGAGCCGATGCCAGGAGTTCCGTTTGATGCCGCCCGTGGGATCGTTCCGAACACCGACGGTCGGGTCACCGATCACGGGAGCGTTGCACCTGGCCAGTACACGGCCGGGTGGATCAAGCGCGGTCCCAGCGGCATCATCGGAACCAACAAGAAGGATGCAACCGCGACCGTCGCGGCCCTGTTGGAGGATTTGGACGACCTACCGGTGCCTGCGGAGCGGGGCGCTCTCCCATCCCACCTGTCCGCGATAGGGATCGTGACGGTCAACCGGGACGGATGGCGCCGCATCTCGCGCGAGGAGTGCGCCCGGGGCGTGGCGTCAGGGCGAGACCGGGTAACCATCCATGACCGGGTCGACCTGCTCACGGTTTCGCAGTGACCCGCCATGCCGTGGTGACCTCGGGCTCCTGACCGCACGATGGGATGGACGACTGCTTAAACGGCTCCACGGCAATGTCCAGCCCCATACCCCTGTAGCCCACGTGAAAGCGCACCTGGGCGGACTTCGATTCGCGGGTGAGTTCCAACGGTTCTACGAGTCCGAGGCCCCAGATCCGACGCGCCTCGGCGTCGGCAACCTGCGCCGGGGCATCGAGGCCGGTGCGTCCACGGTAGTGCGCCAGTGCATCCGGCCCAAGGGAACGAAGTCCCTGCCAGTTCGCTGCCTCGCAGCGACCGAGGACGATCCCCGCTGGGAGCATGAGCACCGTGGGCGCGAAGCGGTGCCCGCCGATGTGACTCGACTCCCGACCTCCGTCGACGACGTCGAACAGTGGTCGACCGAGGACGGCACAGCACTGGTCTCGGCGTCCATGTGTGCAGACCAGCGTGATCGTCTCGGTGGTGGGTGTGAGATCAGGCATCGTGGGTCCGCATTGGCCGACCGCGAGGGTCCCATCGACGGTGTCCGCCCGGTACACCCGGCGCGGGGCCGCTGAATCGCGTTGGCGGGTCAGCAGAACGGTGGTGTCGGGGCTGTCGGCTAACGGGATGACCCACGACGCGATGTCGCCGAGCACGCCCTCCACCAGGGGTTTGGCGGGCCAGGGACCCGGGTGATCGATCGCCCACCAAAATCGACGGACGGGGGCCGTGCCCTGGAGAGGATCCTGACGCGCCGCCTCCGAGCAGCGGATCACAGACTGGTTCCGATCGCGTCGATAGGTGCCTGCGGAGTGCTGCCCGTACCGTCGCGCCGGTCATCGTGACTGGGAAGATCCACGGGCGAGCCGGAAACCGTGCACGCCCGTGCTGGTCCGGCTCCGCACCAGGCGCGCGTCACGACGTCCTCGCCCTTTTTGAACTTGTGGCAACGCACGCCCTGCGTGCCACGTCCCTTGGAGGGGTAGGACGTAAGCGCAGTGACCTTCACGGAACCGAGTTCAGTCCCGGGGAGGGCGGATGCTGATCCCGCGATAGTGACGACGTCGATCGCCGCTGCAGGGTCCACCACCCTGGCGCACCGGACTTCATCGCCCTCGGACATCTTGATCCCCACCACGCCACCGGCGGAGCGGCCTTGAGGACGAATGGCGGACGCCGGAAAGTGCAGAAGCTGGCCACCTGCCGTGATGAGGACGACACTTCCCCGCTCGGCTTCCCGGTCAGGAAGCCACTGAGCCGAGACGACCCGATCACCCGCCTCGAGACGAATGACATCCCAGTCCGATTTCTGGCTCGGAAACTCATCGGACACGCGTTTGATCAGGCCCCCCGCGGTAGCGAGCAGCAGGCCTGCATCGCCATCCAGGGGCACGAGTCCCACCACGGACTCGGACGGATCCAGGTTCAGTAGGGCCCCGAGCGGAGAGCCCGCACCGAGACTCGGCGTGCCCGCCGTGGCCGGCAGGGCTGGCAGGTCCACGACGTCCAGCCGATGGATCCTGCCGCCACTGGTCACGACTCCCACACACCCTCGGGTCCGTGCTGGAACGGCAGATACAAGGACGTCGTGGGAGGCCCTCGCCGCGTCCGGGCGCGGAGCGATCTCTGCTATCCGCGCTACGAGTCCAGTCGACGACAACAGAACGACGCACGGTTCGTCGGAGATGTCCGCCTGGTCCGCCCGTGAGATGGGGGTGATCGACCCTTCGAGGAGGAGGGTTCGTCGCGGTGAACCGTGAGCCTGGGCGACAGCCTCAAGGTCCCGATCTACCTCGGCACGCAGAAGCGTGTCATCTTCCACGACAGATCGCAGGTGCTCGATCGTGTTGCGCAGACCATCGGCCTCCGTCTCGAGTTCGATCCGGGAGAACTTGGTGAGGCGGCGTAGCGGCATATCGAGGATGTAGGACGCTTGGGCCTCGGAGAGCTCGAAGACCGTCATGAGGCGAGTGCGTGCCTCTGCAGCGTCGTCGCTACTTCGTATGACAGCGATGACCTCGTCGATGTCCACGATGGCAACAAGCAGTCCTTCGATCAGATGAAGGCGCTCCTCAGCACGGTCCCTGCGGTGGGCACTGCGTCGCAGTACGACCTCGAGGCGGTGATCGAGGAAAACGCGAATGAGCTCAATCAGCCCTAGTGTGCGGGGCTCGCCATCCACCAAGGCCACAGCATTGATGGACACCGTGTCTTCGAGTGGTGTCGCGCGATAGAGGTCCTCCAGGATCGCTTCGGGCGACACTCCGCTCTTCAGTTCGATCACGAGATGGAGACCCTGCTCCCCGTCACTCAAGTCGATGACGTCGGCGATGCCCGTGAGCCTCTTGGCGGTCACCGCGTCCTTGATCTTCTCGATTACGCGCTCGGGACCGACATTCGGAGGCAGTTCGGTAACCACGATCCCGCGCCGCCTCGCTGTTACGTGTTCCGTTCGCGTCCGTGCGCGAACGCGAAAGCTCCCGCGCCCCGTTGCGTACGCATCGGCAACTCCGTCCAAGCCGACGATAACTCCGCCTCCCGGGAAATCCGGCCCAGGGATGAGGCGGCGGATGTCGGCAAGCGAGGCGTGGGGGTGCGCCAGGAGGTGTCGGGCCCCCGCGATCACCTCGACCACGTTGTGGGGAACCAGAGATGTGGCCATCCCCACGGCGATTCCACTTGCCCCATTGACGAGCAGGTTCGGGAACGCCGCGGGAAGCACAATCGGCTCTCGTTCGCGCCCGTCATAGTTCAGGGTGAAGTCGACGACGCCTTCGTCGAGTGATGCGGTCATGTCAAGGGCCGCGGGTGCCAGCCGCGCTTCGGTGTACCGCATCGCGGCGGGCCCGTCGTCGGGGGTTCCGAAGTTGCCGTGTCCGTCCACGAGGGGAAGGCGAAGCGAAAAGGGTTGAGCGAGACGCACCAGTGCGTCGTAGATCGCCGAGTCACCATGAGGGTGCAGGCGCCCCATGACTTCACCGACGACGCGCGCGGATTTGACATGTCCTCGATCCGGACGCAAGCCCATCTGGCCCATCTGGAAGAGGATGCGTCTCTGCACAGGCTTCAAGCCATCGCGGGCATCAGGCAGCGCGCGCGCGTAGATGACCGAGTAGGCGTACTCGAGGAATGAGACGCGCATCTCCTCGGATACATCGATATCCGTCATGCGCGTCGGGTCGGCAGCCTTGCCGCGAGCCATCGATCTCCTTCCCCGAGCTCCTCATCCTCTCAAGCGGGAAACTCCGGGACAGGACCGACACGTGTTGCGCAGATCGCCGCGATCTCATTTCCGGCCCTGACTGACTCCTCGATGGGTGCTCCCTCCACCCAACTGGACAGGAATCCTGCCGCGAAAGCATCACCCGTACCCGTGGAGTCGACGAGGGTCACCGCGAGCGCGGGTGACGAACCCGCGAGGTCACCAACGGTCCATCGGGCCCCCTCAGCGCCACGTTTCACGACCACGTGGCAGTGCGGGGGCGCGGTCCATCCATCGGCCACGGCCCTCCACTCGTCCTCGTTCGCTAGGACGACATCCACCCGATCCAGCAGGTTGACGATCGACTCCTGATGGTCTCGGACCAGGCTGTATGAGTTGAGATCGATCGACACTGTCATGCCGCGGAGCCGCGCGGCATCGATCACCGCATCGATCGCTGGTCGGGACGTCTCACGAAACCAGGGGTAGGCGGAGACGTGTAGGTGCTCCCCGCGCAGTTCGTTGACACACCAGGCGGAAGGCAGGAAGGCATTGGCACCCGCATCGGGGAGCATGGTGCGCTCACCCGTGGAATCCACGATCACCACGACCGTGCCTGTGGGTGTGCCGGTTTCGACGCGAAGATGGGGTTCGACCTTGAGTCGACGAAGGTCCTCGAGGCAGGCCTCACCCGTAGGGTCGTCGCCCCGAGAACCGACGAGATGAACGGACTGGCCCAGGTGCGCCAGCCACGCGGCCGTGGCGCTGGCGGACCCACCGAGTCCCATCCGAATCTGTGCCGGCGTGTCTCCGGCATGGACGAGATCTCTCGGTCCACGAACATCCACGTGGACGTTGACATCGCGCGCGATGTCCCCGATCACGGTCATGACGCCCAACCCGGTCATCACCCGGAAGCAGCGACCGCAATACGCGCTGCAAGATCGGCGTTGTCCACGATCAGAGCCGAATTGACCGTGAGGCTCGCGCCGTGTGTCGCTCGATGGAAGTGATCAAGCAGGAACGGAGTGACGTCTTTGCCGGAGATTCCCCGTTCGTGGGCGCGAGTGAGCCCGTCAGCGAGGACCGCGTCATGGAGGTCAGGATCGAGCTGCCCGGTCACTGGGATGGGGTTACCCACCACAAGTGCCGAGTTGACGCCAACAGCAGCACGCATTCGCATCATGGCGGCCACCTCGACGGGATCCTGAACGGTCCACGTCACATCGTGACCCGAATCGGAAAGGTAGAACCCTGGGAATCGCATCGTTCGATACCCCACGACGGTGACGTTGAGGGTCTCTAGGCGTTCGAGTGTCGCCGCCACGTCCAGGATGGATTTCACCCCGGAACACACGATCGTGATCGGTGTTGAACTCAACGTTGTGAGATCGGCCGACTCATCCCAACTGTCCCTCGCTTGGCGATGCACGCCTCCCAGGCCGCCTGTGGCGAATACGTTGATTCCGCACTCCGCTGCGATCATGCTCGTCGAGGCGACGGTGGTGGATCCACTCCCACCTCGCCCCAGGAGGGGGAGCAGGTCACGAACACTTGCCTTGATCACGTCGTCCCGGGAGCCGATCTCGGCAATCTGGTCATCGGAGAGTCCAACGCGAACTCGACCGTCGAGAATGGCGATGGTTGCTGGGACCGCTCCGTGCGCGCGTACGGTCTCGTGCACCTGCTGCGCCACCCTTATGTTCTCCGGGTGGGGGAGCCCGTGACTGATGATGGTCGATTCGAGGGCGACCACCGGCCTCCCGGTCGCGAGTGCCTGTGCCACGTCCGGAGCCAGATCGAAAGCCGACTTCACAGCAGGACAGTAGCGGTGGCCCCGAGTCCCCGACAGACGGCGAGCCTTGACAGGATGCGGGTATGGCCTCACCCGCGGCGCGTCAAGCCCTACGCCATGACATCGAGCGCAGCGGGTACTACCCGGACATCGTCTCCGATGCCCTCGACACCGCACTCGGCGGCGAGGAACTTCGTTCCTATGTAGTTCACCATGAGGCAACGTTCGACCGGGATGAGCTTCGTCGACACGTCACGGTGCTCGCCCTCACGCCAACGAGGCTCATCGTCGGGCATACGGACGATCACGCATCCGAGCAGCCGGAAATGCCTGCCTACGCCAGCACCTCGACCGAGGCCGTGCGGCTCGAACGCGTCGATTCCGTAGTCGTCACAAGGGTCGTGCCGGATCCGACCTCGTACCGCCTCGGTGGCCCGTCTTCCGAGGTGGTGCTCACCATCGGGTGGGGAGCGGTGAGCAGGATCGAGCTCGAACCGGCCACCTGCGGTGATCCTGCGTGCGAGGCGGATCACGGACTCTCCGGCACGTCGAGCAACGATGATTTCTCGATCCGGGTGAGCACGGCAGCTGATGGCTCGGATGTCGTCGCACAGGTTCTCGCATTCGCCGCCGAGTTGTCCCACGCGACAAGTGCTCGACTCCGCTGAGATCACACTCGCTGACGTACTTCCAAGTGCGGCAGCGGCGCTGGGATGCCCGGGGTTCGACGATGTCCTGGGGCTGGGGACACCGTCAAGGATCGTGTGCCTCCTCGTCGACGGGCTGGGCTACGGGGCACTCACGCGAAGTGACCCAGCCTGGCTGACCTCCGCTCACATTCAGCCGATTTCGTCTGTCCTGCCCACCACAACGGCGGTCGCGCTGACGTCACTGGGGACTGGCCTTTTGCCTGGAATGCACGGGATGGTCGGAGCCTCATTCGTGCTTCCTGAGACGGGACAACTGCTTGCCCCACTCCACTGGGGAAACGAACCTCTCCCTGAGGCGGTCCAAGTCGAGCCGACGATTCCCGAAGTGATGCAGCGCCATGGAATCGCATGTCACACGGTTGGCCCGATCGACTACGCCCACAGTGGCCTCACCCGCGCGTCACTTCGCGGGCCGAGCTACCACGGCGTTCGGGAGATAGACGACTACATAACGTGCCTTCGCGACATCCAAAGGGAGCCTCGTCCCAACCTCACCTACGTCTACTGGCCGGAGCTCGACCGCATCGGCCACGCGCGAGGCGTGGGGGAGCCCGAGTGGATGGCGGGTCTGGACCGCGTCGGACGGCTCATTTCCGGGGTTCGTTCAGTCCTGGGCGCCGACTCCCTTCTCCTCGTCACGTCCGATCACGGGATGGTCACCTGCCCGCCCGCTAGTCGAATGGACTGGAAGGACCTCGGGGATCTCCACCGTGACGTGGTCCGGCTGGCCGGGGAGCCACGGTGTCGACTCGTGTACCTACAACCGGCGTGTGACCCCGATGACACCGCGCGACGTTGGCGGGAGCGGCTGTCGCCGAACTTCGACATCATGACTCGGAGCCAGGTTCGCGAGTCCGGTCTTATGGGGGCATTCGAGGGGTTCGCTTTGGAGAGGCTCGGAGATTTGATCCTTCTTGCAACGGGCAACGCCATGCTGAGTTGCCCGGACGTGGATCCGCGAATCTCATCCCTGCCTGGGCAGCATGGATCCTGGACCGTCGAGGAACGGCAGGTCCCTCTCGCGGCGTTCACTCAAGTCTGACGAGCCGGGTGTGTCAGGATTCCGCGGTGGCAGAGCTCACCTTCTATGCGGGAACGATGGACTGTGGGAAGTCCACCCTCGCATTGCAGACGGACCACAACCACAGATCCCGAGGTCGCAGCGGACTCGTGTTCACGAAGTTGGATCGGGCCGGCACCAATCAGTTGTCCAGCCGACTTGGCCTCGCCGTGGCGGCCGTCGAGGTCGATGATGCGACCGACTTCCGCCGTATCGTTGTGGACCTTCTGTCTTCGGGAGAGCGTGTCGATTACCTGATCTGCGACGAGGCACAGTTCTACTCCGTGGAACACGTGGAGCAACTTGCCCAGGTCGTTGATGAATTGGCAATCGACGTGTATGCGTTCGGGATCATGACGGATTTCCGTACGCGGCTCTTTCCTGGGTCAGCCCGACTAGTCGAACTCGCCGATCGGGTGCACGTACTTCAGGTGGAGGCCCTCTGCTGGTGCGGTGCGCGGGCTATCCACAACGCGCGGACGATGAATGGCGAGATGACTACGGAAGGCGACCAAGTTCTCGTGGGGGACGTGGCCCACGGGGCGGGGAGCGCGGCAGTCGCCTATGAGGTGCTGTGCCGACGTCACTATCGATCCCGACTTACCGCGGCACGGGCCACCCGGGAGCATGTGTCGCCACAGCCCCTGCCCTTCTCGCCCTAGTCCTCCGAGCGCGTTGCGCCGAAGAGGATTTCGTCCCAACTTGGCACACGGGCACGGCCGCGCCGACTCTTCTTAGACGCCCGAGACTCGTCCGTCGACGCGGCAGGTGGATCTGCAGGGGCAGCCGGCGGCGCAGGTGTGGGAGCCGGCGGCGCAGGGGGTTCTGCATGTGGCGCTGGAACGGACACCAGCTTGGGTCGTTCTTCGAGGGGCTCCCGGGCGGGAGGCGCAGGTGGCACTTCAGGTTCCGGTGTAGCCACCTCGGCACCGAGGATCCGCGTAGCCCCGGAATCCACCGCCTGGACCGAGCGCCCCGTGGGCTCGTAGATCCACGTCGCCTGCTGTCGCTCCAACGAGGCTGTGACCCGCCATCGTCCGTCGCCGCCGCGATACGCATCCCACGTGGCACCGCGCCACGCATCTGCAACCAGATCCAGAAGGACTGTGTTGCCGGTGGTGCCTCGCACATATGCGCGCTGCGCCAACTCGACGATGTAGGCACGTTCGCGCAGGGGTGGCTCGGCGTAACGAGCGACCTTGTCCGCCGGCCATCCGGTTTCGGCCACGACATCATCCACGGACGCGCCTGCTCTCACGCGCGCCTGGATTTCACGTGGGCTCAGCGTCTGCAGTGTGACTCCTCGGCTCGGCTAGGGCGCCAATCTATCGCGAGATTCCAGCGTCGGGGGGATTGCACCGGGTATGGGATCCTCTACCCAGGCCACGGTGGGTTCGGGGGTCTCATCGCGCAAATGGCGCCCTATATAGCGGCAGAAGATCGTCCCGAGAAACGCGCACAACACGGCCCCCGCCCAGGCGAAGCCGAAAGAGGTGCGAGTCCCGTGGGCATCGACGATGGCACCTCCGGATGCCGACCCGATTGCAAACCCGACGGATAGGCCTGCAGTCACCCAGGTCAACCCCTCGGTCAGCAACCGTGGGGGAACGAGCCGCTCGGTGACGGAGAAGAGGCTGATCAAAGTCGGGGCGATGCTCATGCCTGCGAGGAATGCAACGATCATAAGGACCAGTACGGATGCGACGGCCAGAGCGGGAATCATCACAAGCGCGAGAAGCACGGCCGTGTTGCGCAACAGGGCGTCCAGTCCCGTAGCCCAGCGGCGAGAACCGAAGTAGAGACCCCCGATCAGGGAACCACCTGCCCACAGCGCCAGGACCACGCCGGCGGCTCCGGCCACGCCGGCCTGCTCGGTGAAGGCGACCGTTGAGACGTCGAACGCCCCGAAGAGAATGCCGAGGCCTAGTGCGAAAAGAATTGCAATGGGAATACCAGGGGCCGACAGGGCAGAGCGGCCGGACGACGTACCTGGCGCACGGTGGAGTGGCGGTTGTGTTGCCCGTTGGCCACCCAACCACCAACTCCCGAGAAGGAGGAGAACCGCTGAGACAATCAATGGCGTCGGTGTCCATAGGGATACCGCGGTCGTGGCAGCGAGGAGCGGTCCGATCGAGAAGATCAACTCGTCGACGATGCTCTCCCAGGCGAAGCCTGCGCGTCGGATGTCTGGGGTGGGCGACACCGCCGCCCACCGTGCGCGCACGAATGATCCGATGGTCGGCTGGCACAGGGCGGTGATCGTCACACATGCCCACGCCGACCAGCGTGGTAGTGGTCCCATGATGCTGAGGACGAAGCCCATCATGGCAAGCCCGGAAACCACGGGGAGGGCGAGAAGGATTCCTCTCTGCCCGTGAACGTCCGCCCAGCGGCTGCTGACGATCCCACCGCCCGCGGAACAGAGGGCGTACACGGCGGACAGAGATCCAGCCAGTGCGTAAGAGCCGGTAGTGATGCTGACCAACAGGACGATCCCGAGACCGTTGAGAGCCAGCGGTAGCCGCGCGATAAAGGCCGCCCCTGTGAACGCGGCAGTGCCGGGCACGTGCAGTGCGGCCTTGTAGTTCGCGATCACGAGGCACCGTATCGTGCGACCGACTCGCGCGGCAGGATGTGGCCGTGGAGACGATGCCCCTGGATGTCCTTCTCGAAAAGCACGAATGTCTGCGATTGGCCTGGGGTGTGGCCGATGCGGCCGGTGCGTTCCTTAGGGACGAGCGCCCCGGCGAACTCGAGGTATTCAGCAAGTCGACGCCCACGGATGTCGTCACCGCGATGGATCGGGCTTCGGAGGAGATGATCGTCCGCAGGATCCTGGAGACCCGTCCGGATGACGGGATCATCGGGGAGGAGGGGAGCTCGCGCTCCGGATCATCTGGAGTCACGTGGATCATCGATCCGCTCGATGGCACAGTCAACTATCTCTTCGGAATCCCCACCTGGGGCGTGTCCGTGGGCGTGCACGTGGAAGGTATTGGCGATGTGGGTGTGATCGCCACGCCCGACCTTTGCGAGTCGTATGTGGGCGTGCGCGGACACGGTGCCTGGCGCATCCGTGGAGATGTCGCGGAGAGGATCTCAGGACGTCCAACATCAAGCCTGGATCAAGCCCTCGTTTCGACTGGTTTCGGCTACGCACCTGATCGACGCTTATCGCAGGTGTCGGTTCTTGAGGGGCTGATCGCGCACATCCGCGATATTCGACGTACCGGATGTGCGACCATCGATTTCACCTGGCTGGCGTCGGGTCGGATCGACGCCTACTACGAGCGCGGTATCCATCCCTGGGACTACGCCGCCGGCCTCGTCATCGTCGAGGAGGCAGGGGCACGAACCTGGACCACATCGAGTCCAGACAGCGGCACCACAGTTGTGTGTGCCATGCCGGCGATCTTCGATGACCTTGTCGCGCGACTTCTCGCGCTTGGTGTCGAGCGGGGCCCATAGGTCAGTCGAGTCGTTTGAGGTTTGCCCGGTACCAGTGCACGTTACGGACGTAAGCCTCGACGTTGTGTTGGAAGTCGTCGCGACCGACAACGTCGGATGTGACGCGCGCGGGCACACCGAGGGCCCTCGCTCCCTCGGGAACGATGAGGCCCTCGGGAACAAGTGCTGCGGCCCCTACTAGGGCATGCGGTCCGACCTGAGCGTGAGCGAGGACAACCGCACCACTGCCGATCAGTGAATCGTCAAGCACAGCGCAACCCTCGAGGTGAGCGCTGTGGCCGATGGTGCAGCGATCACCCACGACTGTGTCAGCGGAATCGCTGCAGTGAAGCACGGCACCGTCCTGGATCGAGGTCTGTTCGCCGACCACGATCCGGCCGTGGTCGCCACGTAGGACGGCACCTGGCCACACACTGGACTCCGATCCGATGACGACGTCTCCGATGATCACTGCCTCGGGACTGATGAACGCATCGGGGGCGATTCTCGGCTCTCGAGCTCCCAGGGCATAAACGGCCACCACACGATCTTGCCAAATCGGACACCCCGGAGGACACCCACCTGGGTCATGGGGCACAATCTGCCCGCATCCGGAGGCAGGAGGGGAGCGATGGCCACCGATTACGACGCACCACGCAAGACCGACGAGGAACTTGCCGAGGACAGCCTTGAGGAACTCAAGGCACGTCGAGCCGAGAAGTCTTCGGGTGCCGTCGACGTTGATGAGGCCGAACTCGCCGAAACCCTCGAGCTTCCCGGAGCGGATCTCTCGGATGAGAACCTTGCAGTTCGCGTTGTGCCTAAGCAATCGGACGAGTTCACGTGCATGTCCTGCTTCTTGGTTCACCATCGCAGCCAGTTGCATCACGAGGGCAGGAAGGGTCCCATCTGCACCGAGTGCGCCTAGGGTCTAGTCCATCCACCGAGCGGTGGCGCGGTAGACCGCGACTTCCGCGACTGCCGCGGCTGCGGCCGTGACCGCCGTCCAGATGAGCGCTGATGCAAGCCGGGTGTTCGGATCGCGCGAATCGGGCGCAGCGTGTCCTGTTGTGCGCTTGTAGCCCTGGTTCAGCATCTTGCGCACGATCATCGTCGCACCGATGGCAACCAAGGGCGCAACCACGTGAACCATCGGATTCACGCGCGTGGGCTCGACTGAGTTCTGTGCCATCACACATCCCTTCCAGGCGCGAGTCTGTCATGCGGGCCATGCGTCGTGGCCTCGAGGATCGCCTGCGCGAATGCCTCTCGATGACGCGAGCTCACCAGCCAGTATGCGTGAGGGTCGGACGCATCATCGAGGGCAACAAGAACACCCTCCCGGCACGCCCAGGGCCGCACGGCCAGGTACGTGGTCCCTGGCGGGGAGCGGAGCGCTAGACGCATCTCAGTCCTATCCAGGGTGCGAACCCCGCTGATGGACGCCCGTGGCAGGAACGCTCTATCGACGTGCACTCCGAACGGGGAAACGGTGATAGTCGAGACAGTGGCGAGGACGACGAGAACCATGAGCAATACACACCCGAGAAGCGTGGAGACGCCCCAGACAGGGCCCAGTGCAAACGCCAGTGCCGCTGCCAGCATCACGGCGACTCCGAGCATGAGCATCCACACCCACGCCGCGGGCCAGAGTCGTTCTCGGTACGTCATATCCATCCTTACTAGAGTCCACGTACACCCCGATCGAGGTGTGACCAGAGGGGAACCCGTGGACGTGGACCTACTGATTGAGCGCCTCCATCCTCGTGCAGTTCTCCCGGAGCGTGCCCACCCGGGCGACGCTGGATGGGATCTTCGGGCGGTAGAGATCTGCACCCTAGGCCCCGGTACACGTGCCGACGTAGGTACCGGGCTAGCCATCGCCCTCCCTGCAGGTTTCGTCGGACTCGTCCATCCGCGCTCCGGCCTCGCCCTTCGGCACGGAGTGACCGTTGCGAACGCACCTGGGACAATCGATGCGGGCTACCGTGGTGAGATTCGCGTAATCCTGGTCAACCTCGGCGAGTCGGAATGGACCTGCGAGGTGGGTGACCGGATCGCCCAACTTCTCGTCACTCAGGTCCAGGTTCCCCGGATTACCGAGGTGTCCGCGCTGCCCGGTAGTGGCCGAGGGGACTCCGGCTTCGGGTCCACCGGCCTGGGATAGTGGTGCCGTGACCGATGATTCCCGGCCTGTGGGACCGCGCGACATCAGCGACGTCGATCCGGGCGAGGTCCTAGAGCGCACGAACCTGGGCTCGATGATCGTGCCCGCCATCCCGGGACTTCAGGTGCAGGTGCAGGCGGACCAGAAAACCGGTGTCATCACCCAGGTCACGTTCGCCCTGCCCGAGGGAGCGGTGCAGGTTCAACCCTACGCCGCGCCCCGTAGTGGCGGACTCTGGGAAGACGTCCGTGCGCAGTTGAACTCCTCGATCAACGCCGCTGGCGGCTTGGTGGAAGAACGCGAGGGTCCCTTCGGGATCGAGTTGGTTGCCCAAGTAAAGGACGACAACGGTGCTCTTCAGCCAGCGAGGTTCGTCGGAGTCGAAGGCGTCCGGTGGTTCGTGCGCGGAGTGTTCATCGGTGGAGCGGCCCGGGACCCGGAATCCGCGCGTGCCCTCGAGGATGCCTTCCGTGAGGTCATCATCGTGCGAGGAGATACAGCCCTTCCGGTGGGAGCACCGCTTCCCCTGCGGATGCCGAATGCATCACCCGAGCCCGTTCCGGCGCCCCCCGATCCATTTGTGCGCGGACCCGAGATCACCGAGACTCGATGACCCCGGAAGACGTGTCCGTCACGCCCGTGAGTGCATGTTCGCCGGGATCTGTCGTCGAGGTGTCCGGGGTCATCTCGAGTGTCTGCGTACCCCCGCCCGACGTAGCGCCGACTCTTGAGATCGAAGTTTCCGACGACACGGGGAGACTCACGGTGGTGTGGCTGGGTCGTCGCGCGATTCCGGGGATCGAGGCGGGCAGGCGCATCATTGTGAGGGGTCGTTTAACGCATGGTGCGGCACGCCCAGTCATCTACAACCCGACGTATCGACTGCGCCCCCACGAGGTGACCGGTGGCTGAGTCCGAGGGAGAATCACGCGAGGACCTGCACGCCGAGCGGATCATTCTCGACCGCGCTATCGGTGGATGGCGGGGAGTGCTGGACTCCGGGCTTCCCACGGCCGTCTTCGTCACGGCGTACACAGTGACCGGTCAACGGCTGCCGATCGCCCTGATCGCGGCGGTTGCCGTGGCGCTGATTCTCGCGGTGCTCCGGCTGATCCAGCGGAAAAGCCTGCAGCAGGTTCTTGCTGGGCTGGCCGGCGTCGTGATCGCAGCAGCGTTCTCGGCCTTTACCGGCAGGGCGGAGGACTTCTTCCTCCCGGGCGTCATCACGAACGCGGTCTATGGCACCGCGTTCCTGATATCCATCGTGGTGGGCTGGCCTCTCCTCGGTGTGATCGTTGGACTCCTCACCGGACAGGGAATGTCCTGGAGGGCGTCACGGGAACTCCGCCGCGTCTTTTCTGCTGCCTCCTGGATCTGGGTGGGCCTGTTCTTCGGACGTCTCGTCGTCCAGGGTCCCCTGTACTTCGCGGGGGAGGTGGAGCTCCTCGGCATCGTGCGGATCGTGCTGGGGTGGCCGGCATTCATTGCGGCCGCGTACTTCACGTATGTGGTCCTGGCTCCCACCTATCGGCAGATGCGGGAGAAGAAGATCTAGGCGTGACCGAGGAGCCGCTGGAGGGCCGGTTCCTGATCCGGAACCGCGACGAAGAGCAATTCGTCGCCCACTTCCAGCGGGTCATCCTGCGATGGTGTGATCACGTGCGGGCCTCGCACGATCGCCACCAACGCGGTGTCCGGGGGCCACTCCTGATCACCCACTCGCCCACCGACAACGGGGGAGTCGATCGACAGGGTGATCTCGACGAGATTTGCCTCACCCTGACGGAATGTGAAGAGGCGTACGAGGTCTCCGACGCTGACGGCCTCCTCGACAAGTGCCGACAAGATGCGTGGTGTTGAGACCGCAACGTCCACGCCCCAGGACGCATCGAACATCCACTCGTTCTTGGGATGATTCACACGGGCGACGACTCGGGGCACCCCATACTCTGTTTTCGCCAGTAGAGACACCACAAGATTCACCTTGTCATCGCCCGTGGCCGCGACCACAACCTGACACTGCGTCAACTCCGCATCCTCGAGAGCAGCAATCTCGCACGCATCGGCGAGTAACGTGGATGCACCCTCCACGACGCCTGGCCGCGCCAGCTGCGGGTCCTTGTCGATCAAGAGGACCGC
This sequence comes from Actinomycetota bacterium, assembly GCA_016870195.1. Classification (GTDB taxonomy): domain Bacteria; phylum Actinomycetota; class Actinomycetes; order S36-B12; family S36-B12; genus VGCC01. The sequence goes on from VGCC01000002.1 coordinate 162,828, forward strand.
GTGTCCATTGGAGACGAGCTCACGCGCAATCGCTCGACCCACCTTGCCAGCGCCCGCGATGACGACCTTCACCGTGCCGGACCCTTCTCGCACATGGTCTCTACGAGTGTCCGGTCTGCCGGGGCGAGCAACAGGTGCACGAGATCGCCCTGCTGAAGAACCGTGTCCGCATCGGGCAACAGAGCGGCTCCGTAACGAGTCACGAATCCCAGCCGTGCAGGCACCGCAGCTTCAATGTCCTCTGCCCGGCGCCCCAGCCACGCGGAACCGATGTGAACCTCGGCCAGCATCATCGTTCCACTTGCGTCCACGTACTCGGGGGCGGCGCCTGATGGGAGGAGTTGCCGCATGATCTGCCCGGCTGTCCACGAAACGGTGGCCACCGTGGGAATCCCAAGGCGTTCGTATACCTCGGCGCGACCAGGATCGTAGATGCGCGCGACCACATGCGGGACGTTGTAGGTTTCCCGCGCCACACGCGCAGAGAGAATGTTCGTGTTATCGCCACTGCTCACGGCCGCGAAACCATGCGCACGGGTGATCCCCGCGCTTTCGAGGGTCTCGCGGTCGAAGCCAATTCCGGTCACTGTTGTGCCGCTGAACGTCTCCCCGAGCCGCCGGAATGCCTTCGCGTCCATGTCGATGACGGCAACCGAGTGACCCTGATCGTCCAGCCGATGCGCCAGAAGCGACCCGACACGCCCACAACCCAGAATCACGATGTGCACGACGCACACGCTACACGCGACGCGAGGAAGGTCTAGTGTGTGGCAACGTGTCCGTCGCCGATGGAGTGAAGCGGCTCTTCGTAGGCCGTGCCCTGCGAAGCGAGCATCTGGGTCATACCCTGCTCCCCAAGCGCATCGCGCTTCCGGTCTTCGCGAGTGACGCCCTTTCGTCGAATGCGTATGCGACGCAGGAAATCCTGATTGTGCTGACACTCGGGGGAGCGTCACTGCTTGCTTACGGCCCGTGGATCGCGGTCGCGGTTGTCGTGCTCTATTTCACCGTAATCGCGTCCTACCGGCAGAACGTGCGGGCGTACCCGAGCGGGGGTGGGGACTACGAAACCGTTTCGGCCAATTTGGGACCCAAATGGGGAGTTCTGGTCGCGAGTGCTCTTCTGATCGACTACGTCCTGACGGTCGCGGTTTCCGTATCAGCGGCGATCGCCAACCTTGGTTCCACGTTTCAGTTCGTGAGTGACCACAACGTCTGGTTCGCGGTCGGGACCGTAATCCTGATCACATATATAAACCTCCGTGGTGTGAAGGAGTCAGGGTCGTTTTTCGCAATCCCCACCTACCTTTTTATTGCGAGTGTCTTCATCATGATCGGCACAGGGATTTTCCGGGTCCTGCGTGGTGATGAGATGTTGGCGGAGAGTGCGGCCTGGGAGGTCATTCCCGATTCCGCCTTCGTCGGACTTGCCCTGGCATTCCTCCTGGCTCGCAGCTTCTCATCTGGTACCACTGCGCTCACCGGAATCGAGGCCATCGCGAATGGTGTGCCGCAATTCCGGGAACCAAAGTCAAAGAACGCGGCGACAACGTTGCTCCTTCTCGGTGTTTTGTCCATGACCATGTTCGTGGGGATCACGTGGCTCGCGCTCACCACCCAGGTCAAGGTGACCGATTCGAACGCCAGCTTGATCGGTCTCCCGGAAGGTCAGGATCAGAAGACCGTCATCGTCCAGATGGCCGGTGCCGTCTTCGGTAACCAACTTTGGGCGGTCGTCGTGATCGCCTTGGTGACGGCTCTCATACTGGCTCTCGCCGCCAACACTGCTTTCAACGGTTTTCCTGTCCTGGGCTCGATCCTCGCTCGAGACGGCTACCTGCCCCGTCAGCTGCACACCCGGGGGGACCGACTCGCGTATAGCAACGGCATCCTCACGTTGGCACTCCTCGCCGTCATCCTCATCATCGTCTACCAGGCCGACGTCACGGGCTTGATCCAGCTCTACATCATCGGAGTCTTCACTGCATTCTCCTTAAGCCAGTTCAGCATGATCCGGCACTGGAATCGGGCGCTCCGCGGCTCCTCGGGGGCCGAGCGAAGCCAGATGATCAGATCGCGCCTCATCAATGGATTCGGTTTCGTGCTCACTTCCCTCGTATTGGTGATCGTGCTGGTGACCAAGTTCACGCGCGGGGCCTGGATCGTCGTCGTCGCCATTCCGATTCTCGTTTTCATCATGTGGTCGATCAAGCGACACTACGCCAGGGTTCGCGTCGAGCTTGCGACGGTAACATCGGACAAGATGGTGCTACCGGCCCGCGTTCACACGCTCGTCCTCGTCTCCAAGATCCACAAGCCCACGCTCCGCGCGCTGGCCTACGCCCGGGCGACGCGTCCCACGGTGCTTGAGGCTGTCACCGTCAATGTGGATGCCGTGGACACTCGTGATCTGGTTGCCGAGTGGAGTCGCCGGGAGATTCCCGTGACACTCCGGGTGCTTGATTCTCCCTACCGCGAGGTCACACGCCCGATCATCGACTACGTACGTTCCATCCGCTCGGATTGTCCACGGGACCTCATCACGGTGTTTATCCCCGAGTACGTGGTTGGTCACTGGTGGGAGCAACTGCTGCACAATCAGTCTGCTCTCCGTCTCAAGAGCCGCCTGCTGTTCATGCCCAATGTCATGGTCACGAGCGTGCCGTGGCAGCTGGAGTCGAGTGACGCCCGATCAACCGACGGTGAGTGACGGCGGCACCGAGCTCGATCTCGGTAGGTGGGTCTCAGGAGGAGCCTGCATCGCGCATGCAGAGGGCAAAACGTGGTTTGTTCGATTCGGCATCCCCGGAGAGCGCGTGCGGGTTGTCGTGACGCGCCGGGCGCGGGGAGTGGTGTATGCGGATGTCACGTCCGTGATCTCCCCATCTCCCGCTCGCACCGATCCGGCATGCAGATCTTTCGGCCCGGGATTGTGCGGTGGATGCGACCTCCAGCACGTCAGCCTCGAGGAGCAGCGGCGTTCCAAGCGAGATGTGGTGGTGGACTGCCTTACGCGTCTCGGAGGCATGAGGCTCGACCACCTCAAGAAGTGCGTGACCGAGACCACGTCGATTCCCGGGGATGCGGGTGGACTGGGGTGGCGGACCCGCATGACCGCCCTCCGAACGGTCGGCGGAATCGGGATGCATCGAGCCCGCTCCCACGAGGTCGTCGAGGTCACGGAGTGCCCGATTACCGACAACCGAGTGCTCCCATCCGTGATGCGCGACGTCCGACCGGGCGAGGAGTTCCGGGCCGCCATCGGGAGTGACGGCATCGTGAGGGTCGAGGCCCAGGGGGGCTCGGCGCGTGTGCGAGAGGCCGTCACCACCCTGGTGGGAACAGAAAGCTGGTCGTTGCCTGTCGGCGCGTTCTGGCAGGTACACGGTGGATTCGCGCAATACCTGGGGGACACCGTCGTGGGTCTCGCCGGCTCGGTGACCGGGGAGACGTGGTGGGACCTCTATGCGGGAGCCGGGCTTCTCACCGCGTTTCTCGCTGACGCAGGCGCGTCGCGTGTCGTCTCGGTCGAGTCCGACGGACGCGCCTGCAGCGCGGCGCGGCGCACGTTTCACAATCGACCTGACGTCGTACTCCACCACGCGGAGGTCGCAGCGTGGCTGGCAGATCAAGCCCAGCCCCCGCATGGAGTGGTGGTGGATCCACCACGGAGCGGATGCGGGCCCGAGGTCACACGCCAGTTGATGTCCCTCCCTGTGCCGCGGATCATCTACGTTGCCTGCGATCCGGCTGCACTGGCCCGCGATGTCCGCATCCTCCGATCCGGGGGATACGAGGTTCAGCGTGTCGTCCCCATTGACGCCTTCCCCATGACCCACCACGTCGAGACCGTCGCGCTCCTCGCATTCACGCATCGGTTATCTTGACGTCTCGACATCATGGAGGTCTGGTGACGTACCCGGATTCATTCAATGCCCGTACGACCATGCGACTTGCGGGCCACGAGGTCGAGGTGTTTCGAATCTCCTCGGTTCCAGGCTGGGAGACGTTGCCCTACACCCACAAGGTCCTCCTGGAGAACCTTCTCCGCACGGAGGATGGAGCCAATGTCACCCGCGAGACAATCACGGCTCTCGGCTCCTGGGATCCCCGCAGCGAGCCCACGGAGGAGATCCAGTTCACCCCCGCCCGCGTCGTCATGCAGGACTTCACTGGGGTTCCGGTCGTCGTCGATCTGGCCACCATGCGCGAGGCGGTTTCCGGTCTCGGCGGCGACCCATCGACAATCGAGCCCCTTGCCCCTGCGGAACTCGTGATCGATCACTCCGTCATCGCCGACTTCTTTGGCACCGGCGATGCAGAGACACGGAATGTCGAACTCGAGTACGAGCGGAACCGAGAGAGGTATCAGTTCCTCCGCTGGGGCCAGGCAGCATTCGAGGAATTCAAGGTGGTGCCCCCGGGCACCGGCATCGTTCACCAGGTGAACATCGAATCGCTTGCACGCGTTGTGATGGTGCGTCGCGGGCAGGCGTACCCCGACACCGTCGTGGGAACCGACTCGCACACCACCATGGTCAACGGACTCGGGGTCCTCGGCTGGGGTGTCGGAGGTATCGAGGCGGAAGCGGCGATGCTCGGACAGCCTGTGTCGATGCTGATCCCGCGAGTTGTCGGCTTCAAGCTCACAGGTCAGCTGCCCGAGGGGGCAACCGCGACGGATCTGGTTCTGACCATCACTCAGATGCTCCGGAAGCACGGTGTGGTCGGGAAGTTCGTCGAGTTCTACGGCGATGGTGTCACGCACGTCCCCCTGGCCAATCGCGCCACCATCGGCAATATGAGCCCGGAGTACGGCAGTACCGTCGCGATTTTCCCGATCGACCAGGCAACCCTGGACTATCTGAGGTTGACGGGCCGCGATGAGAACCACATCCAGGTTGTCGAGGAGTACGCACGCGTGCAGGGTCTGTGGCATGACCCTGCTCACGAGCCCCGTTACTCGGAGTATGTGGAACTTGACCTCTCCACGGTCCAACCGAGCCTCGCGGGACCCCGTCGGCCACAGGACCGGGTGCTCCTGACGGATGCGCGGAACTCCTATCGCGAGGCGCTGGAGGGATTCACGGACACCCCGGCCGCCGAAGTGCGAACCGCGATCCACGGAGAGCCGGTGAGTGTCCGGCACGGGGCAGTCGTGATCGCGGCAATCACCTCGTGCACCAATACCAGCAATCCCTCCGTGATGATCGCTGCAGGACTCGTGGCCAAGCGGGCCGTGGAGCGAGGACTGAGTCGTAAGCCCTGGGTGAAGACGACCCTGGCCCCCGGGTCGAAGGTTGTGACGGACTATTACGACCGCGCGGGCTTGACCCCGTATCTCGACAAGCTCGGATTCGACACCGTGGGCTACGGGTGCACCACCTGCATCGGGAATTCGGGTCCACTGATTCCCGAAGTCAGCGCTGCGGTCAACGAGGCGGACCTGGCCGTGGTGTCCGTGCTCAGCGGGAATCGGAATTTCGAGGGTCGGATCAATCCTGATGTGAAAATGAATTATCTCGCCTCTCCGCCCCTCGTCGTGGCGTATGCGATTGCAGGCACCATGGATATCGATCTGTTGAACGAACCCCTCGGGATCGATCCGGAGGGCGCTCCCGTCATGCTCTCGGACATTTGGCCGTCGACATCGGAGGTTCAGCAGGTCATCGACTCCACCATCTCGCCGGAGATGTTCGTAACGAGATATCGGGATGTCTTCGCCGGTGATGATCGGTGGCGTTCACTGGAGACCCCCGAAGGAGAACTCTTCACATGGGATCCGTCGTCGACGTACGTTCGTAAGCCACCGTACTTCGATGGCATGACGGCTGAGCCTTCCCCGGTACGCGACATCCGCGGTGCACGCGTGCTGGCGGTCCTCGGCGACTCGGTGACAACCGATCACATCTCGCCTGCCGGCACGATCAAGGTCGATAGCCCGGCCGGTGCCTACTTGATCGCCCACGGCGTCGACCGCAAGGATTTCAACTCCTATGGGTCCCGTCGCGGAAATCACGAGGTGATGATCCGTGGAACCTTCGCCAACATCCGGCTGCGCAACCGGATGGTGGACGGCGTCGAAGGCGGATTCACGCTGGATCTCACACGTCCGGACACACCGATCGTGCCCATTTTCGATGCGGCGGAGTCTTATGCCGCGGTTGGCACACCCCTGGTGATCCTCGCCGGAGCCGAGTATGGATCGGGGTCGAGTCGCGACTGGGCCGCAAAGGGCACCGCCCTTCTGGGGGTCAAGGCTGTTATTGCCGAGTCCTACGAGCGAATTCATCGGTCGAACTTGATTGGGATGGGCGTACTTCCTCTGCAGTTCCGCTCTGGTGAGAATGCGGTGACCCTGGGCCTAACAGGCCTCGAAATCTTCGATATCACCGGCGTGGAGGCCCTCAATGATGGATTCACGCCACGAGTACTCGAGGTAACCGCACGGACACCAGAGGGGAACCCGATTGCTTTCACCGTCGACGTCCGCATCGACACCCCCGGCGAGGCTGACTACTACCGAAACGGTGGGATCCTCCCGTTCGTCCTCCGCTCACTCCTGTGACGTGGCCACGCGATCTGGTGGATGCGGGACATCCTGAGTTTCTCGAACATGCGGAGCGATGGCTTCTGGACCGCTCACCTCCAGAGTGGCGCACGTCGACCCTCCGAGGAGATGTCCCCGCCCTCGCCTGGGCTGTCACGCACCACATTGAGGGTGCACGGGCAGGTGCCCGACAGGCCTACCGGGAGGCCCGCCCCCGCTTCCAGGAGCCGCTCCTCACCCGGGTGCACACCGCCCTGGAGTCCTATGGAGCGCACCTGCTCACGGTGGAGCGCGAGGTCGCTCAGGTCCGACGCGCTCTCGACCGGAGGTCGACCTAGACTCGTGAGGGATAGGGAGGGCCATGGGGCTGTTGGAGGGGATCAGGGACCCGCGCGATGTGCGCGCGCTGAGTCCGGACCAACTCGACGATCTCGCCGCTGAGGTTCGTGCATTCCTCGTGGCGAAAGTCTCTGCCTCGGGGGGCCATTTGGGTCCGAATCTCGGCGTCGTGGAGCTTTCTATCGCCCTCCACAGGGTATTCCGCTCCCCGGAGGACCTGATCGTCTGGGACACCGGTCACCAGGCCTACGTGCACAAGATTCTGACCGGTCGCGCCGAGGCCTTCGATCGGCTGCGGCAGAGCGAAGGCTTGTCGGGTTATCCCAGTCGCGCGGAGAGCCCCCACGACGTTGTGGAGAACTCCCATGCTTCGACTGCGCTCTCTTACGCCGACGGGATCGCCAAGGCGTGGTCGCTCCGTGGAGTCGCCTCCCAACGACACGTTGTGGCCGTCATCGGCGACGGTGCGCTCACCGGTGGCATGGCCTGGGAGGCCTTAAACAACATTGCGGCCAGCGACCGACCGATGGTGATAGTCGTCAATGACAACGCGCGCTCCTACAGTCCGACCATCGGTGGGTTGGCACACCATCTTGCGGCCCTGAGAACTGCCCGGGGATACGAGCGCGTGCTCCAGTGGGGCAAGTCCGCGGTCCAGCGCACGCCGATCATCGGCTCCCAGCTCTACGGGGCGTTGCACGGGGTTAAGAAGGGTGCCAAAGACATGTTGGCTCCGCAGGGCATGTTCGAAGATCTCGGCCTGAAGTACATCGGACCCATCGATGGCCACGATGAAGCGGAGGTTGAGTTCGCCCTCACCCGTGCGAGGGACTTCCGTGGTCCAGTGATCGTGCATGTCATCACCCACAAGGGACATGGCTACGGCCCAGCAGAGAACGATGAATCGGACCGATTCCATGGTGTCGGGGTGATCGACCCCGACACCGGAATGCCACTGACCATCTCAGGCCCCACGTGGACGTCCGTGTTCTCCGATGCTCTTGTGGGGATCGGCGAGACCCGGCCCGATGTCGTTGCGATCACCGCAGCGATGTTGGGACCCACCGGGTTAGAACCGTTCGCTCGTCGTTTTCCCAATCGAACGTACGACGTCGGGATAGCCGAGCAACACGCCGTGACGAGCGCTGCCGGGCTCGCCTTCGGCGGCTTCCATCCGGTGGTCGCGGTCTACGCAACGTTTATCAACCGGGCATTCGACCAAGTCCTCATGGATTGTGGCTTGCATCGCGCGGGGGTCACGTTCGTTTTGGACCGCGCCGGTGTGACGGGGGATGACGGAGCCAGCCACAACGGGATGTGGGACATGGCACTTCTCCAGATCGTGCCGGGACTACGAATTGCCTGCCCTCGCGATGCAGCGTCCCTCCGAAAGTTGCTGCGCGAAGCTGTGGATGTGTCGGACGGGCCCACGGTTGTCCGTTTCCCCAAGGGTGCCATCGGCGACGACCTTCCGGTTGTCCGATCGCACCACTCGGTCGATGTACTCCATGAAAGCGGCGACGGCGCAGTGGTTGTGATGGGCATCGGTTCGATGGCTTCAACGGCGGTGCACGTTGCCGACCGGCTGCGGGCCCAGGGGATCGGCGTGCGGGTGATCGACCCGGGCTGGGTGCGCCCGCTGTCTGATGATGTCATCGAATGCGCGGTGAACGCGCAGCTCGTGGTGACCTTGGAAGATGGTCTGCGTGAAGGAGGGATTGGCGCGGCGCTCGGCCAACGCCTACGCGATGTGGGCAGCGAAGTCCCCTTGATGACCTTCGGCGTACCGACTCACTTCCTAGACCATGCGAAGCGCAACGAGGTGCTCGCGACCATCGGACTCACGGCCCAGGACGTCGCCCGTGCGGTGGTGGAGCACATGGCGAGCTACGCCGAGAGCGACGAGTCGGTCTCTCTACCGGGGAACTGAAGCGACCCCCGGCGAGAGGAAGCGCTTCCCCGTGACCTGTTCCGACACCCCGGTGCGGTCCAGGTAGGGGGTCAGACCACCGAGCCAGAAGGGCCATCCGGTGCCGAGGATCATGCACAGGTCAATGTCCTGCACCTGGCCAACGACTCCCTCGTCGAGCATCCGCTGGCACTCATCTGCAAGGGCATCGAGAACCCGGGAGCGAATCTCCTCCGGGGTGGAGGGCGAGTTCCCCTGCTGGAAGAGTGCGACCGCCTCGGGGTCCAGTGACTTCGACCCATCGGCTGCCCAGGTCCACACGCCCGGCCTTCCCGAGGTCGCGAGGCGATCAAGGTTCTCGGACGCGTAGAACCGGTCGGGGAATGCGTCGTGCATCGCATGTGTCACGTGCGATGCAACGCCGAGCCCGACGAGGGAAATGAGTACGAACGGGCTCATGGGGAGACCGAGTGGCTCCATGGAGGCGTCGGCGTCTTCGAAACTGGAGCCCTCGTCCACGGCACGAGCGATCTCCGACAGGAAGCGGATCAGCAGCCTGTTCACCACGAAGCCCGGGGCATCCTTCACCAGGACGCATGACTTCTTGAGCGATTTCCCCACTGCGAAGGCGGTCGCCAGGGTGGCTTCGTCTGTCGCGGGAGTTCGGGCGATCTCGAGGAGCTGCATGACGGCGACCGGATTGAAGAAGTGGAAGCCGACCACGCGTTCCGGATGCTCAAGCCCTTGGGCCATCTGCGTCACGGACAGCGTCGATGTGTTCGAGGCGAGGACGCATTCGGAAGACACGATCGTCTCCAGCTCCGCGAAGATCCGCTGCTTCAGACTGATCTCCTCGAAGACCGCTTCGATGATGAAGTCGCATCCCGCGAAGCCCTCGAGGCCGACCTGACCACGGACCAGGGCACTTAAGCGATTGGCCTTGTCGGCGCTGATTCGACCCTTGGACTTCAACTTCTCGATCTCGGCACGCACGTATCCGACACCCTTGTCGACGCGCTCCTGGTCGAGATCGGACATGACGACGGGAACCTCGAGGCGACGCACGAAGAGGAGGGCGAGCTGGGACGCCATCAGTCCGGCACCGACGATCCCCACCTTCGTGACGGGACGCGCGAGTGCGGGATCCGGGGCACCCGCCGGCTTCTTCGCCCGCCGCTGGACAAGATCAAAGGCGTAGATGCTCGCGCGCATCTCATCTCCCATCACCAGGTCCGCGATCGCCTCGTCTTCCGCGGCAAAGCCTTCATCACGAGTGCGTGAGCGAGCTGCGGCCACGAGATCGAGGGTGCGATAAGGAGCCGGCGCGGCCCCATGAATCCGTGCATCGACCGCGGCACGGCCGGCGTCCACGATGGCCTGCCAGGCATCGGTGTCGACCGAGGGTCGTGCGACAGTCACGCGGCCGGAGATCACGTCTGCGGCCCAGGCCACACTGCGCTCGAGGAACTCCGACGGCTGGAACAGGGCATCCGCCATGCCTAGGTCGACCATGGCGGCCGGTATCAACTGCTTGTTCAGATTCATCGGGTTCGACACCATCACCTGAAGTGCCTTCTCGGGACCGATGAGGTGTGGCAACAGATAGCAGCCACCCCATCCCGGGACGAGGCCCAGGAACACCTCGGGGAGTGCGAGGCCGGTGGCGCCTGTCGAGACCGTGCGGTAGGTGCAGTGGAGGGCTAATTCCATGCCGCCACCCATCGCAGCCCCGTTCACGAAGGCGAAGGTGGGGAAGGGGAGTTCGCCGAACTTTCGTAGAACATCGTGGCCGAGACGGGCGAACTGTTCGATCAGTGTTCGGTCGCCGACGGTGCCCAGCGCAGAAATATCGGCTCCCACGGCGAAGATGAAGGGCTTCCCTGTGACGCCGAGCCCGACGATCCCCGGGATGGCCGAGACCTGATCCACAGCGTCCGCGAGTGACCGCAGACCCTCGGGACCGAAGGTGCTCGGACGCGTGTGATCCCGGTCGTTATCCAGCGTGATGAGCCCGAACGTTCCGGTCCCGTCCGGAAGTTCGAAGGTTCGCACGCGCGCATGCGTGACGACCTCGTCTGCGAATCCCAGCGTGCCCGTGCTCATGAGTTTTCCCCCACGCGCTCCCAGATCACGGTTCCACCCATGCCGAGTCCGATGCACATCGTGGTGATCCCGAATCGAGCGGTGGGGTTCAACTCGAAGTCTTTCGCCAGGTTGCTCATGAGCCGGATTCCCGACGAGGCGAGGGGATGTCCAACCGCGATGGCCCCGCCCAGGGGGTTGACCCGCGGATCCTCATCATCGATGCCGAAATGGTCCAGGAAGGCGAGTACCTGCACGGCAAACGCTTCGTTGATCTCAAAGAGGTCGATGTCCTCGATCGTCATACCGGCACGTCTCAAGGCCTTCTCCGTGCTGGGCACGGGGCCCACACCCATCACCTCCGGGTCGACGCCAGCGAAGGCGTATCCGACCATGCGCATCTTTCGAGAAAGCCCTAGTTCGCGAGCTGCGTCATCCGAGGCGAGGAGAGCAGCGGTAGCTCCGTCCGTGAGCGCGGACGCGTTGCCCGCTGTGACGCGACCATGGGGCCGGAACGGAGTTCGCAGCCCGGCGAGGCCCTCGAGGGAGGTCCCCGGGCGAGGTCCTTCATCGGCTGTCACCATCGTCCAGCCGAGATCCTGTGCCCGTGCGGCCACGGGGACGAGATCGGCCTGGATCCAGCCATTGGCGTATGCCTTCGCGGTCTTCTCCTGCGATCCCAGCGCGTACGCGTCGGCCCGGGCCTTCGTGAGGTGCGGGAAGCGATCGTGCAGGTTCTCGGCAGTCTTGCCCATGAGGAGCGCCTCGGGATCCACGAGTTTCTCGGCCAGGTATCGAGGATTCGGATCGATTCCCTCACCCATCGGGTGGTGGGTCATGTGCTCGACACCACCGGCGAGCGCGATGTCGTAGGCACCAGACATGATCGACCCCGCAAGAGTGGTGACGGCGGTCATCGCGCCCGCGCACCAGCGGTCGATCGAGTACCCGGGCACCGAGGGCGGCAGGCCGGCAAGCAGTGCAGCAGAGCGACCGATGTTCATACCCTGGTCGCCGGTCTGCGTCGCTGCTGCGATCGCGACGTCGTCGATCCGCTCGACAGGGAGTTGCGGATTGCGTCGGAGGAGTTCCTGGATCACTTTGACGACCAGATCGTCGGCGCGGGTCTCGCTGTAGAGGCTCCCGGCTCGGGCGAAGGGGGTGCGTGCCCCATCCACGAAGACGACGTCGCTGACTGTTCGGCCCATGGCTCTCCTCGGTTAAGTTACTCGGCAGTAACCTACCGGGCCTCAGCGTCCGTGTCCGCCCATGCCGATGTGAGCGCGGGCGCCACGAGCTCCACCTGCCACTCCCGGGCTCCGCCGCTCCGGAATGCGGCAGCCGGATCAGCCGGCCCCTCCCAGCACACACTGCGTACGAGTTCGGGAGTCATCAGGTTCTCCACCGGTATCGCACGTTCCTCCGACAATCGCGCAAGGACTTCGCGGGCCACCAACAACCGCGCGTGGGCATCGGGATTGCGGTCCTCCCACGCGCGGGGCGGGGGAAGTCCTCCGCTTGGCGGGCTTGCGACGGGGAGTTCGGAGTTGGCGAGGTCCCGGGCCTTGCGCACGGCAGCCCACCACAAAGGCAAATGTTTCGCCGCCCCGCGACCATGGAAGCCATCGGAATCCAAGAGTTCCTGCGGGGTGGTCGCATTGGAGTGTGCTGCGGCCACCATCGCAGAGTCGGGAAGGATGCGTCCCGGCGCCGTATCCGTGGTGCGGGCAAGTTCATCCCGTGCGTTCCAGAGTTCCCTCACCACCGCAAGCTGCCTGGGCTTGCGGGCCTTGTGTAGTCCCGACGTCCGACGCCAGGGGTCGGGACCCGGTTCCTTCGGCCGGAAGCCGAGCAGTTTGTGGAACTCCTGGTCGGCAATGTGTGACTTTCCTGCGGCGCGCAACTCACTCGCAAGGACGTCGCGTAGTTCGATGAGGAATTCCACGTCGAGGGCTGCGTAGCGGATGAGAGCAGGATCGAGTGGTCGCTTGGACCAATCCGCGGCCCCATGTCCCTTCTCAAGGTGCACACCGAGTTCTGACTCGACCAGGGGAGCGAGTCCCACACGCTCGCGTCCTAAGAGCCGACCAGCCAGTTCGGTGTCGAAGACGGACTCGGGCACCAGACCGATTTCGGCGAGGCAGGGGAGATCCTGTGTCGCCGCATGAATGATCCACTCAGCATCGGACATGGCCTGTGCCAGCGGGGTGAAATCCGCGATGCCGATGGGGTCGATGAGGAGGGTCCCTGCTCCCTGACGCTTCACTTGGACGAGATACGCGCGTTGGCTGTAGCGATAACCCGACGCGCGCTCCGCATCCACCGCGATCGGACCACTTCCCGAGGCGAGCCTGGTGCACCACGCGCGAAGGTCAGTATCAGAGTTGATGACCGCTGGCATATGGCCGTGCGGTCCCTCCGCGTCCTCAGCCACGACGGCGCGGGGCGACGCTCATCACACCCGCAGGTAGCGGCGCGAGTCCCGCGGCCACGGCCAGGGTCTCGAGCCAGACCTGGAAATGCGCGGCCAGATCCGGTTCTGGGGATCCGGTGGGAGTCCACGAGGCACGCAGTTCGATGGACCCCTGAGGACGCTTGCCGGTCATGGTTCCGAAGGAGTCGCCCGTGCTCTTGGTGACCGTGCCTCCGATATGCCTCGCGTCGAGTCCGTGTATCGCTTCGGTGAGCCAACTCCAGACGACCTCCGCCATCAATGGATCATCGACCAACTCCGGCTCCACTTTCGCCCGGACGAAGACGACAGCACGGAATGTCCCTTCCCATTCGTCAATGCCGTCCGGATCGTGCAGGAGGACGAATCTCCCACTGGCGGCGTCGTCGTCCAGGTCGGCCATTTCCGCGGTGATGGCGAGGGCGTGCGGAGCCAGCCTCTGCGGTGCCGGCGTCTCCTCGAGGACGAACTCCGCACGGGGAGCGATACTCCGGATGGCGCCGATGGCACGCTCGAACGGTTGGGTGGAACCATCAACGACCTTCACCCGGGCACTGTAGGTCGGCCCAGGGTCCCTCTCCGGGGTGGCGCGCCGCTAGGCCCCGGGGACGTGCCGGAGGGATATGGAATTGATGCAGTACCGGAGATCAGTCGGTGTCGGGTAGCCCTCGCCCTCGAAGACGTGGCCCAGGTGGCCACCGCAGGAGGCGCACCGCACCTCGGTCCTCACGCGGCCCAAGGACCGGTCATCGAGGTAGACCACGGAGTCACCCGCGAGGGGGGAGTAGAAGCTGGGCCAGCCGCAATGCGACGCGAACTTCGCATCCGATCGGAACAGCTCGGCACCACACGCGCGGCACTCGTAGACCCCAGGTGTCACGGTGTCGGTGTACTCACCCGTGAACGGCGCCTCGGTCCCGGCTTCGCGCAGGACGTGGTACGCCTGCGGATCCAGACGCGCCTGCCATTCGCTCTCGTCCCGCGCGGCCGGATACGGAGTTCCGTCAGGACGCGATCGACCATCGCGTGCGGGGGTTGTCGCCACTCGCTCAGGGTACGGCTCCCGGCAGTCCGCGCGCCAGACAGGCGTGATCCGCCCGAGATGAAAGCATTGCGCTAAGGAATCGGAGAACCCATGCTCGACACCCGGACCACGTGGCTCTCGGACGAGGATTTGGCAACAGCCCGCGAACGGCTGCCCATCGTTTACGTTGATGCGGTTCCCGTGCGTGTCGACGTTCAGGGGATGGTGACAGAGGTGGGCCTGCTTTTGCGTGCGATGCCGGATGGTGCGATTAGCCGCGCCGTGGTGTCCGGCCGGGTCCTCTACGGCGAGCGTGTTCGCGACGCACTCGTTCGGCATCTCGAGAAGGACTTGGGGCCCATGGCCCTGCCACGGATTCCGGCGAGCCCGCAGCCTTTCACCATCGTCGAGTACTTTCCCGATCCCGTTGTCACGGGCTTCCACGATCCCCGCCAGCACGCTGTGTCCCTGGCCTACATCGTTCCGATCGACGGCGAGTGTGTACCGAGTCAGGACGCCCTCGATCTCGTGTGGGTGAGGCCGGAGCAAGCAGCGAGCGTGGAGTTCCAGGGTGAGATGTCCGGCGGACAAGGTCGGCTCGTGCGCTCAGCCTTGGCTCATTGCGGCGTTCTTCCGTAGTCGGCGAACCTGGGTTGGCGCTTCTCCCCACGTGAGACAAGCGCTTCCGCGAGATCGGGGCGCCGAAAGGACGCCTTCATCCTGCGCAGGGAGTCCTCCGCGGCGGTGTCTAGATCCTGGGTCCACGCCGCGAGCAACTGCTGCTTCATCTCAGCAACCGACGTTGGGGAACTGTGCTGGACGATGGACTCCAGCCACGTGCGTGCTGCGGACAGGGGATCTTCGGCGCAGATGGCCAGTCCTAGCGACTCCGCCTCGCGGCCGGTGATTGTTCGTCCGGTCAGAAGGAGATCAGTGGCCACCGCAAGCCCGACGATGCGGGGGAGCACCCACGCAATGCCGTACTCAGCGACGAGCCCGAGTCGTGCAAAGGAGGTCGTCAATGTTGCGTCCGTATGAACGAACCGGGCATCAGCGCAGACGGCCATCACGAATCCAACCCCCGCACAGGGACCATTGATCGCTGTCGCAACCGGGGTTCCGAGATGGAAGGCTTGCGTTGGCAGGTCTGCGACGCCCGTGACGAAGGAATCGAGCGCGTCCGGACTCTCCTGCAGGATGCCGGTATCGGCGCCGGAGCAGAAGCCGCGGCCGGACCCTGTGACGAGGATTCCCCGAACCGCGGGATCACTGTCTGCGCTCTGGAGGGCCGCGACGTACTCGGCACCCATGCCGGGTACGAGTGCATTCAGCCGATCAGGGCGATTGAGGGTGATCGTTGCGATTTCGTCGTGGCGCTGCACCGTGATCATCTCGGACATGCGAGGAGCCAATCACATGTCGGTGGTCGCCACTACTCGCAAGGATCGATCCCCAGTCGCGTTTCGTCCTCCGGGGTGAGATGGGTGACCGGTTCGTCGAATTGGTCGAAATCGGGATTCGCGCGTTCCTCGTCGTCTTCATCGTCGAGGCAGAAGTCCCGCGAGGAATCTACGTCGTCCACAACGTGGATCGCCGCCAATTCGGCTTCGATCACGGGCGTACCTGTCAGCCCACCCGCGTGCATGGGATCGTCGGAGGCATCCTCGGCACCCTCTTCGGCAAGACGGGTCTCATCGTCCTCGAGCGGTAGGTCGTAACCATCGAGGCTGCCCTCACCTGAGGCTCCGGCCAGCGCGTTCCGAACGGCCTCGGCCTCCATGACCAGGCTCAATCTGTCTGCCTGGTCGGCGACATCACCCTGGTTGGCGTCACGCGTCGAAGCTGCGACGTCCATCGGCGAGTCGGATGACCCTGTGTCCATGCGCATTACCTCCGTTCGGCAAGAACGCAGCGCTGTCGGACGTGTGTGGCAGGGATCGAAAGTCCCGAATGCAGGCGCGCGAGTGGTGATACGAATGGGGCGTGGACGAGGATCAGTGGGGCTCGCGAGTTCAGAAGGCGGCATCCTCGGGAGAGGCGGCCGTTCTGCAGGTGCTGTTCGCTGAGGCAGTGGAGAAATGGGGCCGCGAGGCTGCTTCACGTCGATGGCAACTGGCCCTGTCCGGCTTTGACGCTGCGGCCGTTACGGGTTGATCTGGCCTAGGTGGATCTCGAAGGAGTCCACGATTCCGTGAATCTCCTTTCGGAGTTCCGAATTTAGAACCATCGGTCTCGAGCCGGCTCCCGCGGACTTGGACAATTTCCGGCCTGAGGCGTCGAGGACCAGCGGATGGTGGAGCGCGTGTGTGGACGAAAAGCGATTGCCGGGGAGGCGCAGTGATAGTGCCTGCTGAAACTCCGTCGACTCCTGAAGATCCTCGCCCCGCACCACATGTGTCACGCCCATACGGTCGTCATCCACCACGGAGGTCAGATGGAAGGCCGGAAGTCCGTCACGACGCCACACGACGGGATCCTCTCCGGACTTCCATCGCATGCGCAGACTCGTCTGATCGGTCTCCAAGGTCAAGGTTTGGCTAGCGCAGACGCAACGCGAAGATCGTCGGTTTCCCCGCGAGCAGGCGCAGGCATAGAACGCGTCTCCTTGGGCCAGGATGGCGTCACGTGCCTGAACGTAGTCACGCATGTGTCGCTTCTGGCCCCACGATTCGAGGTCTGCTGCTGCTCGTGGACCCACCTGCCACTCGATATCGAGCCACATGAGGACGCGGAAGATGTCTTCCACGAACTCTGGTCGTACGCGCGGGGCATCCAGGTCATCGATTCTCAAGGCAATCTCGCAACCGCGGGTCTTCGCGAAAGCATCAACGAGAGCGAAATTCACCGCATTTCCCGTGTGCAGGTAGCCACTCGGCGTCGGAGCTATCCGCGTGCGCACGTGGCGAGGGTAGGCGACGGTCAGGCGGTGGTGCGGATCGCTCCGGCCAACTCGGCCTCGGTGAAACCGCCCTCAACGGTTCCGGTTTGGGCGTATCGAAAGAGCACCACGGAGAAGATGCCCCGCATCGTCGTGATGAGAAGAGCGCCCACCATGAGTATCACGATCCCGAGAGCAATCATTCCGATTCCCAAGGCCAACATGCCCGCGAGGTCCGTGAAGACGAACATAAAGCCGAGAACGGCAAGGATGACGCCCGGCAGGACGGTGGCAAGTCCGATCAGACCACCGATCCGGACACCACCGAAGATCTGAACTCCCCACTTCGCCTTGAACAGGGCGAAAGACTCTTTGATGGCGGTCACCGGTCCGCGTCCCTCGAGCATGATGAACGGAAGCACGAAGAACGTCACGATCTGCCACATAGCGAGCACCCCGGCAGCTGCCAGGTTCCGCAGCGCATCTACGGCGCCACCTCCCCGGCCTCGAATGAAGCCGACGATCACGTTGACCACGGTTGCGATCAGGGCCCAGCCCAGCAGCGGGACGATCCTGGCGAAGCGGGACGATCCTGGCGAATGCGCGGCCTAGACCGTGGCGCAGAGAACTGTCCCCACCGGACAGTTCGACGTCAGCCGCTGCAACCAAACCCCCGCCGGAAACCGACAACACCATCTGGTTGGCAAAAAGTCCGACGATCGCCAAGGCAACCGCCGGCACGTTCTGATTGTTCATAGCCAGATAACCCGCGGGTATCCAGAGGGCCGCAAGTGGGAGCAGGCTGACGACGAAGCCCAGCACAGGAAAAACCAGGAGATATCGGTTTCCCTTGATTATCGCCCACGACTTCTGGGTCAGCAGTTTGCTCTGTCCCCAGGATCCCCGTGCCATGTTCGAAGGGTAGCGCCTCAAAACCCAAATGGAGCGTGTCCGAGGGGGGACTTGAACCCCCATGCCCTTTTGGGGCACTAGCACCTCAAGCTAGCGCGTCTGCCAATTCCGCCACCCGGACAGGGACCACGACTCGTGGCCCAGGAAGCATACAAGCGGACCGCTCACGGCAGGATGCTGGTGTGGGAGCCCTGGAGACCGAGGTCGTCGAATTCACCCGAGATCTCATCCGGATTGATTCCAGCAACTGGGGCCCAGGTCCGGAAACCGTTGGCGAGGCAGAGGCCGCTGACTACTGCGCGAATCGCCTCCGCGAAACCGGCCTCGACCCTGAGGTGATCGTGACGACCTCCGATACCCGCCGCGGGGTCGTCGTGCGCATCCCCGGCAGGGATCCCGATAGGGGTGCGCTGGTTGTCCACGGACATCTCGACGTGGTTCCCGCCATCGCATCCGAGTGGACACACCAACCCTTCGCGGCGGACATCGATGAAGGTTTCATCTGGGGGCGCGGAGCCGTCGACATGAAGAACATGGACGCCATGATCCTCGCGGTCGTGCGCGCCTGGCAGCGTGAGGGGTTTCGTCCCGGACGCGACCTCATCATCGCTTTTTTTCCCGATGAGGAAGCCGGCATGGTTCATGGCTCCCGCTGGATCGTCGACAACAGGCCCGAGCTCTTCGCAGGCGCCACCGAAGCGATCGGTGAGGTGGGTGGCTTCAGCCTCACAATTAACGGCGACCTTCGGCTGTACCCCATCCAGACGGCCGAGAAGGGAATCCATTGGTTGCTGCTGCGAGCGGCGCGCAGAGCCGGTCACGGCTCCCTGCTGCACGAAGACAACGCAGTCACGGAGATCGCCCGCGCGGTGGCTCGGGTCGGTGGACACGAGTGGCCGACGCGGCTTACTCCGACCACTGAGCGCTTCCTCGGCGAGTTGTCTCGTGCCTATGGAATGGCTCATGGGAGTGACGACCTCGTCAACGTTCGCGACAAACTCGGCACCTTGGGTCTCCTGGTCGGGGCCACCATGCAGAACACAGCGAACCCGACGATGTTGGACGCGGGGTACAAGGTGAATGTCATTCCACGTGAGGCGACCGCTGCGATCGACGGCAGGTTCCTTCCCGGATACGAGGAGGAGTTTGAGGCGACGATTCGAGACCTGGTGGGTGATGAGATCGAGATCGAAACCTTGAACTCTGACATTGCCGTCGAGGCACCGCTGGACAGTCACATCATCGACGTCATGACTTCTGCTATCCGATCCTCGGATCCCGGCGGCAAGGTGATTCCGTACATGGTGTCCGGAGGAACCGACGCGAAGGCCCTGTCGCGGCTAGGGATCTCGTGTTACGGATTCTCTCCACTGCGGATGCCGCCGGATCTCGACTACTGGCGGCTGTTCCACGGGGTCGACGAGCGCGTTCCCATCGACGGACTGGAGTTCGGAGTGCGGGTACTCGACGAATTCCTGCGCAAGGCCTAGCCTACGCGGTCTTGCTGACGTGAATGACGCGGCGTCTCAGTCGGTACTCCCGGCGACCATCCCGGAAGATTCTGGTGCACGCCAACTCCCAACGACCCTGCTCTGCGGAGGCGGTGACGTAGAGCCGGGCCTCCTCGCGAGTCGCATCCCGAGACATGCGAACCTCTCGGTACTCCCACTCCGCGTGTCGTCGCGTCATCGCCGCTGAGCCCAACCCGCTTCCGGATACCCCATCGCGGGCTCAGAGATCTCGTCTAACGCGGTGACGATCTCTTTCGGAAGGATCAGTTCATCGCTCGCGAGGGCGGCAGCGAGCTGCTGGGTGGTACGTGCACCGAGGATCGGCGCCACAACCCCGGGTCGATCACGCAACCACGCCAGGGCGACCTCTCCAGGCGACGCTCCCAGCCCTTCGGCGGCCGTGGCCACCGCGTCGACGATGCGTTGCCCACGCTGGTCCGAATAGACGTTCACCCACTGACTTGTGTCGGGGTTGGCTCCACGCGAGTCGATCGGGATTGAGTGTCGGTACTTGCCCGTGAGTACACCACGGCCGAGGGGAGACCAGGGCAGAATTCCTATTCCCAGTGACTGTGCAGCGGGGACGATCTCCCGTTCGATCCCGCGCTCCAAGAGGCTGTATTCCATCTGCGAGGTGATGATCGGGGCACGACCCGCCACGGACTGCTGATGCGTGCACGCCCGCGCGGTCTGCCATCCCGAGTAGTTTGAGATCCCTATGTACCTGACCTTGCCACTACGTACTGCATCGTCACAAGCGGCGAGAGTCTCCTCTATCGGAGTAAGCGAGTCCCA
>VGCC01000003.1 GCA_016870195.1 Actinomycetota bacterium
CCACGCAGTCCGCTCCGCCATCACCTCCCCAGCGTCGCGGGCCTCGTCGGCCAAGAACCGGTAGCCGAACTCCGGGTCGTCCCCGTGCGCGTCGAACAAGGCATTCGCCCGATACGCCTCAACGAGCTCGGCATGGGTGACCGGGTTGGCCAGCCACCGGTAATAGGGCTGGCGAGCAAGCGTGAGCACCCGACACGTCACCGCAACGGGTATCCCGTCCGCAGCCAGCTCGCTCACGAGCGGGTAGAGCCTTTTCCCGGCAAGTTCGCCTGC
The DNA here is from genome assembly GCA_016870195.1 of Actinomycetota bacterium. Classification (GTDB taxonomy): domain Bacteria; phylum Actinomycetota; class Actinomycetes; order S36-B12; family S36-B12; genus VGCC01. Next base: position 274 of record VGCC01000003.1, read on the forward strand.
GACAGGTACGCAGCAGCACGGCGCAGAACCTCGTTCTCCTGCTCCAGCAGCCGATTCCGCTTACGCAACTCACGCAGCTCCGCCGACTCCAACGACGTCACGCCGGACCTACGCCCGGCCTCCACGTCGGCCTGGCGCAGCCAGTTCTGCAAGCAGGTCTCAGAAATCCCGAAATCCTCGGCAATCGCCTTGATCGTCACCCCAGGCTCACGGCGCTGGGCAAACGCCACGACATCGTCGCGGAACTCTCTCGGATAGGCCTTCGGCACGACAAACATCCGGGTGTTTGTCGCTCAAGGAATTGCGGAAGACCACTCGGTCCTGCTGTTAGACGAGCCGCTGACCGGTTTGGATATAACCTCAGCAAGAATCATCGATGGAATCATTCACGATGAGTCTTCACGCGGCTACTCGGTGGTGTTGACGACGCATGATCTCGAGGAAGCCAAAGCAGCCGACCATGTGATTCTCACGTCAGGTCGGGTAGTCGCCTCTGGGCCACCGCGCAGGTCCTCACGTCGAAGAATCTCACGCAGGCTTACGGGCTGGGAGCTCTCCACGACCAAGACGATGCAGCAGCGCTGTTCCCTACGGAACATCATCATGAAGAAGGTGGCCACTGAAGGGTGCTCAGGGCGACATCGATTCGGGAACTCGCGTTCGGATAAGCCGGAGTGGGCTCTGACGCACGATGAGCACAACCACTGCTACTACCGCAACCTCACCGATCGCCACAAGTGCAATCGTCGGTCCAGAAGGCCATGCCAAGTGGTAACTCGCCACGAGACCAACAACCGCAGCAGCAGCACCTAGCGCGGCAGCCAGCGGAATGGTGCGTGAAAGGCGTTGCGTCATGAGCCGGGCCGCAACCGCTGGCGAGGTGATCAGAGTGATCACCATGAGAACTCCCACACTCGTCAGTCCGATCACCACCACTAGGGCCAGCGAGCCAATGAGCAGCGTATCCAGAAGTCCCACTCTGACACCTACCGATCTCGCATGGCCAGCATCGAAAGTGGAGATGCCTATGAGCGGAGAGAGCCACCACAGCCCGAACAGCACGACAGTAGAGAGCACCAACTGAACGACAATGTCCGTGGAAGTAACGGTCAACGGATTCCCGAACAGGATGTGTGAGAGTGCCCGTGGATCGCCGATGAGACCCACGCCAATCACACCCAGCGCAAACAGTCCTTGTCCTACTACTCCGATGGCGCTGTCCTCCGGGACTTTCACCCGAATGATGAGCAGCGCTACCAGCAGCGCCATGAGAAGAGCCGCCAAGATCCCTCCCACGGCCAGTGAGATGCCAAGGAATGCAGCAGCCGCAACGCCGGCCAGGATCGAGTGGCTCATTGCATCCGTCAGGTAGACCAAACGCTTGTACACCGCCCACACACCGATCACGGGGGCCGTGATTCCAATCGCGAGACTGCTGATGAAGGCTCGCTGCATGAAGCTCGAAGCGAATGGCTCGAAGATCCAGCTGACCAGATCCATCAAGGACTCCGGTCTGCACGATGATTCGAGGTGAATACTCGAGCAATACCCGCATCATCAAGGACCTCTCTCGACGGACCATCAGAGATGATCCTCTGATTGAGGGCGATTGCTCGAGGAAAGGTGTCGCGGGCAGTGGCGATCTCATGCAGAGCGCAGAGCACTGTCACATTGCTGGCGGACATATCCCGCAGCGTGCGGGAGAGTAGTTCGGAACTCTGAATGTCGAGCCCGGCATAAGGCTCATCAAGAAGGAGAACCTCAGGTTCTTGGACCATTGCTCGCGCGAGCAGGACGCGCTGCGCCTGCCCTCCGGACAACGTGCCGATCACGCGGTCAGCAAGTGCGACCAACTCGAACTGGGCCAAGGCCTCGCGCGCGGCGTCAAGATCATCGCGCGAGGGCCTCATCCATCTACGCGTGAGCGCTCTTCGACCAGCTACCGTCACATCCAGAACTGTCAAAGGCAAGTCCCACCGCGCACTAGCTCGCTGGGGAACGTACGCGATGTGCGTTCCCCAATCCTGATGGTGGCACTCCTTGCCTCTGACGTAGACCTCCCCTGTCGCCGACTCCATGCCTGCCATGGATCGCAATAACGATGACTTACCTGCACCATTAGGTCCCACGAGAGCTACAGCCTCACCGAATCCAAGAGTGAAGGAGACGGAATCCACTGCTACGACAGAGCCGTAACTCACCGTGAGGTGGCGGACCTCGACAACAGGGGGTTCGTGAGCGAGAGGTCCGCCACCCATGGGTGCGATGTCAGTCAACGCACCCAAGACCACGTGACAATCGCTGTGCGTTGTCCTTCATAACAGAGATGTAGTCCTGACCGGGCCCTATTGCCTCCTCAGGATCGAATTCGAGGGCTGCCAGAAGATCAACGTTGGCTCCGATCTCGCTCGCAACCGTCTCAGAGAGCTCTGGTGAGAGTTGCTCCTCGAAGAAGACCGTGCGTACCCCGGCCGCCTTGGCATCGCGCGCGATCTCCTCCAGTGTCGCGGGATCAGGCTGCTCATCCTTCGAGACACCGGCAATCGCGATTTGAGTGAGGCCATAACGCTGCGCCAGGTAATTGAAGGCTGCATGCGAGGTAACGATTGTCGTTACTTCGCAGTCCTTCAGTTTCCCGCGCAATTCATCGTCAACAGACTGAAGTTTCCGGATGAGTTCCTTCGCGTTGCTGTCGAACTGCTCTGCCCTAGCAGGATCGATAGAGCCGAGCACTGCTGCAACCTCCACCGCCATCGCCTGCATCTGGCTCGGATCAAGCCAGACATGCGGGTCCTTGTTGCCCGTCAGCGACTCCTTGCCGAGATCTCCAGGTGCATCGAGAAGAGTGACTCCTGGTGACGTCAGCAGATCACTCACTGCGATGTCTTCAGGGAGCTGATCCACCGCTCGCTGAACGTCAGGCTGGAAGTCGGATCCGAGATAGAACACCGCCTTTGCTCCTTCCAGTGCCGTGATGGACTTGGGATCCAGTGACAGATCATGCGGCTCAGCACCCGTCGGTGTGAGGCCAACAACAGACACCGACTCCTTGCCGATCTCCTGGACAAGCCACTCAATCGGATAGAAGTTGGCAACAACCGGAAGGGCATCACTCTGCTCCGAGGAACCGATCGATTCGCCATTCCCTGATGAACAGGCCGACACGAGCACGCATGCCGATAGCGCAATACCCGTTAAGGCCGTCGCCCGGAAACCGTAGGTCATATTTTCCTCATCTCTTATTGATAATGATTGTCATTAAATCAGAGGATGTCGAGGTGGTCAAGATTCACAGTGCGGTGGATCCGGTGGGTCAGTGACGATGACGCGTAGGCTCAGTCATCCAGTGAATGAAAGGGGTTGCGGGCATGGCAAAGCAGGCAGAAGGCAAGGCCTCCGTCTCCCCCGGGACTCAGGTGACCCTTGCTATAGGTCAGCGATCCACCAAGCAGAGGGCGGCTGTCGCCACGGCTCTACGCGACATAGATGATTTCCGCTCGGCTCAGGAGATCTTTGAGATCGTGAAGTCACGAGGAGACAATGTCAGTCTCACAACGGTGTACCGATCTCTTCAGGCAATGGCCTCTATTGGCGATATCGATGTCCTGCTTAATTCCGAGGGTGAAGCCCTGTATCGGCGTTGTGGGCAGAGATCCGGACACCATCATCATTTGGTGTGCCGAAAGTGCGGATTCACAGTGGAAGTCGAGGGACCGGCCGTCGAACGCTGGACTCACGACGTGGCACGGAAACAGGGATTCACAGACATCAACCACACGCTCGATATCTTCGGCGTCTGTTCCTCCTGCGCCCGCAAGGCCAAGACCGCACGCGTCTAGGAAGTCCTCCAATCGCGAGGGAAGCACGAGATCACTTAAGGCTGTTATCGACCTTCGCGGCACTCCACGTGCTTGCGCACCATGGGGTCGAATTTGCGCAAGACCAGACGATCAGGAGTGTTTCTCCTGTTCTTTCGAGTGACGTAGGTGTAACCCGTTCCGGCTGTTAAGCGCATCTTGACCAGTGGCCGCAATTCAGTTTTTGCCACTACATCCTTTCTCCACGCGCGAGCAGGTCTGCAATGACGGAATAAATTCCCCGTGCGTCGATCATCTTGATTCCCTTCGTGCTCACATTCAAGCTCACATCCCTGCGCAGACTGGGAACCCAATACCTCTTCTCCTGGATGTTGAGCCTGAACTGCCTCTTGGTTCGCACATGCGAGTGACTAATGGTGTGACCAAAACCCATGACTGCGCCTGTTACCTGACAATGCTGCGCCACGTGAACTCCATCGACTCGTGATTCTTCATGGCAACGGCTCTTGCACAATCGACACACCCGCGCTAACGTTTATGATAATCATTGTCAATAAGGAGATCAATGGCACTGCTGGTCACAACCCTGCACGGCCTCTCCCGCACCTACCTCGATGAGGTCGGCAGCGAGCTCATCAGGGGGTACCCCGAAGCAGTCGCCATTTCCTACCGCCGAACAGGGGACGCACAGTCCCCGATCACGTGCCGTGTGACCGACGCCATGGGGTTGGTGAGTGACGACATCGTCGAGATGCGCCATGACTGTCTCTCCTGCCTCGTGCGCGAGCATACGTACGAGGAACTTCGCCGATTGGACCAGCGTGGAGTCTGGACACATGCCCTGGTGAGCCTCCCCCCGGGCGTAGACGCCAGCGCCTTCCCTCAATTGGCCGAGGCGTTCCAAGAGGATGAAGCAGATGACTTCACCATGAGCATCAGTTCATGCATTGTCGTGTGCGATGCGGTGCTCCTGCAGGACCAATTGGAGAACCCCACGCTGCTTCGGGATTGGGATCTCAGCGTGGTTGCCACTGACGAGCGCTCGGTCGGTGAGGTGGTGGCTCGGTATGTGGAGTTTGCGGACGTCATTGTCACGGTGAACACCCACAGGCTTCGATCAGAGAGCGAATGCGCATTTCAGGAAGTCATTGCGCAGCTCAATCCCGATGCCTTGGTGTGTGAATTTGAACGGATTGGTGCAGTCGCGCCTGCCCAGCTGTGGTCAGCCGGATTTGACCTCGATCATCCGCGGCGCCAGAGCCCCATCACGAGCGAGTACATACCGTCCCAGACTCCCCTGGCTCAGCATGTAAACAAAGTCATCTGGCGCGGTGATCGGCCGCTCCATCCCCTTCGATACTCACGCATCCTCGATGAGGACCTGATTGACGTGTTTCGCAGCCGCGGCAACCTCTGGTTCGCCACACATGTGACGTCCCAGATCGGATGGGAGTCAGTGGGCGAATTGTGCTCTCTGGCGATCATCCAACCCTGGAACCACACCGTCACCGGTGCAGAGAACTACTTGATCATGGTCGGTCACGATCTCGACGCCCTCGCAATTCAGGACGCCCTAAACGGCTGTCTCCTGACTGATGCGGAGATGAGCGAGGGCATAGACGCATGGAAATCCTTGGAAGATCCTTTCGCAGACGCACTACGAACGATGTTCATCGAAGAAGGTGAGTGATGAAGGACGGCATACATCCTCGCTACGACTACATAGTCTTCCGAGACAAGTCGGCCGATCTGGCATTCTTGACTCGCTCAACCCTCACGTCCGAGAAGACCATCGTGTGGACGGATGGGATTGAGTACCCCGTGTACGACGTCGACATCTCCCCTGCGAGCCATCCCTTCTATACGGGCAGTCGCCGGGTAGTGGATACCGCCGGACGAGTAGAAGGATTCAATCGGCGTTACTCACGGAAATCTGCCGACACCGTTGAGGGTTAACCTGCTTTTCTGGATCGCTTGCGCTTTGCTGGTGGTCGAAACGAGTTGATCGCGAGATCCACCGGCATCAGTGCTGAACCAGGGCCACCCTGATTCAGCCAATCAACGAGATCGACTAGCGCGGATCGGGTATGCATCCAACCCAGCCAAGCAGGCTTCTCTCCTTGAGATCGCTGGCGCGGCTCGGGATGCACCACAATCACGTCCTTGCGGTCGCAGGGTCCGAGGCAGGCACTGGTGCGTATTTGGACTGAGGGGAGTTGTTGGCGAAGGAATTCAAGCCTTGCAGCTGCCTCCTTCTTGTTACCTGCTCCACAGCAACAGCCTCGGCACACGGTCAGCGAGCAACCTCCCATCAGGGCGTGCCTTCCTCGTCCACGTCAAGAGCGAAGACCGACCCTTCACTGTCGGCCACGAGGAGGAGCAGGGGATCAGCATGCCAGTGCAACGCGCGTATGTCGGGACCTGAACCCAGAACCTCTCTGATGGCGGAGAGCGGCTTCCCTTCGGTGCCCTTACTCGGCATGTAGAGGAGGACCTCACCCGAGCCCCAACCGACTGCGAGCATCGGCTGACTCGGATGCCAGGCAAAATCAGCAATGTCTGCACCCTCTGATTCGGTTGCGGAAGTCAGCAGAACCGGAGCTCGGCCTCGAGGGCCGTTGCCACCGAAGTCCCAGACGCTCACCTCCGGAGCCCCATCATTGGCTAGGTACCGGCCCATGCTGTCAAAAGCAACACGGCTGATCTTGAAGGGATAGCCCTCCATCTCCAGGCGCGTGTCCTTATCGGATCGGAAAACCTGCAGGGTGGAGTCCTGGTTGCCCGACACGATCCATCGCCCATTCGGACTTGCTGCAATGGCCAAGAGCGAACCCTTGAATGGCATATGCGTGACCACTCCCGCTGACCGAGGCTCCACGATATTCACGCCGCCGTACGAGGCAACTGCCAACTTGTGCCACCCGCCAAGCCAGGCGAGGTCTGTAACCGTGCTCGCGTACTGATCCGAAGTCCACAATCTGTCCCCGGCCCTGTTAAAGACGGCGATCGACCGCCCGATAGCTACAGCGAATCTCTCTTCGCTCACCCAGTAGGCCCTGGCACACCACTGTCCTTCAGACAGGGACGTCAGGTTCGCCGTGTGGGGTTCCCAGAGCCATGCACCGAATGGGCCCGTCAGTACAACTCGACGACCTCGCGGATCCACCGCACCCCATACGAGTCCTCCGTCTATTCGGGTTCGGCTCACGAGCGTCCCGTCCATGGCCGAAAGAGCGCTCACCTCTCCTTCGGAGCCCACCACAACGCAGATCTCCCCCGCTGAATCGAGAGCGACCGGCGCATCATCAATACGGCTCTTCCACAACATTCCAGGTATTGATGTCATCAACATCACAGACCTTCCGAAACAAGGCATGCCTTGAAAGAGCTCTCGAGTTCCGCTCTATCGAGGTTGCGGCCGATGAAGATCAGCCTGTTTGTGCGCAGTTCCTCCCCCCACGGCTTCCCTTCACTTGCATCGAGAAGCATGTGCACACCTTGGAACACGAAGCGACTGTCATTCCCTTCGATGGAAAGGATGCCCTTGGACCGGAAGATGTCCGTACCTTGACGTGCGAGCAGGGTGCGCAGCCACGCGTTGAGGAGATCGCCGTCAACGCTCCCTTCACACTCGATCCCCACGCTGGTGACGCTCAGATCGTGCTGATGATCTGTCTGCTCGAGAAATGTCGGGTCAGTCTCCATTATGCGATCAAGATCAAAAGCACCAACATCCAAGATCTCATGAAGGGGGACATCTGCAAATGTGGCAGGGAGTATCTGCGCCTCACTATTGATCGATCTGATTCGAGAAGTGACAGCTGCGATGTCATCAGCTGTTGCAAGATCAGTCTTGTTCAGAACGATCTTGTCGGCAAAAGCCACCTGTTCGACGGACTCGTTTTCTACCCCTTCGGGCTTAATCTCATTCAGGTGCTCGAGGGCATGGTGAGTGTCAACAAGCGTGATGATGGCATCGAGTCTGCAGTGTGTCTGCATATCCTCATCGACGAAGAAGGTCTGGGCCACTGGGGCGGGATCTGCCAGACCCGTGGTTTCGATGAGGATTCGATCGAACTTGTCACGGCGTTTCACCAGAGCCCCCAGAATGCGGATGAGGTCTCCACGAACGGTGCAGCAGATGCAGCCGTTGTTCATCTCGAAGATCTCTTCCTCAGAATCGATGATCAAAGCATCGTCGATTCCGACTTCACCGAACTCATTCTCGATGACCGCAATCCGCATTCCGTGGTTCTCCTGAAGAACACGATTGAGGAGAGTCGTCTTTCCTGAACCAAGGAACCCGGTCAGCACGGTGACCGGTATTCGCTGATCCTCAGTGGACTGAGACATGTGCATTTCCTCCTGGTGAGCGTGCCATTGTTGTGCGACAGAGGTGGGGTGAGAGATCACACAGGGGGGAGGTGAAGATCCACGAGATGTGCCGTGGATCATCAACGGAAATGACAGTGAGGGGAGGAGCCTTTGTGGGCTGCGCGGGAACTGTCTGGTAGACCTTCACGGGTTGATCAGATGAGAGTCCCAGAAACTCCCGGACAACAGCGGCGATGCGAACCGTGTGCGGGGGTAACGGTCCTGCTGCGGGTCTCGTGAGGTCTCCGTACTGGCAGGCGCGAGCTTCCCAGGAGGCAGTGAGTCCGGCTTGGTGAAGCACTCTCCCATCAGAGAGCAGTTCGTGTGTATCCACAGGAACGAGCGCCTGCTGAGAAATTACATAGGGGCGATCAGTCCACGACATCGCAAGCGGAATACTTCCAGTCGTGACGATGATGCATGCGCCGAGTGCCGCGAGCTCACCTAAGTGACTCTCAAGCGCCGTGATCCCGTCGCTGTCAAGTCCCGTGCAAGGCTCATCCAGGAGGATCAACCTACACGGCTCATTCAGTTTCGTGAAGAGCTGCTTCCGCTGAATTTCACCAAATGATGATAGCTCGGCGTTTGGACACTCATCGGATGCCCGAAAAGGATTTGCTGGCACTTTCGCGCCAAGGGGAACAGTAATTCCAGGGTCTCGATGGATGGTCCCCGAGTCGGGATTCAGAATCCCTGCTATGAGCCTCGCGAGAGTTGACTTTCCCGATCCGTTGCGACCGAGGATCGCGTGAAGGGCTCCATAGTTAAATGAGGCGTCAGCGTGTTGGAGCACCACACTGCCCTGCTGGTGCTGGAACGAGACGTCGTCAAGACGTACACATCCGTAGGGCACTTAAGGACCTTTCATGACTGCGCCTTGAACGTCGGCCTCAGGATTCTTTGGGAGGGATCGACTCAATCTCGATATAGCCACCCTCTACAGCCTTTCTCAAGCGTGCGGGGACTTGGTACACACGACCTCGGTACGTAACGTCGATCAGCCCAACGGCTGAGGCCTTCCACTTGGCTCTCCTGCTAAGCGTGTTGCTTCGCGACATTTTTCGCTTGGGCACCGACATACCGGTAGCTTAACCTTAACGATAATCATTGTCAATAGTAGCTGCTCGCGAGACTACGCCCCCTGCCGCGTCATCGCACAATCATGCATTTGTGTCTTTGTCTGAAGACCGAACGGAAGCGATGGCAACCACGATCAGGAAGATCGCCACGGCGATGAGGCTCTCCTCTCCCGCGGGTGCCCAGTAGACGTCGGCCAGATTCAGGATGAGGGCGAGCTCATCGAGGATGAGCGCCCAGCCGATGCCGTACAGGATCGGGCGAAGCTTCGAAGTGGAGCTCATCGACGACCACCCGGCACCGATCACCCAGGCGAGGGTCATCACGAACAGGATCGTCAACCCGAAGATCGCATGATGGATGTGCACCCCGCCGACCATCAGTCCGCCATCGGTGCCCGCCCCCTACACGTGCAGCGCCGTGGTGATGATCCGCGTAACGACAAAGGTGATGAGGAAGGACACCAGCACCCAGCGCGCCCGCCAGCGCGGCGACGCGGGAGTGGACACGGCCGGAATCTATCCGACTGCGCGCCCATGGCGGGCACTGATCGCGAGTGCCGATCAGTCGTAGGGATTGACCGGCTGCTCGATCTGCACGATCTCCTCGGCATCGAGCAGCGGCATCACCGTATCGGAGTTGGTGGCGCCACCGGGCACCCATGTGCCATTGCTGCACTACCGCGGCGCGCAGAGCTGGAGTCGCCGACGCTTCACGCTTCGCAGTGATGCCAGGCGGCTTGCGCGCCGATCGACCGGAGTCGTTCACCCCGACGGCCTCGCTGGCCCGCGTGACCGTGGCCGACTGGTCCCAGTACGAGACGGAGCAAAAAGCACTTCGGCAGAAGTCCGCTAACCGCCAGAAAGCCACTAGTGAGGTAGTCAACTGCATGGCGGTCTAGCGTCTCGAATATTCGCGATGGATCGAACGTCATTCCTCGCTGGCCTTGCCCACGAGTTCCGAGGCGAATGCGCATAACGCGAACGCCTGCTGGATTCGTTCGCCCGCTTCTTCAGCGAATTGAATGTTCGGAGGCGTGGGGGTCACCCACCCAGGATAGGCCATTTCGAGCTGGCTGAACCACGAACGCTGACTCGCCCATGCGAGTCGCGTGGAGTCGGAAGAGAGTGGGCGGCCGGGTCGAAACGTGTGGTGCATCTCTTCCCCCGAGGTGCCAAAGCGAGCGGATCGCTACGCTACATTCCGGCGTTAACCGTCGCACGTGAGCGGTTGGCATGTGAAATGCCTAGAGACCGACGATTCGATGGGTGGACGATGACGGGAATCAGGGGACGAGTGCGGAGTCTCTCCACGTTCGGGTGTGCCGCCATGCTCATCGCGAGTGGAGCGCTCGTGGCCTCTGGAGCTCATGCGGCGACCACGGCAGATCCGGCTTTCACTCCTCGACTAACGTTCCATACGTGCCCACCGAAGTCGAAGCCGACCGGTGTGCGCTGTGCCCGATTGACCGTGCCGCTGGATTGGCGTAGCCCCCAGGATGGGCGCACCACGACGATCAACGTGAGGATCATGCGCTCGCCGAAGAGCACGGGAGGTCTGACGTTCAATCCGGGAGGCCCCGGCGGCTCGGGCATCGACGCCTTCCCCTCTTTCTACTCATTGCTCCCGGACGAGGTCGTGTCCGAGATGGATTTCGTCGGATGGGATCCGCGAGGGGTAGCGGGGAGTGGGCCCACGATCAAGGGGTGCGAGGTAGCCGAGTCCCTCCCACCTGCAACCGGTCCGGTGGACTGGAAGGCGTTCTGGCAGGAGACCGCGGATGCGGCACGGGTGAACAACGCTGCATGTCTGGCAGCCAACCCCGATGCCGCGCCGTACGTCGGAACGTGGCAGGTGATCCGTGATCTCGATGCGCTCCGAGTGGCATTGGGCTATTCAGCCTGGAACTACTGGGGCATGAGCTATGGCACGCGGATCGGCCACGCGTACGCGAGCACCTTCCCTGGACGAGTGCGAACGTTGGTCATGGATGGCAGCGTCATGGCGAACGAGAGCGTCTACCGATTCGGCACCTCGTTTCCGGCGAACTACTGGATGACCTTGCAGATGTTCCCCGCACTTGCTGCCCCATCTTCTGCTCGCAAGATGAAGGTAATCAACGAATATCTCGATAGCTCCGTCGTAACCTTGCCGGATGGGACGCAGTTCACCCGCTGGGACTTTGCTGAACAACTTCGATTCCTGCTCACATCACAGAGCCAATACCCCGGAGCTCGAGCCCTCATCAACAATCTCTATGTCGGTATCACAGCGTCAACGGCGGAGGATCGTGCGGCCAGCTTGGAGGTGGTAGCAGCTATCGCGACATCGCTGCGCGAGGTCCTCGATGAGTCCAAGAAGTCCGCGCCCGTCCAAGTGCTCGTTAATTGCTCGGATTTCGGTGATCGTCCCACCGTGGAGCAGCTCGCCATTGCGTCGGATCCCGTGAGTCGGAATTTTGGATCGACCCTTCCCGCGTTCATGGGCAACTCCTCGTCGTGTTTCGGGCTGTCCCCGGAAGATCTCTCGCCGGTGCTCACTAATAGGGCTCGCATGATCAGCCTGGAGACCCCTCCCGTATTCGTGCTTTCCTCAGGAGACGCAGCGACCCCGTGGGTGTGGGGCCGGAGTCTTGCCAACACATTCTCAGGGTCCCGCACCATCACCTATGACGGAACCCAGCATGTGGCGTATCTCTTCGTCCCATCAACTTGCGTCAATGAGCCGGTGACCCGCTATCTGCTGACACGTGAACTGCCACCTAGGGACCTCACCTGCGCCTACGCACCAGGTGGTCCATCACCCTTGCGCTAGGGCACCTCCGCGAACGGGACCTACGCGTCGTCGACGACCATCCCGGGAGTCTGAGTGTGGTGGAGATTCGCAGCGATCGTCACGGTGTGGCGAGACGAACCTGTGGCACTGTGTCGATCGTGATCTGGACGTCAGGACCGGCAGCACAGGACAGGATGTGACCACCGGCGTTGTGTGAGGCCGTCAGGCCGTGCAAATGCAGCCCGGGCTGTCCGACACCGAGAGCAGTCGTTCCCTGGCGAAAACCCACCAGGACTGCGCGCACGGATCCACGCGGGAACACTGTCTGGGAGGCGACGACCTCCGCTAGGGGCTTGAAGGGCGGTGGAACGGGACTCACGCTGCGCGCCTCCAGGTCCGAGAACGTTCCCCGCACCCGCACTGCGACGATTCCGTCCGTGGACCCGGCGAGGGTGTCGATGATGGGGGTGAGTTGATCGCACCGCGTTCCCGGCGGAACGGGACCACTGCGCTCGGGCTGGAACCGGACGGCCTGAAGGAAAGGTGTCCGCAGGTCGGGATCAACTGGCCGGGGCACGCCGTCGGTCTTCACCTGGTAGGCGCGTCCGCCCACCATGACGAACTCACCGTCAAGGTTGTCGAAGGTACCGAGCCCGAGGGTTTCGTCGGTGAGGACCGAACCAATGGCGGCCAGACCGCGGAAGTCCGGTTGCGTCAGATACGCGAAGGTGCCAACCTGCACCAGATCGTCGTCGGTGCGAGGTGCCGCGGCAGCAGGAAGAACCATCGCGATGGCGGACGCGACCACCACCGTGAGTGTTGCCAGACGAAAACGTGGAGACATGGAATCCTCACCTCGGAGTTCGGAAGCGTGGGGCACTCGGGAATTCCCCCCTCGCTCTCTGGTCACGCGTCTGCGCAGGATTTCCCACGTAGGGTTCGGCCTATCTGATGGTCGTGAGAAGGGACCGCGTGACTCACCCCCGGGGCACCCCGCTGAAGAATCCGCGGTCCTGGGCATCCCTCCTGCTCGGTGCAGTTGCCCTCGGAACCGGTTTGGCCTGGATGTTGGCCGCCGCATGGGGGGTCGCCCCGCTCGACGCGTTCATCGCAGGAGTGGCCGAACGCACCGGACTGACCGTGGGAACGGTGATCATCCTCATGTCGAGTGTTTTCCTGGCCGGGATCTTCCTGCTCAGATCACGTCCGGGCTGGGGGACGCTCATCGCATTCGTCGGCGTCGGGGTCATCATCGACAAGCAGACTTGCAGGGGTGCCAAATGGCAACTGAATCCCTATCGCTCACACTTGTGTGAGCATCTATCCCTGATAGTCAGATCGTCACCGCACATTACGCCGATGGAAGGAAATGACGATGGTTTCCCCTTATGGAACTCAGTCCTCGGTTCAGCTGGTCGTGGAACGGGCACGAGGGGCGCAGGATCGCTGGTGGGGTGCCGCGCCTAGCGAGCGAGCGACGGCCATTGAGGCGATCGCTGATGAGGTGGATCGTCACGTCGAGGAGCTTGCGCAGACAGCCAACGAGGAAACCCACCTGGGTATGCCCAGACTCACGGGCGAGGTGGCCCGCACGACCTTCCAACTTCGAATGTTCGCAGGGGCGCTGCGAGCGGGGTCAATTCTGAATGCTCAGTCCGAGGCGTCGGTTCCCGGACCGCCTCCGCAGGGGCATCCCGCTATCACGCGACGTTATGTGCCGATTGGAGTGGTGGCCATCTTCGGAGCGAGCAACTTCCCCTTCGCTTTTGGAGTGGTCGGCGGGGACACGGCCTCAGCCTTAGCGGCCGGCTGCGCGGTGGTTGTCAAGGAGCACCCCGGGCACCCACGCTTGAGTCAGAGACTTCTGACGCTCGCGCGCTCGGCCCTCGCCTCCATCGAAGCTCCAGAAGACCTCGTCGGTTCAGTCGCGGGAATCCAGGAAGGAATCGAACTCGTCGGTGCCCCGGGTGTTCGTGCCGTCGGGTTCACTGGGTCACTAGCCGCCGGCCGCGCTTTGCACGACGTCGCCGCGAGGCGGCCTGATCCGATCCCCTTCTTTGGCGAGCTCAGCAGTCTCAACCCCGTCGTCATTACTCCTGAAGCTGCGCGCACCAGATCCGAGGAGATCGCTGCGGGGTTCGTGGAGTCAATGACTTTGGGAGCCGGTCAGTTCTGTACCAAACCCGCAGTCCTCATTGCACCCACGAGCGCCGGGTTGGCGGAGAAGGCCATTGCGTTGCTCGAAGGTCTTCCGGGCATGACGCTTCTAACTCCGGACATCGCGGCCCGGTACTATCAAGGGATAGCGACGTTTGTCGGCCGACCGGAGTTGAAGGTCTCGTCATCCAGTACCACCTCGGACGGTCAGGTGACCGCGACCATAATCGAATCTACTCTCGAAGAGTTCTTGAACCCGGATAGTCCCGTCCGTCACGAGTGCTTCGGACCCAGTGCGGTCATCGTGACATACGAGGATCCTCGCCAGGCTCTGGAAGTCTTGAACATTGACGAGGGAGTCCTCGTCGGGTGCGTGCATGGTGTCGATGGCGAGGAGATCGCAGCGGACTTCTTGCACGCGTTAGAGCGTCGTGCTGGTCGAGTGGTTTGGAACGGCTGGCCCACGGGCGTGGCAGTCGCTGGCGCTCAGATGCACGGTGGCCCCTGGCCAGCGTCCACGCAAAGCGTCCACACTTCAGTTGGTTTGAATGCCGTCTACCGCTTTGCCCGCCCGGTGGCCTTGCAGGACTGGCCATCGTGGGTCGAAGTGTAAAGACGGCCTCAGCCATATCCAATCTGGTGGACGCGGAAGGCCGACGAGTTTGGACGCGAGAAGCACCTCAACGGCACGCGATCATCAACGGAGACTTGTCGGGCGCATTGTTGGTCCCCGTTATATCGACGCTTGAGCAGGATTACAGAGTTGTGACGTTAGATCTCAAGGTACCGGCGTATTCATCGCTGCAGTCTTTGAGCGTCCATGTCGGCGACCCGGTGACGATCGACAAAGGAAGGGATCGTCTCTGAAGTGTGGGCAATGGTCACCGAACACCAAACCTCGATCCCGACTGGCTTGATTCGCGCGCGTCCCCCCTGCTGTCGCGTGGAACACGTGGAGAGCACCCGCAGGTTGTGGGCGCCTCGGGACTCTTCATGAACGGGGCATCACCTAACTGAGAACGGGCTTCTCCGGATAAAAGTTGAGCGGCACGGGTTCATCTCAACTCGGAGGACATGAGGGTGCTGTGTCAGACCACTGCCTTGCGTGCAGAGGACAAAGTCTGGGCGATCTGCGGCGACGTCCGAGATGAAAGCATGCACGGCCGGCATGCTGTTGACCTAAATCGCTCGACACCTCGAACCTGCAGGCGCCCAGTCTGCGCTGATACGATCGCCAACCAGTGGGGGACACCCTTCTTGCGGTTCCGTCAGCCAGAATCACCGCCAGGTTCTCGGCCACTACGCAGCAGTCGAATCGCATCCCTACAACAGCATTCGCACCGAGTTGTCTGGTGTGCTCCGTCATCCGTTCGATCGCTTGTTCACGTGCCCGATCAATCAAAGCGGTGTAGTGCCGCACCTCGGCAACGTGCAGAGCCTCGGCCCCGCCTGTGAACCCCTTGGCGACGCGGACACTGCGCGCCGGGATGCCTCAACAAAGTCCGAAATACTGATTGACCTCATGGCCAGGTATGTCGAAGGCCGCGACCGCCAACACATCACCTCGCATAGTTGAGTATGGCACTCGTTCAGGACGTCGGCTGCTCATCCATCAACTGGACCCGCACCTGTCTATCACCCATGCAGGCCCCAAAACGAAGAATCAACGTGCGACAAATGGAAATCTGTCCGCTAGGGGTTCAGAATCGTGTTTAGGCTCTTGTCAGTATTCGACTCACTGTACGGGAGCGCTGGCCCGACTTGAATGTGACGAAGTACGTGAGGAACATACGGTCACCAGTGCCCAAACCACGTCGTTCGCGTCAAATCCTCAACGACTACTAGAGCCCGCTGCTTGAGCCAGTCAATGTTTTGCGTAGTCCTATAGCTGTCGTGTGACCAATACATCTTTGTTCCCCGCGTCATGTTAGCCGAGAATCAACAAGGCCTCTATGAGATCCAACCCCTTCACAATCCTTGACGCTTGGGAGGAGGGCACCATAGTATAGAAACGTTTCCAGAATTCTGGAGGTGGCTGTGGAGACGCCGTGTAGTGACGTCCCAGACCTCACGATCGAACGGATTGAGACCACTGCAATCCGAGTTCCTTTGGATCGCGTTTATCAGGGAAGTCACTACAAGATGACTCACCGATCCACGATAGTCACCAGACTTCACACCCGCAGTGGGCTGGTCGGAGAGGCTTACGTGGGTGACGAAGACGCTGGGCTCAAGGAAATCGTGGGCATCATTCGTCAAGAGATAGTGCCGCGACTGATAGGCAGTGATGCTTTCGCGGTCGAGCGATGCTGGGAAATAGCGAGACCGGCCACCTGGGACATCCTGCGCGATCGCCGGCTGGGGCTCGTGGCGACCGCCTGCATCGACGCTGCGATCTGGGATGTCATCGGTCGCGCGCTTCAAATGCCACTTTGGCGATTGTGGGGTGGATACCGGAAGCAGGTTCCCGTTATCACTATAGGGGGCTACTACGCCGAGAATGCGAACATCGAAGCCGAGGTGAGCAATCTCGTTGAGGAACAGTTTGCCGGCATGAAGTTCAAAGTTGGCGGTCTGACACCAAGAGAGGATGCGACGCGGGTTCAACGGGCTCGGCGTGCCGCGGGAGATGATTTCGCCCTTGCCGTCGATGCCAACCAAGGTTGGACTCCAAGCGAAGCGATTGAGTTCGCGCGTCGCGTCCAAGACTGCAACTTGCTTTGGTTCGAAGAGCCATGTCAATGGCACAACGATCGTCGCGCAATGCGTGACGTGCGGCTCGGCGCGGGGATTCCCGTGTGTGCTGGGCAGTCGGAGTTGTCAGCTGCCGGCTGCCGTGATCTTATGGAAGTGGGATCTATCGACTACTGCAATTTCGATAGTTCATGGTCCGGCGGACCAACTGAGTGGCGTCGAGTTGCAGGGATGGCGGCGGTCTACGACGTCAAGATGGCTCACCATGAAGAGGCTCACATCGCGGGACATCTTCTTGCGTCAATCCCACACGGGACTTTCCTGGAATTGTTTCATCCACAGCGTGACCCCATTTGGCACAGCCTCGTGGTCAATCGCCCAAAGCTTGAGAATGGGTTCATGAGTTTGCCCAGTGCGCCGGGCCTCGGCTGGGAACTGGACGCTGACTACATTCGCAAGTATGAAATTGAGGGATTGTGAAGCACAACCACCGAGAACACACTTGCGACGATCTGTGAGTGCGAATTCAGGAACGAGGTTTACTTGGTTATGGGCAGTATGAGAATGAATCAGGCGATTGCCACGGCGCTTGCTGAAGAAATGCGGGAGAATTCGTCTGTGATTGTCATGGGCGAGGACGTGGCCGATGCCGGTGGCCCATTCAAGACCTCTGAAGGGCTCCTCAAGGAGTTCGGCCCAAAACGTGTGCGGGATACGCCAATTTCCGAGATGGGCTTCACCGGAGCAGCAGTAGGTGCTGCCGCATTAGGACTTCGACCGGTGGTTGAAATCATGTTCGTCGAGTTCCTCGGTGTCGCCCTGGATGCCGTTGTGACGGAAGCGGCGAAGTTTCGATACCTGAGTCAGGGGCAGGTATCTTGTCCAATGGTCGTTCGAGCATCGATTGGCAGTGGGCTGGGTTTTGGTTGCCAACACAGCCAGACTTTGGAGAATTGGGTAGCCGCTACGCCGGGGCTGAAGGTGGCGTGTCCAAGCGATCCGCAGTCTGCCTACGGCTTGCTAAAGGCGGCAATTCGCGATCCCGATCCAGTTATCTTTCTTGAGCCCCGTGCGTTGTATGCGAGCCGCGGAGAAGTGGTGACGGGTCCGGACGGCCTGCTCGAACTGGGACGGGCACGCATCGCGCGTGAAGGAACGAAGGCTACCGTCGTTACGCTTGGAAGGACCACGAGCCTGACTCGCGCAGCTGCCCAGCAGGCGAATCTAGATATCGAAATCATCGACCTTCTTTCCCTGGTTCCTTGGGATGTCAAGACCGTATGCGCATCAGTCAAGAGGACCGGGCGGTTAGTTGTAATTGAAGAAGCGCCGCATTCGGGAGGATGGGGATCGGAAATCATCTCAACTATCACGGCCCAAGCATTTGCATCACTGGACGCAGCACCATTTCGCATTACCGCCCCTGATGTACCCGTTCCCTATCAACGGGATCTCGAGGCCCTCTACTTGCCTTCGGAGTCGGAGATCGTGAGGCAGTTGGAGTCCTACCTCGTCACGGGTGTGGTACCGCAGCCTTGGTGGACGCAGGAAGGGATTGCACGATGAGCCAGATGACTATGACGCCAGTTCAGCGTCGCGACGTCTTACGGGATGACCCACTCGCTCAGTACTCTCGAATGCTGGAGATTCGCCATTTCGAAGAACTGGTCAACGAGCTCTTCGCCCAAGGTGAGATCCACGGGACGACCCATCTGTGTCTTGGTCAAGAAGCTCTGGCTGTAGGAATAGCCGCCGAATTGCCTACAGATCATGCCGTCGCAGCGACGTACCGTGGTCACGGCGTGGCGCTGGCTTTGGGTATGACGCCGCAAGTTGTGTTGGCGGAAATCATGGGCCGTTCGGCTGGATGCGTCGGTGGTGTGGGTGGTTCCATGCATCTTTGCGACATGAGCGTCGGGCTGCTCCCAACCTCGGCAATAATCGGCGCGGGAATACCCATCGCTGCCGGGGCTGCCCTGGCTTACCAGACGCTAGAAGAGCAGTCAGTCGCGGTAGCCATCTTCGGTGACGGCGCTGCGAACATCGGGGCCTTCCATGAAGGTCTCAACCTCGCTGCTGTGTGGAAGTTGCCGGTCGTGTTCGTGATCGACAACAACGTCTATGGAGAGTATTCGAGAATTGATCGTACGACTCCATTCGAGGACCTGCATCTCCGGTCTGCCTCATATGGGATACCTGGCGTCACGGTGGATGGAATGGATTCCGATCTAGTGCAAGACACGATGAGGGTCGCTCTCGAGCGAGCCAGGAATGGACAAGGGCCCACCTTGATCGAGGCCAAGACTTATCGGTTTGCCGGGCATTCACGTGCCGATACGGCGCCATATCGTCCCGAAGGTGAACTAGAGCAGTGGAAGAAGAGGGACCCTTTACTGGTTACGAAGCAGCGACTGCTGAAAAAGGGTGCGGCATCTGAGGATCAGTTAGATCAACTCGAAGCGACGATCAAGGAAGAACTCGAATCCGTGTTGGACGAGGTGAGGAGCCTTCCTTCCCCGAATCCGGCGGCCATGTTTGATCACATTTACGCCGAGCAGGTGAGCGTTTGATGAGGATGACCATCAAGATGCCACGGGTAGCGGATACTGTCGATCAAGTGTTCGTAACCGAATGGCTGGCTCAAGAGGGAGTTCGAGTCGAAGCTGGTGCCCCTCTCATGCGGGTGGAGACCGATAAAGCGGTCGTCGAGGTCCCCTCGCCTGTCACTGGGATAGTCATGGAGCAACTCGTGGCTGTCGACGTTGAGGTTGCGACGGGCACGCCCATCGCCGTCATCAGCACCGACTGACGGAGTTTTTCGTGAAGGACCTTGATTGTCTGATTCAGGAAAATAGTGGCTGAGTGCTGTCACGAGCTGCGTACTCCGTGGGAAGTGTGACCGTGTGGGCGGGTGCACCTGCAAGCATCTCAAGCACCATTGTGGCCGAGACACTTCCCATCTCAAAAGGATCGCGGGTCACGACGCTGATACTAGGTCGGGATACGCGTAGCCAGGGGAGGTCGTCGCAGACAACCAAAGAGACGTCTCGACCGGGCAGCATCGATAACTCGTCCAGAGCCTCGAGTATTCCCGAAGTGGTTTGAACGCCCCCAGCAATGAGAGCGGTTGGACGTATACTTCGATTGTCACTGAGCAGTTCGATTGTTTGCGAACGCGCGAATGAGGCGGAGAAGACCTGGGCGATCATGGTCGCAGAGGAACTGTCGATGCCAGCTTCCTCGAAGGCCTCCATGAACCCACGAAGGCGCTCTCGTGTAGGACGAATGTCTTGAGTGCCGGTGATGAAGGCGATTCGCCTGTGGCCGAGTGACAGCAGATCCTTGGTGGCTGCCTTAACTCCGCTTGCGTGATCTAGTAAGACTCGGCCGGTGGAGAGTCGATTGAATTCGCGGTCGAGCAAAACGACGGGGCGTCCGAAGGACTTGATCGCCTTTCGAGTGGCCATGCTCTTGTCGCTCACGGTTGCGAGAAGAATCGCGTCGACCCGTCGTTGACGAAGCATTCGGATTCTCTCAACCTCTTGCGATATATCTCGACCACTACTTGTAACGAGTAGTGTGTAGTCGGCTATGCTCAACACGCTCTCGATTCCCGTTATGACCTCTGCGAAGAACGGCGTAGAATAGTCGCGCACAATCAGGCCAACAGCACGAGTCGTCCCGCTTCGCAGACCCTGGGCAACAGGATCTGGCTGGTAGCCGAGTTCCCGAACAGCACGCTCAACTTTGGCGCGCATGGCGTCGCTTACGTCAGGGTGATTACTCAAGACGCGAGATACTGAGGAGACAGCGACTCCCGCCCTGTTCGCGACGTCATGAATGGTCACCACCCGGTCCTGCGTCACCTCATACCCCCGACCTCAGGTGGTAGCTCCGTTGTGGGCTTCAAAGACTAGTGGGCTCTTCTTCAGGAACGATTTGCGTCGAAATCATGTCCCATTATCCCCCGTAGCCGATCCCGTACTCGCGGCCTCCCTACGCTAGAAGATCGGGGTCGAGTTCGGCGTCATTTCCCCGATCACGCGCTCGGCTCTGTAAAGTGCCGGGAAGCGAAGTGGCCTCAGACGGCTCATGTGAAGGAGCGGAGTCACGAACGCAGTGGCTTGGGCTCAGAAACTCGTATAGGCCGGTCCATTGCCTATCTCGACAGGTGACCTCGTCGCCTCGAGCCCCGAATGGAGTGGGCGCTCGGCGCCGGTTCGAAGTCCGCTTGAGATCCAGAGGTCAAGAGACTAGGCTCCGGAAACGATACCAGTTTCGATGTCTTGGATTGGATTCCTGTGGCACTGATAGAGCGAATCGAGACAATTCCACTCACTGTTCCGCTCCAGCACGTTTACAAAGGCAGTTACTACAAGATGCGGAATCGCTGCACCATCATCACAAGAATCCACACCTCGGAGGGTGTTGTCGGTGAGGCCTACAACGCCGATACGGATGAGGAGCAACCCGAGGTTCTCTCCATCATCAACGAAGAGATCTCGCCACTGGTGATCGGTCTTGATGTCCGGCAGGTTGAGCGCTGCTGGGAGGCCATGTTGGTCACAACGCTTGACCAGTTGCGAGATCGACGGCTGCCCATGCAGGCGATCGCCTGTGTGGATAGCGCAATTTGGGATGCCGTGGGAAAGTTGGCAGGCGAGCCCTTGTGGCGACTTTGGGGTGGCTATCGAGATCGCATTCCCATGATTGGGATAGGTGGCTACTACGGTACGAGTGAAGCCGACTTGGAGCGAGAGCTGGCGTTCTTTAAGGATGAGCAGGGCATGGTCGGCATGAAATTCAAGATCGGCGCGAAGCCCCCTGAAGAGGATGCAAGGCGGCTTCGAATCGCTCGCGACATTGTGGGTCCGGACTTCATTTTCGTCGTCGATGCTAATCAGGGGTATCGAGTCAGCGAGGCACTGGCTTTCCTGGCAGCATTGGACGACGACATCAGTCTGCGGTGGTTTGAGGAACCGACTAGGTGGCATGCCGATTGGCGTGGGCTTCGCGATGTTCGACTGCGTGGCAACGTCAACGTGGCGGCGGGTCAAAGCGAGATAAGTCGAGTTGGCATGCGCGAGATGCTCGTCAGCGGTGCCGTCGATGTGGTGAACTACGACGCTTCCTGGGGTGGTGGTCCAACGGAGTGGCGCCGAGTCGCTGCTTTGGCGGCGGCCTTCGAAGCACAAGTAGGCCACCATGAGGAGGCACAAGTCGCGTCTCACCTCCTGGCGTCGGTACCGCACGGCACTTATGTGGAGGCATTCTCTCCAACGCGAGACCCGATCTTCTGGGGGCTTCTCGCTAACCGACCATCCCTGCTTCAGGGTGACTTCGTTCTTCGGGACGAGCCCGGGTTCGGGTGGGTGCTCGATGAAGATTTCATTGGACAGTACAGAACGGATCGGGATTAGAGCGATGCGCGACTGTTCAGCTGCGTTAGTGAACGCTATTGAAGGCGTCTTTCGATGATCTCCGTATCAGTCTACGGTAATGGTCAATTGGCGAATGGAATTGCCGACTTGCTTCGGACCCGAAAGCGTCACCTTGTTAGCGGACCCTTCACCAGAGACGAACGTATCGAGGCTCTGACTTCGGCTGCAGACGTGGTCATCATCGCGACGACGACGAGGTTACGCGACGTTTGGGAGGACGTGCTCCTAGCCGTGCGATCTGGATCTAATGTCTTGGTGAGTGCAGAGGAATCGGCGAATCCGTGGCTTGTTGATATGGAGATCGCCGATGCTTTGGATCATGAGGCGAAGCAAGCCGGGGTATCAATTCTGGGTGCGGGACTAAACCCCGGGCTTATCTTCGATGCTCTTGTGCTGACTCTTCTGGGAGCAGCTCCTGACGACGTACTGATCGATGTCCGTCGAGTCGTCGACATTTCCGGATTTGGCACGACCGTGCAGCGACGGCTGGGAATCGGATTCACGGCACAGGAGTTCTCAGACAGAGTGCGCGAGGGCAAAGTGCTAGGGCACGCCGGCTTCCCCCAGTCGATCTCGGTTGTTGGAAGAGCCCTGGGACGCCCGGTCACGAGAATCGAACCCGAAATGTCGCCGGTCTTCGTGGACCAGCCCATCGCTCTCGCTGATGGTTCGACCATTACATCTGACCTCAGTAGTGGTGTGGACCAGACCTATCGCGCATTTGAAGACGGTGTGTGTTGGTATACCGCGCGCTTCCTCGGTCATGTCGCGCTCGACCAAATCGAACAGGCACCCCGAGACACGATCACTCTTCTTCGCAGAGGAGAGGTATACCAAGAAATTGACATAACACCGGCGTTTCAGCCGCAAATCGGCTCTCGCCACATGCTTGCGAACTCAATTGACAGGGTTTTCAACGCTACGCCAGGCTGGTTGACGGTTGCTGATCTTCCTCCAGCTAGCCTGCGCCATTAGACCGACAAGAAGGAGTGGGAAATCATCATGACTGCTATGTCTGCGCTGGTCTACGAGGGACCGAGGACGATGACTATGCGTACGGTCGAAGTCCCCCGTCCCGCCGAAGGTGAGGTGTTGGTCCAGGTGCTCTACTCGGGCATCTGCGGATCGGAACTGAGTGGTTTTCTCGGCCAGAGCAGTATTCGCAGCGCGCCGTTGATTTTCGGGCACGAGATCGTTGGGCGCATTGCCGACTATGGGCCTGGTGTTGATGCTGAAATCGCTGGAGGTGTTGGTTCGGCGGTCGTCCTCAATCCGCTCTTCTCGTGCCGCGCGTGTTCTTTCTGCCTGTCCGGCAAGCAACAGCTGTGCCCGAAGCGAAAGCTCTTGGGTGCATCGCTCCCGGGCGGGAATGCCGAGTTCGTCGCTGTCCCCATGAAGGGAGTGCACTCCCTGCCGGACGATTCCGACCTTGCGATTGCTGCTTTGGGAGAGCCGACGGCCTATGCCATCCATGCTGTTCGAGCGTCACGCGCAGGCGCCGGAGACAACGCGCTGATCGTAGGAGCCGGTCCGATAGGTCTGTTCATTGCCAAGGTCCTGATTCAGTACGGCGTGCAGCCGATCTGGGTCGCCGAGCGCAATGACAGCCGCCGCGCCGCCGCTGCAGCGACGGGAGCCGTGATCGTCGAGAGCGACGAACACGTCGCTCAGGCCGTGCGGGCGGCCTCGGGGGGAAGTGGGGTTCACATCGCATTTGACGCAGTCGGCAGTCCTGCCACCCGACTGGCGTGCGTCGAAAGCGTGATGCCTGGTGGCACGGTGATTCTTTCTGGCTTGCATACCGATCAAACCACGTTGCCCATGAATGCGATAGTCCGCTCGGAGATTTGCCTCGCTGGAGCCTTCGCCTATACGCCAGAGGATTTCGCGATGGCCCTTGATTGGCTCCAATCGGGCCGCTTGGCAATCGACTTCGACATCGTGAAGGCACCGCTGTCCGAAGGGCAGCGATGGTACGAACGACTGGTCGAAGGTGATCCCACTGTCAAAGTGATGCTTGAACCGGGAGCCAGTTGAATCTTTCCCAGTCGTGCCTTACGAGGTGCGAAGAGCATCCATGAGTTCCTGATTCAGTTGAATTCCCAGTCCGGGCGAAGTGGGGACCACGGCGAAGCCGTCTTCAACTAGCAGGTGCGGTTCGACCAGATCTAGGGTGAGGGGATTTGCCTCGACACACCACTCCTGGAGCCTCTCGCCGCCAATGACTGCATTCACGTGCAGCGATGCAGCCTTCAAGATGCCCGTCTTCCAGGCGTGCGGGACGACCCAAATGTCGTGCTTCGCAGCGATGTCGTTGATCAAGAGGAATTCCGTTATGCCGCCACATCGTGCAAGGTCTGGTTGGAAGACGTTGGCAGCCCTCATGGATGCCAGAAGTTCGAAATCCCATCGTGCGGTGGATTGTTCTCCCATTGCGACCGGGAGGGGTGATTGTCGCGTTAGCTCCGCATAGGCACCGAGTTCATCCGGCAGGAATGGTTCCTCGAGCCAGCGGAAGCCAAGCTCAGCGAGTCCCTCAGCCACGAAAACGGCGTCGGTGACGGATGTTCCATATCCGTACCCTGCGTCGAGCATCAGATCCATGTCCGCGCCTGCAGCTTCTCGTGCGGCTGCGGCGAGTAATACATCGTGATCCCGCGATTGGCCAAGCGGACCCCACCCAAGCTTGCACGCAGTAAAGCCTTGTTGCCGGAGATCCGACACGCGCTCGGCAACACGCTCTGGAGTGTCTTCCATGAGGATTGATGCGTAGGTTCGAATCTTGGTGCGCGGTTCCGATCCCAGCATGGACGCTATGGGAAGACCGGCGGCTTGACCTGCGATGTCCCACAGGGCGATATCTATTCCACTCATCGCGTGCATGACCACGCCGCGTCGGCCCATGTAGATCGACCCACGGAACATGCGATCCCACAGTGTGGCTCGATCCAGTGCGTCCTCTCCCAGGATCAGTCCACGAAGACCCTGGACGACCGCATTTGACTTGGGGGCATGAATCGCTGCCGCCACCACCTCCGGGGATGAATCGACTTCACCTACTCCGATGAGACCGTCGTCGGTCCTCACACGGATGACTATGGTGTCCTGACCTCCATCTGCGCGAGATTCGTCCACACTGGCTTGGCGCAGGATGATGGTTTCTACATCGGCGATCTTCATTTTGCTCCGCTCGATTGAGACGTGATGATGTCGAAGGGGAGGGACGTGTTCATGAGGCCCACTTGATTGGAGATCGCCTGAGCGGTCGTACGTACCTCTTGGCCCACCGCCTCGAGCCGCCAATTGGGCAGCTGCGGTTTCAGTGCAGTGACGCTGACTGCGCCGACGAAGCGCCCCGCGACGCTTCCCACACCGCTGCCAATGCAGATGATGCCCTCGAAGTCCTCTTCGTCGTCGACACTGTAGCCACGCTGCCGGATCGTCTCCAGATCTTCCAGCAAATCCTCGAAGCGAGTGATGGTGTTACGCGTGCGGCGCTCAAACGGTTCCAGACCGAGCAAGAGGCGGGAATGCTCTTCGGGGAGAAGTGACAGCACGGCCTTCCCGACGGAAGAGCAGTGAAACAGTTCCGGTTGCCCGAAGTGCAGGCTGATGGCGACCGTCCCCGGAGCATCCTTGCGCGCGATGATGTGTAAGAAGCCGTCGTTCAGCTCAGCGAGCCGGGAAGTGAAGCCCGTGCGTTGCGTGAGTGCGTCTAGGTGAGGCATCACGGCTATTCGATGATCCTCGTCGTACCGCGCCAATTCGACCAGCCGGGCGATGGCCGGACCGAGTACGTATCGGCGACCGTACTTCGGTCCGACCTCGACCACTGCTTCTGCCCGGGTCAAGGTCTGCAGCAGGACCCAAATGGAACTACGCGAGGCTCCGAGGGCCTCACCAACCTCGGCCAGCGAAAGCCCGCCCGGACTGCCCTGGGCGATGACCTCTAGTGCCTGGAGGGCCCGAGCGACCGATCGGACTTCCGGCCCCTCAGACACGGGTATCGACTCCGAAAATGTCCTGCTCTACCGAACATTGCGTCGCAGGAAGTTTTGCCATGCCGGAAATGTAGTGCGGCTGGCGTTGCTTGCGTATCGGTTTGGTCACGAGGCCCCCGACTCTTTGCAAGATTTCGAGATTTCTCTTCACCTTATCCCGTGTCACGGGTACGATCGAATCGTTTCCAGGAAACGGCTTCAGACGTGGTCCAAGGTCGATTCCGGGATTCGTTCAACCCAAAACCGCAGGTATTCCATGGTTCGAGGTGTCCGCATACGGACAAAACGAACAGGAATATTCGCAAGAACAAAACAATGCCATAGGGGCGCCACTAAGTCGTCATGGTTCGCACCGGAACAGCAACCTGACGGCGAGAATTGTGAGGTAGGTCGATGAACACTTTAGGCATGAGGTCGCGACGCTCCGTCGCCGTGATCGCGCTCATCGCGTCGATGGGTTTGGTACTTTCTGCTTGCTCCTCGTCTGGTTCGGAGGAAGCGGCCACGGAATCGCCGGCAGAGTCGGAAACGGCCTCAGAAGAGGTCGTAGTCGCAGAAGTTGATCCTGCTCAGTGGGACGCTGAGTTTGATTGGGGAACATTCAGCCTGAGCCCCGATATCGCGAAGCGGGTCGCGGATGGGGAGCCATTGAGAGTCGTGCTCTCCATGCAGGGAACTGGTATTCCGGTTTTCGGTCGTCAGCAGCAGATCGGTGTTGATCGTGCATGTGCCGCTGCCAAGGAGGCGGGAATCAACGTTGACTGTCGCATGGTAGGGCCAGCCTCGACCGACACCGCTGCTCAGCTCGCCGAAATGGAAGCACTCCTGAACAGTGCTCAGGTGGACTGCCTCGTGGTCCAATCGGGAGAGCCGAATGCTTTCGTCAAGATCGTGGACGACTACGTCGGTAAGGGCATCCCGGTATTCGGCGAGAACAGTGATGTCGCAGACTCGAAGCGATTCGCGTTCTTCGCACTCAATGAATTCGAAGCTTCTAAGGCGAATGGTGAGTTGACAGCGGCCGTGATGAAGGAGCAGGGAATCGATCCGACTGCGGTGGCGGTTGGGAGTGGCTTGCCTACGGGTCCCTGGGCGATTTCGCGCATGGAGGGCTTCAAGGCGGGTCTTGAGGGAGCCATCCCCGGCGTCAAGTTCTTCAACGATGCGGAGAGCGGTCTCCCGACTGGGGATGGTTTTACGGTGGATGAGACGATCGCCGCGGTCAGCCCCTTCTTGAAGGGTAATCCTGACGTTAACCTCTTCTTCCACACCGATCAGGGAGTGGAAGGCGTTGGGAAGGTCATTGAGAGCGATGGATACTTGGGGGAGCGTTACACCTCGGGCTTCAACATCAGTGCGCCCATCCTGGACTCCATCGAGAAGGGCTCCATCCTCGTAACGGTGGATCAGGGCTTCGACAACCAAGCGGAGCGGTCGGTCTCGGCATGCATCAACTACCTGGCCAAGGGTGAGTTGCCGGAGTCCGAATTCCCACGGTTGGAGCCGATCTTGGTTACCAAGAGCGGTACAAATGGATCCATGACCGCTGAAGAGGCGCGCGTTCGTCTCGCAGAGGCTGAAGGTAACTGACCTATCAGGTCGGTATCCGAACAGGTCCCCGGGAACACCTCAATCGGGTAGCTCAAAGAGGGGAATGGGTCGGTTGTGGGGTGAAGCGAGGCTTCACCCCACAACCGACAACTCTCGCGGCAATCGGATAACGAACCAGGTGGCGAGCAAGCTGAGTCTCGCGTAACTGAGGAGAAACAGTGTCATCTAATGTTTCGGCTGCTCCGAATGCAACCCCCGCAAGAAATATCAATATCTCTAGGTTCAGGACCCTGGGCCTGTTGGGTGCCATCGTCTTGATTGCACTGTTCTTTCAATACCAGAATTCGGCCTTCCTGACGCCCGACAACTTGCTTTCGCTGGTGCGCTCCATGGCATCTCTGGCGATGATTGCCTTTGCTGCCCAAATCGTCATCATTCAAGGTGAACTCGACCTTTCTGTCGGTTCCGTCTACCTCTTGGCTGGCACCCTGCTGGCAGTTCTTTGGTTGGGGGGCGGCGTTCTGCCCTTCACTCTGCCGTTCCCGGTCGCTTTGCTAGCCGCGATTCTGATCGCTGTCCTGGCGGGTTTGATCAACGGGTTCTTCACAACAGTCATCGGTATTCCATCGTTCATAGCCACCCTTGGCATGTTGAGTATCGCGCAAGGTCTGGCGCTGATCTTGTCCAAGGCCAATGGATTCAACCCCGCCTACAACGTGCCACCGCCGACAGAGGCTTCGCTCAGTTTCTTCGATTTCTTGGGGGCAACGCGGCTGCCATTCAATATCCCGATACAGGTGCTGTGGCTTCTCATATTCTTCCTCGCCTTCAAGTTCCTCCTCGGCCGCACGCTCTTTGGCTTTCGCTCGTATGCGATCGGAGGTAATCCGGAAGCGGCGAAGGTGGCGCGCCTGCCGATTCGGAAGTACCGGACGGTGGCATTCGTGCTATGTGCGGTAATGGCCGCTGTTGCGAGCATCCTGGACTTCTCTTACACGGGGTCAATCGGTCCAAGTGCGGGACTCGCCCTCACTTTCCCGGTGTTCGCGGCAGTGGTCATCGGCGGCACCTCACTTCTGGGTGGGCGAGGCACGACAACGGGCGCGCTCTTAGGTGCTCTTCTGCTTGCCATGTTGCAGAACGGGCTGGCCGTGCTGGGTGTGAGCGCATTCGTGCAGCTCGTCTTCATCGGAGCGGTCACGATCTTGGCGGTTTCACTGGACCGCTTGAGTCAAGGGGGCATGAAGCTCCCCTGGCGCAGAGGAAACGCGGGCGCGGAAAGACCCGTTGCGGGTGGGACCGAGTCGTGACCGAGATCAATGCTGAAGGTGTGCGGCTGGCATTTGGGCGAACGATCGCGCTGGCTGGTCTGGATGTGACCCTCTCCTCGGGCGAGGTAATCGGTATCGCAGGACCCAACGGCGCTGGGAAGTCCACTTTCACCCGAGTGCTAGCCGGTGAAGCTCGTGCCGACGCCGGCATCTTCTCATTGGATGGACAGCCGTGGACACCTCAAAGTGATATGAAGACTGTGGCTGTCGTCCATCAAGAGCCGCAGGTGTGGCCGAATTTGACCGTCGTGAAGAATCTCCTGGTCGGCCAGGAGGGGAAGAGACGTGGCAAAGAAGGTCAAGGCGACCGCGTTGGCGACGTACTCGAGAGCCTGGGTCTGGTCGACGTTGCCACGACACAGTTGGATCTTTGCTCATTCGCGACCAGACAGCGTGTGGAGATTGGCCGAGCGATGCTGCGACAGGCTCGCTGCTACATCTTTGACGAGCCGAACTCGGCTCTGACGGACGAAGAGTCAGAAGCGCTCTTCGCCTTCATGCAGTCGCTTGCAGCTGAAGGTCACATTGCGATTCTCATCTCCCATCGACTCGGAGACCTAGTCGATCAGTGTGGTGTGGTGCACGTTATCCGTGACGGAATCGTTGCCAAGTCCCTACGCGGCTCCTCTTTGACGGAGGCGAATATCGCATCCGAACTCGTCAAGGGTTCGGAACCGAGTGCGGCTGTGACCAGCGATAGCAGAAGTGAAGTTGTTACGCAGAATAGTTTGAGGATCCGTCAGTGGTCGAGCGAATCCGATGAATTCCGTTCCATCGATCTCGACCTGATCCAGGGACAAGTCACTGCGGTCGTCGGTGTCGAAGGGTCTGGTGGCCGTGAGTTCGTCGCCTCGGTGGCCGGATACCACCCGGCTCGAGGGGACATCGCTTGGGATGTCGGACAGCTACTGAATGTCGTCAAGTCAACGGCATTCCTGCCCGCGGATCGCAAGGGGATTCTCTTCGGCAACATGTCGGTCGGAGACAACATCGTTTCAAGACTCGGCTCTCCCCGGCTATCGCGGAAATCGGGCGTACTTCGCTTACGAGAGAGTCAGACCATCGCTGAACAAAGTATCGCCGCGTTCGGGGTGAAGACGGAAGGACCGAAGCAGCTGCTAACTGCTCTGAGTGGCGGGAATCAGCAGAAGGTCGCGATCGCATCCGCACTGACGTACGGACCTTCAGTGCTTGCTATCGAGGAACCGACGCGAGGCGTTGATGTCGGTAGCAAGCGTGACATCTACGCAACCCTGCAGCAGGCAGCTCGTTCGGGAATGGTCGTGCTTCTCTTTTGCACTGAGATTCCCGAGGTTTACGAGGCGGCGCACCGAGTATTGGTCATGGACCGCGGTGCAGTGGTGAAGGACCTCAAGGTGTCGGACTTCGACGAGGTGACGGCTCTCGCTCAGTCCGTCGCCCTCGCTGAACACACCGCATAAA
Source organism: Actinomycetota bacterium (assembly GCA_016870195.1). Classification (GTDB taxonomy): domain Bacteria; phylum Actinomycetota; class Actinomycetes; order S36-B12; family S36-B12; genus VGCC01. Next base: position 30,936 of record VGCC01000003.1, read on the forward strand.
GCACGCTTTAGCCATTCACATATCGAGAAGGGATTCGAGGACGCATGACCAAGCGAGACGATCGAAGCTGGCGTATCGGGATTGATACGGGAGGCACCTTCACGGATCTAGTGGCTGTCGACTCAAGTGGCAACACCATCTTGAGAAAGGTGAGTTCAACCCCGGCGAAACCCTCCCTCGCGGTCTTCGAAGCGTTGGCCCGAACGGAAGTGAACCTCGATGAAGAACTCGAGCGATTCATCCTCGGGACGACTATCGTCACGAACGCGGTCATTCAGCGCAAGGGAGCCGAAACCATCCTGCTGACGACTGCAGGCTTCGAAGACGTTCTCTACATTCAGCGCATCGATCGTCCCAAGATGTATGACCTCCAGTGGGTTAAGGCGGCGCCCTACGCGCTGCGTCGCAACACCATAGGAGTGCCGGGGCGAGTCCTAGCCGATGGCTCGATTCGCGAGGATCTGACGCAGGCAGATCTCGTTGCCGTCGGTGACAGCATCGAGGCTCTGTTGGCGGGCAACGCAGACATGGCCGTTGCCGTTGCCTTTCTTTTCAGCTATCTGAATGACACCCACGAGCGCCTCGTTGGTGACTACTTGGCACAGAGGTTCCCGGACTTGCCGATCTCGTTGTCGTGCGATGTGGCTCCCGTTTGGCGCGAATACGAACGCACGAGCACGACGGTCATGGACGCCTACTGCCAGCGCGTGGCGAGGGGCTTCCTCCAGGAGATGACCAAGGGACTCGAGGATCTGGGTATCCGCGAGCGCTCAGCGCTGATGAAGTCGAACGGCGGCCAAGTGCCGATCGATCACGCGGCTAGCCGACCCATCGATATGGTCCTGTCCGGCCTTTCCGGGGGAATGATCGCCGGGCACTTCTGGTCTCAGCAGTTGAATTCCTCGCGAGCCGTCTCTTTGGATATGGGCGGAACGAGCGCGGATGTCGGCGTGATTATCGATGGTCGGTTGGGCTTCTCGGGGACCCATGAAATCGAGTGGGGCATTCCGATCACGATTCCGGTGATCGACGTGACCACTATCGGTGCGGGCGGAAGCTCCATTGCGGCTATCGACTACGGGGGCCTGCTTCGAGTCGGTCCGGAAAGTGCCGGTGCCGACCCGGGGCCTGCTTGCTACGGCAAGGGAGGCGTAAACGCGACGATCACCGATGCGAATGTGGTGCTGGGTCGACTCGACCCGAGCTTCTTCCTTGGAGGCGAGCTTTCGCTCGATGCGGATCTGGCAAGCAAGGCCGTCGAAGGCATTGCCCAAGAACTCGACCTGGATCTTGTGTCCACGGCGAATGCCATCATCGCGGTAGCCGTGGACAACATGGCGGGAGCGGTTCGCCTCGTCACAGTCGATCGTGGTTACGACTACCGGGATTTCGATCTCATCGCATTTGGAGGGGCCGGTCCTCTACATGCGGCGCGCATCGCCGATCGCCTCGGAATGCGTCGAGCGATCATTCCTCCTTCACCCGGTTTGGTGTCAGCCTTTGGAACGCTCATCGCCGATGAACGCATTGACCAGCGGATCACTCTGGTGCGGCGTCTCGATGATCCCTCGAATGATCTACCGGTCGCACTCGCTGGCTTGGCGAATGCTCTGGTGAAATCGATGATCGAGCAGACGGGGGCCGACCAGGCAGATGTCCTCGCGGAAACGTCGGTGTCTTGCCGGTACGTAGGACAGAACTACGAGCAAGAAGTGCGTACCTACTCTGGACACCTCGATCGATCATTCGAACTTGCCATATCGATCGATCCCAACGATCCAAGTTTCCGGGTGTCACTCACGGAGGCCTTCCACGAATCGCACCGTCGTGCTTACGGTTATGCGCTCGAAGATCAGCCGATTGAGTCGGTGTACTTGGGGGCCACGGCTTTGATCAGAGGTAACCCCGTTCGACCGCAGCCATATAGCGGTGAGGGCAAGCGGACGAAGCGTCAAGTCTGTGTTGACGACGGCACCTGGGTGGAAACCGACATCATTGATCGAAATGTCTTGAAGCCAGGCGACCAATTCGCGGGTCCGTTGATCGTCATGGAACCAACATCCACGACCTACGTTCCACCGGGTTTCACCATGCAAGTTGATGATGCTCGCTGCCTCGTGCTTTCGAAGGGTGTAGGAGAATGACTAAGCCAGAACGTCATGACAACATCGGCCTGACGCTGCTGAACCAAAACCTCGTGAACATCTGCGATGAGATGGCAGTATCCATGATGCGGACGGCCTATTCACCGATCTTCTCGGAGGGACTGGACTTCTCGACGCTCATCCTCGATGAACACGGGAACCTAGTGGCCACGGCCGGATTGAATCCGGCGATGCTCGGTGCCTCTCTCTACGCGGCAACGTGGATCATCCAAGAAGTAGGTGCGGAGAACTTCGAAGAAGGCGATATTTGGATCTACAACGATCCCTATCGAGGTGGCTCCCACATGCCGGAGCACATGATGATTCTCCCGATCTACATCGACGGTGAGATCGTCGCTTACGTAGGCAACATCGCTCACATGGCCGAGATCGGCGGTATGGCCGCGGGGTCTTTCTCGGCAACCGCAACCGACATCTACCAAGAAGGTCTGCGCCTGCCACCCGTGAAACTGTTCGAGCGCGGAGAACCGGTCAAAGACATTTGGCGGATCGTCCTGACCAACCACCGGACTCCCGCGAACTCGTGGGGAGACCTGCATGCGATGTTGGGCTCTCTCTATATCGGAGAGCGCCGGCTGCGGCAGTTGATCGAAGAGCGCGGGGTTCCGAACATCCGGAAGAGTTTCACCCAATTGCAGGATTTCGCCGAGCAACATATTCGTGACGAGATTCAAGCGCTCCCGGACGGTGTCTATTGCGCGGAAGATCGATTTGATGACGACGGTATTGGCAATACGCCGTATTACATCCGCTTGACCATGATTATCGATGGAGACAGGGTCGTCTTCGATTTCACTGGCAGTGATCCACAGGCAGCAGGAGCAATCAACGCACCGTATGTCGTAACACTCTCTGGATCGTTGAATGGGTTGCTGTACTTCCTGGGACGCCGTCTTCCCGTGAATGCGGGTATCTCGCGTGCTGTGCGCGTGGTGACGCAATCGGGAACAATCTGCAACGTTCGTCACCCCGGTGCATGTGTGGGTGGTCAAACCGAGTACCAACCGAAACTGATCGAGATGATCGTGAGCGGCATCCTCTCGAAACTCGGACCTGACCGGGCCACCGCGGGAACGGGTAACACTTCGCTGAACTTCCTATTCGGCGGTATTGATCCAAAGACACACGAGTACTTCGCTCACTACCACTTTGAAGGCCATGGATGGGGTGGCCGCAAAACCCTGGACGGCAACAGTGCCCAAATCATGCTCCACGCGAATTGCCGGAATACGCCAGTTGAGATCTTCGAGACTCGCTATCCGTGGCTACATCACGATTACTCCTTGAGTCAGGGAACAGCTGGAGCGGGTGAACATCGAGGTGGACTCGGAGTCAGTCGAGACATCGAAGTTCTCGGGGACGTGATCACGGTCAGCGTCCTCGCCGATCGTGGCGAGCGTCGACCGGAGGGAATCTTGGGCGGGGCCCCTGGATCGCTCACCGAAGTGCTGGTGAAGAGGGCGGGATCTGATGAGTTTCAGGATTTTCGGGTCGCGGAAGGTTCCAAGAGTCTGACCAAGTTCGTGAATGTCCGACTCAAGAAGGGTGATGTTGTTCGTCTCGTCTCACCCTCCGGTGGTGGTTACGGTGATCCTCTCGATCGAGAGCCCGCACTTGTCTTGAGCGACGTCATCGATCGCTTCATCACGAAGGAACAAGCGCTCGAGGAGTACGGGGTCGTCATCACACCCGATACAACTGTCGATTTGGCAGCTACAGCGACCGCAAGGAGCAAGAGAAAATGATTTGTGTTGAATTCAAGAAGGCATGGAACGACACCTCAGTCGAGAATTGCGACGTCTGTGGGAACCTCTTGATAAACCGATATTGGGAGTTCACGCATACGGACGGACGCACCTATCGGGCGTGTCGTCAAGACGACGAGGAGCTCCTTCGCTGGCTCGATGAGCAGCGTCAACGTCCCGGGTATGCGGATTTCCTGAGCCTGTCATGAGCAGTCGCGGATGGGCCGTGATCACGGGCGCAACTCGCGGGATCGGCTGGAGTATCGCAGAGCGTCTGGCGTCGGATGGCTATGCCATATGGGCTACCGGGCGTGACACGGATCGACTCGAGAAGTTGTTGGAGCTTCTCGAGGGACGTGGAGCGACAGTTCGGACAAGCGCGGTCGATCTTGCGGTTCCCTCGGATGTCGACACCTATGCCAAGACCGTGTTGAATGAGGTGGGGAGTGTCACGTGTCTCGTGAATAACGCCGGATTCGCGGAGGTATTCCCGTTCAGCGATGTGCCAAGTCGCGTCTGGCGGGACACGTTCCAAGTGAATCTCAATGCGGCTCTCGACCTGACGATCCAATTCCACGAGGCCATGCCCGCTGGAAGTTCCATCGTCAATGTCGGGTCGATTCTGGGAACGATGTCCACGAAATCTGTGACTCCGTACGTAATTTCCAAGGGTGCGCTGCATCACGCAACCAAGGTTCTGGCGCTCGAATTGGCGCCACGCGGCATACGGGTGAATGCGGTCGCACCAGGCTTTATCGCAACCGACATGTTCGCCGAGGGTCACACGGAGGAGAACAAGGTCCGCATTGCCCGAACTCACCCCATCGGGCGCGTCGGTACTCCGGAAGAGGTAGCCGCGGCCGTGTCCTTCTTGTGCTCGGACGCTGCGTCCTTCATCACCGGTGTTGTGCTGCCGGTGGATGGGGGACTGGCCGCGACCATGGTGATCCAGGATCTGGGTGGATAATGAGTGAAGACGTCCTCACCGTTGCGCTCGTCGACTCGGATTTTGACGACAGTGACCTGGAACGAGCGGTCGTAGAAGGTCTCGGGCTGCGATTCGTGGATGCTCGGTTCACCTCTGATCGACGTGCGATTCTCCATTCGGCAGTTGGTGCCATCGTTCAATATGAGTCTGTCGATCGCACCTTTCTTGATGCAGCTCCGCGCCTAACCGCCGTCGGTACGTATGGCGTCGGGACCGACCACATTGATGTTTCCCTAGCCGAGTCCAGAGGTGTCCAGGTCCTTTGCGTCCAGGACTATTGCACCCAGGAAGTTGCGGATCACACCCTCGCGCTGGTGCTGGCTGCCCTTCGGGGCGTTGTCCCGCTCGACGCAGTCGTCCACGCTGGTCATTGGCCACCTTCCGGAGAAGTGGGCAACTTACGAGTTCTCGCTGACTGCACCTATGCGATTGTTGGCTTCGGAAAGATCGGCCAGGCGGTTGCCAAACGCGTGTCCGGGTTCGGTGGACGAGTACGTGCCTACGATCCATTCATCTCTCGCGAGAAGTGCGCTGCGCTGGGCGTGACATCTGTCTCACTCGAAGAAGCATTTGAGTCGGACATCGTCTCGCTTCACCTCCCGCTAACGGAAGAGACTCGTCAGATCGTCGGAGACTCGCTGTTGGCTCGTCTCCCGGAGGGTGCGCTCCTGGTGAATGTTTCCCGTGGTGATGTCGTCGATCAGGACGCGTTGGCGGCGGCGATCGCCGCGGGACGCATATCGGCTGCACTAGACGTTCTCGGGAGTGAACCACCGCTAGTAGGCCAAATCGAGGCCCTCGGTTCGACGACCATTGTGACGCCCCACGCAGCGTGGTTTTCGCGAAACGCAGAGCAACGGGTGCGCGAATCAGCAGCATCAGCCGTTGCGTTGCACGTGCGTGATCACTTGAAGGATAGGAAAGGTGCTTAATCCATGAATACAACCGCAGCACTCACCGGAGTACTCCCCGTACTTCAAACGCCCTTTTCCGAGGGTGACGAGATCGACTACGACGTCTTGGAGGGCGAAGTCCACTGGCTTCTCAACATGGGAGCTGATGGCATTGTCGTAGGAATGGTCTCCGAGGTCCTCCGCCTCTCGGATCAGGAGAAGGACGATCTTGGACGGTTCCTCGGCACTCTGGCGGCCAATGCCAAGACGCATTTCGTCATGAGTGTGGGTGCGGAAAGCACCAAAGTGGCTGTCCTCAACGGGCAGCGTGCGGAAGCAAACGGGGCGACGGAAGTCATGGCCATTCCACCCATCTCGGTAGCCCTACCCGAGTCGGAGATCTACGACTACTACCAGGCCCTCCTCTCCACAGTGTCTATTCCGGTCATCGTCCAGGACGCCAGTGGTTACGTCGGATCCGTCCTATCGATCGAACTCATGGCTCGGCTCCAAAGCGAGTTCGGCCCGCAGGTGCTGTTCAAACCCGAAGCTCAGCCGATTGGACCGCGCCTTACCCTGCTGCGCGATGCGACGGGTCGATCCGCCCAGGTCTATGAGGGGACCGGTGGCATTAGCCTCATTGACAGCATTCGACGTGGAATCGCCGGGACGATGCCTGGGTCGGATGTGTGCTGGTCCATCATCGAAATGTGGAGGGCTGGTCAAGCGGGTGATTTCGCTCGTGCCTATGAGATTCAAGGTCCGCTTCTCGCACTCCTGACCATTCAAAACACGCTTGATGCGTTTCTCGCTGTCGAAAAGCACCTCCTTGTTCGACAGGGGATCTTAAAGAACACTAGGCGCCGAACCCCGGTGGGTTTCGTTATGGATGACGAGACGACCAAGGAAATCGATCGCGCGTTCGAGGCCCTATTACACGTGTGTGGGCGCCAACTGTGAGTGCGTGAGCTTCGCAGAGAGGGATAACTGTGGATTCCATCGTTGTGACCGGAGCGTGTGGCGTTATTGGGGAAGCGTTCGTCCGACGGGCGCATGCCCGCGGTCATCACCTCGTCTTGACCGATGTCAGGATCGACGCCCTGGAGCACCTACAGGAATCTTGCCAACTGCGAAAGGAGGCGACGACGCTTCTCGCTGGCGATCTGCGAGATGAGGCATTTGTGGAAGAAGTAATCATGGCGGCACGCACCTCCAGACGTCTGGCTGCGACCGTTAACGTCGCTGGAATTCATGGGCCGGTAGGCGCGAGCCCGAACGTCGCACTCGACGACTTCCGTCAAACGCTTGAGATCAATGTGTTGGCTCTCACGAAATTATGTCAGCTGAGCATCGCTGAATTCGTTGCTACAGACACGCACGGAAGAATAGTGAACATCGCGTCGGGGGCAGCGATTAGCGGGGCTTCCTTCATGATGTCCTACAACTGCTCTAAACATGCCGTACTCGGTGTCACTCGCTGCCTCGCCAAGGAATTCGCCACGCACGGTATCACGGTGAACGCGGTGTGCCCGGGTTATGTGGCGTCCGAAATGGTGGACCACATCCTCCAGAGGATCGATGAGACGGTCGGCGTTCCATTCGACCCCATACCGACCATTCCGGCAGGTCGCATGGCGATGCCCGATGAGATCGCGAATGTCATCGAGTACCTGACCTTTGATGCGCCCGACTACTTGACGGGCACTGCGATGTTGGTCGATGGGGGGCTGTACGCGTGACCCACCGGACTCACATCGAATCGGTCGAAACGATACTCATCGGTCCTCCAGGTACTCCACCGGCGAAGGGCGTCGGCCGTGAGTGCGTGACCCCGCTCTCGGGTCTCGAAATCGCAGACCACGAAATGCGTTCCGGACTGCCGCCTGTGGATGTTTGGGGGGTTCTGGTCTTGGTCAGAACCTCGAGCGGACATCTCGGCATCGGTAGTGCCGGATTCGGTAACCGCGTCGCCGCGACGGTCATCGAATCGAATCTTGCGCCCCTTCTCATCGGACGCGACCCTTTCGATGTGGAAGCCTTGTGGCGACTGATGTATCTATCGACATTGAATTTCGGTCGTAAAGGTGCCGTGCTTGCCGCAATCAGCGCTCTGGACATCGCCCTGTGGGACGTCCTCGGGAGAATCCTTGATGAGCCCGTCTTCCGCCTCATCGGGGGACGCACCCGGCCTGCGATACGCGTCTACGCCAGTCGGCTGTACGCCACCGAGGATCTATCGGCGCTTGCACAGGAGGCGCGCGGTTATGTGGATGCGGGATTCACGGCAGTCAAGCAGCGCTTGGCATATGGCCCGAGGGATGGAAAGATCGGAATGCAACGCAATCTCGAGCTCGTGCAGGCGGTTGCGAGCGTTCTTCCCAGCGACGTCGAGCACATGGTCGATGCCTACATGGGTTGGGACTCGTGGTATGCCGCCCGGATGATCCGAATGATCGAGAATGCGGGTATCGAGCTGGCATGGGTAGAGGAGCCGCTTCCCCCGGACAACGTCTCCTCGCTCGCCGAGTTGAGAACGAATGTGGGTACCCCGATTGCGGCTGGTGAGCACGAGTACACGCGGTACGGCGTTCATGACCTCTTGACCCACAAGGCCGTCGATGTGCTGCAGACGGACATGAACCGAACGGGGGGCATCACCGAAGCGAAAAAGATCGTCGCGCTAGCCTCGGCTTTCGGCGTTCCGGTGATTCCCCATGCAGGACAGCTGCACAACTATCACGTTGTTATGTCGAGTCCTGGCTGCCCGATGGCAGAGCATTTCATTCGCCCTCCGCATGGCGTCGTGCCAGACGAAGACGAACTGTTCTATCGGCTCTTCGACGGAGAACCCGATGCGGTCGATGGATTCGTTTACTTGGCGGACGGAATTCCTGGGATGGGCTACCAACTCAACGAGCAAGCGATCAAGACGTGGAGAGTCTCGTAGTCAGTGATGACATCAATCTACTTGCGTGGTGAGCCAGTCCGGCGCTTGGTTGATGCCCTGAATCGTCCAACCGCCATCGACGGTGATGGATTGTCCCGTAATATAACGCGCTTCCTCAGATGCGAGAAACTTCACGGCGCCTGCAATCTCGTCAACGTGGCCCATGCGATTGAGTGGAACACGCTCCATCATGGATCCAATGTTCAAAGAGCCGTCTTTGATCGCGCCATCAACGAAGGCGGTGTGAATGAAGCCCGGACAGACGGCATTGACGGTAATGTCCCTGGGCGCGAACTCCACGGCCAGAGCACGACTCATACTGAGCAGACCGGCTTTTGCCGCCGCGTAAGCGGAGCGTCCAGGAAGCCCTACGAACGCTGCCACGGACGCGATCGAGATTATCGAGGCACCCCGGGGCATTTTCGACGACGAGCATCGGATGCATTCGTATGCGCCAATGAGATTGACGTCGATAACCCGTCGCCAGTTGGCGGGGTCTTGCATGCCGACGAGTCCCGCTCTTTGAATTCCGGCATTGTTGACCAAGACATCAACCTGGGGAATCTCGGTGAACGCTTGTTCGACCTCAGCCTGAGAGCCGAGATCGGCGGTGAGATAGCGAACGCTGGCAATGGGGTCGTCGGGATCGATCACATCGATGCTGTAGCCGGATGCGCCGGTGTTGACCAAGCTGCGAAGGATCGCGTTACCGATACCTCGTGCTCCACCAGTGACGACCACATGCCGTTCTGCCATCGCGATACCTCCCGAAGTGGTGAGCGATCATGCTCGGGAGGAGTCACCATTTCGGACATTTTCCTTGAGTCACGACCGCGGGCTCTGTAGTGTTTGGAAACGATACCAGGAAATGGGGATCGCGACAAGAGAGAGGTGGACATGGCAGTTGTCACTCGGGTTGATGCGTTGCCCGTGTTGTACCCAGAGCCCAACGACTCCAACGCCTTGCGGTCGCTTCTATTCGTACGGCTGGAGACCGATGGGGGAGAAGTGGGCTGGGGTGAAGCGATTTCCCAATTCCCTGCCAGTTCCCTTGCAACGGCGGCCTTGGTCGATGGACTGTCCCACCTGATCTTGGGAACGGATCCGCTCGACAATCTGGCGACCTGGCGACGACTCCGCGACCAAACTTGGTGGTTTGGGTACCGCGGGGGGCTGATGAACTTCGCCTTATCGGCGATCGACATTGCCCTGTGGGACCTGCGTGGCCACGTCACCGGCTTGTCACTCAGCACCATGATCGGGCGGCGACCTGATCTCGACCCGCGTGGCATGCGGGCTTTGGCTTCAACCCACGTGTTCGACGCCGATCTCGATTACGAGGTTGATCGGCATGCTCGGTACGTCGGTGAGGGCTATCTCGGCGTCAAGATCGGGATGGGAAAGAAGGGTGATGCGCGCCTGGGATACGACGTGAAGCGGGATATCAAGTTTGTGGATGATCTCCGCGCGGCATGTGGTTCGGAGGCCTGGATCATGATGGATCGGGGTCAGTCCCTGGTATGGACCTTGGATGACACCATCCGCAGGGTCCAAGCGTGGCAGGAGGCAGATCTTAAGTGGGTCGAAGAACCCTTTGAGCCCTGGGAGTTCGACAAGCTCCGCGTCTTGCGCAATCACTCAACCTGCCTCATCGCCGGTGGGGAGCGGGAATGGGATGCGCGCGGTTTCGAGGAAGCTCTCGCGCCCGGTGTTCTCGATGTCGTCGGCTGCGATGTCGGTCGTGTTGGCGGCATCACAGGTGCTTTGCAGGTAATCCGCCTCGTCGAGCAACGGGACGTGTGGTTCAACAGCCATGCCTGGTCGAGTGCCATCAATACCGCAGCATCAATCGCGCTGTCGGCTAGCACGAAACGGTGCCTGATTCAGGAGTTGAAACCCGATCCCAACCCAATGCAAGACGAAATCGTCCGAATCCCATTCCGCGCCGTGGATGGCTGGATTGCGATTCCGGACTCACCGGGTCTCGGAATCACAGTCGACGACGACGCTGTTCGTCGATACCTGATCGAAAGATGAGGTAGCGGAAATGCGCTTGGGCAACGTGCTTGAGATGGTCGCAAGGGTTGAGTCAGGTCAGGGAGAGGGTGAAGGGTCATGGATTGATGGCCGCATGGTGTGCGTCCTGGCTGGTGGTACGGAGTCTCCAGCGAAGTACACGGCTGCTGGAGTCAGTTATGTTCCCGCAGGAATTACCACAGCCCCGCACACGCACGAAGCCGAAGAGATCGCATACGTCGTGTCTGGTTCGGGTGTCATCGAAATAGATGGCAGTGAGATCGCGGTGAATGTAGGGGACGTCGTCCTCGTCAAGTCCGGGCTACCTCATCGAACATGGGCATCGGAGACCGAGTCTCTCGGCGTGTTTTGGACGTATGCACCACCTGAGAGCGTCATCCGCTGGCTGGAATCCGCTGAGAAGGGTCGGTGACGAAAGTGAGGAGAACCGTCCCAACACAACGACCATGGTCGGGTCTTATGGGTTACAGTCGCGCCGTTCGAGTCGGTCCGTTGGTTGAAGTCGCTGGCACGACGTCCATCTCGCCGGAGGGCGAGGTGTTGCACCCCGGAGACGCCTACCTACAGACTCGTGAGGCGCTAGGCATCCTCACGGCGGCACTTGCGGAAGTCGGGGCCAAGCCGACGGATGTCGTTCGCACGCGTGTGTTCGTCACCGATGTGAATCTGTGGGAAGACGTCGCTCGCGCCCACGGCGAGGTATTCGCCGACATTCTCCCTGCAAGCAGCATGGTCGAAGTCGCGCGACTACTCGTGCCAGGCCTCCTGATCGAAATCGAGGCAACCGCGTATGTCGCGGATGAGTGATTGACGTTAATCAGATGAGTTCGAGAAGAGGTAGCTGATAATGGGTTGGCACATAGGAATCGACACGGGTGGGACGTTCACCGATCTCGTCGCCATTGATGGAACATCCATGCGAGTTGCCAAGGTCCCCTCGACACCCCCTGACTTCGAAGAGGGGATCGTGAATGCGATTATCGCCGCGGACATCCCGTTTAGTCAGATCGATGCCGTTGCCCACGGGACGACGGTCGCCACGAATGCGGTCATCACGGGTAACACGGCACCTACGGCTCTTCTGACCACTCGTGGGTTCCGCGACGTTCTTCAACTCGGGCGGCACAATCGCGGAGAACCCTTCGACATCATGTGGGATCCGCCCACACCCCTCGTGCGTCGCAGGCATCGGTACGAGGTCACCGAGAGAATCGATTACTCAGGACGAGTCTTGACGCCGATCGACATCGTGGACGTGGAGCGAGCCGTCGAATCGGCGGCAGCCGATGGCATCGAATCGTTCGCGATTTGCTTCCTGCATTCTCACATGAACTCGTTGCATGAAGAAGCGGCACACGAGCGCATCTTGGAACTCCTCCCTGGAATTGCCGTCTGTCACTCTGCCGAACTCCTTCGTGAACCTCCGGAATTCGAACGAACGTCCACCACGGTGATCAACGCCTCCTTGATGCCCGTGGTGGCCTTCTACCTCGGTGCTCTGCGAGAGCGCCTCAAAGAAGCGGGGTTCGTCGGTGATCTGTCCGTGATGCATTCCGGCGGTGGGCTGATGACCGCAGAAAGTGCCGCCCGGTTTCCCGCTCGCCTAGTTACCTCCGGACCCGCCGCGGGGGCCAAAGCTGCCGAGGGGATTGCTGGAGCTATCCCGGCGGCCACGGGAAGCCCCGCGGCGACCATCGTCGTGGCAGAGCAACTAGCGGCGGCCGAAGGCCTCGATCGACTCATCTCACTCGACATCGGAGGCACGTCGGCCGACATCGCACTGATTCGCGACGGTAAGGCACGTACGGTCACGGAATTCTCCCCGCAGTTTGGGCAACCCATACGTTTTCCCGCCATTGACCTCCTTACGATCGGCGCGGGTGGTGGCTCGATTGCCTGGGTCGATGCTGGAGGGTTGCCGCACGTTGGTCCGCAGTCGGCGGGTGCCCGCCCGGGCCCAGCTGCCTATGGATTCGGTGGAGTGAAGCCGACCGTCACGGACGCCAATGTCGTACTCGGCCGACTGCCGGCCAATGTCGATCTGGCCGGCGGAATCCAGTTGGACTTGAGCGCGGCTCAGGAAGCGCTTCGGACATTCGGCGAACCACTAGGCCTCGACCTCCACACGGCTGCTCTCGGAATCCTCGAAATATGCAATAGCAACATGGCAAAGTCGATTCGGGTCATTACCGTCAATCGCGGGCTTGATCCGCGCGACTTCAGCCTCGTCCCCTTCGGTGGTGGTGGGGGCCTGCAGGCAGCAGACTTGGCAGAAGTGATCGGCATTCGCCGCATCATCGTACCGGTTGCTCCTGGTGTGACGTCGGGGCTGGGTTGCTTGTGCGTGGACATAGTTCACGATGCGTCGGAGGCCCTCATAACGCCGATCACGCAGGTTGATGTCGCTGAAGTCAATGCCGTATTGGCCCGCTTGGGTGATGCGATGGTGGAACGGTTGACCGAGGACGGGGTGGCGCCGGAGGATCAGAATCTGGAGTTCAGTGCGGATATTCGCTACCTCGGGCAGGTCCGGGGACTGACCATTCCACTCGGGGGTAGCCACGTAGGCCCGAAATTCGCCGTTGAAATCGCTGACGATTTCTTCCGGGAATACGAGCGGCAGTTCCACTCGTATTCCACGGAAATCCCCATTGAATTGGCAGCGTTGCGCGTCCAAGGTTCACGGCCGGTACAACCGCCGAGAATCCCGTTCAAGCCAGGTGCCGGTTCTGTCCAAACGCAACGATGCGAAGTCATTACCAAGTCCGGGACAGTTTCCGCGTCCATCGTGCATCGCTCGGCTATGGCCCCGGGCACTAGTCTGACCGGCCCACTGATCGTCACACAAGACGACTCCACGACGTGGGTGCCGCCAGGTTGGACCGTGGATGTCAATCCCATCGGCAATCTGATCATGACTATTGAAGGGGTGTAGTGATGCAGGAACCTTCACTCGCTACAGAGAAGTTGCGCCTTCGCGACCCGATCTTGTTCCAGGTGTTAAACTCGGCCCTGTCGAGCATCACGGACGAAATGGGTGCCATGATCCGGCGCGCGGCATTCTCGCTCGTCGTATCAGAGGGATCCGACTATTCGGGCACGATCTCAAACCGTCATGGCGATCTCGTCGCTTCTGGCACGACGGACTTGGCGGCTCACCTGGGGACGATTCCATTCACGGTGAAGGGGACCTTGGAATGGATCAGCGTTCAACCTGAGGAGTACTTCCGACCAGGCGACATCATTCTCTTGAACGATCCGTATATCGGTGGAACACACCACAATGACATGCGCGCCATCATGCCGGTGTACCTCGATGGGCGGATCGCTGCGTTCGTACAGAACTCAGCACACTGGACGGATATTGGCGGTCACGTTCCCGGAACATTCGACCCCAATGCCGCCTCGTCCTACGGTGAGGGACTCGCAGTGCCTCCCGTCCATATCGTCAAGGAAGGGATCTTCCAGAGCGAAGTTGCCGAGTTGATCTTGCGCAACATTCGATTGGCTGACCAGGCGCGTGGAGATCTCCTGACGCAAATCGGAGTCGTGCGCTTAGGAGCTCGACGTCTCGAGGAGTTGGCCGCTCGTTACGGAACCACCACCATCGTGCAGGCAATGGATGAACTGATTGAATACTCCGAAGCCTTGCTTCGAGACGAATTCCGTCGTTTGCCGAACGGGTCGTGGGATGTCGAGACGTTCATAGACAGTGATCCGGGAGGTAAGACCGGTGATCCACTGCCCGTGCGCATGACGTTGACCATCAACGATGATCAAGCGCAAATGAATTTCAGCGCATCCGCCCCGCAAGCCAAAGGCGCTGTCAATTCCGCAGAGGCAGTGACGATCTCCGGCGCCGTCACGACTTTGAAAATGATCTACCCACATGTTCCAATGAATCAAGGTGTGTTCCGCGCTGTTGAGTTTGTATTAGCCAAACCATCGCTCCTGGCCGCAGAGTTCCCGGCTCCGGTGTCGGGCTGCGCGGCTGGCGTCTATCCGGCGGTCGGGGACTGTGTTCTGAAGGCTTTCATTCAAATAGTTCCCGAGCGATGCATGGCCGGCCCCACCGGACTCCTGAATATCGTGATGGGTGGTATCGATCCGCGTGACAATCAAGCGGGAGACGAATTCGTGATGTACCTCTGGCTCGAGGGTGGTTGGGGTGGTCGACCGGGCAAGAAGGACAACTCGATTGCGATGACGACCTTCGCTACGACCTCGACGAATCAACCCATAGAACTACAGGAACGCTTGTATCCGGTGCTCTTCGATTGCTACCGAATCGAACCCGACTCCGCTGGGGCGGGGTGGCACCGCGGAGCGCCGGGCGTGAAGAGGCGGTGGACCTTCCCCGACACGGATATCCTGCTGTCCGCCTTGGGCGATGGTGAGCGATTTGGACCATGGGGCTGGGATGGTGGGCGCGATGCACGCGCGAATGTCTTCACCGCCACTTCGGCCGAGGGCGACTCGATCAACGTGGGTATGTACCGCACCAATCTGCCGGTTGGCGCCGGCACGATGCTGGATTGTTTCCAGCCGGGGGGTGGCGGCTTCGGGCATCCCTTCACGAGAGATGTGGGTTTCGTAGTCGAGGATCTTGAAGAAGGTCTGATAAGTCCCGAAGTCGCAGAGCGCGACTACGGAGTACGCGTCGTATTGGATCCAGACGGTCGTATTGAAGTTGACTTGGAAGAAACCAAGAGAATTCGTTCCACTGAGAGGGCGTTTAAAGCATGAAGGCTGATTCGTTCCTAGTCGATCTCCTGACTGATCAGGTAGTGCCGGCAAGTCAGGCACGTTTTCCCGACGGGGCCCACTTCCGAACGGAGATTCCCAGTGTCGAGGGACCGGCTATCCTCGAAGTGGTCCTGGAGACGGCAGATCAGTACGGAGTGGTGATCAATCGTGTCAGCCAGGGATCGGGTGCCATGTTGCATTCGCAAGCCGAGTTGCGTGCGATGGCCGAGATTAGTGCCGAACGCGGCCTGGAAGTGTCCCTTTTCGTCGGCCCACGCAATGCCTGGTCGATCGGTGGTGCCACACATGCTGCCGACGGTCCGGTCTTCGGATCACAGTTACGAGGCATGCGTCAACTGCGATACGGTGTCGAAGACGTGTTGCGCGCCGTGGAGTGCGGTATTCGCGGTTTCCTTATCGCAGATCTCGGTCTTCTCGACACGTTGGTGAATATGCAATCGACCGGCGACCTGCCATCTGACATCTGCTGGAAGATCTCCGTCATGATGGCGCCTACGAACCCCGCATCCTTCCGACACCTCGTGCGTTCAGGAGCTGGCACGATTAACGTGCCGGCAGATCTCAGTCTTGAGGAGCTCGCGGAGCTTCGTCATGCATCGAATGTTCCCATCGATCTCTACATAGAGGCGCCGGATTCACTTGGGGGCGTGGTGAGAGGCAATGAGATCGCCGACATCGTCGCGGTTAGCTCACCCGTCTACGTCAAATTCGGGTTGCGGAATTCCCGGAGTTTGTATCCCAGCGGCCTGCACCTTCAGTCGGAAGCGGAGATGATCGCCCGTGAGAAGGTACGTCGCGCGGCGGTAGCTTTGGAGTGGCTGGAGCGCCTAGGGGGAGATATTCGCCAGTCGTCGCCGTTTGCCGAAGGTTTGGCGATAGCCAAACCATGACGGGCCACGGGATGTTCGGCATACCTCTGCGCAGTGACATGTGGGTGGTTGGTGCCGACGAGGTTGCCTTGAGCCACCGGGTTGCACTCCGATCGGGCACCTCGGAGAGAGACTTGAGCGGTGGGCGCCCCATTATCGGAATCGCCGACACATCGTCCGACCTCAATCCCTGCAACCTGCCTCTGGCGGATCTCATCCCAGCCATCGAAGAGGGAATCAGGTCTGCAGGCGGTGTCCCAGCTCGCTTCCCAGTCATGTCTCTCGGTGAAGACCTGATGAAGCCGACCGCTCTGCTGTATCGGAACCTCGCCGCCATCGAGGTCGAGGAAATGGTGAGATCCAATCCGATCGACGGTCTTGTGTTGCTGGCGAATTGCGACAAGACCACGCCCGCGTTGCTCATGGGAGCTGCGAGCGCCGATGTTCCCAGCATCACCGTCTTCGGTGGAGCCCGGCCCGCATCGAAGTTCCAGGGTCGTGAACTTGCCACGGGAACCGACCTGTGGCGGATGCTCGATAGTTACCGAGCGGGCCAGTTGTCCGAAGCTGAGTGGTCTGAGTTCGAACAGTGTCTGTCTTGCGGAAACGGATCCTGCAACGCCATGGGTACCGCCTCGACCATGGCGATTCTCACGGAGACACTTGGCATGTGTCTGCCGGGAAGCTCCACGATTCCTGCTGGTCACCCCGACGCGTATGTCAATGCTCACGCTAGCGGCGAGCGCATCGTTTCGATGGTCCGCGAGGGCCTGCGACCGCGCGACATCATGACGGAAGAAGCGTTTTCGAATGCACGTATCATCCTTCAGGCAATCGCGGGATCAACGAACGCCGTCATTCACTTGCCAGCCATTGCTGGACGACTCGGCATACGTTGGCCACTTTCGGAGTGGACGCGGTCCGGCGAAGGCGTTCCCGTGCTTGCCGATGTTCAACCGAGTGGAAGAAAGCGTATCCAGCAGTTCCACGCCTCGGGCGGTGTGCCCGTTCTCCTCAATCAACTCAAAGACCTACTCGAGCTGGGCACCGTCGGAGCCGGTGGCGTCTTGAGTGAGACGCTCGCATCCGCTCCGGCCAAGCCACTTTCCGACGCCATCCGAACTCGGGAGAATCCTCTGCTAGAGGGACCCGCCATTGCGGTTGTGTTCGGTTCGTTGGCGCCGGATGGTGCGGTGATCAAGCGAAGTGCCGCGTCGTCCCAACTCCTGATCCACACCGGTCCCGCGGTGGTATTCCGGGACTACGCGGACATGCGAGCGCGTCTGGATGATCCCACGATCGACATCCAGGAAAATGCAGTTCTCGTTCTGGCCGGCTGCGGACCCGTCAATGTGCCGGGAATGCCCGAGTGGGGGATGATGCCGATTCCACAGCGCCTACTCGACCGCGGTGTGACCGACATGGTCAGGATCAGTGACGGGCGTATGAGCGGGACGTCCTTCGGGACCGTCGTCCTGCACGTTGCGCCCGAAGCAGGAGTCGGGGGACCATTAGGACTGGTGAGGGACGGAGACCTCGTCGAATTGAACGTGCCGGAAGGCGAACTCAATCTCCTAGTGGGCGAAGAAGAGTTGCATCGCCGACGATCTCGATGGAGACAGGACGTGGCGCTTCACGAGCGGGGCTGGCCGGTCCTCTTTCAACGGCATGTGCTCCAGGCGCCTCAGGGATGTGATCTCGATTTTCTCGTCGCGCCATCGAATGACTTCCCTGAACGCATCGACCCCGTCATCGGTAGATCGTGACGGGTCCGATCGTGCGATCACTCCAGGTGTACCAGACGTGAATCATGTGGTCTCGACGGAACCCTCTACGAAGGCCCCATTACCCACTGCGACGTGGCCGTTGAGCGCGCAAAAGCAGGAGCACCGTTCTTCGATGAAAGCCCGTAACGACTGTCGAAAGTCTCACGAATGGAGGAGCTCTAGATGCGAGTAACCGGAGTTCGAACCTTTCTCGTCAACGCTCGTTTGCGGAATTGGTTGTTCGTCAGAGTCGACACCGACGTCCCGGGACTCTTCGGCCTGGGTGAGGCCACACTGGAGTTTCAATCGGCGGCGGTTGCCGCCTGCGTCGAGGAACTTGCGGAAATCGTGATCGGATCCAATCCATGTCACGTCTCACGGGCGTGGGAACATCTGTACCGGTACCCCTTCTTCAAGGGTGGAACGGTAACGATGTCGGCCATTAGCGGCATCGATCAGGCCCTTCATGACATCGCCGCCAAGAGTCTGGGAGTTCCCCTCTGGCAGTATCTCGGGGGTCTAGTGCGTGATCGCGTCCGCATGTACGACCACGTGGGAGGCGGAAACTCTGATGCCGTCTACGGAGGTATGGAGGACGGACTGGCGGAGCGCATACACGAAAGCAAGCAAGACGGTTTCAACGCGATAAAGATACTTGCGATCCCGCGATCCCGGCCAATCGACGGTATCGCCCCACTGCGCGCTGCCGAACGGGCAATGGCAGTCGCACGGGAAGCAGCAGGGCCAGACATGGACATAATGGTTGATTTTCATGGACGCACCTCTCCTGCGATGGGTCTTCAATTCGCAAAGATGCTGGAACAGTTCTCCCCTCTCTTCATCGAGGAGGTCGTTGGACCGGAGTTGCCCGCGACCGAAATGGCACGCGTTACCCGCGGCACGACGATCCCGGTGGCGGCTGGTGAACGATTGCTCCATCGTGAGCAGTTCCTTCCACTCCTGAACGCTCGGGCGATATCAGTGGCGCAACCGGATGTATGTCACGCGGGCGGGATCACGGAGACGATGCGAATCGGTGCTTTGTGCGGGACATTCGGGGTGGTGTTGGCACCGCACAATCCCTTGGGTCCGATCGCCACCATGGTCAACATCCATATCGGTTTCGCATTGCCGAACTTCCTGATCCAGGAAGTCATGCGTTCGGATGTCCCATGGCGGGAGGAGGTCGTATCCGGAGTCGCCCCCATCGTCGATGGCCACGTGCTGCCCCCGACCCAGCCAGGTATCGGGGTTGAGATCGATGAGTCCAAGGCCGCTAAACATCCCTATGTCGCGAGTATGCCGGTGCGCTGGGTACACGAAGACGGAGGTACCGCGGAATGGTGATGGTGCTCAACGTCGATTCCCTGGAACGGACCACGGATTTCATGGTGCAAGGCCACGGTCCAAAATGACTTCCAGCCTCACCGAAGACTGTGGGCCGCCCGGTGTTCTCAATGGCGACGATCGAAGTGCGATTCGCGAGCCAACTTGATCCTCAAGGGCGGATCGCCTCTGGTACCGACGGGAGGACGAACTCTTTGGTTCGTCCTCCGGACGGCCACGATGATGTTCGGATTACAGCTCCTTCGGAAGTGATGTGAGCGAGTTGGTTGCCCATGGTTCCGCAGGCGCTCACCTGCTTGAGGAGAGCGCGCGCCTTGACTCGAATCCCGACGGTGAAGTTGGCAGCATCATCAGTCAGGCATATGCGCGCGACGCATCGCACTTCCTGCTAGTGCCCAAGGAGGTGCATTTCCCCGATTCCGTTGAAGAAGTAGTCCGTATCTTCCACCTGGCCAAAGTCACACGAGAGCCGGTCACTTTTCGATCTGGCGGCTCCAGTCTGAGTGGCCAAGGTGTCACGAGGGCGACACTGCTCGATACAAGGAAGCACTTCGGTCGAGCGACAGTCCTGGACGACGGTCGCCGAATCCGCGTGGAGCCCGGCGTAACCATCCGTTACGCCAACGTCCTACTCCAGCGTTATCGCAATCGGCTCGTTCCTGACCCTGCCAGCGAGATCGCCTGCACAATGGGTGGAGCGCTTGCGAACAACTCCAGCGGGATGACGTGCGGGACGGAATTTAACGCTTACAAGAGGCTGGAATCGATGGTTTTCGTCCTTCCCTCGGGCACCGTCATCGACACCTCGGCACCCGAGGCGCGTGATCGGTCCGTGTCGAGGAGCCGGAAATCTATAGTGGACTTCTGTCCTTGAGAGACCGGATCAGGAGCAATCCGCATTCCGTGTCCGAGATTGAGCGACTCTTCTCCATCAAGAATACGATGGGGTACTCGATCAACACCTTCGTTGACTTCGATGATCCTGTCGACATCTTGTGTCACCTACTGATCAGCAGTGAAGGGACTTTGGGTTTCATTGCGTCGGCAGTGCTTCGATCCGTGCCGATACCCGGCTTCACCTCTACCGCGTTAGCCGTCCTTCCGTCGCTCGCGACCGCAAGCGACGCACTGCAGGACCTAACTGCAACGAGGTGTCGTGCTATCGAACTCATGGATGCTCGAGCAATACGGGTGGCAAGCCAAGCAACGGACGCATCGGAACTGCTTCCCGCACTCGACCTGGGTAGTGAGGCCGTCCTGCTTTTCGAGATTGCCGGTGAATCCCCGGAGGAATTGCGATCGAATGTCGCCGACGTAGAGTCGGTCATCGCCAGATCCCGGGCCACTCGGTTCTTGGTGGCCCCGGATACCGCATCCGAGAACAGGATTTGGCGGGCACGCAAGGGCTTGTACGCATTGGTTGCCTTAGCTCGACCTCAAGGCACGTCAGCACTACTCGAAGACGTCGCCGTTCCCATGCATCGTCTGGCACAGACCTGCTCGGGGCTTTCGAACTTGCTGGAGGAGTTCCATTACCGCGATAGCGTCATGTTCGGCCACGCACGCTATGGAAACCTGCACTTCCTGCTCAGCGAGAACTTCGCATCCTCCTCGGGACTCGACCGATATGCCCGCTTCACCGAGCGGCTAGTCGATCTGGTTCTTGACAACAGGGGCACCCTCAAGGCCGAGCACGGCACGGGCCGAGTGATGGCGCCTTATCTGGAGCGTAAATACGGCCCTGAATTGTTGTCCGTGATGGTTGAAGTCAAGCGGCTCATCGATCCTCACGGCATCCTCAATCCCGACGTAATCATCTCCCAAGATCCCCTGATCCACCTCAAGGATCTGAAGACGATGCCACCGGTCGAAGAAGTCGTAGATCGATGCGTGGATTGTGGCTTCTGTGAACCCGTGTGTCCGAGTCGAAAGTTCACTACGACTCCTCGACAGAGAATGGCCATCCGACGAGCAATGTCACTCGCGCGGGAATCCGGGAATACCGAGCTCCTTGATTCCCTGGGGGTGGAATCGTCGCTCGAGGTCGTCGATAGTTGCGCAGTCGATGGCATGTGCAGCACCGTCTGCCCGCTAGGAATCAACACCGGCACGTTAGTCGAGCAGTTGCGTCAAGAGCGCAACTCCAGAGCCGAACAACGGCTGGGGGTATGGGGAGCCGATCACTGGGGCCTGAATGCCGCATTGGTTTCATTCGGCATCACTGTTTCACGGAGGATCCCCCGGCTCACCAGCCGGCTTGCGACTAAGGCGCGCCTGGTGACCTCGAGTTCGAAGATCCCTCGAGTCGACGAGGACCTACCCCGAGGCGGCCACCCTCGTAGGCCTGTCCGTGCAGACAATCCAGAGATCATTTACTTGCCTTCGTGCATGAACACCTTGTTCTCCGCTCCGGAGAACTCCATGGGTGTGAGTCGTTCCTTCCTAGCCCTTTGTCGCGAAGCGGGCATCTCCGTGCGGATACCGACAGGAATCGACGAACTCTGTTGTGGCACCCCGTGGAAACCTAAGGGTCTGGATCGGGGCTATCGACGTATGCGAGAGTCTGTGCGCAGCACGGTGGTCCGTGAGACGAGAGAGGGCGAGATCCCGTTGGTGACCGACGCCAGTTCGTGCACTGAGGGATTCATAAAGTCTCTCGAAGGCCTTGATCTCCCATCTGCTAGCAACATCAGAGTTTTCGACGTCGTCTCCTTTACCGTCTACGAATTGATGCCGCGACTGCCGAAGGTGGAGCGTAAGTTCGACTCGCTAGCTCTGCATCCCACCTGTTTGATCATCCGGCTTGGTTTGGAGCAGGACCTCAAAGAACTTACCTCAGAGGTGGCCCACAGGACGATGATCCCGAATGCCTGGGGGTGCTGTGCATTCGCTGGCGATAGGGGACTGCTGGTCCCAGGCCTTACACGAGCGGCCACCGAGGATCAGGCGCACGAAGTCAAAGAAGCAAAGTCCGCGATTCACGCTAGTTGTAACAGAACCTGCGAGATTGGGATGTCACGGGCGACAGGTGAGCCCTACTCGCACATCCTTGAGTACCTGGCACAAGCACTCGGCATTGAGGTCGACAACTACAGAGAAGGAGCACGCTCATGAGAATCGGTCGTTTGGGAAATGTCGGCGCCGAAAGGCCTATTATCTTCGTGGGATCCGATGGGTACGTCGAAATGGCTGACGTGATCGACGAGGTGAGCGCCGACTTCCTCTCGTCCATGGACGTGCCACTGCTCGAGCACGCGGTGGATGCCAAAGACGCAGCCGGCGAGGTAAAGTCACTCAATGACGAACGGATCGGATCGCCGATTACGCAGCCGCATCGAATCGTGTGTATCGGACTCAATTACGCCGATCACGCGGCCGAATCCGGCATGCCCATCCCCGAAGAGCCAATCGTCTTCAACAAGGCGCCGAACACCCTTGTTGGTCCGAATGATGACGTGATCATTCCCAAGGCCAGCTCGAAGACCGACTGGGAGGTCGAGCTTGGAATTGTGGTGGGGCAGCGGTGCAGCTACCTGGAGTCTCCTGTTGAGGCATGGGACCACATTGCCGGCTTCGTCCTTGTCAACGACGTTTCGGAGCGGGAGTTCCAGCTCGAACGAGGGGGTCAATGGGTCAAGGGAAAGTCGTGTGCCACGTTCAACCCCTGTGGACCGTGGCTGGCGACTGCGGACGAGCTCCCCGATGTCCAGGATCTTGCCATGTGGTTGAACGTGAACGGCGAGCGCATGCAGTCGGGTTCCACGGCCACCATGATCTTCTCCGCGTCCCATATCGTCTGGTACCTCAGCCAGTTCATGGTTCTGGAGCCGGGGGACCTGATCAACACGGGGACGCCACCGGGAGTAGGGATGGGCAAGAGCCCACAGCGCTACCTCAAGCCCGGTGACGTCATGACCCTCGGCATGGACCACCTCGGCACCCAAAGACAGAAACTCATGCCACACACCTGATGCAGAGCATCCCACCTTTGCAGGTCCTACCGCAAACTGATCCTGATCCTGACCCGGTTTCACGGACTTGCTGGGGAGGCGACCAGGCCCAGTGCTGCGTGTTGTATCTCGAACTCGAGTGGTGTCTTCCAGTTGAGGTAGCTGTGTCGTCGGCGAGTGTTGTGGGCCGTTGGGTTCGCACTCTTCGCCCTCGTTGTCGTCGGAACACTCGCCTTCGACCTGGGGGCGAATCCCTACGACCACATCACGCGTTCGTTCCACGAACGCTTCGGGTGGCCATTGTGGGTCTCACGCCTGACGTTCGACGCGGTCATCCTGATCCTGGCATTCCTGGTGGGTGGTGCGTGGGGAGCCGGAACGATCGCGATCCTCGTCCTGATGCCCCTTGCGCTAGCAGTGGCGACCCCGCGCGTGCGCGCGTGGGTGCACGCGTCCGACGCCTCTGAAGGTCACGTAAGTGATGTCCAGTAGCGGTTGAGGGGGTTGGCTTCCACCTCTACTTACTCACTGGCGTGGACATTGAGTGAAACTTTTGGATTCCGACCGCCGAATCGTGTGTTCCTCAAGCGGCTGGCCGCAGCGGGGACACGGGCCAGATGCGACCTCAGGGCTGGTCCTTGGTTCGTTAATCGGGCTGTTTTGGGCTGGCCCGTAGAACATGAGCGCGATCCTTGTAAACCAGTTCGGCCGCTGCATCCGTGGCTCCTGCCTTGTACCCAGGTATTGAGACAGTATCGGCAGGTGCCTGTACGCGCTCGTCGAATCGCGCCGAATACGACGTCTGAACCGAAGTTCATCGCGGGGACATACAGTTTTTCAGTCCGAAATGGTTGTGATGCGCCTGATGTCCGAGTCCGTGAAAACGTCGTATTCGTCGGTGCTCCGGGTGGAGAACTCGGACACGATGGCGCCTTCGGGACCCGCCTGGAACCAGTGCAGGGTGTCCGGGTAGATGGTGTGCTGGTCACCGGGATGTAGAACGACCTCGTGACAGGCCGTGAATACCCCGAGTTCCTGACGACTCGGTGTGGCCTTCGGATTCGGTGTGGGTTCCCCCTCGACATACAGGTAGACAGTTCCCCGACGGCAGCGGAAGGTCTCCTCCTTGCCCTGCTCGCTACCCACGGACACATGCCGATGCTCGGGGCAGGTTTGGAAGGGGAGCATCACAAGTTCCTTGGCGCAGACGCGCTCTGTGTTGACGTACACGAGAAGCTGCAGGCCGGTCTTCTCGAGTTCATTCAGCCCGAAGTCGGAGACTTCGATGCGCTCCTTCTCCTCGTCGGTGAGCGCGATACCCGCTTCGGCCAACTGCCGCGCAGTCCATTCCTTGGATGCCGCGATCTGTGCGCGTGTCAGTGACATCTGATCCTCCTTGCGGGTGGCTACTCGTCGGGTGGGAGTTCCTCACCGGGATCACCGATGATCGCCACGAGATCACCGGTCGTATACGTCTCACCTGGTTGAGCGATGATCCGGAGGAGCACGCCCTCTTCGGCCGACTCCACATCGACCTGCGCCTTGTCCGTCTCCACCACGAGCAGGGGTTCGGCGACCTCGACCCGGTCGCCGACCTGCTTGTACCAGCTCACGATGTCCATCTCGTCCGACGTCTGCCCCAGTGACGGAAGGCGGATCTCATGCGCCATCGTTCCCACCCCTTCCCTTCACGACGGATCGAATCTGATCGGTGATGCGCGCGACGTCCGGCACCACCACATCCTCGAGCACCGGGGACACCGGCAAGGGGACATCGTGACCGGCAATGCGACGAATTGGCGCACGCAAGGATCCGAATCGCTCACCCGCGACACGTGCGGCAAGTTCCGCACCCCAACCACCGGTGAAGGTGTCCTCATGGGCGATCACGAGTCGACCGGTCTTGTCGAGCGAGGTGTAGACGGTCTCGACGTCGAAGGGGAGGAGAGAGAGCGGGTCGATCACCTCGCACTCGATTTCTTCCCCGGCCAGGATCTCGGCAGCGGCCAGGCAGCGATAGAGCGTCAGGTGAGTCGCGACGACGGTGACGTCGGTGCCGGAGCGTTTCACCACGGCTTTCCCGATGGGAACGAGCTACTCCTCCGTGGGAACGTGCGCGGTGAGATCCATGCCGCCCGCACTCTCACGACCCTTGCTCCCGTACAGCAACTTGTGTTCGAAGACGAGAACGGGATCATCGTCGCGAATCGCGGTCTTCATGATCCCTTTGGCGTGGTACGCGTCCGAGGGGCACACGACTTTCAGGCCGGGGACGTGGATGAAGTAGCTCTCCGGGGACTGGCCGTGCTGCGCACCGCGGTTGGATGCTCCGACGGGGAGTCGCAGCACCAGCGGAACCTTGAGCTTGCCTCCGGACATGTAGCGCATCTTCGCTGCCTGGTTCACGATCTCGTCCATGCATTCGAAGATGAAGTCCGAGTACTGGAGGTCGGGGATGGGACGCATGCCCATCATCGCCGCGCCCACGGCCGCGCCCGCGATCGCCTTCTCGCTGATCGGGGTGTCGATGATGCGTTCGTGCCCGAACTTCTCCGGGAGCCCGAGGTAGACGCCGAAGGCACCGCCGAATCCACCGGGGATCCCTATGTCCTCCCCGATGAGAAATACACGCTCGTCGCGCTCCATCTCCTCAGCAATGGCCTCACGGATCGCTTCACCGATGGATAGCCGGCGTTCCGTCGAGTCCGTGCTCATGACCGCTCACCCACGACAGAAGGGATCGGGAATGGATCGGCGTAGACGTCGGTGAAAGCCAGCGTGGCGTCGGGGAGAGGTGACTGGCGGGCGAATTCGACCGCATCATCGAGTTCGGTCTCGATCTCCGCATCGATCTGGGTGATCGCCTGCTCATCGGCAGGGTCGCGGGCCAGGATCGCGTCCCTCATCCGCGTGATCGGATCGAGCTCCTTCCAGGTGTCCTCCTCTTCGCGTCCCCGGTACTTGCGCGCGTCACCGCGACTGTGACCGGCGAAGCGGTAGGTCTTCGCTTCGATGAGCATCGGACCGTGACCCGAGGCCGCGTGCTCACGCGCCTGCTGCATCGCCGCGCGCACAGCCACTGGGTCCATCCCGTCCACACTGATCGCGGGGATCCCGTAGGCCTTGACGCGCTCCGTGACCTCGGGGACGAGGGTGGTGAGGTGGTACGCGGTGGATGCTCCGTAGAGGTTGTTCTCGCACACATACACGATCGGGAGTTTCTGCACCGCGGAGAAGTTCAGCCCCTCGTGGAAAGCCCCCTCATTGGTGGCACCCTCCCCGAAGAAGCAGGCGGCCACCTGCCCCGACTTCTGGAGTTTGAAGGCAAGGCCCATGCCGCTGACGACGCTGACCCCGCCGGCGACGATTGCGATTGCGGGAACCATGCCTACGTCCGGGTCGCCGAGGTGCATCGACCCGCCCTTACCGCCGCAGCAACCGGTCGCCTTGCCATAGAGCTCGGCCATCGCCGCGCGCATGCTCACACCCTTGGCGATGGCGTGACCGTGGGGTCGATGCGTGGAGGTGATCCAGTCGTCGGCCGCGAGCGCCTCGCAGACTCCGACGGCCACCGCTTCCTGCCCCTGATACTGGTGGACGGTGCCGGGGAGTTCGCCCTTGAGAAACAGTTGGTAGACCTTGTCCTCGAAGCGACGCAAACGCACCACCTGCCGGTAGAGGCGCAGTGCTGTCTCCCGGTCCACCCCGGTGAGATCAATCGGTGTGCTCATGCTCGTGCACCCGTTCGGAGGTCTGCCGCGCGGTTGCTTCCGCCATAGAGACGGATGAGTGCGCGCACCGAATCGGTGACCGCGGCCTTACCCGCCTCGAGGAAGTCCGTGTCCTTGTGCGAGCCGACGAGATCGTGCACGGACTCCTGACCCGACCAACTCCCGGCGTTGGCCATGACTGCTTCCAGGAACGCCTTCTTCAACCGGGTTCCGACGTTGAATTTGGCCACTCCCGAACCGATGGCAGCGGCAACGTCCTCGGGAGGGAACCCCGTGCCGCCGTGGATCGCCAGCGGGACATCAACCGCGGCGTCGATCTGTTGCAGGCGGGTCAGGTCGATCGATGCGGTGCCGGCAGTGAGGAGGTGCACGTTCCCGACGGCGACGGCTAGGCAGTCGACGTCGGTATCCGCGACGAACTGACGTGCCTCATCGGGGTCCGTCATGTACGAGTATTCGTCGGCGATACGGCCACCCACATAGTCCGGCAGGCTGCCGAACTCCGCCTCGACGGCGACTCCGGAGGCGTGTGCCACCTGCACGAGCGTCGCGACCGCGTCGCGCGCCTTGTCCACCGGCCAGCGGTGACTGTCGATCATCACTGCGTTGAAGCCGCACTCGATGCCCCGGATCGCCTGCTCGAGGGTGTGGGTCTCGTTGAGGAGAAAGGAGACTGGAACATCGCAGCCCTCGAGGATCGTCCGCCCCATGGCGCCGAGGAAGGGGATTCCGCGATCGTCGAGCCACGGATCCGCGAGCATGGTGGCGCCGAAGCCGACGATGACGGGGGCCTTCTCGGCGCGGGCGGCATCGAGTACCGCCTCGAAGGAGTAGCTATCCCAACTCTCGAAGTAGCCAACCGCGTACCCGTTGTCTCGGGCGTGGGAGAGCAGGACGGGGAGTGGAAGAAGTGGCATCAGACAGTTCCTAGTGTGGTCGCTGGATCCAGTGAAGTTCGACCTGCGCCATGTGTTCGCGCGCTTCCTCTTCCGTGAACAGGGTGGAATGACAGCCTAGACCGCGACAGACGGATGCACCGAGGGCCGCGGCGTAGCGCAGGGTGTCCTCGATCGGCCACTCACGCAGCATTCCGATCACGATTCCCGCCGTGAATGCGTCTCCGGCCCCGGAACCATCGACGTAGTCGATGGCTAGCGGGCGCAGCTGGATGATCTGCGTGGGGTCGGCGTAGATCGCTCCGTCGGTACCGCAGGTGATGGCCACCCACGGACAGCCCCAGCTCAGGAGCGTTGTCGCTTGGGCGATCGGATCGGACTCACCCGTGATGACGGCGGCCTCGTCTTCATTGGGGAGGAACCCGTCGATGTGGGTCAGCAGGGGCTTTACCCGGTCTCCAACATTGCTCTCACCCAGAGGTACGGCGACGTCGAGTAGCACCCGGGCCCCTGAAGCACGTGCACGGTCCATGACCTCGATCAAGTCCGCGGGGTCAACATTGGGGAGCACGAGGAACCCACCGATGACCAGGATCTCCGCACCTTCAGCCGCGGCGTCGATCTCCGCTGCGGTGTACTCGGCGTTGGCGCCGACGCAGTGCATGAAGCGCCGATCATCCCCGGTGACGGAGAGGACGACGGTCTGCGAGGTGGTGCTGGTCGTGCTGCGCACGATCCCCGTCGTGTCCACACCGGCGGACGCGAGTTCGTCGATGATCTGCTGGCCGAGCGCATCGCTGCCGACGCGCCCACTCACACGGACCCGGATGCCGAGGTTTGCCAGGTCGATGCCAGTGTTCGCGGCACAACCCCCGGACTGGTAGAGCGGGGGACCGACGGATACGAGTTGCCCCGGACGAGGAACCTCGGGGAGTGGTGGGACGAAGAGATCAGAGACCAGGATCCCGGCACACACCACCTGGGGATCGTCGGTCGAAGAGGGCACGCGGAAAGTCTGCCATCCGACATGGGGATCGCGCGGCCGGATCTCTAGGTCACTGGCAATGCCATACTCGAGTATGCGCCACGCGGCAGCAGTGGTACTCGCACTTGTGGGTGCGCTCATAGTGACGGGGCCTGCGACCGCTGCCACCGATGTCTCTGGCAGATGGGATTCCGATTCACTCCGGGACAATGGAATTGGCTACTACCTGAACCTGACGCCTGTGCCAGGAGATGCCAATTCCTACCGGGGCACACTGATGTTCCGATATCAGGATGGTCGCCGCGGGGACACTGTTCGCCTACGGGCAACCACGAACGGGGAAGCCATGCTCCTCGTGCCCCTGTCGGGATCTTTCGATCGGTCAGCGGGGAACGTGCGGGCAGAAGTGAACGACACTGGCGACGTCATCACGTTCGTGAACTGCCGAGCACGATTGCGGCTGGTGATGGTCAACGATCTTGAATCTGACTGCACCTTCCGGCCCGCGAATTGACAGCGTGACGTTCGCGTGAGGCCGCTTTCCGTCGTCAACTAGACGGATTCTCGGGGCGGGTGGGAGCGGATGCCACCGAAGTGTCCTCCACGATATCGGGCTCGCCACCATGCCAGTGCACATCCTCGAAGCCGAGTACCTGGTGCTTCAGGAGAATAAAAATCCCAGTGACAACAACGACGGTGATGATCGCAATGTTCGCGATCGTGGCCGCTTGCATCGCCAGTTTCGGATCCTGAGCAACGAGTGTTGTGCTCGTCGAGGCGAGCACAACACCCACCACGAGTCCACCGAGTGCCGTGCCCGAATGGTTGCCAAATGTGCGAGTTCCAAACAGAGTCGCAGCCCAACGGACTCCCGTGGTCTTGATGACGCCCATGTGCCCGAAGAGTCGGAGCATGCCGAATCCGGATCCAGCGAGAACGAGGGTAGGCACCATCGTCCAGACGGTGATTTCTCCACGGTTCAGCACGTAGAAGAACACGACTGACAGCACCAAGAGCACACAACCGATTTCGGTTTGTGCCTGCCGAGTGAAGGCCCAGCGTTCCCGGACGTGGTGGGCGCTGAGATGAAAGCCGATCGTTGGCACCGCCATCAACAGCATGACGAGTGCGGTCTCACCCGTCGTGAGTCCGGCGCCGATTTCGAGAGCGACCGAATATGCCGCGAGCGCGACGAAGAGCCCGCAGATGTGTATCGCGCTGAACGAGTCGGTCAACCAGAGGCGGGGGTTGTGGCTTGCGATGTTCTGATTGAACACGGGGTTCACCAGGCGGCGGTTGAGCACTATGAATCCGGCGACTGCGACGATTCCCATCACGATCACTGCCGCCCATAGGACGATGTTCCCCACGGATTCGCGCGCGAAGACGATGAGGAGATACGGGGCGAGGAGTCCGACGCCGAGGAGGAGAGTGGGCAGGATCATCGCCGGTGAGAAGGCGGCCTCGTCGTCGTGGGACTCCTTCATGTTCATTGCACCGAGGATGACCGCCAGGATCATCGCGAGCGAGCTCAGCGGCTCGATCCAACGCCACGTGATGGTGTCCGTGATGAGCGGTCCGAGCACCGGACCGAGCACAACTCCGGCCATGCCCGCCCCGCGCCACCACAGCCACGCGTTGTGTCGAGCTGCGCCGTGCATGGTGGTGACGAGGACACCGCCCGTTGCCGAAAGGATGATGCCCGCAGCGGCCCCCATAGTGGCCCGGAGAGCGAACAGTCCGAGGAGGGACTGGACGAAGGGGGCGATGAGACCGACGATCGAGAAGATGATGGCGGCCCAGAGAAACAGCCTCTTGCGACCCGCGATGTCCGCGAGCCGGCCACCCGCCACGCACACCAGAATCAGGGCCACCGCGTAGGCGCTGAGTGCGAGAGATACCTCCGTTCGAGTGGCATCGAGAGTGGTGGCGACCGCCTGTCCGGAAGACAGGAACGCGGTGCTTCCGAGCCAGCAGACAAAGACGGCGATTGCGATCGACGCGATCGCGCGCCGGTGTTGCGCCGCTTTCGCTTTCGCGTGCTCGTGTGTCCCCCCCGGTGGCGCAGTCTCGGGAGAGCTCACGTCGAGGGGTCCACGTCCCCGTCGAGCAATCTCTGATCAACGGATAGGAAGGTGAACTCGGAATCGCCCGGATCGCGGGTCAAAATCCAGATGAGGTCGAATCGGTCGTCCGGCCAATGGTGGGGGACGTCGTCGGCGTTCGTGATCGGGAACCCGCGGACGAGGTGACCCATGGTTCCGTGGTGCCAGACCACGAGGGTCACGCGAGGGTCGCTGAGAATGTTCTCGCGAACCTCCGCCTCATTCCCGTGCTCGAGATCACTATCGATGACGACCTGGAGGCGTCGGGCAATCGGATCCGCGGTGTCGAGTTCACGGCGGCTCTTGGCGGACTCGGAGGGTTTGGTCGCGACGATCCGCTGGGGTGGTTGGACCTCCGGATGCGAAGGCAGGGGGGCGTGAGCCATCAGACCAGCCAATGCCCCGGCCCGCATCCAGCCACGGACGGAAAGAGAGTGGTTGTCGTGCTCACCGGCATCGTTAATTCCCCGGGGCGCCCCGTGGTCGCTGGGCTTCTCGCCGTGACGGATGAACATCACGATCGTAGGTGCGCTCGCGGGTTCCAGGGGAGTCACGCGGACCATTGGCGGACGGTAGCACCCGTGCGAGTCGACCGGGTTGGGACTTATGGGCCCCCGTGGCCCCAGGCACTGCTATACCTACATCATGAGCGGAGGCGCGGACGGGTCCCAGGTGATCCGACTTGAACCGCGCAATGTTTGGCGGATCGGCCTGGTAGTCATCGGCCTGGTCTTCTTATTCCTCTTCATCCGCTTCGTCGTCGAGGACGGCGGTGGTGTCCTGTTCACCATCATCATGGCCTGGTTTGCCGCCCTGGCAATGGCGCCGGTGGTCGCCTACCTGTCCCGGTGGATGCGTCGAGGAGCTGCCACCCTCCTCGTGATACTCGCGTTCGCACTCTTCATCGTGCTCTTCATCCTGGCCTTCGGAAACCTGCTTGTGAGCCAGTTGGTGCAACTCGCTCTCGCCGTCCCGACCGTAGCGGAGCAGGCGCTGGCCTGGGCCAATACCCAGTTGGGGACCACCTACGAGGTCCAGGACGTGCTCGGGGCACTCAACCTCGAAACCGCGGACCTCGCGGTCTATGCCGGCCAGGTGGCCCTGAACATCGTCAGCTTTGTCTTCTCGCTCGTCGGCAGCTTCTTCGGGCTCTTCGTTTTCGGCCTGTTCTTGTTTTATTTCTCGGCGGACCTGCCTCGTCTCCAACGCTGGGTCGCCAGTTTGTTCCCAGCCCGCGGTCAGAAGTTCGCTATGGACGTCTGGCGCCTGACCTCACAGAAGACCGGTAGCTACATTGGTGCGCGCGTGATCCTCGCCGCCATCAACTCGATAACGACGGCGATCGTGTTCGTCATCATCGATATGCCCTATTGGCTTCCCTTGGCCCTGTGGACCGGGATCGTTGCGCAATTCGTCCCGACCATTGGGACCTACATATCCATCATCCTGCCAGTGCTCGTCGGGCTCCTCAGCCCAAATCCCTGGGTGGGCGTCATGGCTCTCGCCTGGGCGATCATCTATCAGCAGGTGGAGAACCTGACGATCGAACCGCGCATCAGCGCCAAGGCGGTCGATGTGAACCCTGCGGTGGCGTTCGGCGCAGTTCTCCTCGGCGCGGCACTCTTCGGAGTCGCCGGAGCCTTCCTCGCTATCCCGGTCACCGCGATGTTGCTCGCGTTGCTCGAGATCTACGTCAAGCGCTATGAGTTGGTCGACGAACTCAAGGAGGAGGGGTCGGAGTAACAGATGGCGACTTCTGAGGGCGGAAAGAGACTTGGTAGCCACGCTTGACGAGCCAGAAGATGCTGAATGCGAGCAGTGAGATGGGGAGGCCGACGCCGAGAATCAGGTACGCGGCCTCACCCACAAGTAGATTGTCGAGCCACTGGAAGTTCATCCCGAAGTAGCCGGTGAGGAACGTGATCGGCAGGAAGACGATCGTGACGACCGTGAGTTGGTTGATGCGCTGACCCTGCCAGTTGGCAATCTGGCCCTGCAGGTCCTGGACGGCTCCTTTGATCGCCTCGACGAGGCTGTCGATCATGCCCTCGGTGCTGGCCGACACGGTCGCGAAACTCTGCAATTCCGTGACCCCTGCTTGATCGATTCCGGTGATCGTGTCGGGGTCGAGGAGAGCGGAGTTCACGTTGATCACGTATGCGGGAAAGCGCGTAGCAAAGGGCTGGAAACTCTGACGGAAACCAACGAGTTTTTGACTCTGTGGCGCGCTTGGGTCTGCGGTGGTGATGATCTCCATGTCCAGAACGCTCACCTTGATGCTGATGTCGGTCAGCGATTGCTGCAAGGTGGCCTGCATCGCTTGGAGGACGAAGCCCAGGAGCCTGCTCGGCTGATCGACAGCGAGACTGGCACGTGACTCCAATGCGGATTGAACTTGGGCGAAGGCGGCATCTCCTCCGACCCGAACCGTGACTAGCCGGCGCGAGTCTGAGGCGAAGCGGGCGTGCTCCGGCGCACCCTCGTCATCGCCTGCGAGCCATGCGGCCCCGGTGATCTCGGTCGGCGTCAGGGTGAAGTCCGTTCCCAGCCCCGTCTGCAAGGAGGCCTGCACCTTCGTAGGATCCACTCCGAGTGCCTGCAAGATGGATGACCCGCTTGTGTCGTCGACTGAATCCAGGCGGATGTCGATCCACGAAAGTTTCGAGTCCTGATTCGCCGCAGCGGCGGCGTCGACGGTGCACGGCTTCCAGGTCCGTCCGTCGTAGATGCACGCCTGCATGGCCGGATCCTACGCACGTCACTTCGTGTCAGGACTCTCACATGTGTGGGGTTCTCGGCCGATTGGTGGAATCCAGATAGTGTGGAAGGCGTGCTCCCCGGTGTGATGGCCCTCGGACCCGAGTGGCTCTCCCCCGAAAACTTGATTGGCCTCTTCGGAGCCTTCGCCATCCTCGGTGTCTGCATCATCGTGTTCATCGAGACGGGACTCCTCGTGGGATTCTTCCTTCCCGGTGACTCGCTCCTCTTCACGGCAGGACTTTTAATGGCCACGGGTGTGATCACCACCCCCATATGGATCGCGGCTCCGGTCATCGGCCTGGCAGCGTTCATCGGCGACCAAGTGGGCTATCAGATCGGCAAGGCCTCCGGGCCGCGGGTCTTCAACAAGCCCGACTCCCGCTTCTTCCGCAGGGAGTACGTGGACAAGACCCACGCATACTTCGAACGCTTCGGCGGCCGCACCATCATCATCGCCCGCTTCATTCCGATCGTCCGCACTTTCGCACCGGTTGTCGCCGGAGTTGCGCGGATGCCGTACCGAACCTTCGTCACCTACAACTTCATCGGGGCGCTCCTGTGGGGAGTGGGCGTGACCCTTCTGGGGTATTGGCTCGGGGGTTTCGAATTCGTCCAGAAGTACATCGAAATCATCCTCATCGCCATCGTGGCGATCTCAGCAATTCCGATCTTCATCGAACTCGGACGTGCGTTCCGTAACGGCCGCCGTAATCGGACGCAGTCTCCCGTCATTGATGGGGACCTGGCTTAGGCTCACCCGGTGCCCACGGATCCTGTGTACGACCCGGTGTCACCCGAGTCACATGAAAATCCGTACCCCGCCTACGAGCGACTGAGGGATGAGTTCCCTCTCTACTACGTCGAAGCCCACGACGTGTGGGCACTGTCGCGGTACGCCGATGTCAAGCAGGGCCTTCGCGATTGGGACCTGTTCTCCAGTGCCCAGGGGGTCGAACTGGGAACCTATGTTCAGTTCTTCGGACCGGGGAGTATCCAGGAACTCGATCCACCACATCACGATGTCTTGCGCAAGGTCCTCGCTCCGCGATTCCTAAACCGACGTATCAAGGAATACGAAGGAATGGTCCGATCGTCCGCGCGCGAGTTGATTAGGGAATTTCAAGGTGAGACGGAAGTGGATCTCGCGCGCCAATTCACCCAGAAGCTGCCGATTCTGACCATCTTCCGCATCCTGGGAATTCCGGAGTCGGATATTCCATGGACCATGCAGACAGGTCTTGAGATGCTGAATCGACCTCCGGGGGAGTCTGGCCCATCGCCTCGGGCCCACGAACTTCGGTCGGAGCTCGTCGACTACATGGTCGACCAGGTGCAGGGTCGTCGCGGTGGTGACTATCCCGATGATGTGTTCGGCGACATCGCGCAAGCCATCGACGCGGGAATCATGCAGGTTCACGAGATTCAGGGGTTGACACTTCTGTTGATCGCGGCGGGAATGGAGACCACGACCAGCCTCATGGGGACGATCGTGCACAGCCTCGCCACCGGGCAGGTCAGGCGCGAGGAACTCCGCGATATCCACGGCGATCTTCCTGCGGGAGCCATCGATGAGTTTCTTCGGTTCGATGCGCCGGCGCAGTGGTTGTCACGCGTCACGACACGCGAAACGGAAATCCATGGAGTCACCCTCCCCGTTGGCTCCCGGGTGTTAATGATCTTCGCTTCGGCCAATCGGGACCCGCGTGAATTCGATAACGCCGACCGATTGATTCTCACCCGCGATGGCAGCCGCAACCTCGCGTTCGGTGAGGGAGTGCACTTCTGCTTGGGAATGCCGCTCGCTCGACTCGAGGCACGGGCCGGTATGGCGGAGTTGATCTCGGCAATGCCGGACTTCGGCCTGGCCGGACAGCCTCACCGTTATCCGTCACACGTCATCCGCGGCTACGAGAATCTTCTGGTCACGGTACGGGCGTCTTAGCTCCCTGAGTTCTCTGTTGTGGACGAGCGTGCCTGTTTCCGCGCCTCGTTCATCACGGTCGCACCGCTCGTGAGGGCGCGGCGCCACGGGACCTCGCCGTTGATCTCGATCTCGAGGCTGAAGCTCAGGAACGTGCGGATGAGCACGATGATCCCCAGGACGAGGACGTTGTCCAGGGTTGGTTCGACAGCCACGGTGCGAATGAGGTCCCCAGCCACCAGGATCTCCAGGCCGAGGAGGATCGCGCCCCCGAATGCCTGACGCATGATCTTGTAGCAGGCCGAACCACTCTTGGTGTTGAGATAGACCCTCAACGCCAGGAAGACGGACCAGAAGAGTCCTACCAAGATCACCACGGCAGCCGTGACCTCGAAGAACTGGGCCACCGTGAGCATCGTTGTCTCGTAGGAGAGCGATCCCATGGCAGATGTCTAGCAGGTCAGTCAACCGTGATGAGCGAGGCGGCGTAGTCGGGCACATAGGAATCGAGGTCGCGTGGGGGACGTTGGTAGTGCGATGGCGATGGTCGGTGCGGAATCGTGAGATGCGGGGGCGGGGGCGGCGAGTAATCGATCGTCCCGAGCAGGTGGTGGATCATGTTCAGGCGCGCCTTGCGCTTGTCGTCGGCTTCGACGATGAACCACGGAGATTCCGGACTATCCGTGTGGTCGAGCATCTCGTCCTTCGCCTTGGAGTAGTCCTCCCATCGTGAGATGGACTCCAGGTCCATGGGAGACAACTTCCAGCGTCGCATCGGGTCTTCGAGTCGGGATCGGAAGCGACGCTCCTGCTCTTCGTCACTAATGCTGAACCAGTACTTGCGGAGCATGATCCCGTCGTCGATGAGCATGCGCTCAAAGGTGGGCGTCTGACTGAGGAACAACTGATACTCGGCTTCGGTGCAGAACCCCATGACTCGCTCCACGCCTGCACGGTTGTACCAAGAGCGATCAAAGAGGCGGACTTCTCCGCCTGCAGGCAGGTGCTCGACGTAGCGCTGGAAGTACCACTGCGTTTTCTCCCGCTCCGTCGGTGTCGGGAGAGCCACGATCCGTACCGAGCGCGGGTTGAGGTACTCGGCCACCCGCTTGATGGTCGAGCCCTTCCCGGCTGCGTCCCGTCCCTCGAAGATCACGACGAGTCGCTTCTTCTTGACCCGGATCCATTCTTGGAGATCGACGAGTTGGGCCTGGAGTCGGTAGAGCTCCTCGTCGTAGACCTTCTTCGGAAATAGGTTCCGGTTCCCCACATCGTCAGGGTAATCGTCCCGTGAGTGAGTGTCAGCGGAGTGTGACGACTTCCAGCGCGGAGTCCTTCGCCACGACCGTGTCACCACTACTCACGCCGCAGAGTCGACGCATCACCCACGGTGCGAGGTGCTGCACGATCCAGGAGGCGTCCGAGCCGGCTTTGCTCAGCCGACCCTGCGTGTCACGCGATAGCGATTCGGTCCACCAGCCGGGTAAACCCCCGAGCACTGTGGGATCGTCGACGCCGAGGACCGCGAGGGTGGCTGCAGCGACACGACGATGACCCTCCGCGTTGAGATGCAGCCGGTCCTCGTGCCACATGCGGCGATCGGAGAGGACGGGAATGTGCTCTAGATCGACCAACAATGTTCCGTGGTTCCGTGCGATCCCACGGATCCCCTCGTTGTATCGACCGAAACGCTCGGCGAGCGCATTGGCCAGGCGCCCGCTTCCCCCCGCGCGACCGATGGAGGTGAACATCACCACGGTCCGCGGGGTTGTGGTCAGAGTCCCCACGGCGGAGTCGTACCGAGCCACCAGCGCATCGATATCGGTGCCGGGACGCAGTACGTCGTTGGCGCCCGCGTGGATGGTCACGACCTCGGGGTTAAGTTTCAGTGCGGCAGGAATCTGGAGTTCGATGATCTGGTCGAGGAGCTTGCCGCGTACCGCGAGGTTGGCGTACGCGAAGGGCTGTGGCGCGGCGACTTCGGCCAATCCATACGCAACTCGATCCGACCAGCCGACAAATCGGCCATCGGGGCGGAGATCGTCGTGGACTCCCTCCGTGAAGGAGTCTCCGAGGCAGACGAGGTTCCGCACCGGGCGCACTATTCCATGAGCGTCGTGACTGCGGTGACGATGAACCAGGCCGCCACGATGAGGAGGAGCACACCGGAGCCCAGGAGGAGCGAGCGGTACGCGTTTCGGGTCATCCGATGGCGTGTAGCACCGACCAGGAGGACAAGGGCGATCTTGCTGCCGACGAGGGTGACGTAGAAGGCGACGAGAAAGGCGACCGCATCGCGGGGTGATGATCGCCCCGTGGTGACGAGCAGTGCGGATCCCGCAGTGATCCAAAAGATCCACGGAGCCGGATTCAGCAGGTTGGTGAGGAAGCCCTGGAGGACCAGGGGGACCGAAAACCTGGGTCGATCCGACTCGGCGGATCCCACGAGCGCATCGGGATCCGCTGTGCGAGCGGCGCGGAGGATTTCCATCCCGAAGATGGCCACGACGATCCCCCCAGCCAAGCCAAGCCACGTGATGACGCTTTCGGGCAACCTGCTCACGACCGTGAATGAAGCAATGATGATAAGGGTGTCGGAGAGAAGTGGTGCGATCGCGATCGTGAACCCGGCGCCGCGTCCTCGCCGGAGCGTCGCGGCGATCGCCAGGATGGTGAGAGGGCCTGGTGCGATTCCCGACGCGATCCCGATGCTCAATCCGGTCAGGATGCTGTCCACCATCGGGATTGTGCCAATGCGCAGGGGTCAGGAGCGCATGCGCCCTGAGTAGTCCCACGACGTGAACGTTGAGGGAGCAATGCGAATCGCGACCTCACGTTCGAGGCGACTCAGAAGCCACTCGCTGAGGTGGGTTCGCTCCGCACCCTGATACCGCTCGATCAGAGTGGGAAGTACCCGTCGGGCGTCCTCGGGAAGGATGGTTGCGATGCCCGTTCCTCGCACACCTCTATATGGCGGATGATCCCCGGCGATCTCGAATCCGACCCTGGCATCGCGGGTAATCCGTTGGGCAAGAAGGGAGGTCTCCTGTGTTGCACACCATAGGTTGCCGCCCTCTACGAGGAACCACAGCGATTGCACGAGCGGGCCGGAGGCACCGTTCGACGCTAGGCGCATCGGTATGTGCGTCGACTCCAGGAAGTCCATGATCGCTTCCGAGTCCCAGGGACCTGAGGTGATGCGGGGTTCACCCATATCTGCACGCTAATGGGCGCGGTCGGCTACCGTGCGTGCGCCACGGACGAAGGGAGTGCTATGGGGGCACTGCTCGCTCTCATCTCAAGCCTCTCGTGGGGTGTGGCGGACTTCATCGGGGGACTCGCTGCGCGCCGAGCAGGGACGGTGCAGGTCCTGGCCGTGTCCTACCCCGCCGGGGCCGTGGTCCTCACGCTCGTGGCGATCTTCGTGATTCCGGGGAACCTCACCCCCGCGGTGATCCCCTACGCACTCATAGCCGGCTCCATCGGCGCCCTCGCCATCGGTCTTCTCTACGCCGCGTTGACGCGCGGACCTATGGGAGTGGTGTCACCGATCACTGCGGTTATGTCAGGCGCCGTCCCCGTGGTTGCTGGCGTTCTCAGGGGCGAGTCGTTGAGCGGGCTCGCCATCGCCGGCATGGTGCTTGCCATCTTCGCCGTTGTCCTCGTCAGTCGAGAGAGTGGTCACGCCCACCAACGCACCCCGATCAACGCGTTGCTCCTGGCCATAGCCAGCGGAGCGGCGATCGGCCTCTACCTGACGGCGATCGGCTTGGCTCCCTCGGATTCGGGTGTCTGGGTTGCCACCTTGGGTCGATGGGTGTCGACGGTCGCGATGGTCGTAACACTTCTCGTCGTCGTGCGGTCGTTCCCCCGCACCGGATTCCCCTGGAAACTCGCAGTCATCTCAGGAATTCTCGATGCAGCCGCCAACGGGATCTTCCAGTTGGCAACGCAGCGAGGACTTCTCGCGATCGTCGCGGTGATTGGTTCGCTCTATCCGGCGGCCACCGTGATGCTCGCCCGCATCTTCCTGCAGGAGCGGCTCAACCGCCTCCAGATCACGGGCGTGGTGGCAGCACTTGTTGCTGCGGCATCACTGGCCCTCGCCTAACCCTGCGGCTCTGAACTCTCCCTGCGTCGCTGCCGACGTGCGTCGAACGAGTAGAGACCGAAGGCCCCGAGGCCGACGAGGATCTGTGGAAGGAACCAGACCAAGCGCCAGATGAGGTCGGCGGCCACGGCCGTCGAATTGGGTATTCCGAATCCGGTGAGTAGGAGGACGAGAGCTGCATCGACCGTTCCGAGCCCACCGGGAGTGATCGGAAAGCTCGTGAGCAGGAGCGCCAAGGAGAAAGCAGCGAAGGCTTCGATGGGCGTGATCGGATGCGGGAAGACTTCGAGGGCTGCGAGAGCCGCGATGAGAACGAAGAATGGCGTGATCTGCGCAGCAGCATTGGTGATCGTCAAAGGCAGCCAGCGGGACTTCATGAGGTCACCCGCTTCGGTGCTGAAGCTCACCAGAGTCGGAGTGATGTCGGGGGCCTGCTTGCGAATGAGGCGGTAAGCCCAGGTGACGAGCGGCTGGAGCCGCCTCCCCAGATTCTGGGCGCTCTCCGTGCTGCGCAACATGAGCCAGATCCCGATGACCGAGGCAACCACGATGATGGCGCCCACGATCGCGGCGGTCAGGAATCCTGCTGTCGAGCGTCCCTCCATCACGAGGAGGATCACCGCGAGCGCAGGTGTCCCCAGCACCATCAGATACGTCCAGATCGCGTCGGCGCTGACCGCCGCAGCTGACTTCGTAGGTGGCACTCCGTACCTGCTCAAGATCGCGTACTGCGTTCCGACCGCGATCGCTCCGCCACCGGGGATCACGTTGCTGACCAGGAATCCCGCCTGCCGATCCACGAATGCTGCTCGGTACCCCAGGCCTGGAATCACGGCCATCGCCGTGAGTGGGTAGATGACGATGTTGAGGAGTCCAGCGGCAAGCAGGATGAGTGCCCAGTACCAGGGCATGGCGAGGATGCTCTGGAAAGCCGTCGCGTAACTCCCGAACGATGGGAAGAGGAACGCGAAGACCGCCACCATGATGACGAGGCCGATGATCGCCGTGATGATCGTGCGAGTGCGGCTCTTGGGTTTCTGCGGCGTGGGAGTGCTCATGCTTCGAGCTCGGGTTCCGCATCCTGCGCGACTGTGGTCTTCGCTCCGGCCACGGCACCAACAAGGGCGAGTCCGTATCCGACGAATGGTCCGATGAGCACTGCAAAGAGCACGGTTCCGAGCCCGATCACACCCCCAAGGAGCCAGCCGAGTGCAAGGACTGTGACTTCGATGCCCAATCGAACCCCGGGAATGGGCCACCCGGTGCGCAGGTGGAGTCCGGTCATCCAACCGTCGCGTGGACCAGGACCGAGATTCGTGGTCAGGTAGAGGCCGCTCCCGATTCCTATCGCGGCGATCCCGCCAAGCACCATGACGAGTTGCCAGACGAATCCGCGGGGTTGCGGCAGTACGACCATCATCACCTGGAGTGCAGTGGCGATGACGACTGCGTTCGCCAGGGTGCCGAGTCCAGGTTTCACGCGCAGTGGAATCCAGAGAAGCAGGACCAGGATGCTGATGATGAATGTCGTAACCCCGATACTGAGTTCAGTGCGCACGGCGAGGCCTTGCGCGAGGACCGTCCAGGGCCCATTCCCCAATCCTGCGTCCACGATCAAGGCCTCGCCGGTTCCGAAGAGCCACAATCCGGCGACAAGCACCACGTACGTCATCGGTCGTGCCCGCCACCGGGAATCCGCCCGCCATCGAGTGACAGGCACCGAACGCGAGGGCCGCAGCACGGCGGGAATGGGGAGATTCACGTCGTCCTTCCTAAAGCTCTGATCTCCTATCGGCCTCTGGGTTACCGTAGCCGCATGCGCGTTTCCCCCGGACGTCGCGGTGTTCTCGTCATCGTGTGCGCTGCACTGTTGACCGCCTGCGGCGGAAGCGACGAGAGCGCAACCGATGCTGCCGTCTCTCCCACTGCGGCAGCAGCGGGTCAAGGCCCCGTGCTGTTACTCGATGCGCAGGAAACCACGATCCTCGATCAGCGTATTGCCTACCCAACCAAGAAGCCAGCGCGCATCACGAGTGATGTCACGGTGCTGGAACCGGGTCAGGAGACGGGTTGGCGCCGGCATCGAGTTCCGGTGTACGTCTACGTTCTCGAAGGGACATACACCGTCGAGTACGAATCGGCCGTGACCCGCGACTTCCCACCGGGGACCGCGTTCATCCAGGCGCTCAAGACCGATTACAACGGGATGAACAAGGGAACGGAGCCGGTGCGTCTGCTGACGGTGTACCTGGGTGCGAAGGGCATCCGAGACATCATCGAGCGATGACACCATGATGCGCTTCCTCTTTGCTACCCATCCCGCGGGCATCCTGGCGCGCGTTGTCCCACTCGGGACTGTGGCCGCTGCGTGGATCGCGATGCTGCTCATGCCGACACTCCACCATTCGCTGATTCCCGGGTGGTTCGTGATGGTGATCGCGATGATGATTCCGACGGTGTTGCGCCCTATGCGGAAGGTCGCTGATGATCGTGTGTCACGTGCAACGGTATTTCTCGCGGGTTACTCGATCGTCTGGGTGTTGGCGGCCGCACCACTCGCGCTCCTCCCCATCACCAGCCTCGGCTCCTTCATGATCGGCGGCGTCTGGATGCTTGCGGGCGTTGTGCAGGTGCTCCCGAGCACGGCCCGAGCACTGCACGCCTGTCGCGGGCTGCGACGCACGGATGGTCCATGGGGCGCGGGCGTGCGTCAGGGCATCTGGTGTGTGCGTTCCTGCTGGCTGCTCATGGTCGCCACTGTTGCAACCGCGAGCCTGATGCCGGCCCTCGCTTCCGTGGGTCTCATGATCATCGCCGCCGCAGTGATGCTGTGGGAGAAATCGCGGCTAGCGTCGGCGACTGCCATTCGAGGCCTGGGAATTGCCTTCATCGTCCTTGGTGCGGCGATCATGGTGCTTGCGCCCGGAACGCACCTTCACGGTTAAGTCGGACGGACGTCGAGATCGGTGTCGTCGCACACGTCGTTGACATCCACCAACACTCGGTCATGGGTGGCGAGGTAGTCACGGGCTCCAGAGTCGTCTGCGACGACGTCCATGAGTGATTGCCAGTGCTCCTTGCCGATTCGGACAGGGTGGCCCGGTCTATCCCCGTAGACGGCTTGCACCAGCGACCCCGGAGTGTCGATCACCCTGCGTACTCCCTCGGGAGTGATTCCGGGTTGGTCCACGAGGATCACCACCGCACTGTCGGCATCCGATGCTGCCCGTGCCCACTTCAGGCCGATGCGGAGGGATGAGCCCATTCCTTCCTCCCACCCGTGATTCACGATGACCAGGCAGTTCTCGACGGATCCCTCCCAGGCACCGAGGATCGTGTACACGGGTTCGCATCCGGCTTCGCGGAGGGTGCGCACCGCACGATCGACGAGTCTCTCCCCGTCCCATTCATACGGCGCCTTCGGGCCGCCGAATCGGGTTCCCGCACCGGCGGCGAGGACGATTCCGCACACCGTCATCGCGCCACTCCTGGGTGAATAGGTCCCGACGTCTGTGTCAGATGCCTGCCGCTTCCTCCCCACCGTGACTGCACGATCTCCGCGGCGATGGAGATCGCCGTCTCCTCGGGAGTACGGGCCCCGAGGTCCAAGCCGATGGGGGAGTGGATTCGGGCGATCTCGTCGTCGGTGAGACCAGCTTCCTTGAGTCGGATGACGCGATTGTCATGTGTACGGCGTGACCCCATCGCCCCGATGAAGCCCGCATCGGTTGTGATGGCGACCTTGAGTGCGGGAACGTCAAATTTCGGATCATGGGTGAGAACGGCGATGACTGTGCGGCGATCCACCGCTTGCTTCTCGAGCCACCGGTGCGGCCAGTCGACCACAACCTCGTCGGCATCCGGGAAGCGCTTGGTAGTCGCGAAGATCGGCCGCGCATCGCAGACCGTGACGCGGTACCCGAGGAGTTTGCCCGCCTTGACGAGGGCCGCCGAGAAGTCGATCGCGCCAAAGATGAACATCTGCGCAGGAGGTGCGAAGCTCGCTACGAAGACATCGAGACCCTCACCCATGCGTTCACCCTGGGGTCCGTAATGCAGGAAACCGGTCAAGCCGCCAGCGAGCATGCCGCGCACGTCCTCGCGCACGGTGTCGTCGAGACGCTGGGTTCCGAGGCTGCCCTCGGCCGAGTGTGGGCGCACGACGATGTGCCGCCCGACATGGTCCGGACCACGGACAACTGTGGCGACCGCCACGGGCTCCTCCGCAGCGATGCTGGCCGCGATCCCGGGAAGCTCCGGCCACGACTGCGCGTCGACCCGCTCGACGAAGACTTTGAGAATGCCCCCGCATGTGAGGCCCACCGCGAATGCGTCATCGTCGCTGACACCGTACGTCGGGAATTGGTGGGAGCCACTTTCCAGCACTTCCTGGCCGACGTCGTAGAGGGCACCCTCCACGCAGCCACCGCTCACGGAGCCGACGGCCTCGCCGGCCCCCGTGACCAGCATCGACGCCCCGGCTGGGCGCGGTGCGGACTTCCAGGTCCGCACGACAGTGGCCATGGCCACGGGCCTTCCGGCCTGGAACTCGGTGAGGAGTTCCGAGATGACCTCGCGCACGGCCCACCTCCTGATTCCCGGTCCCGTGGGCAGCCCGTCCCAGTAGGCCCAATAATGGAACGATGTCACAGGTCCGGCACGTGGACGTGCGTGAGGGGCGACTCGACCCCGAAATCCTGCGTTCAGTGGTGGCCGATGCATCCGCGGGGGCCACGGCCCTGTTCACCGGAGATGTCCGGGACAACG
Organism: Actinomycetota bacterium; assembly: GCA_016870195.1. GTDB lineage: Bacteria > Actinomycetota > Actinomycetes > S36-B12 > S36-B12 > VGCC01. The sequence continues at coordinate 75,686 of VGCC01000003.1, forward strand.
ACCACGGGCGGCCGGTGGTCTCCCTGTCCTACGAGGCCCACCCGAGCGCCAAGGACGTACTGTCCGAGGTGGCGCAGGAGATCGCGGAGCGATTCGACGTGATCGCGGTCGCGGTGGCGCATCGTCACGGCCCGATTCCTGTCGGCGAAGCCGCTCTGGTCGCCGCCGTCAGTGCGCGTCACCGGGAGGAGGCGTTCGCCGCGTGCATTGCGCTCGTGGATCTGACTAAGGAACGCATCCCGATCTGGAAGCACCAAGTGTTTGCCGATGGCACCGATGAGTGGGTGAATTGCGCGTGAGCTCCGAACTCATCGACACTTACGGTCGTGTGCACCGGGATATGCGCGTGTCCTTAACCGATCGGTGCTCACTGCGTTGCACGTACTGCATGCCACCCGACTTTGCGGACTGGATTCCCGGCGATCATCTGCTTACCACGGATGAGCTCATGCTCATCCTCGACGTTGCAACGGAGATGGGTATCAATCAGGTGCGGCTCACGGGTGGAGAACCGCTGCTACGTCCGGATGCTGTCGACGTGGTTCGCCGGATCTACGCACTCCCGCATGCGCCGAAGATCTCCCTCACAACCAACGGCCTCCGGCTCGAGAAACTCGCGCAGCCGCTCGCGGATGCTGGCCTCGAGCGCGTGAATGTCAGTCTTGACACCCTCGATCGTGAACGCTTCGCGGCAATGACCCACCGTGATCGTTTGGACGACGTCCTCGCGGGAATCGAGGCGGCGAAGAATGCGGGTCTGCTGCCCGTCAAGGTCAACGCGGTGTTGATGCGCGGGGTGAATGACGACGAAGCCGTTCCCCTCCTACGACATGCGCTCGCCAACGGATGGCACCTCCGATTCATCGAGCAGATGCCACTCGATGCCGGAGGGCTATGGGCTCGGCCGGCCATGGTCACCGCCGACGAGATCATGCAGATGCTCACCGCCGAATTCGATCTCACGCCGGTTCCCACCCGAGGGTCTGCGCCCGCCGAGGAGTTTTACGTCGATGGGGGGCCTGAGACAGTGGGCATCATCGCGAGTGTGTCCCGGCCATTCTGCGCAGCGTGCGATCGACTGCGCCTGACTGCGGATGGCCAGTTCCGCAACTGTCTCTTCGCCCGTGATGAAACCGATGCGCGCGGTGTGATCCGCGACCTGTCATTGGATGAGCCGGCCACACGCGAGGCGATTGCCGACATCCTGCGCTCGGTGACGCGGGCCAAACTCCCTGGACACGGAATCAATGACCCGACGTTCATCCAGCCCGCGCGTCCTATGTCCGCGATCGGCGGTTAGCCGCCGGCGAAGGGCGGCAGGATGTCGAGGGCACTTCCATCGTCGAGTGTGATTTCTCGGTGGTCGCCGTGCACCGCCATTTCATCGAGGAGGTAGCTGCACCGAGGCAGCACGGGGCCGAGGCCGGGGTAGCGCTCGATGAGTTCGGCCAAGACCTCGGCAAGTGTCCCGGCGGTCGCATCGACTCGGTCATGCCCCGCGGCTGCCCGTGCCGCAGCAAAGAGCCGAACCGTGACCATGATGTGAGGGTACGCGCGTCTTCCGAGCGAATCCGGTGGCGGTGGACGACGGCGGGGCCTAACGTGGGGTCGGTCCGACCTGGGGAGCCTTCGTGGAATTGCGGAACTCGTTCACCGTTCCGGCGGATATCGCCACCGCGTGGAGCACCCTCCTCGACGTCGAGGCAATCGCTCCCTGCATGCCCGGTGCCACGTTGGAGACCGTGAACGGTGATGAGTTCACCGGCAATGTCAAGGTCAAGCTCGGCCCGGTGTCGATGACCTACGGCGGGGAAGCGCGATTCCTCTCCAAAGACGATGCCGCGCACACAGCGGTGATCGAAGGCAATGGCAAGGAAACCCGAGGCACGGGTACCGCACGTGCGATCGTCACCTGCACGTTGAGCCAGGAGTCCCCGCACGAGACCCGAGTCGATGTGACCACGGACCTGACCATCACCGGCAAAGCGGCGCAGTTCGGACGCGGTGTCATGCAGGACGTGGCCGGGCGCCTGGTGACTCAGTTCGCGGGAAACCTCGGAACGGTGATCGCCTCCCGCGCCGCAACGGATACGACCACTGAGGCGATGCCCGCCCCGGCGCAGCAGGCTGAGGCGCTAGATCTCGGGTCGGTCGCGGCGGCGCCGGTCTTGAAGCGAGTACTGCCAGTCGTCATCGGCCTCGTCGTCATCATCGGTCTGATCTGGTTCATTGCGAGTCGCTGATGTCAGGTGTCGAGGAATTCAGCACCCCAGAGGGGTTGGCTGAAGCACTCGCGCACCAGGGCTACCTTGCCGATCCAGGGCTGGCCACTGCCCTGTTCCTGTGCATGCGACTGCCCCAACCGCTGCTGCTGGAGGGCGAGGCGGGGGTGGGCAAGACCCAGGCGGCCAAGTCGCTGGCGCAGTTACTCGACACCCCGCTGATCCGGCTCCAGTGCTACGAGGGGATCGATGCCTCCGAGGCGATCTACGAGTGGAACTACCCCCGTCAGTTGCTGTCGATCCGCGTCGCAGAAGCAGCGGGCGCACCCCTCGATGAGGACTCCCTCTTCGGGTCGGACTACCTCATCGAGCGACCCCTCCTCCAGGCGATCACCCATGACGGGCCGAATCCGGCGGTGCTCCTCATCGACGAGGTGGACCGCGCCGACGAGGAGTTCGAAGCTTTCCTATTCGAGACGCTCGGAGAGAACTCGGTGACCGTGCCCGAGATTGGAACTCTCCGCGCCGCGCGGGCACCCATCGTGATCCTGACTTCCAACCGCACGCGGGACTTGCACGATGCCCTGAAGCGCCGATGCCTCTACGACTGGATCGACTATCCGGATCTCGAGCACGCGACCGCCATCGTGCGTATGCGGGCACCAGAGGTGTCACCCACGTTGGCCGCGGAAGTTGCGGGAGCGGTGCAGCGTCTTCGCGGACTCGATGTGCAGAAGCCGCCAGGAATCGCCGAGGCGATCAACTGGGTGCACGCGGCCGCAATGTTGGGCCTCACGTCGTTGGACGCAGCCGGGGTCGAGCGGACCCTAGGGGCTGTTCTCAAGTACCGCGAGGACCAGGACCTGGTTCTGGAAAAAGGTCTTGAGTGGGTTGCCGCCGGCTAGAGCATTTCTGGCTCATGAGCGGAACGGTGTCATCGGGAATGCGCGGCCTGGGCGGTGGAGAAACCATGCGCGACCCGAGGGACTTCAGCGCAATCGTGAGTTCATTGTCCTCCGTGAGTGCGGTCGAGTCGTAGACATCGCCCGGGCGCCCCGGGATCAATACCCCGCGCGCGGCGGCCACTTCGGCAAGGGCTTCGGCCCGGAACACAGTGGCCGTACCTGTCAACACGAAGACGCGACCACGGCGATGGATGATCTGCCCCTGATAGCGCAGATACTCATTGCGTTGCAGTTGCCCCAGTAGTCCCCCACCGGGATCCCCGTAAAAGAGACCGCCGACGGCGTCGAGCAGCGGGAAGCGCTGAAGCGCATCGAGTGCGGTCCCCGTATACGTGGTGGAGAGGACCGTGTCGGCATCCATCACCAGAATCACATCAAGTTCCGTGCAGGTCGGCAGCAGCATTCGGAGTGCCTGATTGAGCGCCCCTGCCTTGCGATCGGTGTTCCCCTGGGTGACGAACACCTCCGCGCCCATCTCGGCGGCAATCACTTCCGTTTTGCCCGTGCAGTTGTCGGCGACCACGATGATCCGGTCGGGGGAGGTTGCTGAGCCTGCAGTGACGCCAGGGTGGTGGCGATGCTGGATTCCTCGTTATGCGCGGGAATGAGGGTGATCATGCGCAGGGGTGCATGTGCGAGTTCGGGACGAGGGGGCGGTAGTAGGGGTCGGAGGAGAGACCATTCGGGATGGCGCGTTCGGGTCGTGGCGATGACATCTGCAGCGGTCGAAAGCAGTATGACCAACACGAAACCGATCACAGATACCACAAGCAGATCGATATGCTGGATATCGCTGCCCACGACAATCTGCTGCGGGCCGGCCGGGAATACCAGTGGTTCCGGGTTGAAAGGATTCCCATCGAAGTACTTGGACACAACCGCCACGAGGGTCGACAGGCCGATGACGCCCATGAGCACGATCGCTACGACGAGACGGCCGAGCTGCAGGGACCCGCGAATACCGGTCGATCGGCCGGGGACCCCCACGGCGCGAGTGTAGGAGGAATACCGCAGGACCTACCCTGGATCGGTGGCTTTGGATCTGGCGTCGATCGCCACCTCATTCGGCGAGCGACTACGGCACGCGGGGATCGCGGTGACGCCGGAGCGCAGTTCCCGCTTCGTTGCGTCCGTGGCCATGGTGACACCTACCACGATCGAGCAGCTGTACTGGATCGCGAAGGTGGTCTTTCTTACTGATCGCGACCAGACACCGATCTTCGATCGGATCTTCGCGTGGGTCTTCCGCGGGATCATGGACCTGACGGATGCGTCGGTTCCCCACCCGGTGGACGAGCCCAACGCGTCGGGTCCTACTCCGACATCGGAACGCGGACCCGAGGGAGGTCGGGAGCGACCACCTTCCGGACCACGTGGGACGTCGGCCACTCCTGGAGAAGCGTCCGATGAATCACGTGACGACCCGTCGGTGCTCGCTGCTGCCAGCATTGAGGAGAGGATCAACGAACGGGATTTCTCCATGCTGACCCCGCAGGAACTCGCCTTGATTCAGCACCTGGTGGAGAAGCTTCCCGTGATCCCGCCGCCACGCACCGGGCGGCGCACCCGCCGCAGCAGCGCCGGTCGTGAATGGGATGTGCGTGCAACGCTGCGCCGGGCGCACCGCACTGGCGGTGATCCGGTGCACCGCGTCATGCGAGAGAAGACACTGAAGCCCCGACGCATCGTGTTGATCGCCGATGTCTCGGGCTCCATGGAGCCCTACGCGCGGGTCTACCTGCACTTGATGCGCGGTGCCGTCCGAGCCTTGCATGCTGAGTGCTTCGTCTTCGCCACGCATCTGACGCGCATGACTACCGCCCTCGATGTCGCCCAGGCGGATGTCGCCTACCGCAAGGCCGCGGAGGCCGCCACCGATTGGTCAGGCGGGACGCGGATCGGACGTGCTCTGCATGATTTTCTCGACCGTTTCGGCCGGCGCGGGATGGCGCGGGGCGCGGTCGTGGTCATCGTCAGCGATGGATGGGAGGTCGACGACCCTTCAGTAATCGGAACCGCGATGGAAAGACTCTCCCGTCTCGCCCACCATGTCATCTGGGTGAACCCGCGCAAGGCCGCCGACGGGTACTCCCCTCTCGTGGGTGGGATGGCAGCCGCACTTCCATATGTGGGTACCTTCGTGTCCGGCCACAGCCTCGCCGCCCTCGAGGACGTCATGGCCGCCATCCATGCCGCAGGTCATCGCTCCGTGTCCCGAGCCGTAGATGCGGCCTGACCGTAGGCTGCCGACGTGCTCTCCGTCGATGAGTATCGCGAACGCGTGGTCGCCAGCGTGCAGGCTCTGGAGCCACTCGAGCTTCCCTTGGCCGACTGCCATGGATGCGTGCTTGCCGAAGACGTGATCGCCACGTGGCCACTGCCGTCGTTCGACAACTCGTCGATGGACGGGTACGCGGTGCGTGCCGGGGATGTGGCGTCCGCGACGGAGTCGACCCCCGTGACCCTGCGTGTCGTTGATGACGTTCCCGCGGGGTATCGGCCGAGCGTTCCCGTGAGTGAGGGCACGTGCGTGCGCATCATGACCGGTGCCCCCATGCCTGATGGTGGCGATGCGGTCGTCCCGGTGGAGGCGACCGACGCGGGCACCGAGGTCGTCCAGATCCGGGCTCGCGCCGACGTCGGGGCATGCATCCGCAAGGCAGGTGAGGACGTCATCGTCGGAGATCGCGTCATGGCGTCGGGAACTCTCCTCTCGTCCCGCCACCTGGCGGTCCTTGCTGCGGTGGGTCGCGGAACTCTGCGCGTCCATCCGCGGCCCCGAGTCGCGGTGATCTCCACCGGCAGTGAGCTCGTCGAGCCGGGCACCGAGCTGAGTCGCGGGCTGATCTCAGACTCCAACTCCTTCCTCCTTGTGGCGGCGGCGCGGGAGGCCGGTGCTCAGGCCTATCGCGTCCCACCGGTCGTCGATGACGCCGAGGCATTCCGCACCGCGATCTACGACCAATTGCATCGTGCGGATCTGATCCTGACGAGTGGCGGAGTAAGTATGGGTGCCTACGACACCGTCAAGGCCGTGTTCACCGACATGGGCACCGTGGACTTCATAAAGGTGGCGATGCACCCGGGGATGCCGCAGGGGCACGGCCATGTGGGGGAGGACCGCATCCCGGTCATCACACTGCCGGGAAACCCGGTGAGTTCGTATATCTCGTTCCAGAACTTCGTCCGCCCCGCCATCCAACGTATGCGGGGACTTTCTCCCGAACCGCGTCCGACGGTGCGCATGAGTGTCGACGTCGCGATGACCTCGTCGGAGAACAAACGGCAATTCGCGCGCGGGCGGTTCGTGAACGCGACCACGGTTACGCCTGTCGGAGGCGGACAGGGGTCCCATATCGTCGGCGGACTCGCTGCGTCGGACTGCCTCATCGTGATTCCCGAGGGGGTTGCGTCGGTCGCGGCAGGGGAGCTGGTTGACGTCGTGGACCTGAGAGGAGACACACCGTGAGTGATTTCACGCACCTGGATGCCAGCGGGGCCGCACGCATGGTCGACGTCACCGGTAAGCAGATCACCGAGCGCAGTGCCACGGCGCGCGCCGTGGTCACGGTCAGTGCCGAGGTGGTGGAGCTCCTCCGCGGGGCGGGGGTGCCCAAGGGCGACGCTCTCGCCGTCGCTCGAATCGCCGCGATCGCGGGCACCAAGCGCACACCAGACCTCATCCCCCTTTGTCACCCCATCGGGGTGCATGGGGTGGACGTGCATATAGAGGTGATGGATACGGGGGTCGAGATCACCGTCACCGTCCGCACCGCCGACCGGACCGGCGTGGAGATGGAGGCGCTGACCGGTGCCAGTGTGGGAGCCCTGGCCATCATCGACATGGTCAAGGGGGTCGATCGGATGGCGGCCATCGATCGAGTGGAACTCCTCGAGAAGACCGGGGGTCGCTCGGGCACCTGGACCCGACCATGACCTACCGAGCCCTAGTGCTCTGCGTCTCCACCCGCGCGGCGTCGGGTGTCTACGAGGACGCTTCGGGTCCGATCCTGATCGCCGGCCTGCGTGAGCTGGGTCTCGACGTCTACGGACCTCAGGTGGTGCCCGACGGCGATGAAGTCACCGAGGCGCTGCGGGGCGCGGCGGAGGCGGGATTCGACCTCATCGTGACCACTGGGGGAACCGGGCACACACCGCGCGACCTCACTCCCGAGATGACCCGTCGGGTGATCCAACGTGAGTCACCCGGGCTCGCCGAGGCGGTGCGTTCCTACGGGGCAGCCCACGGAGTACCCACCGCCGTGCTGTCCCGGGGGATCGCCGGTATCGCCGGGAACTGCCTGATCATCAACCTGCCCGGATCGCCGGGGGGCTGCCGGGATGGGCTCGCCGCTCTGGGACCAGTGCTGGGCCACGCCCTCGACCAGATCCATGGCGGGGACCACCCGCGCCCCTAGCTCGTTCACCGTTCGTTCACCTGTTGTTTTGACCCGGTACCCCTTCTGATGCTCTTTCGGATACCGGGAGGCGATTGGGTACGGATATGGCGGGCACAGAGGTCATGCGCGACCTCCAATCGGCCGCCACCTCCCATCGCGGTGACCGCATCTTCAACCGCACCATTACGGCACTGGCTTTCACGGCCCTCGCGGTTCTGGCAGGCATCACGGTGTTCCTCGGAGCCCAAGCCGTGCCCGTCTTCCAGACGCTGGGGATCAGTTACCTGACCACAACCGCATGGGACTTGACGACGACTCCGCCCCAGGCCGGCATCTTCGGCATGCTCTACGGATCGGTGCTGCTTTCGGTCATCGGTCTGGTGATTGCTATTCCCGCCGCTCTGCTGCTCGCCATCTTCATGGTGTTCCTCGCTCCACCCGCGTTGGCCAAGGTGCTCACCAATGTCGTCGACCTGATGGCGGCCATCCCCTCGGTGATCATCGGCTTGTGGGCCTTCTACATCCTCAATCCGGTCGCTGAGGAATGGGAGATCCTGCTCAACCAGTACCTCGGGTTCATCCCGATCTTCCAGAACAACTCGGGCAACTTCCTCGGCACACCGTTCATCGCCGGATTCGTGCTGGCCATCATGATGATTCCGATCATCACCGCGGTTTCCCGTGAGGTCCTCGCCCGAACGCCACCGGAACTGATCAACGCCTCGGAATCTCTGGGCGGATCCCTCTGGACCATGTTGCGCTACGTCGCACTCCCGTATGGGCGCGGTGGCATCGTCGGCGGAATCATGCTCGGGCTCGGGCGTGCACTCGGTGAGACGATCGCGATCTTCTTCGTGCTTAAGATCGTCTTCGACACGAACTGGTACCAGATCATCGAGTCCGGTGGCGGTTCCGTTGCATCCCTCATCGTGTCGAAGTTCGGTGAGGCCAGTGCAGGACTTGAGATTCAGTTGTTGCTCGCAGCAGGCTTCTTCCTCTTCGTGCTCACCCTGATCGTCAACGTAATCGCCAATCTCATTGTCAGCAGGACTGGGCGGCTTCAGCGATGACCACGATGTTGTTCGATAGCGAAAAGATCCAATCCCTGCGGACCCAGGAACCTCAGCACCCCTGGAGGCGCCGCACACCGAAATTCACGTGGAGCGTGGCGCTCGCCGTCGTCATTCCCGCGCTGATAGCGGGCTACTTCCTCTTCGCCACGGCGATACCCGACCCGATCGTCATAATCATCATCTACCTCCCACTGCAACTGCTGGCGGCTGGGGTGGCGGCAGCGGTCTCCAAGGGCAAGAACGGTGTTGCGGACGCCTTCATCTATGTGTTGGCGATCGGCGGAAGCATCTTCAGCCTGGTCATCCTCATCTCGCTCATCGTCACCCTGTTCATCAACGGGTTGAAGGCCGTCAGTGTGTCATTCCTGACGCAGAACAACTTCTACATCAGTCCGAGCACTTCCCTCGAGTACGGAGGCGTGGCCCACGCGGTCCTTGGAACGCTCCTCATCGTGTTCATTTCCATGCTCGTCGCCATCCCCGTCGGAATTGCTACCGCTATCTACGTCACGGAAGTTCGTGGACGTGCGGTGCCGTACGTGCGCTTCTTCGTGCAAGCGATGTCCGGGGTCCCCTCGGTTGTCGCGGGCCTCTTCATTCTCACGGTATTGATTCTCACCGGGGCCATGGGGCCGAGTGCGTTTGCGGGTGGTCTCGCCTACGCGATTCTGATGCTCCCCACAGTGGCACGTACGGCAGAGGAAGTCCTGAGACTCATTCCGGAAGACCTTCGTACCGGAGCACTTGCGTTGGGTTCCACGCGGGCTCGCACCGTGTTGCAGGTGGTCCTCCCTGCGGCGAAGACCGGCATCGTGACGGCCATCGTCCTGGGAATGGCGCGAGTCGTGGGAGAAACGGCACCCTTGGTCCTGGTCACCGGGACGAGCGATGCGACGGTCTATAACCCGTTCAACTCTCCCATCGCGGCGCTACCCACCTACATCTTCGGCAACGTAGCCCAGCCTTTCCCCGACGCGGTCACCCGTGCGTGGGGTGCAGCCCTGGTCTTGATCATCATCGTCGCAATCCTGTTCGTCATCGCCCGCATCATCGGGCGAGGCAAGGTCAAGTAGAGAGAAGGAAGAGATGTCCACTGCAGAGTTCGAGAAGAGCATCGAGGGCCTCGAGGTCGAGCTGAGCGATAGTCGAGCTGGCTTGCCCATCGAGATGGATGCTCGTGACATCTCCGTGTGGTTCGGTAAGCGCAAGGTGCTCGAGGGCGTGAGTATCCCGTTCCCCAAGAAGACGGTCACCGCGCTCATCGGCCCCTCCGGCTGCGGTAAGTCCACCTTCATCCGCACCCTGAATCGTCTCCATGAGTTGATTCCTGGCGCCGCTCTTGCCGGTGAAGTCCTTTACGAAGGCAAGGACATCTACTCTCCCGATGTCGATCCCACGCACATTCGGTTGAAGATCGGCATGGTGTTCCAGAAGCCGAATCCTTTCCCCAGCATGACCATTCGTGGCAATGTGCTCTCCGGGTTGAAGTTGTCGGGGATGAAGCGACCCAATCACGACGACATCGTCGAAGAAACCCTGCGCGCTGCTGGTCTGTGGAACGAAGTGAAGGACCGTCTCAATGCAGCGGCGGGTGAGTTGTCTGGTGGTCAGCAGCAGCGCCTGGTGATCGCACGTGCCCTGGCCGTGCAGCCGCATGTGCTCCTGATGGATGAGCCCTGCTCGGCCCTCGACCCCGCGTCGACCCTCAAGATCGAAGAGACGATCCGGGAGCTCTCCAAGGAAATCACCATCATCATCGTGACGCACAACATGCAGCAGGCCGTCCGCGTCTCCGATTACACGGCATTTTTCCTTGCTGCGGAGAACGAGCCCGGGTATGTCGTGGAGCAGGGTCCCACCACGGACATCTTTGGGAATCCGCGCGATCAACGGACCCTCGATTACGTAAACGGGCGATTCGGTTAATCGTCCGTTCACGTGGACACCCACTGTTCACCCAGACGTCAGTAGAAGGTTGATATTCGGATGACTCCACGTCACGCGGGAAACCTACGGTCATTTCAACAGTCCGTATCGTCGACAAAGGAGTTCCACGTGCGTCGCTCACTTGCGATCCTCGCGGGCATGGCAGTCGCGGCTTCGACCATCGCGTTTGCATCCCCCGCTTCTGCAAATCAGACCATCCCAGCTGGTGGGGCAACCTTCCCCGAGGTCTTCATCCGGGCGTGCCTGGGTGACTTCAACGCTTCCCAGAGCAACTTCACCGTCTCCTATCAGGGGACCGGCTCCGGCACAGGCCAGCGCAACTTCACCAATGGCCAGTTCGTGTTCGCCATGTCCGACAGCGCCTACGCAAGCGGTGAGCCGACCTTCGAGTGGGAGTACATCCCGGTCATCGGCGGGGCAGTGACCTTCCCGATCAACCTGGTCAACGCCAAGAATGGTAAGACTCTTGGGTCCTCGATTCAGTTGAAGCAGACGACGCTGGCGAAGATCCTCGGCGGGGTGATTACCTCCTGGAGGGATCCGGAGATCCTCAAGGATAACTCGCGCATCGCTGCCTCGATCCCGGAGCAAAACATCACGGTGGTCTACCGCAGCGATGGCTCGGGAACTTCGAACAACACCCTGCAGCACCTGAACGCCTGGACACCGACCATCTGGTCGAAGGTGCAGAACGATTTCGGCACGGCATTCCCCGGTGGAAAGCCGATCGCCAACTCGCTCTCGGGTCGGGGCAACGCCGGCGTGATGTCCTCTGTGGCCGCTACCCCGGGTGCCATCGGCTACGTGGATCTTGGTGACGCCAAGGGCTACCCCGCCGCGCGCATCCAGAATGCGAACGGTGAGTTCGTGGCACCGTCGTCCGCCTCGGCAGCGAAGAACCTCGCGTCGCAGACCAACATCAATGCGAAGGGTTTGGTCCAGCTCGACTACAACCTGAAGGTTCCGGGCGCCTACCCGGTGTCGATCTTCTCCTACGCCCTGGCACGTACGGATGGTCGTGGCCCGAATGGCCTCGGTGTCCGTCAGTTCCTCGATTACACGATCCAGAAGTGCGGCCCCTCGAAGGCAGCGAGCCTCGGCTACGTTCCCGTCGCGGGCAAGGTTCTGGCGAAGTCGCGCGAACTGGTCCAGCTCGTCAAGTAGCTCTCACCCACCTCAGTACACGCGAAAGGTAGGGGCGATGCCTCGGGTCCGAAAGGTCAACCGAGGCATCGCCCTCGCCGCATGTGCTGGAGCCGTCTCCCTTCTGGTGACCTCGTGCACGCCGCCGATGCCGCCCGATGTTCTGGCAGCGGTGGCGGAGTCGCAGATCACCTGCCAAAGCGGTGACGTCGCGGTGGCGGTTCCAGAGCAATTCCTCGGCAGCATCGCCGCCGTGGGGGCTGGACTCGGTGGGGTCTGCCCCGAGCAGACCGTCACGGAGGTCCCGGTCGGTGACCCAGCCCCCGTCTACATCACCAGCGGCACCCCCAGTCCAGATGAGATTTCCGCGTTCACCTCGACCCAGTGCAGTTCGGGCTCCGTGATCCAAATTCCCGCGTTTGGCTACCAGGTGACGGTGGGCTTCAACGTGATCGGACTCGAGGGTCTGCTCTTCACCCCGGAGGCCGTGGCGGGAGTTCTGAATGGCACCGTGACGTCGTTCGAGGATCCACTGATCGCGGATCCCAATGAAGGCTATGACCTCTCCGGACTTCCTGAGATCACCGTATTGGCATTGGACACCCCCCAAGGCTCCGTTGAGGCCATGACCGCGTGGCTGACCCAGCAGGTCCCCGACCAGTGGACGAAGGGTGTCGTGGGGACGATCGATGGCGCCCAGACGTTCGCGACGACCCAGGAGCTCCTCGACGCGATGCTGCTGGCCGATGCGACCGTGGCGATCCTGCCCACGACGACCGTGATCTCCGCGGGCTTAGCGCCCGCGAGTCTTCCCGCATATCTTCCGACAGAGGGCGGTGAGAAGGGTGAGTTGGTGACGATCTCACCAGACGACACACAACTGGCCAAGGTCGGTGCCGGCGCCACCGTGGTGACCTTCGACGACGCGGGCAACATGACGGCAAGCCCCGCCCTCGGAGGCATCCCGACCCCCGAGTCCTTCGACCTCGCAGCCTCGAAGGTGGTGCTTCAGGAAGGTCAGCCGCTCGCGGGTTGGCCGGTGGTCGCCATTGCACACGCTCTCATTTGCGACACCCCCGGGGATCCGCTGCCGCTGTCCTTCGGTCAGTTCCTGGTGCGTCTGGCGGGCCAGGGCTCATTGGAGGGATTCGGGTTCGTGCCGCTGCCTGAACCCGTGCGATTCCAGACCTTCACACCGCTCAAGGTCACGATCAATACCGACGCACCGGTTGACCCGTCGGCGACAGCCACGCCGTAGTCAGATCAGCGAGCCCGCTGCCGGGCCCAGGATTCGCTGATCTCATGCTCCGCCTCGGTGCGGCTCACCCAGGTGGCGCCTTCCACTGACTTCCCGGGCTCGAGGTCCTTGTAGACCTCGAAGAAGTGCTGGATCTCGAGGCGGTCGAACTCGGGAACATGGTGGATGTCCCGGATGTGCTCGACGCGCGGATCCCGGGCTGGGACACAGAGCACTTTGTCATCACCGCCGGCCTCGTCGGTCATGCGGAACATGCCGACGGCCCGGCATCGGATGACGACGCCGGGAAAGGTCGGCTCCGCGACGAGCACGAGCGCGTCGAGGGGATCGCCGTCCTGGCCGAGGGTGTCCTCGATGAATCCGTGGTCGTGCGGGTAGCGCGTCGAAGTGAAGAGCATGCGATCGAGACGTATGCGCCCGGTTGTGTGATCCATCTCGTATTTGTTCCGGCTTCCCGCGGGAATCTCGATGGTGACGTCGAACTCGAGTGGTTCCATGACACCTCGTCTTCGAAATGGCTCTCCTCCGTAGGCTAGCGGGGCTTCCGACGAAGGGAACGCTGGTGCGGGCACGATGGATCACCGCGGTCGTCGCCGTCGGACTGGTGTGGCCCGTCTCTGCCCAGGCGAACCCGCTCCCGCCCGTTCCCGCTCCCGCGGTCGGTGTTCCACTTCCCGTTGTCGGCTCCACCGCACCCGCACCGACGGCTGCGGGGGTGGTCGAGGCGTTGGGGCCACTTGCACGGTCAAAGGTGTTGGGATCGTCCGCGATCGTCGTCGTCGATCCGGCGACGGAGACGACGTTGCTCGATCGACGTGGCGCGCAACCACTCATTCCGGCATCGACCCAGAAGATCCTCACCGCGGTGGCGGCACTCGAGGCATTGGGACCCTCCGCACGGCTGGCCACGGTCGCCTACCGGGATGGCCAGCGGGTCTACGTGCGGGGTGGCGGTGACCCGACGCTGCGTCGGGCTAAGTCCACCGACCCGGACTCGGGTGGAGCCGCATCGATGCGGGAGTTGGCGCGGCAGATTTCTGTGTCGTTGGGAACGGACACGACCGTGCGATTGGTCTTCGACGATTCACTCTTCACGGGACCAACGTTGGGTCCGGGGTGGAAGCGCAGCTTACCGCAGGCCGGTGTGGCGGCCCCGGTATCCGCGCTCGTCGTCGACAGTGGACGCGTGCGCCCGGGAGCACGTTCACGGGTATCGGATCCCGCACGCGAGGCGGCGCAGGTTCTCGCGGGATACCTACGTGGATTCGGTATCACGGTGAAGTCGGTACGGCGTGGCATCACGCCCGGCGGAGCCGAGGAACTCGCGCGCGTGGAGTCTGCGCCGATCTCCGCAATCGTGCAGCGCATGCTCTCCGACTCGGATAACGACTACGCAGAGGCCCTGGGTCACCTCGTCGGTGAGGAGGTGCTCGGCGAAGGGAGCTTCACCGGCGGTGCACGCGCCACCGAGAAGATCGTGGGTGAAGCGGGCATCGACCTCACCGGGGTTCAACTTTCCGACGCGAGCGGTCTGTCACCCCGGAATCGGCTCCCGGCGGAGACCTTGACCGATGTGTTGACCGTAATCGCGCGCGGGGAGGAGCCCAGCTGGGCCCCGGTGGCCGCGGGCCTCCCGGTGGCCGGGGTGACCGGAACCCTCGCGGACCGCTTCGATACCCGCGGCACGAAGGCGGGGCGGGGTGCGGTCTTCGCCAAGACCGGCACGCTCACCGGGGTCGGGTCGTTGGCCGGATGGGTCATCGACCGCGACCAGCGCCTCCTGGTTTTCGCCATTGTGGGCAATGACGTGCGCAGCCCCCTGCGTGCGCGCGACACAATGGACCGCATCGCCGTACGACTCGTTGAATGTGGGTGCCGATGAGCAACGTGACCATGCCAATCCGGCTTCCGGTCAATCAGTTCGACCACTTCTACCGAGGCGGGGACCGGATCGGTGCATTACGTCATGGACCGGGTGGACCGCAACGACCTGAGGAGTGGATCGGATCCACCACGGTGCGCTTCGGGCAGGCGCCCGCGGGGCTGACCGTTCTCCCCGACGGCACCCTGCTGCTCGAGCACATGCACCGTGACCCAGACGCCTGGCTTGGCCCGGATCACGTGGCCCGCTACGGGACCAGCGCCGAGGTGCTGGTGAAGCTTCTCGATCTCGGCCAACGCCTCCCGGTGCACCTGCATCCCAATCGTGAGTTCTCCCGCACCCATCTCGGCCTGGCCCATGGAAAGACCGAGGCCTGGTACGTCCTCGACGCTCCCGCCGGTGCGCGGGTCGGTGTCGGATTCCGGGAAACCATGGATCGTGCTCGTGTCCGCGACTGGGTGATGAATCGTGACAGCGATGCATTGCTCGAGTCGCTGCAAACGCGTGAGGTACGTCCGGGTGACGCGATGCTCGTGCCCTCGGGGCTACCGCACACCGTGCAGGAGGGTGTCTTCGTCTTGGAACTCCAGGAACCCACCGATCTGTCGATCCTGCTCGAGTGGCAGGGATTCGCCGTCGACGGCTTCGCCGATGGGCACTTGGATCTCGGCTTCGATACGGCACTTGACGCCGTGGACTACTCCGCGGTGAACGCATCCGATCTCGACGCTCTTGTCCTCAGTCGCGAGAGCATCGAGCAGGCCGGACTCCACACCGCGATGCCCGCCGAAGCGGAGCAGTACTTCCGCCTCCATCGACTCAGCTCCACCGGAAACGCCGTCGATGTCGCGGCTGGATTCGCAATCGCGCTCGTCACCGAAGGCTCCGGTGTGCTCACGGCCGCTGCCGGCGCGCTTGAGATCGCCAAGGGCGATGCACTCCTCATTCCCTACGCCGTGGGCCCATGGTCGGTGCACGGTGTGTGCACGGTGATGGTGTGCCGCCCGCCCGCCCCTGATGCGCCAGCGGGGGCCCGATAAGGGTGTCCGTCGTCGACTGGGAGTTGGCCAGCGCGGTCGCCTCCGGACTCGCACCGACGGGACCGGAGGTGGGCGCGAGCGAGGTGCGCGCCATGACCCACCAGTTGGCGGAATTCGCGGAGCAGGCCGCCTCGGAGGTGCACGCGATCACCGGGTTGGTGGCGGTCCCCGGTCATCGCACGATCGTGGCCGACCGGCAGCGCTGGATCCGCTCCAATATCGATGCACTCGCCGCTCTGACGGAGCACCTCGACTCGCGCGTCGGCGCCGGTGCTGTGCACGCGTTCGGTTCCCGGGCCACCGCACTTCAGATCGGTGCAACCCTCGGGTGGATGTCCGGTCGCGTTCTGGGTCAGTACGAAGTGGTGGCCGAACCCGGATCGCTCCTTCTCGTGGCTCCGACGATCGCGGCAACGGAGCGCACCCTCGACGTTCCCGCTGCCGATTTCCGGCTCTGGGTATGTCTGCACGAGGAGACGCACCGTGTCCAATTCGGTGCGGTGCCGTGGTTGCGCGACTACTTCATCAAGCGGGTGCAGATCCTCCTCGAGCCGCCGGAGCTCGGATTGCGGGATTCGCTCGCGTGGCTCACCGCTGTCGTCACGACCGTCGCGCGCGCACTTCGTGGACGTTCGGATCTGGCCGTCACCGACCTTGCGCCCACGGAGGAACAGCGCACCGCACTGCGCGAATTGATGGCACTCATGACCGTCCTCGAGGGCCATGCGGATGTGGTCATGGACCTCGCGGGTCCGGAGGTGATCCCCTCGGTCGCACTGATCCGGGAGCGGTTCGAGGTGCGTCGCGACTCCGCGCACGGGATGGATCGGATCATCCGCACGCTGCTGGGTGTTGAGGCCAAGATGCGCCAGTACCGCGATGGCGCCTCGTTCATCCGAAGCCTTGTGGATGCCGGAGGCATGGCGCGGGTCAACGCGCTCTGGAGTGGACCCGATGCGCTCCCCACCCTCGAGGAGATCGCTGCACCGGCTCAATGGTCGGAGCGCACCGCGGCATGAGTGAGGCGTCGGGGGAATTGCTCGCCGCACGGAATGCCGTGAAGCGTTGCATCGCACCGGGATCGATCATCGTCGGATGCTCTGGTGGTCCCGACTCCCTCGCACTGGTGGCTGCCGCGGTCTGGCTCGCGCGCCACGCGGGTGTGCCCCTGACGGTGGGGATCGTCGATCACCAGTTGCAGACGGGGTCCGCGGACATCGCGGCCGAGGCTGCCCGGGCCTGCCGGGCGCTGGATGCTTCGGATGTCGAAGTCCTCACGGTCGATGTCGTTGCCGAAGGTGGACCGGAGGCGGCGGCACGTGACGCGCGGCGGTCGGCACTCCTCGACCTGGCACAGCGTCGGGGGAGCGAGCAGATCCTGCTCGCCCACACCCGCGAGGATCAGGCGGAGACCGTCCTGTTGCGGCTGAGTCGGGGCGCGGGTGCCCGGAGCCTGGCCGCGATGCGTGCCTGCGCACCCCCGTGGCATCGGCCCTTCTTGGACCTGTCGCGTGCGGATGTCCACGCGGTCGCTGCGGAGGTGTGCGACCCGATCGGCATCACTCCCTGGAGGGATCCGCATAACAGCGATCCACGCTTCGGCCGTGTTCGGGCGCGTCGTTGGCTTGACGAACTCACGGACGAGCTCGGACCCGGTGTGGTGCAGGGTCTCTCGCGCAGTGCGGCTTTGCTCGCTGACGACGCCGATGTGCTGGATGCCTGGACGGAGCAGGAGGCTGCGCGCATCGTCGAGGACGAGGGGGGCGTGGTCTCTGCGGAGCTCGCCGCACTCGCGGAATTGCCGCGGGCCATCCGGACCCGGGTGCTGCGCACGATGCACCAGCATGTATCCGGGGAAGGCGAACTGACCTTCGATCACGTCCGCACGCTGGACACCTACGTCTCCGATTGGCATGGACAGGGTGACTGCGATCTTCCCGGTGGTGTGACGGCACGGGTCGACTATGGAAGGCTGGTACTCCTTCGCACCGCTACCCACCAGGAGTGATCCGTGGATCAGTCGCACGTCGCATCCGATCTCGACCATGTGTTGCTCACGGAGGAGGAAATTCGGTCACGAATCGCGGAGCTGGCCGCCCAGATCGATCGCGACTATGCGGGCAGGGACCTGCTGCTCGTCGGAGTCCTGAAGGGCGCGATCATGGTCATGGCCGATTTGGCCCGAGCCCTGACCATCCACGCGGACATGGACTGGATGGCTGTATCGTCGTACGGATCGGGCACCACGTCGAGTGGTGTCGTGCGCATCCTGAAGGACCTCGACCGCGACCTCACCGGTCACGACGTGTTGATTGTGGAGGACATCGTCGATTCCGGTCTCACGCTGAGTTGGCTGCTCAAGAATCTGTCCGCGCGCGGGCCCGCGTCACTGGAAGTGTTCACGCTATTGCGCAAGCCCGAGGCAATGCGCGTCGAGGTGCTCCCTCGATACGTGGGCTTCGACATCCCCAATCAATTCGTGGTCGGGTACGGCCTCGACTATGCCCAGCGCTACCGGAACCTGCGCTGCGTGGGGACTCTCGCACCGCACGTCTACTCCTGATCGTTCGCGCAGGGCGGACCACAGCCCCTTCGGCCGCGGATGAGTGGGACCGGTCACCGTAGTACCGTCGTACGGTGGATATGAAGCGCATCCTGCGTGGGCCGATCTTCTGGATCGCCCTGGCCGTGGGTTTCGTGCTGATCGGATCGAGCTTCGTCTCGGGGATTGGTGCTCCCGAGGAGATCGACACCAGCAAGGCCGTCGCCGCGATCACGTCCAGTGAGGTCGACACCGCCACCATCATCGATCGTGACCAGATCCTCGAGTTGACTCTGAAGGACGGGTCCCAGGTTCGGGCCACCTACGTCACCGGCCAGGGCGTCGAGCTCCAGTCGCTGCTCCAGGCACGGGCGGACTCCGGACAGTTGCCCGGGGGATACAACGTCGTCGTACCGTCCGAGAACCTGCTCGTTTCTCTTTTCGTCTCACTCCTACCCTTCGCTCTGCTCATCCTCTTGATGGTCTTCATCTTCAGCCAGATGCAAGGCGGAGGTAGCCGCCTGATGAGCTTCGGCAAGTCGAAGGCGAAGGTGATCACCAAGGACATGCCGCAGACCACGTTTGCCGACGTCGCGGGGGCGGAGGAGGCAGTCGAGGAACTTGCGGAGATCAAGGACTTCCTGGCCGATCCTGATCGCTTTAAGGCTGTGGGGGCGAAGATCCCCAAGGGCGTATTGCTCTACGGCCCCCCCGGCACCGGCAAGACGCTGCTGGCGCGCGCAGTGGCGGGTGAGGCGGGCGTTCCCTTCTACAGCATTTCCGGTTCCGACTTCGTCGAGATGTTCGTCGGCGTGGGCGCGAGCCGAGTGCGCGATCTCTTCGAGCAAGCCAAGCAGAACGCGCCGGCGATCATCTTCGTTGACGAGATTGATGCGGTGGGACGCCACCGCGGTGCCGGGCTCGGCGGTGGTCATGATGAGCGCGAGCAGACGCTGAACCAGATGCTCGTCGAGATGGATGGCTTCGACGTCAGCGGTGGCGTGATCATGATCGCTGCCACGAACCGCCCCGACATCCTCGATCCCGCGCTGCTGCGTCCCGGACGCTTCGATCGTCAGATCGCCGTGGAGCGGCCGGATCTGAACGGTCGATCCCAAATCCTCCAGGTGCACGCCAAGGGCAAACCCATCAGCGACGACGTTGATCTCATGGCCGTTGCGCGTCGCACGCCGGGATTCACGGGCGCCGACCTTGCGAACGTGCTCAATGAGGCAGCGCTGCTTACTGCTCGTTCCGGCTTCGACGTCATCAACGATGAGGCGATGGACGAGGCGATCGACCGTGTCATTGCCGGCCCGCAGAAGCGCACGCGGGTGATGGACGAGCAGGAGAAGAAGATCACCGCCTACCACGAGGCTGGGCATGCGTTGGTCGCGGCAGCTCTCCCCGGAAACGATCCGGTCCACAAGATCACGATCATGCCGCGCGGTCGTGCGCTCGGTTACACGATGGTGTTGCCGGACCAGGACAAGTACTCCACCACCCGCAGTCAGATGCTGAACCAAATCGCCTACATGCTCGGTGGCCGGGCTGCAGAGGAATTGATCTTCCACGATCCCACCACCGGGGCGGCCAACGACATCGAGAAGGCAACGGCCGTCGCCCGCGCGATGGTGACCCAGTACGGCATGACCGAGCGACTCGGTGCGGTGAAGTACGGCCAAGAGCAGGGCGAGGTGTTCCTCGGACGTGACATGGGACATAGCCGGGATTACTCCGAGGAGGTCGCCGCCGCCATCGATGCGGAGGTTCGGGGATTCATCGAGGCGGCGCACCAGGAGGCCTACGACGTTCTGGTCGAGAACCGGGATGTGCTCGACGCCATGGTCCTCGCCCTCCTCGAACGGGAGACCCTCGATAAAGAGGAGATCGAGGAGATCTTCACTGCATTGCGGCTCCGTCAGCCGCGACCTGCGTGGACTGGCTCCGCCCGTCGTGCACCGGACCATCGCGGGCCGATCCCTACCCCCGCCAAGCTGAGTTCCTCGAACGGGCACGCGGCGTCCGAGGTCGCCGACTAGCCATGGGGGACATCACCGCGGTCTCACTGCCCGCAGACCGGGCCGTGGGTCCCTTCGATGCAGCCGCAGTGGAGCGCGCTGTCCGTGATCTATTGATCGCCATCGGCGAGGACCCCGAGCGCGACGGACTACGCGACACACCGGCCCGGGTGGCCCGGGGGTATTCGGAGATGTTCCGTGGATTGCATCAACGTCCCGAGGAGGTGCTCACCACCACCTTCGATCTCGGTCACAACGAACTCGTCTTGGTCAAGGACATCGCCCTGTACTCGACCTGTGAGCACCACCTTCTGCCCTTCTTCGGTGTCGCGCACGTCGGGTACATCCCCAACGCGAATGGACGGATCACCGGTTTATCGAAGCTCGCCAGGCTCGTCGACGTCTTCGCTCGTCGGCCGCAGGTCCAGGAGCGTTTGACCACACAGATCGCCGAGTCCCTGACGTCGATCCTCGACCCGATGGGTGCGATCGTGGTGATCGAGGCCGAGCACATGTGCATGTCGGTGCGCGGTGTCCGTCAGCCCGGTGCGACGACCGTGACGAGCGCGGTTCGGGGAGTGCTCAGTTCTGCTGCATCGCGTTCCGAGGCGATGTCACTCATCATCGGGAGGTAGCCGTGCCGGCCACGCCTCTCGTGCTCGGCGTCCTGAACGTCACCCCCGACTCCTTCTCCGATGGTGGCGAGCACGCCAACCGCGAGACGGCGATTGCCCACGGACTCGCGATGCACGCGATGGGAGCCGACGTTGTCGACGTCGGCGGCGAATCCACGCGGCCGGGTGCGCAGCGCATACCCGAATCCGAGGAGTTGGATCGCGTCATCCCCGTCGTGACAGCCCTGACGGCTGCGGGAGTCCGGGTGAGCATCGACACCATGCGTGCGGAGGTGGCCCGGCGAGCGGTCGAGGCGGGTGCGTCGATGGTGAATGACGTCTCAGGCGGCCAGGCCGATGAGGCGATGTATGCGACGGTGGCAGAGCTCGGGTGCGACTACGTGGTGATGCACTGGCGTGGGCACAGTGCACACATGGATGAGCTCACCCGCTACACCTCCGTGGCGGAAGAAGTCCGCGCGGAAACACTGACCTGCGCCCGTGCGGCGGCGATCGCTGGCATCCGTGAATCCTCGATCATCATCGATCCCGGTATCGGGTTCGCGAAGACGATCGAGCAGAACTGGACCGTGCTGCGGGATCTCGATCGGTGGGTCACGACGGGCTTTCGAGTGCTCGTCGGTGCGTCGCGCAAGAAATTCCTGGGTGCGCTCCTCGCCGATTCCGAAGGGACTCCGCGGGATATGCGGGGCCGCGATGCAGCCTCGGCGGTGATCAGCGCCCTCTGCGCCCGCGCGGGTGTCTGGGGGGTACGGGTCCATGATGTGCGTACAACGCGCGATGCCCTCGCGGTTGCCGCGAGGTGGGATGGGGAGACGTGACCGACACCATTGAGATCCGGGGCATTCGTGGGTTCGGTCATCACGGGGTCCTCGCTTCCGAGCGTGCAGACGGACAGGAGTTCGTCGTCGACGTAGTGCTCGGCGTTTCTACCCGCCCGGCTGCGGAAAGTGATGATCTGGCAAAGACCGTGAACTACGCGTCGGTTGCTGAGCGGGTCCATGCGCACATCACCGGGGATCCCTGCGATCTGATCGAGACTGTGGCCGAACGCATCGCGGGTGATGTCCTCGCACATGAGGTGATCGACTGGATCGAGGTGGCCGTGCACAAGCCCTCGGCACCCATTCCGGTGCCCTTCGACGATGTGATCGTGCGGATCCTTCGACCATGAGTAGGGCCGTGATCGCGCTCGGTGCAAATCTTGATGATCCAGCGCACCATCTGCATGACGCCGCGCACCGCATTGATCGCACTCCGGGGGTTCGCATCGTCGGGAGATCGCACCTGTTCCGCACCGCACCCATCGGGGGACCCGAGCAACCCGACTACGTCAACGCGGTCATCATCGTGGAGACCGATCGCGATCCCCACACCCTGCTCGCCGACCTGCACTCGATCGAGGCAGAGCACGGTCGTATCCGCGATGTGCACTGGGGCCCGCGCACGCTTGATCTCGACTTGATCGCCTACGACGACTTCCGCTCCGTCGATCCCGAGTTGCAGGTTCCCCATCCCCGCGCCCACGAGCGTGCCTTCGTCCTTGTGCCGTGGTGCGATGCGGAGTCCGATGCAGTCTTTCCCGGAGTCGGTCCGATCCGTGACCTCGTTGCAGGCCTGGATACGGCCGGGTGCACAGTGCTCGAGGGACCGCGCGTGGGCGAGTCATGAAGCCGACCCGAATCCCGTTCCTCATCGCCATCGCGGTCGTCGGTGTTGCGGTGGGGTGGGGCCTTGTCGAGATCGTGTCGGGTCAGACCGGTCGCTCGATTCCGGTACCGCTTCTGGCGGGGACGGCCATCTGGCTCCTGGCGATCGCCCTGGCTGCGTGGACCTTCTTCCTGCGCCCGCGGTTGCGCAAGGATCCTGGATCCATTCCGGTTCCCCCGATCGCCGCTGCGCGCACTGCGGCGTTCGCGATGGCCGCGTCGCGGACGGGCGCAGTGGTCGTGGGGATCTACACCGGCATCGCGGTGGCGACAGTCACCGCCCTCGCGACCCCGGCGGGCGCATCGGCCTTCAGCTCCGCCGTCCTGGCCGGCACCGGGTCGATCGTGCTCGCGGGTGCGGCCCTCTGGCTCGAGGGACTGTGCCGCATTCCCGAGGATGATGAGGGTGACAACGACGCCGGTAGGGTCGGACCATGACAGATGAGGTGCTCGAGGATCTCCCATTCGACGAACTGCGTCACCGCGCATTCCACATCGCCGAGAAGCACCTGGACATCGGCTTCTTCACCGACCTCTTCTCACACATGCCAGGTATGGTTGCGATCGAAGGGGAGGGTGGCGATCTTGGATCGATGGGGGGAACCTTCATCGAAACCGTGCGTGCCGTCCGCGAGATGTTCGGCTCCGCTGACCTCGATCCCACGACGGAGGCGCTCCTCCGCGCCCGCTTCGCGACCTACATCCGCGAGCACTAGCGGTCGATATCTCCGCTGACCAGGAAGAACGACGCCACGGCGTCAGCGAGATCGCCCAGGCTCGTCCCTGGGAGGGCATGCGAGAGCAGTTGCACATGCGTGAACGAGGGCGTGCGCAACTTCATTCGCCACGGCACCTTATCGCCGCTACTCACCAGTAGTACGCCATGATGTCCGAAGGGATTTTCCGTCGCCAGGTAGGTGATGCCCTCGGGAACCCGAAGTGTCTTGGGCAAAGGAACATTCACGGGCTCGCCAGAGGAGTCCGCGCACGCTCGGATACACACGTCGATCAACTGGGCACTCATCTGGATCTGAGCCACCAGCATGCGATAACGATCTGCTGCGGATCCCTGCCCGGTGATCACGCGAATGTCGATCCCGCGGTAGCGCAGATACGGCTCATCGCGACGCAGGTCGTCGGTGACTCCTGATGCCCACCCCACAGGCCCGGATGCGCCCGCGTTCGCCGCCTCCTCCGTGACGATGGCGAGCGTTTCCCAGTGCTCGGGAATCAGCACGCGTGTTGCCGCATCGCGGCTCCGCCCAGCGAGATCCCAAGCCTCGGTCAATGTCTGTTTCGGAATGTCGCTCATCAGGCCACCGATGCGGGTGATCATCGGGTGCACCCGTCCACCGGTGGCGCGTTCCTGCCACCGGGCCCAGTCCTCCCGCAATCTCAGGAGAGACGGGTCCACATAGGACAGCATCAGCAGGTGGGCGGCGATGCGATTGGCCTCCGCCAAGATCATCCGCAGCCATATCGCTCTCTCGGGTGCCGTGATCCCGGTTGCCTCTTCGACGGCGAGCGCGACGGTCAGTTCCGAGGAGAACGCCGAAAGCCAGTCGTGCCGGTTCGCCAGCATCAGGATCTGGCGGTAGTCGCGGGCCTCGAACAACTTCTCCGCACTCCGATGGAGGAATCCGATCCGCGGTTCCGCGGCAACGATCGTGTCTCCATCGACGGTCAACGCAAGTTGGAAACCACCATGGGCGCTGGGATGGTGGTGTCCCAGATCGATGGCGATATCGCAATCGAGGTCGCGCGTGACCCCGAGTCCGGCGATCAGCTGGCGCACGAAGCCCCCCGATCCTCGATCAGCCAGAGCAGGTCGCCTTCCGCTCCGCCGATCCCGGTCACCTCGGACTGTCGCAGGAGGGGGGCGGCAGCGAGGGAGTCCATCGCCACATGCGCCGTGATGTTGCATCGACCATCGGGAATCGGCCGCACCACTCGTCCCGATCGGAATCCACGCACGGTGCCCCCGGCCCAGCGACCGCACCGGCGCTCCTCACGCACATGTCCGTAGTCGATGGCAATTGCAACACCGGCGGTGACGCTCGCGCGCAGCCGCTGCCATACGCGGTCGCGGCTGAGTCCGACCTCGCGCGTCGCAAAGGGAGTCTCATCAGGCCACCACGTGTCCAGCCATGTCAGATCATTGTGCGAGTGGAGAGGTTCCACGGGTATCGGAAGGGCGTCATCCTCGATACCCACGACCCAGGGCCGACCGTGCTCGTCGTTCTCGACGATCATGCAGGGGATGTCGTCGAGCAATTCTTGGGCAACGAGGACGCCTGGAGAGTGCGGAAGTTCGACGCGGCGGATGTCTGCGACGATCCAGTCGGCGTCACATTCTCCTTCGACGAAGTCGACTGCACGCCACCGCATCCGTGGTCGCACGTGCGAGGGAATCCGTGACCGGATCGCATCGAGTAGATGCCCGTCATCGGCACCGACATCCGTCACGGTGAAGTCCTCCGGTCTCCGGAGTCGATTCCATTGCTCGAGCACGATGCGTGCGAGCGCGTCCGCGATGCGGCCGCTGGATCGCGAGCTGGTGCGAAAGTGTGCGCTCGGCCGCTGGTGTGGATAGAAGGTGGCCGTCTCTGCCCAGGCAGTATGGAATGGCCGCATCATGTGATCACCGTAGGCTCACGCTCATGGCAGAGCCACCACCGCGGCTACGCGTCGGCATCATCGGTGCGGGACGCGTTGGCGCGGTGCTCGGAGCTGCATGGCGTCGCGCCGGCCACCACATCATTGGCGTCTCCGCGGTCTCCGACGTGTCACGGCTCCGTGCTGAGGCACTTCTTCCTGGTGTGCCCATCCGCACGGTGCCGGAGATCTGCGCGGACGCGGAAGCCATCCTGATCGCAGTACCCGACGACGTCCTTCCCGATCTCGTGCGCGGCTTGGCCAGTACTGGAGTGCTCCGGCCGGGCGTGTTCCTGATCCACCCCTCCGGCCGCCATGGCCTCGCCGTCTTCGAACCCGCCCAGGGATGCGTTCCCTTGGCCATCCATCCGGTCATGACGTTCACCGGAACGTCGCTGGATCTCGAGAGATTGAGCGGCGTCCCCTGCGGTGTGACTGCGTCGGAGGAGTTCCGCTCGGTCGCCGAAGCCCTCGCCCTCGAACTCGGTGGAGAGCGGATCTGGGTACCCGAGCCTGCGCGCGTGGAGTACCACGCCGCGCTCAGTTACGCATCGAACTTCATGAACACCCTGGTGTCCCAGGCGGCGGATCTGCTCGAGAAGGCCGGCATGTCCGATCCCACCCGAATCCTCGCCCCGTTGTTGCAGGCCTCACTCGATAACGCCCTGCGACTCCGTGATCGGGCGTTGACCGGACCGATCGCGCGTGGCGACGCGGAGAGTGTCGCTTTGCATCTCGAGGTCCTGGACGAACCTGCGGTCGCTGCGAGCTACCGCGCCATGGGGCGGCTGGCTGCCGACCGAGCACTCGGCGCGGGTCTGATCACGGTCGATCAGGCAGCCGCGTTGCTCAGTGTTCTTGCGGTTCAGGACGAATGATGGATGTCTGGCGGAGCCGCACGGAGATCCCTCCGTCGATGGGGCGTCGAGCCG
This sequence comes from Actinomycetota bacterium, assembly GCA_016870195.1. Classification (GTDB taxonomy): domain Bacteria; phylum Actinomycetota; class Actinomycetes; order S36-B12; family S36-B12; genus VGCC01. The sequence goes on from VGCC01000003.1 coordinate 102,110, forward strand.
TCGTGATGACGATGGGTGCTCTCCACGATGGCCATGCGCAGTTGATGCGCGTCGCGCGTGAGTGCGTTGGTCCTAGCGGTGAGGTGGTCGCGACCATCTTCGTCAACCCGCTGCAGTTCGGCGCCAACGAAGATCTTGCCGTCTACCCCCGAACACTCGACTCCGACCTTCGAACCTGCGAAGTGGCCGGCGTGAGCGGCGTATACGCGCCCGAGGTCACCGATGTCTATCCGGATGGTGAGTGCACCATCATCCAGCCCGGACCGTTGGCGGAGATTCTTGAGGGCGCGTCCAGGCCGGGTCACTTCACGGGTATGGCGACCGTGGTGGGGAAGTTGATGCAGATCACCAGTCCCGATGTGGCGTTCTTCGGTGAGAAGGACTACCAGCAATTGGTCATCGTGCGGCAGATGGTCGCCGACCTGAATTTCCCGGTCGAGGTGATCGGTGTCCCCACGGTGCGCGAACCGGATGGTCTTGCGATGAGCAGTCGCAATCGGTACCTCAGCCCCGACGAGCGCGCGTGGGCCGCGAGCATCCCCCGTGCTCTCGAAGCGGGAACGAAAGAGTCGACGGTCGCATCCATGATCGCCACGACCAAGGAGTGCCTCGATCCCCACGTGGCGGTGGACTACGTCGTAGTGCGGAGTCCTGAATTACTCGAGACGGTCGGACCGGGTCCCGGTCGTTTGCTCTTCGCCGGGCACGTGGGTACTACTCGACTCCTTGACAACTGGGAGGTCGACGTCCGTGCAGTCTGAGCACGCTCTCATCTGCGGTCCCTTGCGCGCGCCTGCTCCCGGGTGGACCGCACGCGCTGACGCGATCGTCGTCGGTTCCGGTGTTGCGGGCCTCACCTCCGCATTGCATCTGCGCGATCTGGGACTGCGCGTGCTCCTCGTCACGAAGGCGCAGATCGATGAGGGATCCACTCGATGGGCGCAGGGGGGCATCGCTGCGGCGTTGAGCGAGGAGGACTCACCCGAGGATCACATGACCGACACGATGGTCGCCGGTGCAGGCCTCTGCGATCCCGATGGTGTCACGATCCTGGTCACCGAGGGTCCCCACGCGATGCGCGAACTCATGGAGTGGGGGGCGCGCTTCGACACCGACCCATCCGGTTCGATCGCGCTCACCCGCGAAGGCGGACACCACCGGGACCGGATCGCGCACGCGGGAGGTGATGCGACAGGGCGCGAGGTGAGCCGGGCCCTGGTCGCTGCCGTTCATGCGTCACCTGAGATCGAGGTGATCGAGAACGCACTCGTTTTGGACTTGCTGCGTTCCGCAGACGGAGCCGCCCAAGGGGTGACCCTGCATGTCATCGGCACGGGCCAACGGGACGGAGTCGGCGCCGCACTGGCACCAGCAGTGATCCTCGCGACAGGCGGGATCGGGCAGGTATTCGGCCAGACCACGAACCCCTACGTGTCCACGGGCGACGGTGTCGCCCTCGCGGTGCGTGCGGGTGCATCGGTCGCAGACATCGAATTCGTTCAGTTCCATCCCACGGTGCTGTGGCTCGGCCCGCATGCCCAGGGGCAGCAACCGCTCGTCTCCGAAGCGGTGCGCGGGGAAGGCGCGGTTCTGCGTGACGACGCGGGTGTCGCGTTCATGGCTGATGAGCACCCGCTGGCGGATCTGGCGCCGCGAGACATCGTGGCGAAGGCCATCATGCGACGGATGCGCGCAACCGGCACCGAGCACGTATGGCTCGACGGGCGACATCTCGGAGCTGACGTGTGGGTTCGTCGCTTTCCCACGATCCTGGAGTCCTGCCGACTGCGCGGTATCGATCCGGTGACGGATCTGATTCCGGTTGCGCCCGCGCAGCACTACGTGTCCGGGGGAGTGCGCACGGACATCGATGGGCGCTCATCGATACGCGGCCTCTACGCATGTGGCGAAGTGGCCTGCACCGGTGTCCACGGTGCGAATCGACTGGCATCGAACTCGCTGCTGGAGGGGTTGGTCTTCTCCCGACGCATCGCTGCGGCGGTGAGCGCCGATGAACTGTTGCCAGCCGAGCCCATGCCGCAGGGAACACCGGGGGTCCTCATCCCGGTTCAGCTGCGCCGGCCCATGCAACGCATCATGGACGAGGATGCCGGAGTTCTCCGAAGTGCCACCTCGCTGCGGCGTGCGGCAGCATGGCTTGCCGAGGTGGTGCGATCTGCTCCGCAGGATGTGCGACCTACGACGGAGAACTGGGAGACGACCAACATCATGACGATCGCCCAGGTCTTGGTTCGACACGCTCTCCTCCGCGAGGAGACCCGTGGCTCGCACTGGCGCGAGGATTTCCCCGAGTCGGAAGTCGACTGGCAGGTGCGTCTCGTGACGCATATGGATGCCGCGGGTACGTTCGATTCGACCCTGGAGCCTGTTCCATGACGTATCCCACGTACCGCCTCTCCAAGGACGTCTCCGATCGCCTCGCCGCTGCCGGACTTGCGCCCTTCGACGTCGAGAGTGTCATCGCGCGGGCATTGGCCGAGGATCTCGACGGAGGTGTCGATGTCACGACGATGGCAACGGTTCCCTCGTCACAGCAGTCACGACTCGCCCTCGTGAGCAGGGCGTCGGGGGTCCTGGCCGGCGTTCCCGTGGCCGCGGCCGTGTTTGCGATGGTGGGCGACGACGATGTTCGCCTCGAGTGGGAGTCGGAGGATGGCGAACGCGTGACACCGGGCTCACGCGTTCTCAGCGTCGTCGGTTCGACCCACGCCCTCCTTCGTGCCGAACGTCCGGCGCTCAATCTCCTCGGCCACCTCAGCGGAATCGCAACCCTCACCGCTCGGTGGGTCGATGCGATCGCGGGCAGTCGCGCGCAGATCCGGGATACCCGGAAGACCACGCCAGGCTTACGTGCCCTTGAGAAGTACGCGGTGCGATGCGGAGGTGGCCGGAATCACCGTATGTCCCTGGCGGATGCCGCGTTAGTGAAGGACAACCATGTCGCTGCAGCCGGAGGGATTGCGCAGGCATTCCGACTAGTACGCGCATCCTCTCCGGACATTCCGATCGAGGTGGAGGTGGATTCCCTCGATCAGCTCACGGATGTGGTCGAGGCAGGGGCGGATCTCGTGCTCTTGGACAACTTCACCGTCGATCAGATGCGGGAGGCGGTGCAGCGGGTGGCTGGCCGGGTGCGCCTGGAGGCCTCGGGAGGTCTCACCCTGGATGTCGCCGCGGAGGTCGCTGCGACAGGCGTGGACTACCTTGCGGTTGGAGCACTGACACACTCTGCGCCGGTGCTGGATATCGGCGCAGACCTGGAGACGGTGGGGTAGAGCCATGCTGTTGGCCATCGACGTGGGCAATACGAATACGGTCCTCGGTCTCTTCGATGGCGACACGTTGACCCGGTCCTGGCGCGTGACCACGAATGCGAGTTCGACTGCGGACGAGATCGCCCTCACCTTCCGCGGACTCCTCGACGGTGGATCTGAGGTCTCCGGAATAGCCCTCTGCAGCACGGTTCCCGCGGTGCTTCGCGAGATGCGGAGCATGCTCTCCCACTATTACGCCGAGGTGCCCACCGTCATCGTCGAACCAGGAACCAAGACCGGTGTCCCGATCCTGACGGACAATCCCAAGGAAGTGGGTGCGGACAGGATTGTCAACACGTTGGCGGCCCACCATCTTTACGGCGGGCCCAGCATCGTCGTGGACTTCGGAACGTCGACCAACCTCGATGTCGTGTCTGCATCGGGGGAATTCCTAGGAGGAGCCCTCGCCCCGGGTATCGAAATCTCCCTCGAAGCGCTCTCGAGCCGTGCCGCGCAGTTGCGCAAGGTGGAACTCGTGAAGCCACGCTCGGTCATCGGGAAGAACACGGTCGAGGCGCTGCAGTCGGGTGCGATCTACGGTTTCGCAGGCCAAGTTGATGGCCTGGTATCGCGCATCGTCGAAGAGATCGGCGAACCCACTGCTGTCATCGCAACGGGGGGACTTGCTCCCGTTGTGATCGGTGAATCGACGACGATCACCCACCATGAGCCCGATTTGACACTGATCGGCCTGCGCTTGGTGTTCGCGAAAAACCTGGACTAGCGAGTCGCGCGCACGAGCGCGGGGACCACACCCAACCCATGCACCGGGCCTCGCGTGCGAGGCAGGATCAGAGTCCGCATCCCGATATGGGCCGCACCGGCGTCGTCCTTGCCGCTGTCGCCCACCATCAGGACGCTCGCCGGCGCACATCCGATGGCATTCGCCGCCTCGTGGAATATCCGGGCATCGGGCTTCACGCACCCGATCTCGCAGGAGAGCGTCACCCCATCGACATGCTCAAGCAGCCCCTCGCGCTCGAGAATCGGGCGGATACTTACTCCCACATTGGAGATAATCCCGATGCGAAGGTCCAAGGAACGGAGCTCGATCAGGGTAGGCACCGCATCGGTATAGGCATGCCAAGCGTCGAGCAGGGTGGTGTAGAGCGCCGTGGCAAGGGCCTGATCGATCCCGGGTCCGTCATCGATGAGGGCGTGGAACACCTCTTCGTGCAGCACCGGATCGAGATCACGTCGACTATCCGGATCGTGCACCCGCGCGTTCTCCCAGACCAGATCGAGGAAGTCGACCAGGGTGTTGCGTTCCTGGGGTGCCAGGTCCACCGGTGCGCGTACCAGGGCTGAATCTAGCCATTCATCCGCTGAACCTTGATCAATCAGCGTGGAATGCAGGTCGAAGATGACCCCCCGAATCGGTTGCGGCGGTTCTAGTGGGAAGGACACACCAGCAGGCTAGGCCACACCGCATCCACTAGCCTGCCGACGTGACGGAGGCACCAGACGAGCCTGATCTCCCCGAGCAAATGCGCATCCGTCGTGCCAAGCGCGACCGCCTTCTCGCCTCGGGGCACGACCCGTATCCGGTGACAGTCCCCGTATCCCACACCATCGCGCAGGTGCGCGCCTCGCACCCGGATCTCGACCCTGACACACAGACCGGTGATGTCGTGGGAATCGCCGGACGAGTGATCTTCTCCCGGAACACCGGGAAGCTGTGTTTCGCGACCCTGCGTTCCGGGGATGGCACGGAGATCCAGGCGATGATCTCGTTCGCGGGTGTGGGGGAGGAGTCCCTCGAATCCTGGAAAGACCTCGTGGACCTCGGCGACACTGTCTTCGTCCGCGGTGAGGTGATCACGTCCAAGCGCGGTGAACTGTCGGTGATGGCCGACCAGTGGTTGATGGCCGCGAAGGCCCTCCGCCCCCTTCCGGTGGCGCATAAACCGATGACCGAGGAAGCGCGGGTTCGGCAGCGCTACGTGGATCTGATCATGAGACCGGATGCGCAGCGAATGGCCCGGCTCCGCGTCGATGTCGTCGCCGCACTTCGCCAGAGCATGAGTGCACGTGGATTCCTTGAGATCGAGACACCGATGTTGCAGACCATGCACGGAGGCGCGGCTGCGCGTCCTTTCGTCACCCATTCGAACGCCTTTGATCTCGAGTTGTACCTGCGTATCGCACCGGAGCTGTTTCTGAAACGCGCGGTCGTCGGCGGTTTGGAGAGAGTTTTCGAGATCAACCGCAACTTCCGCAACGAGGGCTCGGACTCGAGTCACTCACCGGAGTTCGCGATGCTCGAGTACTACCAGGCGTATGCCGACTACCGGGATATGGCACGCACGACCCGGGAGCTGATCCAGGAATCTGCGCGCGCGGTGACCGGAGGCTTGGTTGTGACGCACGCAGATGGGAGTGTGCACGATCTCTCCGGCGAATGGCCGCAGATCGATCTCTACGACTCGACGTCCACCGCCGTCGGCCAACAGATCACCCCGGGGACATCACGGGACGAGCTCGTCGCACTCTGCGAGAAGGCTGGCATTTCGGTGGCGCCCACCTGGGTCCCGGGCAAACTCGTCGAAGAACTCTTCGAGCACTACGTCAGCCCCACCTTCACCGGGCCGACATTCGTCATGGACTTCCCGATCGACACGTCCCCACTCACTCGCGCTCACCGAACCAAAGATGGTGTCGTGGAGAAGTGGGACCTCTACATCGATGGCGTCGAGCAGGCCACCGGGTACTCCGAGCTCGTCGATCCAGTCATCCAGCGCGAGCGTCTCATCGAGCAGGCTGCGCTCGGTGCCCAGGGGGACCACGAGGCGATGCGACTCGACGAGGATTTCCTCCGTGCCCTCGAACACGGAATGCCCCCCTCGGGCGGGGTTGGCATGGGCATCGATCGGCTGCTGATGACACTCACCGGATTGGGCATTCGAGAAACCATCCTGTTCCCACTGGTGAAGCCGGAATGACCACGATCCGTCCCGCTGTCACGGGCGATGTGAAGCAGATCGGCACCCTGGTGGACTTCTACGCCGGTGACGGCCAGCGTTTATTGGAGAAGAAGCTGGTCACGCTCTACGAGGATGTTCAGGAGTTCGTCGTCGGCGTGGAAGCTGACGCGCTCGTGGCATGTGGCGCACTGCACGTGCTCTGGGATGACCTCGCCGAGGTACGTACGGTGGCGGTTGCCCCCTCGCACCTACGGCAGGGAATCGGCTCGCAGGTCCTCGAAGCGCTGCTCGCTCGTGCGCGCAGCCTCGGTGTACGACGGGTCTTCTGCCTTACCTTCGCCACCGAGTTCTTCGGTCGGCACGGCTTCGTTGAGATCGAGGGTGCTCCCGTCGATCCGGACGTCTATGCGCAGCTCCTCCAGTCCTACGACGAGGGAGTCGCGGAGTTCCTCGGTCTGGAGCGGGTGAAGCCCAACACCTTGGGAAACAGGCGAATGCTCGCAGTACTGTGAGACTCCTCCCTGCACTCGTCCTGACCGGACTTGTCGGTCTCGTCAGCGCACCCGGAACCTTGGCGGCCGACGATCCGCTCATGGGGAAGGTGATCGCCCTCGACCCCGGGCACCAACTCGGAAACAGCAATCCTCGATTCGCCGCGGAGATGTCGCAGAAGAAATTCAATGGGACGATCCTCAAGGGCTGCAACACCACCGGAACGGCGACCAATTCTGGTTTTCCCGAAGCGACGTTCACATGGCGCGTGGCCCGCGAGTTGACGTCCTTGCTGGAGGAACGGGGGGCGACCGTGGTCCTTACTCGGGATAGCAACTCACGTGAAGCCTGGGGACCGTGCGTCTGGGATCGCGCGCGCATCGGAACGGAAGCCGGTGCCGATGCCATGATCTCGATTCACGCAGATGGAGCACCAGCCAGGGCTCGCGGATTCTTCGTGATTGCGCCGACGTTCATCCCTGGATGGACGGACGATGTCGTGCGAGAGGACCGACGTTTGGCCGCAGACATGGTCTCCGGAATGACGCAGGCAGGTGCGCCACCCGCGAACTACGTTCGAGACCAGTTGATGATCCGGAGCGATCAGTCAACCCTGAATTTCAGTGATGTCCCCACTGTCATCGTTGAACTGGGGAACATGCGGAATGCGCGTGATGCGCGTCGTATGAGCACGAATTCGGGTCAACGACAGTATGCGGAATGGTTAATGGCGATAATTGAGCAGTGCTTCCAACAGTAGTGGAATGCCGATCAGCCCGTGTTGCGCAGGCCGGTGGCGATTCCATTGATGGTCACCGAGAGTGCCCGACGGAGTTGTTCACGATCTTGCTCGACCGCACTCCCGCGAAGTCGATCCAGTACCGACACCTGCAGTGAGTGCAGCGGGAGCAGGTAGCTGTCGCGCGTCGCCAACGTCCGTGCCAGAGAAGGGTTATCCGCCAGGAGCCGATCGCTGCCGGTCACTGCCAAGACCTGTTCGACGCTGCGCGCGTACTCTGCTTCGATCTCGCGGAAAATCCACCGTACATCCGTGGGCACCAGGGTCGCGACATATTGACGCGCTACCTCCAGATCGGTCTTCATGAGCGTCATCTCGACATTGGAGATGAAGTTGGTGAAGAAACTCCACTCGCGGTACATAGTGCGCAGTTCCTCTGCGAAACCGGCATCTGATGACGCCTGCAGGCCGCTCCCGACTCCGAACCAGCCGGGGATGATCTGACGGGATTGGGTCCACCCGAAGACCCAGGGAATCGCCCGCAGTCCTTCGATGCCGGCGGCGGTATCCGGTCGCTGCGCGGGTCGTGACCCCAGGTGCATCGAACCGAACTCGGCCACGGGCGTGGATGCGGCGAAGTAGGCCGGGAGATCGCGATCATCGACGAGCGCGCGGTAGGCGGTCATCGCACTACTCGACGCGATCCCCATCACCTGATCCCATCGATCCAGGAGCACCTGATCCTGGTTGGATTCCCGATGGAGCAGCGAGGCATCGAGGACCGCGGCGACCATCTGCTCGAGGTTGTCGCGCGCGAGCGCGGGCAAGAGGTACTTGTCCGAGATCACCTCACCCTGCTCGGTCACCTTGATCTGTCCATCGAGCACTCCCGCGGGCTGGGCCAGGATCGCGGCGTAGGTGGGCCCGCCACCGCGTCCGACAGTCCCTCCGCGACCGTGGAACAGCCGCAGCCGGACCCCGTGCTTCTGCGCGACGTCACGGAGTCGGCGCTGGGCTAGGTGGATCTCCCACTGCGACGTCGTGATCCCGGCGTCCTTGTTGGAGTCCGAATACCCGAGCATGACTTCCTGGACGTCTCCGCGTGAAGCGACGAGGGCGCGGTAGGTGGGATGGGTCAGAAGATCGTCGACGATCACACCCGCCTCGCGGAGTTCGCTGATCGTTTCAAGGAGCGGAACGAATCCGACGCGCGCCGTTCCCGTCGACGTGTCGACCAGACCCGCTTCGCGGGCAACCGTGATCGCGGCGAGCATGTCATCGACACCCCTCGTCATGGAGACGATGCACGACTCGATGGGTCGGGTGCCGTAGGTGTCGAGAAGCTCGCGCACTGTGACGAAAGTGTCGTAGGTGACCGCCGCGGAGGGACTCACGGGCGGTGGGGTGGGTGCCAGGGGTCGCGATGATGCGAGTTCACGCTCGAGCCAGGCGGTGCGCTCGACACGCGTGAGGTCACGCCATGGCGTGGACTCGAGCCGGTCGTGGAGTTCCGCGATGACCTCTTGGTATTTCCCGGAGTGCTCTCGAATGTCGAGAGTCGCGAGCGGGAGGCCGATCGATGCAGCAACTCGGATGACGCGGTCGAGGATCCCGTGCGCAGCTAACTGCCCACGGTGCGTAAGCAGGTCCGCGCGGATGAGAAGTAGATCGTCGAGCAGTTGCCGGGTGCTGTTGTAGTCGCGGCCCTCACGATGTGGCTCGCCCGCCCGAACCCGCTCGAGAGTCAGCCGCAGACGCATGCGGATGATGGTCAACTTGAGCCGAATGGGCTCCTCCGCGTTGATCCGGAGGAATCGCGGATCCAGGTCGGGGAGGAATGTCAGGTCATGGTCGACGGAGGCACGTAGCTCCTCGGTTGCGCCTGCGATGCGTTCGGAAACGGAGAGATCGTCGAGGAGGCGATCGATGTGTGGCATGAGGTCCAGCACCGCATGCTCGCGTTGGAAACGAACCACCGAGGTCGTGACATCGGGGGTGACGTAGGGATTCCCGTCACGGTCGCCACCGATCCACGAGCCGAAGCTCACCGGCCGGGAATCCGGGGGGAGCTCGGCGCCGAGGTCCTGGAAGGCACGCGCGAGATCCGTCAGCACCTGCGCAAGGGGCCCTCGGGTCAGGTCATCCAGGTAGTAGAGCGCATTGCGTGCCTCGTCGAGTGGGTGTGGTCGTTCCAGGCGCAACTCGTCTGTCTGCCAGAGCAGGTCGATGAGTTCTGCGAGCCGGGTGGTGCGATCCATCTCGGATGCCTGTTCGTCGAGGAGAACGTCGGCGATGGTGCGGAGCTTGAGCAGGACCGACCGTCGTGCAGCCTCCGTCGGGTGCGCGGTGAAGACCGGGCGTACGGACATGACCTCTGCGAGTCTCGAGACGAGTTCCGGATCGATGTTCGCGTCCTTGATCTCCGCCACGACGCGGGTGAGCGGTCCCAGGTGCTCGCGTCGTGACGACGCGGCATCCTGCGCACGCTCCACCTGCTCGGCCACGTTGGCCAAATCGAAGTAGATGGAAAACGCACGGGCGAGACGGGTCGCCATGTGCAGGTCGGTGGAGTCGAGCAGGGCCGCCGCGGCCTGGGGATCGGTGCGCACGAGGCCTCGAACCTGCTCCACCAGGTCGAGAAGGCCCTGGCCCTCCTGGCGCACCAGGGTGTGACCCAGGAGGTCCCCCAGGGTCCGGATATTGCGCCGCAGCCGGGCGTCGGCGGTCATGCCCCAATTGTCCCGGCCGGCGTTTCGGGCAGGTTTCGCGGTTGGCGTACCGATCCCAGGGTGATCCGAGTTTCATCTGGGAGTCCCGTAGGGGAGAATCAGATACCCCGGCGAGGAGATGCGATGTTCGAGAGATTCACCGATAGGGCACGTCGTGTGGTCGTGCTGGCCCAGGAAGAGGCCCGCATGCTCAACCACAACTACATCGGTACCGAGCACATCCTGCTCGGACTCATCCACGAAGGCGAGGGCGTCGCTGCCAAGGCGCTCGAATCCCTGGGCATTTCACTCGAGGCGGTTCGCCAACAGGTCGAGGAGATCATCGGTCAGGGTCAGCAGGCTCCCAGCGGACACATCCCCTTCACCCCGCGGGCGAAGAAAGTGCTCGAACTCTCCCTGCGCGAGGCACTGCAACTCGGACACAACTACATCGGAACTGAACACATCCTGCTCGGCTTGATTCGCGAAGGCGAGGGTGTCGCTGCGCAGGTCCTCGTGAAGCTCGGAGCTGATCTGAACCGTGTGCGCCAGCAGGTCATCCAATTGCTCTCGGGCTACCAGGGCAAGGAACCGGCAACGTCTGGGGGGCCTGCGGAGGGGACTCCCTCGACGTCGCTCGTTCTCGATCAGTTTGGTCGTAACCTGACGGCTGCCGCCCGTGAAGGCAAGCTCGACCCTGTGATCGGGCGCGACCGCGAGATCGAGCGCGTGATGCAGGTCCTGTCCCGGCGTACCAAGAACAACCCCGTCTTGATCGGCGAACCCGGTGTGGGCAAGACCGCCATCGTCGAAGGTTTGGCTCAGAACATCGTCAAGGGTGAGGTTCCCGAGACGCTCAAGGACAAGCAGTTGTACTCGCTCGATCTCGGTGCTCTCGTCGCGGGAAGCCGTTACCGCGGTGACTTCGAGGAGCGCTTGAAGAAGGTGCTCAAGGAGATCAAGACGCGCGGCGACATCATCCTGTTCATCGATGAGATGCACACACTCGTCGGTGCCGGCGCCGCCGAAGGTGCGATCGATGCCGCGAGCATCCTGAAGCCGATGCTGGCGCGAGGTGAACTCCAGACCATTGGAGCGACCACCCTCGATGAGTACCGCAAGTACGTCGAGAAGGACGCCGCGCTCGAGCGCCGCTTCGCCCCGGTACAGGTCGATGCGCCGGATGTGCCGCACACTGTCGAGATCCTCCGCGGCCTCCGGGACCGCTATGAGTCCCACCATCGCGTGTCCATCACGGATGGAGCCCTGGATGCGGCAGCGCGCCTCTCAGATCGTTACATCTCCGACCGTCAGCTCCCGGACAAGGCGATCGACCTGATCGATGAGGCTGGTTCTCGGTTGCGCATCCGGCGGATGACGGCACCCCCGGATCTCCGTGAGTTCGACGAGCGCATCGCCGAGACCCGCAAGGAGAAGGAGTCCGCGATCGACGCGCAGGACTTCGAGAAGGCAGCCTCGTTGCGCGATGTCGAGAAGAACCTGCTGGCTGAGAAGGCCGAGCGTGAGCGCGAGTGGAAGGCCGGTGACCTTGACGTCGTCGCCGAGGTGGACGAGCGGCTGATCGGCGAGGTGCTGGCTCTCATGACCGGTATCCCGGTGTCCGACCTCACTGAGGATGACATCGAGAAGTTGCGTCGCATGGAGGACGAGCTCCACAAGCGGGTCATCGGTCAGGAGCAGGCCATCAAGGCGCTGTCCCGCGCGATCCGCCGCACGCGTGCAGGACTGAAGGATCCGAAGCGTCCGAGTGGTTCGTTCATCTTCGCTGGGCCCTCGGGCGTCGGCAAGACCGAGTTGAGCAAGACACTTGCGGAGTTCCTCTTCGGCGATGAGGATGCCCTCATCGCGCTCGATATGAGCGAGTACTCGGAGCGTCACACGGCGTCACGTCTCTTCGGATCGCCTCCCGGGTACGTCGGATACGAGGAGGGCGGCCAACTCACCGAGAAGGTGCGTCGCAAGCCCTTCAGTGTCGTGCTTTTCGATGAAGTGGAGAAGGCGCACTCGGATATCTTCAACTCGCTGCTGCAGGTCCTGGAGGAAGGTCGTTTGACCGACGCCCAGGGTCGCGCGGTGGACTTCAAGAACACCGTGATCATCATGACCACCAACCTCGGAAGCCGCGATGTGTCCAAAGGTCAGGGCTTGGGCTTCGCACCCGACAACAACGAGATCAGCGCCTACGAGGTAATGAAGTCGAAGGTGCAGTCTGAGCTTAAGCAGCATTTCCGACCCGAATTCCTGAACAGGATCGACGACGTCATCGTGTTCCACCAGTTGACCGAGGCGGAGATCTTCCAGATCGTCGATCTGATGGTCGCGGGACTCGAGTCCCGCCTCTCGGATCGCGATATGGCGATCGAGTTGACCCCAGCGGCGAAGTCCCTGCTCGCCCAGCGTGGCTACGACCCAGTTCTGGGAGCGCGTCCGCTGCGTCGCACGATTCAACGCGAGATCGAGGACCCGCTGAGTGAGAAGATGCTCTTCGGCGATCTGCAGCCGGGATCCATCGTCGTCGTCGACGTCACGGGAGAGGATGCGGAGCGTGAGTTCACCTTCACCCCGACTCCCAAGGCTGAGCTTCCCGACAGTCCCCCGATGGAGACCGCCGGCACGGAGTAGGGGCGAGTGATGCCGCGTGGTCCGCTGATCCCCGGCATCGAGGAGTTCGACGCCCCGAAGCGAGGGGTTCCGAGGTTCGTCTGGATCCTGCTCGCCGGAGCCCTCATCGGGGTGCTGTTCACCCTGGCCCTCGGCCTCCTGGCCGGAGCCGGCCCCCTGCGATCGCTGGGTCAGGTCGAGTCACCTCTCCAGCCAGTCTCCTTCCGGCCCACGACGGATGAGATGGTCGTGTCGATCGCTGTCACGTTGCCAGCGAAGGGACTCTGCCCGAACGACGAGGTGCAGGTGACCGCGTTCGAACGCGGACCACGCATTGAGGTCGAGGCGAAGGTCGAGCAATCACGCAACGTGGCCTGCCCTGAGACGGGAATCGCAGGGGACAGTACGTGGGTCGATGTCATTTTGACGCAACCCCTGGGTGACCGCCCGGTCATCCGACTCTCGGATCGCCAACCGCTCCCACGGGATCGGTGATCTTCCGCCGCTAGGGTGTGGGCGTGGCCGATATCGATGCTCTGATCGCACGCGAGATCCTCGATTCACGTGGGAATCCCACGGTGGAAGTGGAGGTCCTCCTTGACGACGACACCGTCGCCCGGGCGGCGGTCCCGTCCGGAGCTTCGACGGGCGCATTCGAGGCCGTCGAACGGCGTGATGGTGGAGACAGGTACTTGGGCAAGGGCGTGCGCGCCGCGGTCGAGGCAGTCGAGCAGGCGATCGCCCCCGAGGTCCTCGGTCTCGATGCCTCCGATCAGCGTCTTGTAGATCAGGTGATGATCGACGTGGACGGGACGCCCAATAAGGAGAGACTCGGCGCGAATGCTGTCCTCGGCGTCTCGCTCGCGGTGGCCAAGGCTGCGGCACTCTCCGCCGGACTACCCCTCTTCCGTTATGTCGGTGGACCCAACGCGCACGTACTGCCCATCCCAATGATGAACATCCTCAATGGTGGTGCGCACGCTGACACCGGTGTGGATATCCAGGAATTCATGATCGCGCCGATCGGCGCAGCCACTTTCTCCGAGGGGCTACGCCAGGGCGCAGAGGTCTACCACGCGCTCAAGGGTGTCTTGAAGAAGAACGGCTACGCAACCGGCCTCGGCGATGAGGGCGGTTTCGCTCCTGATCTGCCGAACAACCGGGCGGCCCTCGAGCTGATCGGCACGGCCATCGATGCGGCTGGTCTCACAATCGGTTCCGACATCGCACTCGCTCTGGATGTGGCCTCGACGGAGTTCCACGGTGACGGGGGCTACACGTTCGAAGGTGCACCACGGTCCGCAGAGTGGATGACGGCGTACTACGACACCCTCGTGCGTGATTTCCCTTTGGTGTCCATCGAGGACCCGCTGGCCGAGGATGACTGGGATGGATGGGTCCATCTGACCGAGGAACTCGGTGAGCGAGTCCAGCTCGTCGGTGATGATCTGTTTGTCACGAATCCAGTGCGTCTTGCTCGCGGAATCGAGCTTGGAGCCGCCAATGCGCTCTTGGTGAAGGTCAATCAGATCGGGTCGCTGACGGAGACCCTCGATGCCGTTGCGCTCGCGACCCGTTCCGGCTACGCGTCAATGATGTCGCATCGCTCGGGCGAGACCGAGGACACCACGATCGCCGATCTCGCGGTCGCGGTGAACTGCGGCCAGATCAAGACCGGTGCCCCGGCGCGATCTGAGCGGGTCGCGAAGTACAACCAGTTGTTGCGGATCGAGGAGGAGTTGGGCGATGCCGGCCGGTATGCCGGCCGCGCGGCCTTCCCACGTTTCACCGCCTGACCGGCACGGCGCCCCGATTCGGCGCTCGGTGCGTGCCACTATTCCCGAGTGGCTTCCCCCGTGATGTCCGGGCGAGCGGGCGTGCTGACACTGCGCGCCCTCGTGCTGGTTCTCGCGCTCGGGATGTTCGTGGCCACAGTCGCCATGCCCATTCGCAACTGGTTCGGTCAGCGGGCGCAGATCGCGGCACTCCAGTCGGATGTCGAGGCGACCAAGGCCCGGGTCGCCGAGCTCCTGGTCGAGCGGGAACGCTGGAACGATCCGGCGTTCATCGCCGCGGAATCCCGGCGTCGTCTGCATTTCGTGTTCCCGGGCGAGATCGGCTACGTGGCTCTCGGTGCCGACGGGCGGCCTGCGGAGGAGACCCTCATGGAGTCCGCGCAGGTGCCGGTGCCGTGGTACGTCACGGTCGGGGAATCCGTCCGCACCGCCGACGCAGCTGAGGAGACCGCCTCCTAGGGTCGGGACATGGGCTGCGCGTCGGCGGATCTTGCGGTGGTTGCCGCGCAGTTGGGTCGCGAACCTCGCGCCATCCACTCCGTAGCCTTTCGGTGTGCGTGCGGAGCTCCGGCGGTCGTACGCACCGAGCCGCGCCTACCGGACGGGACCCCCTTCCCGACGACGTACTACGTCACCTGCCCACGACTCACCTCCCTCATCGGCACCCTGGAGGCCACGGGGGTCATGCGGGAGATGGAAGACCAAATTCGTGAGGACCCGGACATGCGCGAGCAGTATGAGCACGCCCATGCGCGGTACCTCGCGGACCGGTCGGAACTCGGCGAGGTACCCGAGATCGAGGGTGTCAGCGCCGGCGGGATGCCCACTCGGGTCAAATGCCTTCACGTCCACGTCGGTCAAGCCCTCGCATGTGGGCCCGGTGTTAATCCCGTCGGTGATGAGATGCTTGACCGCATTGAATCCTGGTGGACGCGAGGACCCTGTGTCTGACCGATACGCCGCGATCGATTGCGGAACGAATGCCCTGCGCCTCCTGATCGCTGAGGTCGCAGGTGGAGTCGTCCACGATGTCGTCCGAGAGATGCGCACCGTTCGTTTGGGTGAAGGCGTCGACGCGACGGGATCCTTTAGCCCCGCGGCGCTGGTGCGCACCTTCGATGCGTGTGACGAGTATGCCCGTCTCATGCGTGAGTACCCGGTGCGGAACGTGCGTTTCGTGGCAACGTCGGCGGCACGGGATGTCGTTAATCGGGAGCAATTCGTTTCAGGTGTGAGGGTGCGACTCGGCGTCGAACCCGAGGTCATCTCGGGAGACGAGGAAGCGAAACTCTCCTTCCGCGGTGCGGTCGCGGGACTGAGCGATATCCGCATGCCGGTTCTGATCGCCGATATCGGGGGTGGATCGACGGAGTTCGTCTTTGGAGACGCAGCTGGTGTCCGCGCCTCGATCAGCACGCCGATCGGATGTGTTCGCATGTCGGAGCGCTCGCTCCACTCGGACCCACCCACGCGCGAGGAGATCGAGGCGGCGTGCGCGCACATTCGACGGGCACTTGCGGACGTACCCCACGTCGTGCCCGTCGGGGAGGCACGTCAGTTCATCGGAGTTGCCGGGACCGTCACGACGATCGTCGCCATGGCGCTCGACCTGCCTGGCTACGACCCTCGGGTCATCCACGGCGCGACGATCACGCGCAGCCAGGTGGAGCAGGTCACCGACGCACTTCTCGCGATGAACCATCGTCAGCGTGCGGCCCTCCCCTTCATGCACCCCGGCCGGGTCGACGTCATCGGGGGCGGTGCGCTGGTTCTTCGCGAGTCCATGGTGGTCCTCGGGATCGACTCGGTCACGGCCAGTGAAACCGACCTTCTGGATGGCATCGTTTGCACGCTCTCTCTCATGGATGAGTGATTCCTAGGTCACATTTCCATGTAATCGCTTGTGGACCCCACCCCCCGCCGACCTACACTCCCCGGTCATGGCCATCACGATCCGGGATGTCGCGGAGGCCGCGGGGGTATCGACGGCGACGGTCTCTCGAGCCCTGCGCGGACTGCCCTACGTGGACGAGTCCACTCGGTCGCGGATCCAGCAGGTGGCGGTCGATCTGGATTACGTGATCAGCCCGAGTGCGTCGCGTCTGGCATCTGGGCGCACCGGCTCGGTCGCCGTGATCACCCCCTTCATCGCGCGCTGGTTCTTCTCCACCGTCCTCTCCGGTGTCGAGGGTGTGCTGCAGGCGGCGGGCATGGACCTGCTCCTGATGAGCGTCAGCGATTACCTGGCTGGACACCAGCGACTTCCACCCGCACCCCGGCTCCGAAGGCGCGTCGACGGTGTCCTGGTGATCGCGATGCCGCCATCCGATCCGCAATTGCGGGAAATCCTCGACCTGGGCATGCCCACGTCGCTCATCGGCGTGAACACCGATGGGGTTCCGAGTGTCACGATCGACGACGTCCTTGCCGCCAGGGTGGCGACCCAACACCTGGTCAACCTCGGCCACGAGCGCATCGGCCTGATCACCGGCTCGTCTGCGGAAGCTCCGCTGACCGCCGAGTACGACAGGGAGCAGGGGTTCCGCCAGGTCATGGCGGAGAACGGCCTCGACATCGACCCGTCGCTCGAAGCCTTCGGATACTTCACCATCCAGGGGGGTGAGCAGGCGATGACCGCGCTCCTCACCCAGCGCACTCCCCCTACCGCGGTCTTCGCCCTCAGCGACGAGATGGCTTTCGGCGCCATGCGTGCCCTGCGCACTCATGGACTCGCCCCCGGTCGGGATATTTCCATCGTCGGTATCGACGGCCATGACATGTCGGAGCACCTGGACCTGACCACAGTCGTGCAACCCGTATACGACCTAGGTCGTATCGCCGCGGAGTCGCTGCTCGTGCAGATGCGAACACTCTCGCAGGGGGATGGCGGGGATCCGGTTCGGCTGCCCACGCAGCTGATCGTTCGTGGATCGACCGCGCCACATCGGTGATGGAGCGACACGTGCTCCTCTGCGGCAGACTCGCGGGATCGGCCAATCGCGGAGGGTTCATGGAAACCGAGACAATTGAGATCGCAGAAACCGGAGCACCCGGAGTTCTCGCACGGCCCGACTCGGGATCCGGTCCCGGAGTGGTGGTCATCCAGGAGTGGTGGGGCCTGGTGCCGCATATCGAAGACGTCACCCGGCGGCTGGCCGACGCCGGATTCGTCGCACTCGCCATCGACTTCTATCGCGGTGTGGAGACGACGGAGCCCGATGAAGCGGAGAAACTCATGATGGGTCTCCAGGTGCCCAATGCCGCTGCCGATATCGCCGCGGGTGCCTCGTGCCTGCTGTCGCGCCCCGAGGTCTCGAGTGTGCACGTGGGGACGCTTGGTTTCTGCATGGGTGGTGGGCTGTCGTTGCTCGCACCGACCGTGAGTGACGCCCTCTCCGCAGCGGTCGCCTTCTACCCAGCCATGCCCTGGCCCGACTACGCCCCTGATTGGGCGCGCTACGCGGGCAAGGCCGCGCTGATCCACAAGGCCGAGTCGGACGAGGGGTGGGCCGGACCTCGGATCGCCGAGTACTCGGATGCAATCGCTGCCGCCGGGGGGCACGTGCTGATCCACGACTACCCCGGGTCGGTCCATGCGTTCTTCAATGGTGATCGTCCCGAGGTGTTTCAGGAACGGAATGCCGAGACCGCCTGGAACCGGTCACTCGCCTTCCTGCGCGAGCATTGTCCTTCCGCCTGACAGGAGTCGCGCTACCTCGGCTCGAACTGCCCGATCCAGTGCCACACTGATGTCGGAGGTTCCATGCATCCCACTGCAGATCAGGTGCTGCCTGGCACCGCGCCCAGCGATTACGAGAACTACCTCAAGACCGACGCGCTCCTCGCGTTGCAGCCGGGTCCCGAAACCTGGACCCACCGTGACGAATTGCTGTTTACCGTGGTCCACCAGTCGGCCGAGTTGTGGCTGAAGCTCGCCGTCGCGGAAGTCGAGCAAGCCATCACGCAACTCGACAGGGGCAAGCGCCTCGCCGCCACCCGGTCCCTCGACCGGGTCATCGAGTGCATCGACATCATCACACCGCCCCTGCACATGTTGGAGCGCATGACGCCGTGGGACTACCAGCACGTGCGCACCGCTCTCGGTCACGGATCGGGGTTCGACTCGCCAGGGTTCCTCCGTTTGCGAACATCCCTCCCGAATCTCGTCGCCGCAGTGCGCCGCCAGTTGGAGTCCGATGGCTTGACCCTGCGTGACCTCTATCTCGCGGTCGAACAGAACGAGGAAATGTTCGCCATTGTGGAGCGACTCGTCGAGATCGACGAGGGCCTCATGAAGTGGCGGGCCCTTCATACGAAGGTGATCGAGCGCACCATCGGTGGAACGGTGGAGGGGACCCAGGGAACACCTGTGGAAATCGTGCGCAATTTGCGCGATAAGTCGATCATGGACGAACTCTGGACCGTGCGCGCGGAACTCACCGAGCTGGCCGACCAGACGCTCAGGTGAGGGCCGTCGCCGAACTCGACACGGCGATCTGTGGCTGCCGTCGCTGCCCCCGACTGATCGACTGGTGCGCTCAGGTGGCACTGGAGAAGCGCGCGTCGTATCGCGAGGAGGAGTACTGGGGTGGACCGGTACCCGGCTTCGGTTCCGTGCATCCGCGCATCTGGATCGTCGGCCTGGCACCCGGTGCGCACGGGGCGAACCGCACCGGACGCATGTTCACCGGTGATCGCAGCGGCGATTGGCTCTACGGCTCCCTGCATCGGGTCGGGCTCGCCCGTATCCCCGCATCCCACCACCGTGAGGATGGGCAGCACCTGGAGCATGTCCGGATCACCGCGGCCGTCCACTGTGCGCCCCCGGCCAACAAGCCGACGCCGGACGAGATCCACCGGTGCGGTGAGTGGTTGACCGCGGAGGCCGCCCTGGTGCGTCCCTCCCTGCGGGTGGGCATTGCTCTGGGGTCGGTGGCGTGGGCGGCCATGTGGCGGGTGCTCGGGTCCGGCCCCCGACCGAGATTCGGCCATGGTGTGCGGGCGGAGTCGGGGGGAGTGACCCTGCTTGGCAGCTATCACCCCAGCCAGCAAAACACCTTCACCGGCCGGCTCACCGAGCAGATGCTCGACGAGGTCCTTGGGACAGCCGCGGGGTTGTCCCGGGGCCTACCCTGAGGGCGGCCCCTGTAGTCCAACTGGCAGAGACACCCGGCTTAAACCCGGTCCAGTATGGGTTCGAATCCCATCGGGGGCACGTGGTGGGCAGGGTGAGTTGGCGCGGGCGCACTTATGGGTTACCGTGGAACGCATGCAATCCAATAACCCCGTTCTGACTCGCTACGAGAAGAAGCCCACCGGGTTCTACGAGGAGGGTCGATCCGCATTCGCTGCCGCGAGCGGCCAGGCACCTTCGGCTCCCCAGACCACCACGCCGGCGGGCGCTCCTCCCACCACCCCGGAGGACTTCGCCACGATCACGGCGGCCGGTGGCCTCCGCGTGACCCTGAACGACGTGGTCGTCAAGTGCGCCATCATGTTCGCGATCGTGGTTGCGTTCGCCTTCGTCGGGTGGAACCTCATTTCCGCCCTGCCGGTGATGATGCTTCCGGCGCTGATTGTCGCGACGGTCCTCGGCATCGTGAATGCGGTCAAGAAGAACGTTTCCCCGGCCCTGATGATCATCTTCGCCGTCTTCGAGGGCCTGATGCTCGGCGGAATCAGCAACTTCTACAACGCATACGCGTCGGGTAATGGCTGGGACGGTGTCGTGTTGCAGGCCGTGGTCGCGACGATGACCACGTTCGGCGTGATGCTCCTGCTCTACATGACCGGCGTCATCAAGGTGACCAAGCGGTTCACCCAGATCCTCTTGGTCGCGGGCGTGTCTTACCTCGTGCTCGCTCTCGCCTCAATGGTCGCCTCGTTCTTCGGCGTCGGTGGCGGCTGGGGTTTCTACGGGGTTGACGGCATCGGGATCATCATCTCGATCGTCGGCGTCGCTCTCGCTGCTCTGTTCCTCGCCCTGGACTTCGAGGCGATCAAGCAGGGCATCGCGATGGGACTCCCCGAGCGCGAGTCCTGGCGCATGGCCTTCGGCCTCTTGGTCACACTCGTGTGGCTCTACCTGGAGTTCCTGCGCCTGCTGTCGATCTTCTCCGGTCGCGAGTAAGCACTACGGAAGCGCACGGCGCAGGTCCGCGAGGATCTGCGCCGCTTCTGTTTCATGACCACCGCTATAGGCGAACTCGGCGCAGATCACGCGGAGTTGTGCACCGGCCGCATGGGTACCGATGCGCGGGACAACTCGCGGGGCCTGGGTGTCGGGGGTGAGGTCGCGAATTCGCTGAGCGGCGGTATGCGTGAGGTCTGCGCCGTGCACCTGATGTCTCTCCGGGAGAGCCGCGAGCCGGGTGAGGATCCGATCGAGCTCACGCTCCAGTTCGGTCACATGGCGCCTTGGCGTCGGAGGAACGTTCGGATCGCCTCGCGCCCGGTCTGGGCGATGTGCGGGCCATGGGTGAACGCTGCCGTCGTGTACTCAGCATCGGCGAGTCGCGCCGCAGTCTGGGCGTTCTGGACGGTGTTCGTGCAGAAGGCGGCGATGGGCCATCGCATACGCGCGTTCATATTGAATATTGAATCCCCGGTGATCAGCACGCCGGAATCGGGATGCAGCAGGCTGATGTGACCCGGGGTGTGCCCGGGAGTGTGCAGCACCTGGATGCCGCCCGCGATGTCGAGGACTTGGCCGTCGGTGACCTCACCCACCACGGGGACCGGCGCGAAGCCGCCGCTGCGTAGGCGCGAGAAGAGGGTGCGGGGAACCGGTGGGCGCGACCCGTTGCGGGCAAACTGGGCCTCCTCCGCGTGGACGGTGACGCCGCGCGCAGCCGCGCGTTCCACCATTGCTGCCGCCCCACCCGCGTGGTCTTCATGCGCGTGGGTCAGCACGATGCGCTGAACGTCGGAGGGACGACGCCCGAGCGCGGCGAGCCCGCGCACGATCGCCGAAGGCGCGCGCTTCAGGCCGCAGTCGACGAGTGTGACGGAGCCGTCGTCCTCGAGGAATGCGAAGGAGTTGATGTAGTCCCCGAAGGTGGGGATCCGGTACACACACGAGGAGAGTGTGATGGCCACCGGACCACCGTACGCACGAAAGGCGGAACCGGGAACCCGGCTCCGCCTTTCGTGACGGACTACTTCAGGCCGGAGGCTGCCGCCACCGCCCGCTTGGTCAGCACGCGAGCCAGGTGCAGCCGGAACTCCTCGTCCGCATCGTCGTCGGCGAAGGGCGCCAGCCCATCCGATGCGCGCGCCGCGGCCGCCTCGATATCGGCCAGCGAGGACGCACCGACGAGTGCCTGCTCGATCGCGGAAGCGCGCATCGGTGTACCACCGACATTCGTGAGACCAATCCGGGCCTCGGCGATCTTGCCGCCATCCATACGAACAGCAGCCGCGACACCGACGATGCTCCACGCCTGTGCCGTGCGGTTGAACTTCTCGTAGTGGGTCGACCACCCGTCGTACTTCGGGAAGGAAACCGAGACGAGGATCTCGTCTGGTCCAACCGAAGTCTCGAATGGCCCCTGGAAGAACTCCGCTGCCTTCACCGTGCGCTGGCCGCCGGAACCGGCGATCTGGAACTCGGCATCGAGTGCCAGGGCCACCGGGGGTAGGTCTGCCCTCGGATCGGCATGGACCATCGATCCACCGCACGTACCGCGATGACGAATCTGCGGATCCGCGACCGTCGCGGTCGCCTGCGCGAGCAGCGGCACCGAGGACTTCACCAAGGCGTTGTTCATCACCGCATGGTGGGTTGCTCCCGCGCCGATGACGACCTTGCCCCCCTCCTCGCGGATCCCGCTGATCTCGTCGATGCCGGAGCAATCGACGAGAACCGAAGGGGCGTTGAGTCGCAACCGGAGTACGGGGAGCAGGGACTGCCCGCCGCCCAGGACCTTCGCGTCTTCACCGCCGGCCTGCAATGCAGCTAGTGCCTCAGCGACCGTGGTCGCCTTCGTGTACTCAAATGCTGCGGGAATCATCACTTACCTCCCTTAGCTGCCTGGATGGTCTTCCACACGGTCATCGGTGTCGCCGGCATGGCCACCTCGGTCACACCCAGGTGACGCAGGGCATCAACGACGCCATTGATAATCGCCGGCGTGGAGGCGATCGTACCGGCCTCGCCCACACCCTTGGTGCCGAGTGGGTGCGTGGTGGACGGCGTCACCGTTTGGCCGGTTATGAACGACGGCAGGTCGGGCGCCGCCGGAATGAGGTACGTCGACAGGGTCGCGTTCAGCGGCTGCCCGTCCTCGTCGTAGAAGGCGCCTTCGTAGAGCGCCTGGGCGATGCCCTGAGCGAGGCCTCCGTGGACCTGACCTTCGACGATCATCGGGTTCACCTGGATACCCACATCGTCGACCGCGACGTAAGTGCGTACGCGGACCTTCCCGGTCTCGGTATCGACCTCGATTGCCGCGAGGTGTGTGCCGTGGGGATAGGAGAAGTCATCCGGATCCACCGTGGCCTCACCCTGCAGCGTCGGCTCGACGCCGTCCGGCAGGTTGTGTGCGGTGAAGGCTTCGAAAGCGACCGCCCCAAGTGGCTGCTGCTTGGAAGCGTCACCCTTGACCTGAAATACGCCGTTCACGAACTCGAGGTCCGCCGGGCTGCACTCGAGTTGGTGGGCTGCGATCACGCGCGCCTTCTCGATCAGGCGTTCGGCTGCCAATTTGATCGCCCGCCCACCTACCGCCAGCGAACGCGAGCCATAGGTATCCATTCCGTAGGGAGCGCGACCCGTGTCACTGTGCACGACCTCGATGTCCTCGACGGGGACGCCGAGGATGCTGGAGGCGATTTGGCTCCACGCGGTTTCATGTCCCTGGCCGTGGGGGGAGGTGCCGGTGATCAATTCGACTTTCCCTGTAGGGAGCACGCGGATCGTGCAGTGTTCCCATCCGCCAGCCACGTACTTGAGAGCGCCCAATGTGCGCGAGGGTGCGAGGCCGCACATCTCCGTGAAGGTGGAGATACCAATCCCGAGTTGCACGGGCTCGTTGCTGTCGCGTCTCCGCTTCTGCTCTGCTCTCAACTCGTCATAGCCGAAAAGGTCGAGGGCCTTGGCGGTAGCTGCCTCGTAGTTGCCGGTGTCGTACGTGAGTCCGGACACCGTGGTGTACGGGAATTCCTCGTGCTTGATCCAGTTCTTTTCGCGCAGTGCGAGTGGATCCATCCCGAGTTCCGCAGCGAGTTCGTCGATGATGCGCTCGATGGCGTACGTCGCCTCCGGGCGTCCGGCACCTCGGTAGGCATCGGTGGGCGTGGTGTTCGTGAACACACCCGTGCATTTGAAGTTGTACGCCTCCATCTTGTAGATGGCCGGGTACATGAACATTCCTAGCAGCGGGATGCCTGGAGTGATGATCTGCAAGTAGGCACCCATATTCGCGATGAGTTCCACGTTCAGCCCGAGGAGCTTGCCGTCCTTGGTGGCCGCGATCTCGATATCCTGAATCTGATCGCGACCATGGTGTGTGGCGAGCATGTCTTCGCTGCGGGTCTCCGTCCACTTCACCGGCCGTCCGAGTTTGCGCGCCAGGTTCACGACGAGGACTTCTTCTCGGTAGCACTGCAACTTGCCTCCGAAGCCACCACCCACATCGGGAGCCACCACGCGCAGGTTGTTTTCCGGGATACCGGTGACCAGGGCGAGCAGGACGCGCAACACGTGAGGGATCTGCGTGGCAGACCACACTGTGATCTCGTCGCTCATGCCCATTGGTGCGGCTACGACCGAGCGGGGCTCCATGAATGCGGGGATAAGGCGCTGGTTGATGAAGCGGCGCTTGACGACCACATCTGCCTTCGCCTTAACTTCCTCGTAACCACCGCCGAGGTTGTACACGTAGCAGACGTTGGTGCCGGCATCTGCGTGCACGGGTGTTGCACCAGGGGCGATCGCCTTCTCCATATCGATCACCACCGGGAGGGGTTCGTACTGCACGACGATGTCCTCGAGGGCATCGACGGCGCTCTGCGGATTGGTGGCGAGTACCACGGCTACGCAGTCGCCGACTTGGCGCACGGTGTCCGGGGCGAGGGCTGGGAATGCCGGCATCACGATGTCGTCGGTGACCGGCCACACGCAGGGAATCGAGCCGTTGAGGTCGCCGAGTTCAGCAGCACCGAAGGCGTTGACCACATTGGCGTGATTCTTCGCCGGACTTACGTCCAGCTTGGTGATCTTCGCGTGCGCATAAGGACTGCGCAGGATCGCCATGTGCACGGTGCCGGGGAGTTGGATGTTGTCTGTCCAGTTGGTCTGGCCGTGCAGGAGTCGCGCATCCTCCTTGCGCTTTATCGGTCGACCTAGCGCAGAGGGTGTTTCAGTAGTTGCGGTCACTTTGCACCTCCCATGAGTTCGGCGGCCATCTCGACCGATCGGACGATGTTGTGATACCCGGTACAGCGGCAGAGGTTGCCTTCAAGTCCTTCGCGGATCTCCGCTTCGCTGGGGTTCGGGTTCTCGGACAGCAGATCGACGGCGGACATGACCATGCCCGGAGTGCAGTACCCGCACTGGAGGCCGTGGCACTCTTTGAAAGCGGTCTGCACGGGGTGCCATTCGTTCCCGTCGGAGAGCCCCTGGATGGTCGTGATCGATGTGCCATCCGCCTGGACGGCAAGCACACTGCACGACTTCACGCTTCGGCCGTTGAGTAGAACGGTGCAGGCCCCGCAATTCGAGGTGTCGCAACCGATGACTGTCCCAACGCGGCCGAGATCGTTGCGTAGGAAGTGGACCAGCAGTGCGCGCGGTTCCACCTCGCGCTCATATGTCATTCCGTCGACAGTGACGGTGATGGGAATGTGGTGCATGTGTTGCCTCCCGCAACCCTGGCGGGGACGGGTGAGCCCCCGCGCGATGTCTTCACGCTAGGTGGAACGGCCCCACCTGTGGGCGGTTTTCCGGAACTTGCGTCTAGGGTGCCCTGGTGATCGGTGTGCGGGTGCCGTGGATCCCATGCCTGATCGGGGCGGCCCTGTTCTTCCTCCCCACCGGGGCAGTAGCCCTCGTCTACTGCTGGCTCGCCATGCGCGCAGGGGAGTCGGGTGACGTCGAGACCGCCGCCCGCCGGGCCAGGGCTGCGCGGATCTGGGCGTGGGTGACATTCATCCTGGGGATCCTCGCGTACAGCGTGATCATCGGCGCCCTCCTGCTGCTGGGTGCCTTCTCGTAGTCGCATGGCCGGTCGAACTAGATTTGACCGGTGTCCGGACCCGTGCTCGTCATCGACTTCGGGGCCCAGTACGCCCAACTCATCGCGCGACGGGTGCGTGAGGCCCATGTCTATTCCGAGATCGTCCCGCACACCATCACCGCAGCGGAGGTTCTCGCGCGCGAACCCTCCGCGATCATCCTGAGCGGCGGCCCCGCCAGTGTGTACGCGGACGGTGCCCCGCACCTCGATCCCGCGATCCTCACCACGGGCGTTCCAGTCTTCGGCATTTGTTACGGCTTCCAAGCGATGGCTGCCGCCCTCGGCGGGAAGGTCGCTCGCACCGGTCTGAGTGAGTTCGGTCGCACCCCGCTCGCCGTTCGTGACCCGGGTGCCCTCTTCCGCGGGCTTCCCGCCTCTTATCCGGTGTGGATGTCGCACGGCGACTCCGTCTCCGAGGCTCCGCACGGATGCACGGTGCTCGCGAGCACCGACGGGGCACCGATCGCGGCGTTCGAAGATGTGAGCCGACGTCTTGCGGGCGTGCAGTTCCATCCGGAGGTTCTCCACTCCGAGCACGGACAGGCGGTGCTCGAGCATTTCCTCTTCGACATCGCAGCTTGTGTGCCCACGTGGACGATGGGCAACGTCATCGACGAGCAGGTCGCCGCGATCCGCGCGCAGGTCGGTGGAGGTCGCGTGATCTGTGGGCTGTCCGGTGGTGTGGACTCTGCGGTGGCGGCAGCTCTCGTTCATCGTGCGGTGGGTCGGCAACTCACCTGCGTCTTCGTCGATCACGGGCTCTTGCGGAAGGGGGAGGCTGAGCAGGTCGAGCGCGACTTCGTCGCCGCTACGGGCGTCCAACTTGTGACCGTCGATGCCCGGGCTCGGTTCCTTGCGGCTCTTGAGGGTGTCGAGGATCCCGAGTCCAAGCGCAAGATCATCGGGCGTGAGTTCATTCGTGTCTTCGAGGATGCTGCACGTCAGATCGTCGCCGTGAACGAGCACGTGGAATTCCTGGTGCAGGGGACTCTCTATCCCGACGTCGTGGAGTCGGGAGGCGGGTCGGGCACCGCCAACATCAAGAGTCATCACAACGTGGGGGGTCTCCCCGACGACCTGCAGTTCACCCTCGTCGAACCACTGCGAACGCTTTTTAAAGATGAGGTGCGACAGATCGGTCTCGACCTTGGTCTGCCATCCGAGATCGTGTGGCGGCATCCCTTCCCAGGTCCCGGACTCGCCATTCGCATCATCGGTGCGGTTGATGAGGAGCGATTGGCGATCCTGCGTGAGGCCGATGCGATCGCACGCGAAGAACTCAGCGCCGCGGGACTCGACCGACAGGTTTGGCAGTTTCCGGTGGTGCTGCTCGCCGACGTCCGCAGCGTGGGCGTGCAGGGTGACGGCCGCACGTACGGACACCCCATCGTGCTGCGCCCAGTGTCGAGTGAGGACGCGATGACGGCGGACTGGTCGCGCCTGCCCGAGGATGTCATCGCCCGTATCTCCACGCGGATCACGAACGAGGTGCGCGAGGTGAACCGGGTCGTGCTGGATGTAACGAGCAAGCCGCCGGGGACGATCGAGTGGGAGTAGTCCCCACGAGGGATGAGTTCGAGTGGGAGTAGTCCCCACGAGGGATGAGTTCGAGTGGGAGTAAAGGGTGTATGACATCGCGTTGAGCGTGGCGGCGTGCGTCAGGTCGGGGACCCGGGCGGACGTCGCGTGGATGGTTGCGCCGGTCGTGTCCGACGAGGCCCTCGCCTTCACCCCGGGTGGTGGTCGTATCGGGGATCTCGCCTCGGGGGCCTTCGATGGACTGATCGGCGATGTCGCTGCTCGCCAGTTGAACTGGGGGAGGCGGGTCCGTCACGTCGTGACCGAGGTGGAGTCGGCGCAGTCTGGCCTGGCGGTAGGGACGAAGGCCGAGTTCCTCGTCGTCCCCGCGGTGCAGTTCCCGGCCGAGACGTGGCAGTACCTGGTCGATCGGCTTTCGGTTGCCGTGACCACGGAGTTGGATGGCGACCATGTCCTCGCGGTAAGGGTCGAGTCGGGTGACGCGATCACCGGTCTCGGCGTGGAGATCACGCCCGACCACATCACGACGTCGCTGACGCCTGTCCCCCGTTTGGTGGTCGCCGGACAGGGTCCGATTGCCGAGGCGCTGGTCCGCCAGGGCCGACTGCTGGGGTGGAGGGTGGTCTGCGATCCACGGCCGGACACCGTGGCCGGCTTCACCGCCGCCCTGTCACCTCTCGACGCGGTTGTGGTGATGGGTCACGACGTCGAGATTTCGTCCCGGTGCCTGATGTCCGCCCTGGAGAGCGACGCCGGATACATCGGTGCCCTGGGGTCGATGGCGATGCAGCAATCGCGGGCGGACTGGTTGGCCTACCGGGACGTCACCGACCTGACCCGGGTGCACGGGCCGGCGGGGCTCGACATCGGCGCGCGAGGGGCCCGGGAGATCGCCGTCTCGATCGTGGCCGAGGTTATCGGGGTCCTTGCCCGGTCCTAGTTCACCCATTCGGGCTTGCCGGTCCCGCAAACTTGGGTACCTTTCACTAGGTCCCGGGTCGCGGGAGCCGGAAGGGAGTCCCCATGGCAGTCGAGTCCACCGGCAACGAGAGTGGCAGTCCGCGCCTCTACGCCCTGGTCGAGAACGCACCGAAGACGGGCAAGAGCCCCACGGTGTGGGCGTGGCCGCAGTTCATCGATTTCCTGAAGGTCGCCGGGCAACCCGTGCAGGGACCGTGGCCTCCCCACCAGGAGCCACGCCCGGATCCCGATGCCGATTCCATGCCCGTCGCGGTTCGCGACACCCAGCAGTAGAGCCTGAGAGGAACCCATGTACCCGTCCCGATTCGCCTATGACGCCCCGTCGTCACTTGAGGAGGCCATCGCCATCCTCGACGCGGGAGGTGGTGAAGCCAAGATCCTCGCCGGTGGCCAGAGCCTCATCCCGATGCTGAAGTTGCGCTTCGCCGCACCCGAGCGTCTCGTCGACATCAATTCCCTTCCCGGCCTTGACTATCACCGCGTGGATCCCGACGGCACCTTGCGCATCGGTGCGCTGTGTCGCCACGAGGATCTTGAGTTCTCCGACAAGCTAGACGCTTTCCCCACATTGGCGCAGGCGGCCGCCTTGGTAGCCGATCCGATCGTGCGTACGCGTGGCACGTTCGTGGGTTCGGTGTGCCATGCGGACCCGCAGGGCGACTGGGCGGCGACGATGATCGCCCTCGACGGCTCGATTGTCGCGCAAGGCCCCAATGGCCGGCGCGAGATTCCGATGAGCGACTTTGTTCTCGGACCCTTCGTCAATGCTCTGGCCTACAACGAGATCGCGGTGGAAGCGGTCATCCCCGCCGCGAAGGGAACTGCGCGCGGTGGCTACCTCAAGCTTGAGCGTCGAGTCGGGGATTTCGCCACCGCATCCGTGGCCGTCGCGCTGGACATGGACGGTGACACTGTGCGTCGCGCCGGTTGCGCGCTCGCTGGTGTTGGTGGCCGGACGATCGATGCCAATGACGCGATCTCCGTCCTCGTCGGGAAGACGCTGACCGACGAGAACATTGCGGCGGCGGCGCAGGCTGTCGCGGCTGCCGCCGAACCGCGCACGGATCACCGTGGCTCTGCGGACTACAAGCGCCACATCGTCGAGACCTTCGTGTCCCGCATCCTGACGAACATCTCCCGTTCCGAGCAGAAAGCAGCCTGACATGACCAGCCTCTATGACGAAGTCAGCCCGGCTCCCGCAGCCGACGTGCCCACCAAGCGCGTGACGATCAACGTGAACGGTGAAGCACGCACCGTCGATGTCGAGCCCCGCCTACTCTTGGCACACCTCCTCCGTCAGGGATTGAAGCTCACCGGAACGCACACCGGTTGTGACACCACGAGCTGCGGTACCTGCACGGTGCTCTTCGACGGTCGCCCCGTGAAGAGCTGCACGATGCTTGCGGTTCAGGCTGACGGTCACGAGGTCGAGACCGTCGAAGGAATGTCCTCCGCAAGCGAGTTGCATCCCGTGCAGGAGGGCTTCAAGCAGGAGCACGGGCTCCAGTGCGGGTATTGCACCCCGGGCATGATGCTGGCCGCCAAGGCACTTCTGGAACGCAATCCCGATCCGACGGAGGACGAAGTCCGCTGGGCGCTGTCCGGCAACCTTTGTCGCTGCACCGGTTATCAGAACATCGTCAAGTCCGTCCTCTGGGCAGCCCAGAAGATGCGCGGACAGAACCCGGAGGCGTGATGGCTCCCCTGGACGAACTCAAGATCGGTGGCATGGGCGCGAGCCGCCGCCGAGTAGAAGACAACCGCTTCATCCGCGGTAAGGGCCGGTACGTCGACGACATCGTCCTCCCCGGCATGCTGCACATGGAAGTACTGCGCAGCCCGGTCGCACATGCGCGAATCAAGTCCATCGACACGAGTGCCGCATGGGAGATTCCGGGTGTCCGCTTGGTCCTCACGGGCGAGACCATGGCCGCGCGCAACCTGGCATGGATGCCCACCCTGTCCTACGACACCCAGGCGGTGCTTGCGACAGACAAGGTGCGCTTCCAGGGCCAGGAGGTCGCCGCCGTCGTAGCCGATGATCCCTACATCGCGAAGGATGCCTGCTCAAAGATCGTGGTCGAGTATGAGCAGTTGCCGCCCATTGTGAATCCGGTCCAGGCCCAGGCTCCCGACGCTCCGCTGATCCGTGACGACAAAGAGAACCAGCCGACGAACAAGATCTTCGACTGGGAGATCGGCGACAAGGCCGCCACGGATCGTGCCTTCGCAGAAGCCGACGTGATCTCGAAGACCGAATTGCACTACCCACGTTCGCATCCTTCGCCTCTCGAGCCTTGCGGCTCGATTGCCGATTACGACCGCGCCACGGGCAAGCTGACCGTGTACATGACCACCCAGGCGCCGCACATCATCCGCGCCGCAGTCGCCATGGTGGCGGAACTCCCCGAGCACATGATCCGCATCGTCTCCCCAGACCTCGGCGGTGGATTCGGCAACAAGGTGCCCATCTATCCCGGGTACGTGGTCTCGATCCTGGCGTCGATTCTGACGGAACGTCCCGTGAAGTGGATTGAAGACAAGTCCGGCAACCTTATCTCCACAGGTTTTGGTCGCGATGTCTACCTGCAGGGCGAGATTGCCATGCGCAAGGACGGAAAGATCCTCGGGATGCGGATGCACACCATCTCGGATCACGGTGCCTTCTACGCCGATGCGCAACCTACCAAGTTCAAGATCGGTCTAATGCACTCGGCATTCGCATGCTACGACATCCCGGCCGCGCACCTAACGAGCGAGGGCTGGTACACCAACAAAGCTCCGGGCGGAGTCGCCTACCGGTGCTCCTTCCGAGTCACGGAGGCGATGTTCTTCCAGGAGCGCATGATCCACAACGCCGCCAACGACCTCGGTATGGATCAAGCGGAGTTCCGTCGAGTGAACCTGGTAAAGGACGATATGTTCCCGTATCGCACCGCATTCGGTTTCCTCACCGACTCCGGTCAGTACAAGAAGTGTCTCGATATCGGCCTTGAGGCGATCGGATACCAGAACTTCAAGGCAGAGCAGGAGGAGGCGCGCAAGCGCGGCAAGCTCCTCGGCATCGGCATCTCGACTATGACCGAGCCGCTCGGCGCAGGCAATAGCCGTGAGTACGACATCATCGGAATCAAGATGTTCGACTCTGCGGAGTTGCGCGTCCACATGACCGGCAAGGCGATTCTGCGCACTGGCGCGAAGACCCAGGGCCAGGGTCATGAGACCACGTGGGCGCAGATCGTCGCCCACGAACTCGGTATCCCCGCCGACGACATCGTGGTTGAGGAGGGTGACACGGATACCGCCCCGTTCGGCATGGGCACGTACGCGTCGCGCTCCACCCCGGTGGCCGGCGCGGCAGTCGCGATGGTGTCGCGCAAGATCCGGGCCAAGGCCCGCAAGATCGCGGCACACTTGCTGGAGGTGTCTGAGGAGGACATCGAGTGGGAGTTGGGTCGCTTCTACGTGCGCGGTAACCCCGAGCGCGGCGTGACCATCCAGGACTGCGCCCTCGCGGCGTACAGCAACGTCCCCGACGGGATGGAGCCCGGTCTGGAGAACAACGCCTACTACGACCCGCCGAACCTCACCTGGCCGTTCGCCGCCTACATCTGCAAGGTGGAAGTGGATCCGGCCACCGGTGTGTGGGATGTGCTGAAGTTCGTTGCGGTCGACGACTGCGGCGTGCGGATCAACCCGATGGTGGTGGAGGGTCAGATCATGGGCGGTCTCACGGAGGCCTACGCCATGGCGAACATGCAGTACATAACCTTCGACGAGGAGGGGAACTGCATCGGCGCGAACTACATGGACTACCTGCTTCCGACCGCATGGGAGACACCCGGCTTCGAACTCCACGAGGTTGTCACTCCGTGCCCGCATCACCCGATCGGTGCCAAGGGAATCGGCGAGTGCGCAACCGTGGGTGGCCCCGCGGCCTTCGTGAATGCGGTCATAAATGCGATCGAGCACACGGGTGTCCGCAACGTGGACATGCCGCTGATGCCGAACCGCGTCTATGAAGCACTTAAGACCGGCAGCGATATCTCGGGTATGCCTCCGGTGAGGGTCGACTAGGTGTCCGCTTCCGACGGCATCGACGTCATGGAGCTCGCGGTGGATCTCGCGCGCTACGGGCAGTCGTTCGCGATGGCCACCGTCGTGTGGCGCAAGCCGCCGTCGTCGGGTCAGCACGGGTCCCGCGCGGTCATCACCGCGGAGGGCATCCTGCACGGCTGGATCGGTGGCGCATGCGCCGAGCCAGTAGTCATCCGCGAGGCCAAGCGGGTAATCGAGGCGGGCACGCCGTCCCTCATCTGGCTCGGGCAACCGGAAGACTTCGAAGGCATGCACGTGCCCGCGGGTGTCGTCACGGTGCCGATGTCCTGTCAGAGTGAAGGTGCTCTGCAGTTGTTCATCGAGCCGGTGCTTGTAGCACCCGAGGTGATCGTGGTCGGTCGATCTCCGATGGCGATGACCCTGCTCGACCTCGTGCGCGGAATCGGCTGGCGCGGAGAGATCGTTGATGGGTCGGACTTCACCGCCGCCTCCGTCAACCCCTCCAGCGTCGTCGTAGTCGCCACTCAGGGACATGGGGATGAGGAAGCGGTGGAGGCGGCGGTCGCGGGTGATCCTGCGTTCGTCGGGCTCGTCGCATCGCGAAAGCGCGGTGAGGTGGTGCTGGGTTTCCTCACCGATCGCGGTGTCCCTGCGGAGCGCATTGCGCGGGTGCGGGTCCCGGTGGGACTTGATCTCGGTCACACCACGCACCGGGAGATCGCGGTGGCCATCCTGGCGGAACTCGTGCAACTCCGTGCCTCGGGCGCGTTCGCGGGGCGCCGCACCCTTCTGCCCGTGGTGGAGCCGGCCCAGGTCACCGACCTGGTGTGCGGGATGACGGTCGCGGCAGTCCCCGCCAATCGTCCGTTTGAGTATCAGGGGACCACCTACTACTTCTGTGCCATGGGGTGCCGGGTCGCATTCGAGAAGGACCCCGAATCGTTCATCCACCAGGAGGTTCCATGCTGATCACCCAGACGTTCGACATCGACCAGCCGGTCGATCAAGTGTGGAAGTTCTTCGATGACATCCCACTCGTGGCGGCCTGCATCCCCGGTGCGGATTTGCGCGAACACGTCGGCGACGACGA